>MTPG01000013.1 GCA_002010915.1 Desulfarculaceae bacterium JdFR-97 | reverse complement strand
GGGCAACTTCACCGCCCCCCTTCCAAATAGACCAAATCAACGAGATGGACGAAATCAACCAGATAGACGAAATAGCCTCCCCTACCCAACCAAGACCAAATCGACGAGATAGACGAGACAGACCAAATGACGAAATGGACGAAATGGACGAGATAAACGAAACGAACGAAACGGACCCAAAGGACCAGATAGACTAGGAGGCAAGGGAGAATCCCATGGAGTTGCTTCAGGCCATACTGCAACGGCGAAGCTGTCGGGCGTTTCGAGACGATCCCGTGGATCCGGCCACGGTGGAGGAGCTTTTGCGCCGGGCCGGGAGGGCTCCATCCGCCCTGAACCTGCAACCCTGGGAGATCACGGTGGTGATGGGAAGGGAGTTGGAGAGGCTCCGCAGAAGGTTGCTCCAGGCACGCAGCGAGCGGGCCGTCTCCTGCTCCCCCGGATCCCGGCGGCCTCTCCCGGAGGTCTTTCAGCAGAGGCGTCGGGCCTCCTTTGCGCCGCTGGCGGAGCTCCTCTCCCAGCAGGAGATGGACGTGAACGCCTTTGTGGAGGAAGGGAGCTGCCGGTTCTACGGGGCTCCCGTCGCCCTTATCCTGGGCATGGACGGGGCATTTTCGTCCCAGCGCCTTCTCTGTTTGGGGATCTTTCTGGGATACCTCCTTTTGGCCGCGGAGGATCTGGGGCTGGCCACCTGTCCCGTGGGATTGGTGACCTCCTATGCGGATGAGATCAAGGAATTCCTGAACATCCCGGAGGAGAAGGAGGTGGTCCTGGGGGTGGCCGTGGGTTTCCGAGACGAGACCTCCCCTCTCGACCGGTTCCGGACGCCGCGGGAGCCTCTGGATCGCTTTGTTCGATGGTATGTCTGAAACCTTTGGTGGAGTGAATCTCCAGGATCAGGAGACAATTTGGTTTCTCAGGGCACGACATCGGCCGGAGCGGATCTCCTCCATCAGCTCCCAGAGGTCTCGTGGCGGCCGCTCAAAACCGGTCAGGCACCGGCCCACCTGCTCCAGCCGATGGCAGTCGCTTCCTCCCACCTGGGGGAGCCCCAGGATTCGGGCGGCACGAAGGGCCTTTTCGTCGTCTTCGAGGGTGTTGAGGCCGTTGTGGGTCTCCACGGCCCCCCAATCCTGCCAAAGAAAGAGGTCGTCTCCGAGGCCGTCCCGGACATGCGAACGATACGGATGGGCCGGGATGCACAGCGCCCCCATCTTCCTCAGCTCCGAGAGCACGTCGTCCAAGGGAAGGTGAAGGTTGCGGCCCCAGCGGTTCCACCGGTCGTCGGTGACGCCGAAGACAAGGATGTGCCCCCGATCCGTGGAGATCTCCACTCCTCGAAAGATGCGGACCCCGAACTCGCCGGCGAGCCGCGAGACGGGCTCCGATGCCCGAAAGGAATGGTGTTCCACAATGCCCACACCATAGAGTCCCAATTCCGCGGCCCGCATCAGGAGGTCCCGAGGATCCAGGAGATTGTCGTGGGAGAAGTGGGTGTGACAGTGGAGGTCCACCAGGGCCAGGTCCTCTTCCGAGACCTTGGAAAGGGAAGCACGTTGTGAGCCGGGCATCTCTTCTCCTTGTTTCGAAAGGAGTTGTGCTTGAGAGTCCTTTGCGAACCCAAAGGCGGGGTCTATAATAGCCTTTGACCGAGGTTTTTTCATCCCCGAAGTGCTCAGAAGAGGAAGGCGGGGGGCCGAAGCTGAGGGGGAGATCGGAGAGGGGAGAATCCTATGCTCAGGATGAAAGAGGTGGCCGCAGCGGAGCCCACAGCGGAGATCCGGGATCTCCATGCTCTTTTCCATCCCCGAACCATCGCGGTGGTGGGAGCCAGCGCCCGCTATGGGAAATGGGGTTCCTTCCTCTTGGCACATCTGCTCTCCGGTGGTTTCCAAGGCGAGGTCTATCCCATCAACCCTCACGAGAAGACGATCTTCGGCCTCCCCGTCCATCGCTCGGTGAGGGAAATCCCGACTCCCGTGGACCTGGCATTTATCACCACACCTGCGGCATCCGTGCCCCGGGTGATAGAGGACTGCATCCACAAGGGGGTGGGTGCGGTGGTGGTCGTCTCCTCGGGCTTTGCAGAGGTGGGGGAGGAGGGGAGAAAGCTGGAGGAAGAGGTGGTCCGTTTGGCCCGCCGAGGGGGATTGCCCCTGGTGGGACCCAATACCATGGGAGTGGTCTCCACACCGGTGCGCCTTTATGCCACCGGGGCTCCCGTCCGTCCAGAACCCGGGCCTGTCTCCTTCATCAGCCAGAGCGGCAATCTGGGGACACAACTGCTTAGCTGGTCCGAGAGGAGGGGCATCGGCATCAACAAGTTCGTGGGCAGCGGCAATGAAGGGGATCTCAAGACCACGGACTACCTGGCCTATCTCCTGGAGGATACCGAAACCCAGGTCATTCTCCTCTATCTGGAGGGATCGGGAGGCGGACGAAGGCTCATCGACACGGCGCTTCGGGGAAGCTCCAGGAAACCCATCCTGGTGCTCAAAGCTGGTAGGACCCGGGCGGGGCAGAAGGCGGCCCTGTCTCATACCGGGGCCCTGGGGGGGGATCGACGCGTGGTGGAGGGGGCCTTGGCCCAGGCCCGCATGATCCAGGTGGACAACCCCTCCGAGTTGCTCAACCTGGCGGCGGCCTTCGCTTATCTACCCCTGCCCTCGGGCCCGCGTGTGGGGGTGATTACGTTGGGCGGCGGCTGGGGCGTAGTGACGGCCGATGCTTGCAATGAGGCAGGGCTGGAGCTCCCCCCTCTTTCCCATCGTCTTGTGCATCGGTTCGACGAACTGCTTCCGCCCTTCTGGAGCCGCTCCAACCCCGTGGACCTGGTGGGCCAGTTCAACGCCAAGATGTATCATACGGTCCTGGAGGAGATGGCCCGAGACGAGGGCCTTGACAGCATCATCGTGATGGGCGTCATCGGCCTGATGGACTTTATCCTTCGGTCCTATGCCTGGACGAGGGAAGTCGACGGCAAGCTCGACGAGGAGGAGATTCAGAGGGCACGCGAGGGGATAGCCCGGTTCGAGGAGGGCTTCCTCCAACACATGGCCAGCTTGATCCAGGAGACCGGAAAGCCCATCGTGGGGGTCTCGTTGAGCTCCCAACGCCTCAGCCAGGTAAAGACCCTGGGAGACGGGTCCAAGATCGTCACCTACTCCACCCCCGAGAGGGCGGTTCAGGCCCTGAGTCGATTGACGGCCTATGCCCGTCTGGTTCGGGAAGAAAGGTCGGGATCCGAGACCGGGACGGCCTTTTGAGCCCCTGGCAATCGAGCCTCTGTCGGGATGAACCCAAAGGCACCACCCGATCGAGAGACCTGCCTGGAGATCCTCAAGAGGAGAGGAGTGCCGGAGCATATCATCCTCCACAGCCTGCAGGTGGAAAGGGTGGCCCGTCTGCTGACCCAAGCCCTCAACCAAAGGGGCGAAGCCCTGGACCTTGGGGTGGTGGAGGCCGCCTCCCTTCTTCACGACATCGCCAAGATGGACGGACTGAAGACCGGCCAGAATCATGCAGAGGCTGGGGCGAAGATCCTCGAAGAGATGGGATATCCGCGAGTGGCTCGTGTGGTCCGGTACCACATCGTGCCCCCCGAAGGGGAAGATCTCCTGGTCAAAGTGACGGAGGAAGAGGTGGTCAACTACGCCGACAAGCGGGTCATGCACGATCGAGTGGTGACCTTGGAGGAGCGCTTCGCTGACCTCTGCCGCCGTTACGGCCGGGATGATCACAGCCGAGCCCTCATCGCAGCGGCCCTGGAGAGGGCGCGTCAGATCGAGCGCAAGATCTTCCAAAAGATCCCCATGAAGCCGGAGGCTCTCTCCTTTTACCTCCAGAGCCGACCTCGTTTGAGCTAGCCAAGGAGGTGGCCCCATGCCCGTTTCGGCGTTTGTCTTTGTGGAGTGTTCGGCCGGATACGCCATCCAGGTGGTCCGGGAGATCCGAGAACTGCCCGGAGTGGTCTATGCCCATGCAGCCACCGGCCCCTATGATGTGATCGCTCTCATCGAGGCCCCGGATCTTCACGTCATGGGAGAGATGGTCATCAAGCGCATCCAGGGGGTCCCCGGAGTGATCCGGACTCAGACCAACGTGGTGGTGGAATAACTCTTTTCTCTTTGCTCCAAGCTCCATGCTAAATTCGTGGGGAACGTGGCCAGTTCCCGGCCTGGATCCACGAGGTCATTGTCCATGGTGGTGGAGTCCTCCATAAATCGAGATCAACGGATCCGGGAGAGGCTCTTTGATTTCCTCTCCGAGTTTCCCGTCATCTATCAGGCCAGACAAGGAGTGGGAAGCCGGATCCTCAATCCCTTCACCTCCATGGCCGAGGTGGTTCGGTCTCAGATCAACCCCCTCATTCTCTACATCAATGACTTGGTCCGAGAGATCCAGGAGGGGCTTTCCTATCTGGAGGCCCTGGATCGGGTGATCCGATTCGCTCTCCAGAACAAATACCGGGATCGTATCCTGGAGGCTGTCCAGGAACTGAGCCGGATCGAGAGGGAACGACCCTACTTCCTCTGGGGGCTGGCCTCCCTCAAGGGTGGCCTCACCTCTGTGCAGCGTGCTCGGAAGCTGAGGCAGTGGCATCGCCGCCTGCATCAATTGAACGCCCGTTTCCTGGAGCGGTTCGGGGCACCGGAGGCCGACGTGGACTTGGTGCCCTGGCGCGTGGCCTTTCGCGGGCAGGTGGACGGCATTACCGAGGGGACCTACGAATATCCCACCCGAGAGCAGTTGGAGATCTTCCGCCAGGCCATAGGGGCCTTGGAGAGGCTGGTTCGGGAGCATCAACTGGACCGGTGGATCCATCGGAGGACCTATCGAAGCATCCAGGAGGACATTAAGGGGTTGGCCCAGCTCCTCTTTGACTACGGCTTTACCGTGGAGGAGATCTCCGGAAGGGTGCAACCCGAGGGAGAATGGCTCAATGAATTCCTCAACGACATGATCCTGTCGGAGATCGAAGGGTCCCTACGGGCCAAGATGGAACCCGAGACGACCTCCAGGCACTTGATCCTACTGACCCTGTTGGACTACCGGAGGATCATTCCCTTCCGCACCTATTATCGCCCCCTCAGCGATCTCAAAGGGGCCCTTCAGGCCGTAGAGGATCTGGAACGGAAACATCGAAAGAGAAAGAGCCTGTATCGAAGGCTGGTGCAGCTTTATAGACGTTACTTGGAGGTCCACCCGCCGCTTCTCCACTTCTACTTGGAGTTCCAGTTCAGTCGGGCCCACGGGGACTATTTCCCTGTCCGGGATCGAGGGCACTTCGGGGTCGACATCACACAGAAGTTCATCNTGCGATACTACGACGGCGAGGCGGTGGAGTCCGAGATAGAATCCCGCGGCAGGAAGGTCTATAGCTCCAAATCCTCGGGCGAGATCTTAGAATTGATGCGCCTGTTGGTGAAGGCGCTTTCCAACCCCGGTGAGCTCCGGGGCCGCAGGGTCTACATCCTCGGCCACATCCAGTCCGGGGCCATGGGGCGGGTTTTGGTAGGGATCTACAAGGGCAATATCGTGGCCCTGAAGGAACCCAAGGTGCCCAAAGGCTCGCCCATGCCCTTGAGTGAACGGGCCCGCCATCTGGAATACGAAGCACGCATCCACAGTCATATCCAGGAGGGCCCTGTCCCTCACGAGAACATCGTGGAGTGCTTCGGTATTGTGGAGGAGGAAGGACAACGCTATTTGGCCATTGGATATCATCCCGCCGAGACAGTCGGCATGCTGATTCGAAGAAATCGGATGAGGGGCCCCCGCCAAGGCGGGGGGACCTCCGTCCCCCTGACCGTGGGAGATGTGATGACGGTCTCCCGTCAACTCCTGAGGGCCCTTGTTCATTTGAAGGACCGCCACGTGATCCACAGGGACTTGAAACCAGCCAATCTCCTCTATCTGGTGGATCCGGAGGGAAGGGTCTGTCTNATCAAAGTGATCGATTTCGGGGTGGCGCTGGGTACGGCCCCGGGACTCCCCAAAGACATTCACAGCAGACANGTGGTGGGGACCNTGGGCTATCTTGCACCCGAGATGGTCTTTCGAGAGGCCTCTTATGCATCGGACCTCTATTCGGCAGGNGTCATCCTCTATCAGCTTCTCTCCGGGAGTCTCCCGCTTCCCCCAACCCCTATTCGGGACACTTCATCCCTGAAAAGGGCGTTGAGCCGGGTGGTCAAAGAACCCCGGATTCCCCTCTTGAAGGCCAATCCCTTGCTGAGGGAGGAGCCCCATTTGGAAGGAATCGGGGAGTTGGTGGACAGGATGATCCGAAGGGATCCCACGGAACGTCCCGCTGTGGAGGATTGTTTGGATCAATGGACCGACTTCTGGAAGGAGCTTCCGGAGGAGATCTTGAACAGACCCATCCGCTACGCGGGTTGATGAGCGTCTGTCTCGTCTATTTCGTCCATTTCGTCTATCTCGTCGTTTCGTCCATTTGGTCTATTTGGAAGGGGGCGGCTGAAGTCGCCCCTCCCCCACAGAGGCATTGCCCCTCGCATCCGGCAAGCGTTTTCATCCATCTAAGGGTGCCCCGTCCCGCCTTAGCGGGCGGGGCGGGGTATGAGAAATCAGTTAGGTGCCTCTTTTGTGGTAAAGCGGGGACATCTGGCGCAGCCGCTCTACAATGGGTGGGAGCTTCTCGATCACATAGTCGATGTCTTCCTCCGTCGATTCCCTCCCCAGGCTGAACAGGAGGGAGCCCTGGGCGAGATCCGGGGGGATGCCCATGGATGTCAGGACATGGGAGGCCTTGAGGGAGACGGATGTGCACGCTGATCCGCTGGCCACGGCGATGCCAGCGGAGTCCATGAAGAGCAACATGGCCTCTCCCTCGACGAATTCCACGGAGACGCTGACGAAGCCAGGGAGCCGTTCCGTGGGATGGCCGGTCCAATGGAGGTGATCGATGCGTTGGGAAAGTCCCTCCCTGAGGCGTCTTTCCAGGGCACTCTTGCGGGCCATCTCCTGTNGAAGCTCCTTGGAGATCAACTCNGCGGCGACTCCCATCCCCACGATCGCGGGGACGTTCTCCGTTCCTCCTCGACGGCCGTCCTCTTGAGCGCCTCCATCCAGGAGACGCTGGACAGGCGTACCGCGTCGGATATAGAGAGCTCCTACACCTTTGGGACCCCCGAACTGATCCGCGGAGAGGCTCAGGAGGTCCACACCCAGCTCCTGGACATGCACGGGGACGCGTCCCACCGAGCCGACGGCGTCCGTGTGGAAGACCACACCCGCCTCACGAGTGATCTGGGCGATCTCCCGGATGGGCTGGAGGGTCCCCACCTCCGGGGTGCTGTGCATGATGGACACGAGGATAGTGTCCTTGCGCAAGGCCTTCCTTACCTCGGAGGGATCCACCCTCCCGNGGGAGTCCACGGGCAGACGGGTTACCTCGAACCCCCATCTCTCCAGGGTGTTGGCCACGTAAAGGACCGAGAAGTGCTCCACCGACGAGATGATAACGTGTTTGCCTTTTTGCTGATTCTTCCAGACGGTCCCCTTAATGGCCCAATTGTTGGCCTCGGTCCCGCATGAAGTGAAGTAGATCTCTTCCGGAGCAGAGGCTCCGATGAGATGGGCGACCTGCTGACGGGCCTGGGTGATGGCCTTCAAAGGGGCCTCCCCGTCGCTGTGGATGCTGGAGGGGTTGCCGAAGTGCTCCCGGAAGAATGGGAGCATGGCCTCAAGGGCCTCCTTCCTTACCGGCGATGCAGCGTAGAAATCCATATAAACCCGGCGCATGAGAGAACCTCCTGCTGTGCTTTGACCTCGAAACCGTGAAGGGGCCTCCGCCCGCTGTCAAGCATTCCCGGTCGTCCCTGAGCTCGAGCGGATCGTCTGTTCACAAATTCCTTTCCCAGGGACCGATCGAGGGATGAAGGCACCTTTATTGACACTATATCCCTCAGCGCCCTCAAGTCAATCAGGACACACGGAGTCAATAGCATGGAGCATGGCAGTTACGCGCAGGCCGGGGTGTTGAAGATCGGCCGCGTTTTGATATCATGGGAGGGACTTGGGAAACGGGAGGCAATGTATCTTGATCCCCAGATATTCTCGCCAACGTATGGCATCCCTTTGGAGTCCGGAGAAGAGATACCAGACATGGCTCGATGTGGAGGTCGCCATCTGTGAGGCCTTGGCGCAGTTGGGGCAGATCCCCGAGCGGGCCCTGCAGGTGATCAAAGAGAAGGCGTCGTTTCGTGTGGAGAGGATCGAGGAGATCGAGCGGGAGACCCGGCACGACGTCATCGCCTTTGTCCAATGCGTGGCCGAGTCGGTGGGCCCCGAGGGTCGCTACCTCCACCTTGGGGTGACTTCCTCAGACATCCTCGATACTGCCATGGCCATCCTCCTGAGGGATGCATCAGATATCCTGATCGAGGGGTTGGAGGGGCTCGAGGAGAGGCTCAAGGAGCTGGCCCTAGAGCACCGCCGGACCGTAATGATCGGCCGCACCCATGGAGTCCATGCCGAGCCCATCACCCTTGGCCTCAAGTTCCTCCTTTGGTATGAGGAGACGCGCAGAAACCTCCAGCGCATGCACGATGCCCGGGAGGGCATCCGTTACGGCAAGATCTCCGGTGCAGTGGGGACCTATGCCCACGTGGATCCCCAAGTGGAGCAATACGTCTGCGAGAAGCTGGGCCTGAAACCGGCCCCGGTCTCCAGCCAGATCATCCAGCGGGATCGTTATGCTCACTATTTCACCACCCTGGCCATCATTGCCTCCAGCATCGAGAAGTTCGCCTTGGAGATCCGACACCTGCAGCGCACCGAGGTGGGAGAGGCGGAGGAGGGATTTAGGCGGGGACAGAAGGGCTCTTCGGCCATGCCGCACAAGCGGAACCCCATCCTCTGCGAAAATCTCTGCGGGCTGGCGAGGGTCGTTCGGTCCAACGCCTTGGCGGCCATGGAGAACGTGGCCCTTTGGCACGAACGAGATATTAGCCACTCGTCGGTGGAGCGGATCATCGCTCCGGACAGCACGACCCTGTTGGACTTTATGATATGGCGGTTCCGGGGTGTCCTTGATCGGATGGTGGTCCACCCGGATGTCATGAGGGAGAACCTCGAGCGGACCCGTGGGCTGATCTTTTCCGAGGGAGTTTTGCTCCTTCTGGTGGAAAAGGGGCTCTCCCGGGAGCGGGCCTACGAGTTGGTCCAGAGAAACGCCATGAGCGTGTGGGAGGAGGGGGGGGAGTTTCTGACCAGGCTCCTCTCGGATGAGGAGATCCGCAGCTGGGTCTCGGAGGAGGAACTTCGATCGCGTTTCGACCTGGAGGCCCATCTGAAACACGTTGACACCATCTTCCATCGGGTGCTGCCCGAGGAGGATCCATGAGAAAGGGTTCTCTTCTTCCCCCAAGGGCGGGTCGGGAGGATCGTTTCAAGGAGGCCTGCGGGGTCGTTGGGATCTACGGACATCCCGAGGCCGCCAATTTGGCCTACTTGGGCCTCTATGCCCTCCAACATCGAGGTCAGGAGAGCGCGGGTATCGTATCCTGCAATGGAGAGGGCCTTCTCGTGCACAGGGGTATGGGCCTTGTGGCCGATGTCTTTACCGAGGAGGTCCTCAGAAAGATGGCGGGTCCCTCCGCCATCGGACACGTTCGATATTCCACCTCCGGGGCGAGTCTTCTCCGAAACGCCCAACCCTTCGTGGTGGGATACCGGGGAGGAGGGCTGGCCCTGGCGCACAATGGAAACTTGGTCAATGCCCACTTGCTCAGGAGGGAGCTAGAGGCTCGCGGGGCACTCTTTCAGTCGACCATGGATACCGAGGTGATCGTCCATCTGGTGGCCTCGGCTCCCGGGCCCAGCCTGATGGATCGTCTGGTTCAGGCCCTAGCCCGCGTCAAGGGTTCCTACTCCTTGGTGGTCTTGACCGAGAGGGCCTTGCTTGCGGCCCGGGATCCTCAGGGATTCCGACCCTTGGTGTTGGGGAAGAGGGGGGATGCCTATGTGATCGCATCCGAGACCTGTGCCCTCGACCTCATCGAGGCGGAGACGATCCGCGAGGTGGAACCCGGTGAGGTCCTTCAAGTGGACCATCGGGGACTGACGGGCTTCAAGGCCTTCAAGGGGCCCAGACGTCAGTGTATCTTCGAACTCATCTATTTCGCCCGTCCGGACAGCATCATCTTCGGGAGGAACGTCTACCAGACCCGAAAGGCGTTGGGGAGGGAGCTGGCCAGGGAACAGCCGGTGGATGCGGATATGGTGATCCCCCTTCCGGATTCGGGGGTCCCCGCCGCCATCGGGTACGCTCAGGAGTCCGGCATTCCCTTCGAGATGGGTATGATCCGGAACCACTATGTGGGGCGCACTTTCATCGAGCCCGAGCAGTCCATCCGCCATTTCGGGGTCAAGGTCAAGCTCAACCCTGCCAAGGACTTCTTTCGAGGAAAGCGCGTGGTCGTGGTGGACGACTCGATTGTTCGGGGGACCACCAGCAGGAAGATCCTAAATATGCTGAGACAGGCGGGGGCCAAAGAGATCCACCAACGGATCAGCTCTCCACCCACAGTGGGGCCTTGCTTCTACGGGATCGACACCCCCACTCGAGAGGAGCTGATCGCCTTCTCCTACTCCGTCGAGCAGATACGCGACTTCATCGGGGCCGACTCTCTGGGCTATCTGAGCGTGGAGGGGATGCGCAGAGCGGTGAAGGAAGAGGACCGGGAGTTCTGTACGGCCTGCTTCACCAATGAATATCCGGTGGAGGTCCCGGAAGAACGTCCGGTACGGCAGCTGGCCTTGTTTCAGGAGATGTGAAGATCCCACACGGGAGTGGACTGGGATGGTGGAGAAAAGTCCCCAATGGCATCGCCTGAAAGACCTGCTCCGTGAGAGGTCCTATGAGCGGAGGCGGGTTGTGCTGACCTCCGGCAGAGAGAGCCACTTCTACATCGACGGGAAACAGACCAGTCTTCATCCCGAAGGGGCCTATCTGATCGGCAAGCTTTTCCTCCACCGCCTACGCTCCCAAGGCCCGGAGGTCAGGGCCGTGGGTGGAATGACCCTGGGGGCGGATCCCCTTGTGACCGCTGTGGCGGTGGTCAGTCATCTGGAAGGCCATCCCCTGCAGGCGTTCATCATCCGGAAGGAGCCCAAGACCCACGGGACCGGCCAGTGGATCGAGGGGAGGAAACATATCCCGGAGGGGACACCGGTGGCCATCCTGGAGGACGTGGTGACCACCGGAGGAACCACCCTTCGGGCCATTGAGCGGGCACAAATGGAGGGGCTTCGGGTGGTCCGCGTGTTGGCCTTGGTGGACCGGGAAGAGGGGGGAAGGGAACGCCTTGGAGAGGCTGGATTCCGTCTCGAGGCCCTCTTTCGGCGGTCGGACCTGGAGTCCCCCGGTCCCGGTTGAGCATGAGGGGAACCGCATTGGAGGGAAATGGCCGGGGGCTGCCCACGAGGTTCGGAGGAAAAGGGAGGACCAACGAGCGGGGTCTCTGGAGTCGGTCGGCCCTCTTGAGTGTGGGCATCCTATTCTGTCTCCTCCCAAGTCGGCCTTCCTTGGCCGAGAAGGTCCCTCAATGTCTGGTTTACCTTCCCTCGGATCCGCCGGGTTACGCCTTGGTGGTGGAGAAGGCCACGGCCCGCCTTAGCCTTTATGTGGGAGGAGAGAGCGGCCCGCGTCTCGTAAGGAGCTATCCATGCTCCGTCGGGAGGGTCCGAGGCGACAAGAGCCGTCCGGGCGATCAAAAGACCCCTTCGGGGATCTACTGGATGGAGGAGTTCGTTCCTGGACGGCGTCTCCCTCCTCGGTACGGGGCAGGTGCCCTTGTGCTGAATTACCCGAACTTTTTCGATCGGCTGCGGAGAAGGGGAGGCGACGGCATCTGGATCCATGGGACTGCGGAAAGTGATCGCATCAGGAACCCCAGGAGCACGGATGGTTGTGTGGTCATCCGGGATGAGGATCTTCAGGATCTGGTCTCCAGGGTGCGGATCCTGGAGACGCCGGTGATAATTCGGAAGCGGATCGGCTGGTTGGAGCGGCGCCGTTGGGAGCGGCAACAGCGGGCCTTTCTCGAGAGATTGCAACTGTGGATCCGGTCGTGGGAGGGGGGCGATGGAAGGGAGATTAAGCCCTTGTACTCCAAACGTTTTGTTACAGACCCCAAAGGAGCCGCTCACCTCATCAGGGTCCGCCGTCACTTTGCTCGCCGTCTGAAGGGAAGCCGGGTGCGGATCCGCGGGCTCTACATTATCCGGGACGGTTCTCGGGCTATCTCCCTCTTTCAACAGGAATGGAGGGGGAGCCAAGGGGTTGCCAGGTGGAGCAAGGTCCTCTACTGGGTGAGAGAGAAGGGCCTTTGGAGGATCTTGGGGGAAGAATTCCTGGAACGCCCCCCAACAGGACTGCGGCCAGCGGGGGAAGGGCTTTCACAATGATATCCTGGAGCAGTGGGCATGTGGGGCTTGCGGGGAAGAGGCCTCTGAGGCGTCGGGCCTCGGTCATTTTATTCTTGGCCTTATGGGGATCCGCTTTGGGAGCCGCCAATGGAGAAGAGGGTAGGAGACATGAGGTCTTCTTTCCCCATACCCCCTATGAGCTCCATTGTTATCGAATTCAAGGCCGGGAGCCTGGACCCACACTCCTGATCATCGGCGGGATTCAAGGGAACGAACCGGGGGGGTACCTCGCCGCGGATCGGTTCGTGGACCTCACCCTCAAGCGGGGGAACCTTATCGTGGTCCCTCGGGCCAATTTCTACGCCATCCTGAAGAACCAAAGGGGTCCTCATGGGGACATGAACCGGAGGTTTCGGGACGTCCCGCCGAAGGACTACGTGGATCGGATCGTGGATGTGCTCAAGGAGTTGATGTCCGAGGCGGACTGTCTTTTGAACCTCCACGACGGCTCGGGATTCTATTCCCCCAAGTGGGAGGGTCCCCGCCGCAATCCTCTGCGTTACGGACAGTCCATTATCGCCGATGCGGACGTTTACCGTCCTCCAGGGGGAGGACCCGCTATCCGGCTGCGGGAGATGGCCCTGCGGGTTATCCGAAGGGTGAACCCTCAGATCCGTGACGAACGTCATCACTTCCTCTTCAACAACCATCGTACCCTGGAGAAGGACACGCTCCATCCCGAGCAACGGACATCAGCCACCTTCTACGCCCTGACCCGATACGGGATCCCCGCCTTCGGGGTGGAGACCTCCAAGGATATTCCGGACTTCCGGGTTCGTGTGGAATACCAGACCATGGTGATCAACGCCTTCTTGGACGAGTTGGGGATCGTTCCGGATCATCCGCCCCGGACTTACGACCCCCCTCAGCTTCAATACGTCCTGTTGTCCGTCAACGGTGGAATCCCTCTGGCCGTGGCTGAGGGGGAGACCCTGGACCTCCACAAAGGAGATGTGGTGCAGGTGCGGGGGGTGGTGGCCAACTACCAGCGGGGGATCAGCGTGGATGTGCTCGGTCTGGGGTCGGAGAACGACATGGAGAGGCCGCTGGTCCTGAGGAGGGATACGGCCCTGATCGTCAGAAAAGACAGCAAGGCGTTCGGTAGGATTCGGTTGAGGGTGGTCCAGGGTAAGGGAGGCGGNGGCGGATCTCCTGNCCACGTAAAACGGCCNCCCAGGCTCCGGTATTTCTTCGTAGAGGTGAACGGGCAGAAGAGATTGATCGAGAACTACGGNAGACTCCATGTGGTTCGGGGAGATCTCCTTCGTCTCCTGGATGTCTTGGTCGAGGGGTCCCGCCCGGAACGACTCCGCGTAAATTTCGTGGGATTTGTGGGGGACTGGAAGGAGAACACCGGCGAGGATCGAGGGTTTCTCATCCGAACGGCCAAGGATCTTTGGGCACGCTACTCCCTGGACAAGAAAGGGAGGAGATATCGCGTGGTGGCCTTGGAGGGAAAGTCCCTGTTGGGGGAGATGGAGGTGGTGCTTCACGAGCCTCGGTTCCGGTACCTGGTGGTGCAGAAGGGAGGAGGTTCGCCTGTATGCGTCTTTCCGGAGAAGGCCATCACCGTCCGACCAGGAGAGGAACTCCGGATCCTGGCCTTGGAGACCAATGTGGCGGAAAACCTTGGGGTGGAGATCGTGCCCCCCTCCAAAGGGACGGTCTTGGAGCAGGAGGCCGAGGGGTGGGTCCTCCGCCTCGACGGCCGTCCCGCAGGAAAACGGCCCTTGCAGGTGACCCGCTACGGAATCCCCATGGGGCGCATATGGATCCACTCCCCCTGATAGTTAGAAAATAGCCTCTCGCTTGTTGGGGAGGGCTATTTCGTCTATTCGTTGATTTGGTCTATCTGGTGGATTTCGTCGGTTTCGTTGGGTTCGTTTAGAGCGTTTAGAGCGTTGGGTAGGGGAGGCTATTTCGTCTGTCTCGTCGTTTCGTCTGTTTGGTCTATTTCGTTGATTTGGTCTATTTGGAAGGAGGGCGACTGAAGTCGCCCCTACCCTCCGATAGCAAGGAGTCCCGCCACGGGCGGGATAGTCCCGCTAGTAGCGGGGTAGTCCCGCGATTGGCGGGATTCAGCTTACGCATTAGTGGAGGCTGCGTTGATACTCCCTGCGCGGTCGTTTTCATCCATCGAGGTGCCCCGNCCCGTGGGAGGAGAATCCTTCGGGTATAAAAGCCCGGAGGCGAGTTCAAAGGAGCGCCTGTGCTTGTCCTGGGAATCGAGACGTCGTGCGATGAGACCGCGGCGGCCGTGATTCGAGGCGAGGAGGAGGTCCTCTCCAATGTCGTCGCCTCCCAGGTGGAGGCCCACCGTCCCTTCGGCGGAGTGGTGCCGGAGATCGCCTCGCGAAAGCACATGGAGTGGATCCTCCCCGTGGTCAGAAAGGCCCTGGCCGATGCGGAGGTGCGGCTCCAAGACTTGGAGGGGATCGCCGTCACCCAGGGTCCGGGACTGGTGGGTTCCCTCCTTGTGGGATTGGGGGTGGCCAAGGCCTTGGCCTATGCCTTGAGGCTCCCTTTGGTGGGAGTGAACCACCTGGCCGGACATATCGCTGCCGTCTACCTGGAACATCCCTGGATACGTCCTCCCTTTTTGGCCCTCGTGGTCTCCGGCGGGCATACGGCCCTGTTTCACGTTCGAGGGGAGGATCGGTTTCACCTGATGGGCCAGACCCGGGACGATGCTGCTGGAGAGGCCTTCGACAAGGTGGCCAAGTGCCTGGATCTGGGTTATCCAGGAGGGCCGGTCATCGATCGGCTGGCCCGAAGAGGGGACCCCCGGAGCATCGCGTTCCCCAGGGCCCTGGTGAAAGGGGAGGCCAACTTGGACTTCAGCTTTTCAGGGCTGAAGACCGCCGTGGTCCTCCACCTCAAAGAACGTTGCCTCCTCCCCTTGAAGGAACAGGAGAAGGCGGACGTGGCGGCCAGTTTCCAGGAGGCGGTCGTCGATGTCTTGGTGAGCAAGACCCGCACAGCGGCCCGCTCCTTGAGGGTGCCTCGCGTGGTGATCAGCGGGGGTGTGGCCTGCAACAGGAGGCTTCGGGAGTGCATGATCCGCATGGGAGAGGAGGAGGGCCTGGAGGTCCACTTTCCATCCCCCGCCCTTTGTACGGACAATGCGGCCATGGTCGCCCGCGCGGGCCTCGTCTCCCTGAAAAAGGGTGGCCGCGACGTGGACCTCACGCTCAATGCACGCTCCAGATGGCCCCTCTCAGGGGAGGAGTGAGGCGGGGATGCGTCGCGGGAGGTCGATAAAGGATCGGGGAGGGCGTTCGTCCATTCGCCATAGGCTCGAGGCATTGGGCCTTCGTCCTCGGAGACGTTTCGGTCAGCACTTCCTCCGGGATCCCCAGGTGCTTATGCGGATCGTCGAGGCGGCGGAGGTCTCCTCCGAGGATACATTGGTGGAGATCGGGGCGGGCCTTGGGGACCTTACCGAACATCTCGCCGAGCGGGCGGGACGGGTGGTGGCCCTGGAGGTGGATCGGGATCTGTGTGAAGCCCTCAAAAGTCGCTTTCAGGGGCATGCACATGTGGAGGTCCTTCAGGAAGACGCCCTCCACTGGCCGCTGCCTGACTCCCTCCGAGGGTACGGGAGGCCTCGGAAGGTGGTGGGGAATCTTCCCTACAATGTGGGCACCCAGATCTTGCTGCGCTTCATGAGACATCCCGGGGAAATGGACCTCATGGCCATGATGTTCCAGAGGGAGGTAGCTCAACGGCTGGTGGCCTCGCCGGGGACGCCTCATTGCGGTGGCATCACGGCCCTGCTTCAGGTACACTGGGAGGCCAGACTGGCCCTTCGAGTGCCCCCGGGGGCCTTCCACCCCCCCCCAAGGGTGGACTCCGCCTTGGTGGTCTTTCGCCCCCTTCCGGCACCCCGGGTGGACATTGGTCAATGGGGAGCCTTTCACAAGGTGGTCAAGGCCGCCTTCGGACAAAGGAGGAAGACCCTTCGCAATGCCCTCAAGGGCCTTTGCGGAGGGGATCTCCGCATGACTACGGAATGGCTGAAGATGGCCGGTGTGGATGGGGAAAAGAGAGGGGAGACCCTGAGCCTGGCGGAATTCGCTTCCTTGAGCCGCTCGCTGCTCAAGTTGCGGGATTGAGGCATCAGTCGACCGGTGGAAGGAAGGAGGGGTCGTGCAGCCCAGACGAGAGAACCATCGTTACATCGCTGTGGAAGGGCCCATCGGGGTGGGGAAGACCAGCCTTGCCCGCATGCTTGCCGAACACCTTCGAGGAAGGGCTGTCCTGGAGTCCGCCGAGGAGAATCCCTTTTTGGGGAGATTCTATCGCGAACCGGAGAAATACGCCTTTCAGACCCAGATCTTTTTCCTGTTGAGCCGATATCGTCAGCAGCAGATTCTGCATCAACAGGATCTCTTCCACCGGATCACTGTGACGGATTACCTCTTCGAGAAGGATCGACTCTTCGCCAGCCTCACACTATCCGAAGACGAATTCGCTCTGTACGATCAGATCTACGCCCTGCTCGAGACCCGGATCATCCGTCCCGATCTGGTGATCTACCTTCAGGCCTCTCCCAAGGTGCTGATCCGGCGTATCCGGAAGAGGAAGCTCCCCTATGAGGAGCAGATCCAAGAGGAGTACATCGAACGGGTGAGCGAAGCCTATCGACAGTTTTTCTTTCAATGGAGGGGCTCTCCACTGCTGGTGGTGGATACATCCAGAATCGACTTCGTCCACAAGGAAGAGGACTTTCTTCTGCTCATTCGAGAGATGAATCACGTCACCCACGGGGTGCACTATTTCATCCCCGGGTAAGGGCCTCTGTTTCGTCTATCTCGTCTGTTTCGTTGGTTTCGTCTATCTTGTCCATTTCGTCCATCTTCCGCCTCTGGGCCCGCCTCCGGCGGACTCCATGCTCCAAGCTATTAGCTTTTTGTTCCTTGCTCTTTTGCTCCTTTCTATGGATAATAAAAGCTTGTGTAATCTCCGCCAGCAGATAGTCCACAAGCAGGGGCCGGGGAGACAATGCGTTCTCGACTCAAGACCTATTTCATCACCGGTCTTATCGTGCTCATCCCAATCGTCCTGACGGGCTACATCCTCTGGGTCCTCATCACCTTGATGGACGGTTTTTTAAACATCCTGCCCCCCAAACTTCATCCGGCCACGTATCTGCCGTGGCGGATCCCCGGGCTTGGCCTGATCCTCACAGTGATCCTGATCTTCTTCGTGGGGTTGATCACCCGGAGCGTCCTGGGCAAGAAGTTGGTGAGCCTGGGAGAGTATTTGGTGGGCAAGATTCCCATGGTCCGAAACATCTACCAAGCGACCAAGCAGCTCTCCGAGGCCATTTTTCTCCCCAGATCGGAAGGGTTTCGCAGAGTGGTCCTGATCGAGTACCCGCGCAAGGGACTCTACTCTCTGGGGTTCGTCACCGGGATCACCCGTGGGGAGGTCCAGGACAAGACGCAGGCCAAGGTGATCAATGTCTTCGTGCCCACCACCCCCAATCCTACCTCGGGGTACTATATCTTGGTCCCTGAGAAGGACGCCCTTCCCCTGAGGATGACAGTGGAGGATGCCTTCAAGCTCATCATCTCCGGGGGGATGGTCGCCCCACCTTATCCAATCGGCAGCGGGATGGAGGATGGGGAAGGAGGGGATGCCCGGGAAAAGGAGGAGGAGGAGTTACCGGCATCGAAGGGATCGGAGGGGGAAAACACAGGCGAGGCTTGAGGGCGATTTCCTGGAGAAAAGGATCCATATCTCTATGAGGAGGACAGAAGAATGGGAATGACCGATTATCTTTTCACCTCTGAATCCGTGACCGAAGGTCATCCGGACAAAGTGGCGGACCAGATCTCCGACGCCATCCTGGATGCCATCATCGAACAGGATCCCAAGTGCCGGGTTGCCTGCGAGACGCTGGTGACCACAGGGTTGGCCATCATTGCCGGGGAGATCACCACGGAATGCTACGTGGACATGCCCCAGATCGTAAGACAGACCATCAAGGAGATCGGCTATTGCAACTCCTCCATGGGCTTCGATTGGGAGACCTGTGCCGTCCTGACGAGCATCGACCAGCAGTCTCCGGACATCGCCCTCGGGGTCAACGGCCAAAAGGAACAGGGGGCGGGGGATCAGGGCCTCATGTTCGGCTATGCGTGCACGGAGACCGAGGAATTGATGCCCATGCCCATCGTCTTCGCCCACCGGATCACCAAGAGGCTGGCGGAGGTCAGGAAGAAGGGAATCCTCGACTTCCTCCGTCCAGATGGGAAGTCCCAGGTAACCATCGAGTACATCGAGGATCGGCCCGTGCGGGTCGACTCNGTGGTGGTNGCCGCTCAACACCGACCCGACGTGGAGATAGGGACCCTCAGGGAGGCCATCGTGGAGGAGGTNATCAAGAAGGTCATCCCTCCGGAGATGTTGGATGGGAAGACCCGCTATTTTATCAACACCACGGGGCGGTTCGTGGTGGGCGGACCCATGGGCGACTGCGGACTCACCGGTCGCAAGATCATCGTCGACACCTATGGAGGGGTAGGGAGCCACGGAGGCGGCTGCTTCTCCGGGAAGGATCCCTCCAAGGTGGACCGAAGCGGTTCCTACATGGCCCGCTATGTGGCCAAGAATGTGGTGGCCGGGGGATTGGCCGACAAGTGTGAGGTGCAGGTCGCCTACACCATCGGACGGGCAGAGCCCGTCTCCATCATGATCCATACCTACGGGACGAGCAAGATCCCCCCCGACCGGATCGCCCAGTTGATTCAAGAGCTCTTCAGCTTCAAGCCCGCCGACATCATCCGGCATCTCGACCTGCTGCGCCCCATCTACAAGAAGACGGCCTGTTACGGCCACTTCGGCCGGAGCGATCCGGATTTTACCTGGGAGAAGGTGGACAAGGCGGAGGAGCTTCGAGAGGCGGCTGGACTCAAGTAAGAGGGATCCTCGGTCATCATGGGATCCTGACTGCGTCGGGAGGAGAGTGCTATTCATGAAGCCGAAATATGATATCCGTGAGCCGGGACTGGCCGATCAGGGGAGGTTGCGGATCGAGTGGGCCGAGATGGAGATGCCCGTCCTGCGGAAGATACGGGAACGTTTTGGGGCGGAGAGACCCCTTGAAGGGGTCCGTATCGGGGCCTGCCTTCACGTGACCACCGAGACCGCGGTTTTGGCGCGGACCCTGAAAGCCGCAGGGGCGGAGGTCGCTCTGTGTGCCTCCAATCCATTGAGCACCCAGGACGATGTGGCGGCCTCCCTCGTGGTCCACGACGAAATCCCTGTGTACGCGGTCAAAGGGGAGGACTCGGACCGCTACTACTCCCACATCCACGCGGTATTGGACTCCAGACCCCACATCACCATGGATGACGGGGCGGATCTGGTCTCCACCCTCCATCGGGAACGTCGAGAGCTCCTTCCGGAGGTACGGGGGGGGACCGAGGAGACCACCACAGGGGTGATCCGACTCCGAAGCATGGCCTCCAAGGGGGTGCTCGCCTATCCGGTGGTGGCCGTCAACGACGCCAAGACCAAATATCTCTTCGACAATCGCTACGGGACCGGCCAGAGCACTCTGGACGGCATCCTGCGGGCCACCAATCGACTCATCGCGGGGAGCGTCTTCGTGGTGGGCGGGTACGGGTGGTGCGGTCGTGGGGTGGCCATGAGGGCCAAGGGGATGGGGGCGGATGTGGTGGTTACGGAAGTGGACCCTCTCCATGCCCTGGAGGCTGTTATGGACGGCTTCCGGGTCATGCCCATGGCCCAGGCCGCGAGGATCGGGGATTTCTTCTGCACCCTGACAGGCGACATCAAAGTGATCCGNAAGGAACACTTCCTCCGCATGAAGGACGGAGCAGTGGTGGCCAACTCTGGCCANTTCAACGTGGAGCTGGACCTGGACGGGCTTGCCGAGATCACGGTCCATCGCCGCACGGTGCGGCCCTTTGTGGAAGAGCACCGGCTCCGGAACGGGCGCAGGATCTACATCTTGGCCGAGGGTCGACTGGTCAATCTGGCTTCGGCCGAAGGGCACCCCTCGGGAGTGATGGATATGAGCTTCGCCAATCAGGCCCTCAGCGTCCGGTATCTCCTGGAGAAGGGGTCCGAGCTCGACCGGGCGGTCTATTCCGTGCCAGAGGAGATCGACCGCACCATCGCTCGTCTCAAGTTGGAAGCTATGGGAGTGAAGATCGACCGGCTGACGCGGGAGCAACGCCGCTATCTCCACTCTTGGGAAGTCGGGACATAGCCAACGGGGCATCCGCCCTTGACGGACAGACCGCAGGGCTCAGAGCCCCTTTCGAACCAGGAGCCAGAGTCCCGCGGCCCCGAAGAGGATGTTTCCTCCCCAGGCTCCCACGAGGGCCGGAAGGGCGCCCGACCTCCCCAAGGCCAGTCCGGTGGCCATGAGTAGATAGTAGAGGACACCAACGGCCATGCTCAAGGTGACGCCCATCACAAGCCCCCCGGCCTTCAAAGGCATGCGAAGGGCCAGGGCGATGGCGAAGAGCCCGGCGATGAGACTGAAGAGGGCCGAGGCCACCTTGAAGTGAAGCTCCGCCTGATGGGCCGTCATATCGTATCCCTCCTCCTTGGCCCGACGAATGTATCTGCGTAACGCAAAGAAGCCCATCTCCTCCACATCCCTTGTGACCCATTGAAAGTCCTCTGGTCGGTCGGGGAGAGGAAACACCTCGGTTTGAAAGGCTTTGATTTGTACCCCCCCTCCACTGAGAGAGGTCCAGCGGACCCCGTTGCGGAATACCCAGTTTCCGTCCTCCCATCTCATCTCCTGGGCGTCGATGCGCTCCATCCATCTGAAGTCCCTGGAGACGCGAAGGATCATTACGTCCCGCATCACCGGACTCTGGTCCTTCCTGAGGGAGCTGGATGGATAGCCCTTTGCAGGTGGCACTTTGAGAAAACCGAAGTGGTAGAAGGTCGTCCCCTCCTGGGTGGTGGTGCGGAACCAGATCTCGTTCTGAATGAAGAGCCGCCTCTGGGGCTTTTTCTCCACTTCCACTTCCCAAAGATCGGATGCCCTTCGGTTGGCCGCCGGTGCCAGGCTCTCCGCCCAGAAGAAGGAGAGCAAGCTCAGGGCCCCAGCGGTGAAGAGGAGGGGCCTGGAGACGAACAGATCGCTGATTCCTGAAGCCCGGATGGCCGTCAGCTCCCGACTCCTGCGCAGGAGTCCCACGGTGATAAACGAACTGAGAAGGGCTGAGACCGGCAGAACATAGGTAAGGTATTGGGGCATCCGGAAGAGCAGGATCTGAAAACCCAGGGAAGGAGGGACGTTTGCCTCGAGCAGGTCGTCCCACCGCTCCACGAACTCGAAGAGAAAGCAAAGGAGCCATAGGATCACAAGGATCCAGAGGAGGACTTTCAGGTGTTCCCGGAGGATATGCCGGCTAAGGATGGACAAGCGTCGCCCTCCACTCGTTGGGGTAATTCGGGCTCCAGGGTCCAGATGTTCCCCGAACATCGAGAACATTCGGGTTGGGCCGTGGGATGGTCCCGTGGAGTTGGATGAAGGGAGACTGCCTCATGGAGCACCTCCCGGGGTCCGGGTCGAAGTGCTGAACCATCGCTGGATACGATCGATGCTGGCGTTGAGAAGCACCAGGAGCATNGAGGGACGTTCGCGGGCCGTTCGCCACAACAGCAGGAAGGTGAAGCCTGCCAGGAGGAGGTTGGGCGNCCAAAGGGGGATCCAAAAGGGGAGACGGCCGGATTCGGCCAGGGTCTGTCCCGTGGCGAAGATCATGTAGTATACGACGATGGTCAGGGTGCCCAGGAGGAACCCATGGGATCGGCCTTGGGGTCTGGACTGGAGGGCCAAGGGCAGGGAAAGGAGGCCGAAGAGGAGACAGGTGACCGGGATGGAGAGGCGGCGATGAAATTCCACCAGGTATTGATCCGCGGGTTTGCCCATTCGAGTCAGCTTATGGATCTTGCGGAGCAATCGTGCCGTGTCCATCTCCTTCCTGCGGCCCCGTTGGATCTCTTGGCGGGCCTGGGTCAAGGCGAGCTCCAGATTCACCTCGTACTGACGGAATCGAATGCGCCGGAGGGCCTCCTTTTCGGGATTGACCTGAAGGATGGTCCCTTCCTCCAACAAGAGGGTGAGGAGATCGGGGTTGTCTTCGGATCGCAGGATCCTCCCCCGCTTGGCTAGGATCTGCAGAGGGACCTCAGTCGATCTCCGATCCTGAATGAAGATCCCTTCCATGCCCTGCCGATCCTGGGAGATCCGTTCCGCATAGAGGAGGAAGTCCCGAAACGGGGCATTGAAGACCTCTGGCTTAAAGGCTACCGTCAAATGCTTCTGAGCCATCTCAAGGGCCAGAACTCGGAACGTAAAGGACCCCCATGGCGCACCATAAAGGGTCATGACAAGGGTGAGGAGTGAGGCAAGAGTGGAGAGGAGTAGCACAGGAGGAAAGAGCTGAAAGAGTCCGATGCCCGATGCCCTCAGGGCAGTGATCTCCAGGTCGCTCGAGAGACGGGAGAAACAGACCACCCCTGAGATCAAGGTGGCCATGGGGATGGCGAAGGGGAGAAACGGCGGGATCAGGATGGCGAAGAGTTTCAAAAGGATCAGGGGTGGGATGCCCTGGCGAACAATGAGATCTACGATCTGCAGGAGCCGCCCCATAAGCAGGACAAAGAGGAAGACGCCCAGACTGAGGGCGAACGGTCCAAGCAGCTCGCTCAGCAGATAACGATGGAGGATCTTCCCCATCTTCAGGAACCTTGTTGCCTCTCTGCATCCCCCCGCATGGAGGGTCTTCCCCCAGGCCCTCTGCCCAAAGGAGTCGATGCCCACTCAGGCCTTATGATACGGGAAGTGAAGGGGGGTGGGAAGGGGAGAGGCAGACCACCCAGGTTGTGGGGGCCAGCATCTAGGCCCCCTCAGGGAGGAGGCCGTTGAGGGAGGCCGTTCCACCTCCGGATTTGTCCAGGACGAAGGATTGGAAGGTGAGGGCTGTGAGGGAGAGGGCGCGGCTTTTCAGCCGTACCACATAGAAGGTGCGCTCCATGGCGGGCCCCTGAAGGGGCACGCGGAGGAGGGTCCCCTGACGGAGGTCCTCCTTCACCGCGCGGAGGGAGACCACCCCTACCCCCAGGCCTGCTTTGACCCCTTGAATGAGGGACTCGGTGCTTCCGAACTCCCCCACGATGCGAAGCGACGAGGGGTCCACCCCAGACTTGAGGAGGAGCCGTTCCCAACTGGTCCGGGTTCCAGAGCCCGGCTCCCGGGAGAGGAAGGGGAGGTCCTTCAAGGCCGATGGAGGAAGGGGGCGGGTCTTGGGCTCGATGAAGGGGCTTTGAGCTGGTTGGACGACGATGAGTTCATCCTGGGCAAAGGGCTGGAAGATGAGGGCGGGGCGATGCAACACAGCACCGACGAACCCTAGATCCACCTCCTTGGCGGAGACCATCTCCATGACCCCTTGGGAGTCTCCGATGTGGAGGTGCGGTCGGACCTCGGGATAGAGGGAGCAGAACTTTCCCAATAGACGAGGGAGGATGTAATGTCCCGGGATGGTACTGCCGGCGATGCGGAGGTCCCCCCGGACGACTCCCACGTGATCGTCCAGGGCTCGATGGGCCTCCTCCAGGAGCCCCAAGATCTTTTTGGCATAGCCGTAGAAGATCTCTCCCGCCTCTGTAGGTACCAGTTGCCTGCCCTGTCGCTCGAAGAGGGTCATGCCCAGCTCACTCTCGAGACTCTTCAGGTGTTGAGTCACCGTAGGTTGGGTCAGGAATGACTTGCGGGCGGCCTTGGTGACGCTTCGAAGCTCCATCACCAGGCAGAAGAGGCGGATATGATGCAGTTCCATGGCCTCACCCAAACGATTCCATTATGGCGGGGTCTCCATCCCGGCAAAGGGGGCCGCCTCAGACATATCGGACCTGGAACCCTTGAAGGGAGGGATCCGGCTCCTCCCAGACGACCTCCACATCTCGGACCACGGCCATGGGAGGGCCCTTCCGACACCACTCGATCATGGCCTCCACCGAGGCTGGATCTCCCTGAAAGGTGGCCTCCACACGTCCGTCAGGGAGGTTCCGCACCCATCCCCTGAGTCCCAATTGGAGGGCTTGGTCCTGAGTATGGTGACGGAAAAAGACCCCCTGGACCCTGCCCGAGATCCATACATGGGCCTTTCGTTCTTCCATTGCAACCCCCTTTGCGCGAGGCGGCTTCCCCCTCCCCTCGAGGGGAGGGATAGGAGATNTTCGTGTTCGGGACTTTTCGACGCATGAGGAAGGGTCTCCCTTCAGGTCGCGGATCCCTCCTCTCTGTGCCCCGAGGCGTCTTCGGGCTTCCGGGCCATGGAAGCGGCCTCTTCCCGGCTTCTCCGCAATTCTATGGGCACCATGGCCAGGAATTCCTCTTCGCTGAGCACGGGGATCCCGAGCTCCTTGGCCTTGGCGAGCTTGCTGCCCGCCCCTGGACCCGCAACCACCCAATCGGTTCGGCGGCTTACGCTGGAGGCGGCCCTTCCGCCCAGACGCGTTACCAGCTCCTCGGCCTCCCCTCGCGTCATNGACCGCAGTCCACCCGTAAAGACGATCTGTTTGCCTTCCAGAGGAGAGGCGGCCTCTTCCATGCGGGGCGAGGTGGGAGTGACTCCCGCCTCCAGAAGCCGTTGGATGGTCTGTTGGTTTGCAGGTTCGCGGAAGAAGGAGACGATGCTACGGGCCACCTTGGGGCCGATCTCGTGGATGTTGGTCAACTCCTCCTCTGAGGCCTTCTGTAGGTCTTGAACTCGAGGATAGTGTCGGGCCAACACGCGCGCCAGGTGCTCTCCCACATGGCGTATGCCCAAGGCATAGTAGAACCTCTCCAGGGGGATCTGCTTGGAACGCTCGATGGCCTCCAGGATGTTGGAGGCCGATTTGTCAGCCATGCGTTCCAGGTCTCGCAGCTGCTCGTGGGTGAGGTGGTAGAGATCGGCCACGTCCCGGACCAGACCCCGGTCCACAAGCTGGTCCACCAGCTTGACCCCCAGCCCGTCGATATCCATGGCTCGTTTGGAGGCGAAGTGGCGGATCGTCTCCTTGAGTTTGGCAGGACACGACAGCCCCATGCACCGATGGGCCACCTCCCCTTGAAGCCTTTCCACCCGCGCCGAGCAGACCGGACACCGGGAGGGGAGGCGGAACGGCCGCTCNCGCCCGGTNCGATGTTCCGGCAGGACCTTGACCACTTCNGGGATCACGTCTCCTGCCCGCTGCACCACGACCGTATCTCCGATACGGATGTCCTTACGGTCGATCTCGTCTTGGTTGTGGAGCGTGGCCCGGCTGACCGTGGCACCGCCGATCTGCACGGGCTCGAGGATGGCGACCGGGGTCAGGACGCCTGTGCGACCCACCTGAACCTGGATGTCCCGGATGACGGTGACCTCCTGATGGGCCGGGAACTTGTAGGCCAACGCCCATCGAGGGCTTCGGGAGACCTCTCCCAAGCGACGTTGGAGTGCCAGGGAATTGACCTTAATTACGGCCCCGTCCGCCTCATAGGGCAGAGTGGATCTGACCTCCAGCAGCTGACGGTAGCTTTGGAGGACCTCCTCAATGCCTTGGCAGAGCCTGGCCAAGGGATTTACCTTTAACCCCCAGGACCGGAGGGCCTGAAGGACCTCCCAGTGGGTCTCAAAATCGACCCCCCGCACCTCACCTACGCCGTAGCAGAAGATGTCCAGAGGACGACCGGCGGTGATGGAGGAATCCAGCTGCCGCAATGAGCCCGCGGCCGCGTTCCTCGGATTGGCGAAAGGGGGCTCCCCCTGTTGGAGCCGCTGTCGGTTGAGCTGTCTGAAATCCTCCACGGACATGAAGACCTCGCCCCGGACATCCACACGCTCGGGGATGGGGAATCGGTCGTTCTCCATGAGTCTGAGCGGGATGCTTCGAATCGTCCTGAGGTTTTGTGTCACATCCTCACCCCGATATCCGTCCCCCCGGGTGGATCCCACCCGCAGCACTCCCTCCTCATAGACGAGCTCCACGGCCACCCCGTCTGTCTTGGGCTCCACCACGTAGTCCAGAGGGCCCTCCAGACCGAGGAACCGATGAATCCTCTCGTCGAACTCCCGTGCCTCCTCTTCGTCGAAGGCGTTGGCGAGGCTGAGCATGGGCTGTGCATGCTCAACGGTGCCGAACTTCTCCAGAGGAGGGGCGCCGACCCGTTGCGTGGGGGAGTCTGGGGTGATCCACTGGGGATAGGCTTCCTCCAGCTGCTGGAGCTCCCGGAAGAGGGCGTCGTACTCGGCGTCGGAGATCTCCGGATCGTCCAACACGTAGTACCGGTAGTTGTGATAATTGATGGCCTTTCGAAGCTCCTCCATCCTGGCCTTGGCCTCTTGCGGAGAAGGGAGACGGGTCGTCATGATCGGACCTCCTCAGGCGGGCCAAGCCCATCCCTGCGCCAGATGATAGGCTCGGATCAGGCCGTAGCATCCGGCCAACATCATATTCCCGAAGGGGGCCGCCATGTGCCAGGAAAGCCCCTCGGCCAGGGCCCTGCGGGGCCCGGTCACAGCAAAGAAGCGCGGCAGGTGGTGTTCTTCGAACTCAGGTCGGTAGGCACAGCCGTGTCCGCCGGATTCCAGCACCTCTTGATGGCGGACCTCCCCTCGAGCGAAGCGATTCATCCATTGGACCAAGTCCTCCTGTGTGAGGGCACCCGTATGGTGCTCCCACAATCCCAGCACCCGGTCTTCCTTGACCATGGCGGCGAGGGCGTGCTGGTTGCCCAGATTGACCACAATGACCCCCTCTTCGAGCCTTCTCCGGACCCACGGATCGCAGAGGGCCCCGTGAATGGCCGCCATGCCCGTGTCCATCACCCAGGCTCCGGGCGCCTGCTCCAGCACAGCGATCATGCGCGTGAGATAGGATGGGGGGGTTCGGTAGATGCTGGAGGCCATCTCCCCACCGGATTCCAGGAATCGCCTCCAGTGTTTGAAACGGAAGACCCGGTTGCTTCCTTCGGGCTGGTACCCGTGATCCTGGACCGCGATGCACCATACCTCAGGGGGCTCCAGATCGAAGCACTTGAGCACGGTCTCCAGGATGTCCATCTGGATATCCCCGAGCTTGAGTGTCATGGCATCCGGAGGAGCTGAATTCCGGAGGCTCACTCCCATGGATCTCACCCGGTCCATATTGTCGTGGAGTGTGAGGGCCGCCCGGGGCTCCGCCGAGACCGGGTATCCCGATGCGATATGGTCCTGGACGGCCCAGGTCAAGGGCCCACCTCCCATGAGCACGCCCTCCAGGTGGACGGGCTTCCCCAAGCGCGTGGCCCTTCGAATCCGGTCGGCCAGGAGACGGGTGGGGGAGGGGAGGACCATCTGGAGGCAGTTCTCCATCACCTCCTCCGAGGACCAGAGGAGGAGGTCTTGCGTGCCACTGCCCACGTCCAAGGCCAAGATGCGGGAAGGTCTATCCAAAGGCCACGCTCCCAGGTCTTGGTTCGGATTCGAGGAGGTGCTCACACGAAGGTCCGGCTCCAGTGCCTCGGCATTGGGCTCACGGGGCCCTCGAACCCGACCTTGATGGACTCGCCCCTCATTCTTCCTGCTGGACGGATGCATGCAGGGGGCTTCCCGAAGAACTCGGGAGAGGATCAAGCTTTCTCTTAACATAAAGGACCGGCCGGATCAAGGCGACGCCTCGATCCCTCAGTGCTACTTCCGATTAACTTGGTCTGGTTGGTTTAGAGCGTTTAGATCGTTGGCTGAAGCCTGCGGCTGTCCCGCTACTAGCGGGACTACCCCCCCACAGGCGAGACTCCTTGCCATCGGAGGGTAGGGGCGACTTTCAGTCGCCCCCCTTCCAAATAGACCAAATAGACGAAACGACGAGACAGACGAAATAGCCTCCCCTACCCAACGCTCTAAACGCTCTAAACGAACCCAACGAAACCGACGAAATCAACCAGATAGACGAGACAGACGAAATCGACCAGATAGACGAGATAGACGAAATAGACGAGATAAAGGTGGACGTTGACCCCATACAGGTCCCGTTGTAGAGTCCTTAAGTGGCCGGGTCGTGGAAGAGGACTTCCCACGGATCGTCGGGATTGTCGAGCTTGGGAGGGGATTCTCTGTCGTGGAAGAGACCCGATACTTCCAGATGCCCCCCTCGGAGATCGCTTATTTCGGATTCGTGGTTCACGCCTATGAGGGGCTGGCTGTGGTCCGCACGCTGGATGCCCGGGTGGGGTTGGTGGAGATTCTCGTGGCCCCGGACCTGGAGGAGGAATTGAACGCCCTGCTCAAGGGGCTCTCCCAGGAGATCCCCCTCCGGGAAGTCTCCCCCCAGGAGGCCGAAAGGATTCTTTCCTCGAAGGAGTAGGCATGTCCGTCTATGTGGGCGTGGATATAGGAGGAACCAAGACCCGCCTGGCCTTGGTCTCTGGAGAGGGGCGCATCCTGGCGGAGAAGACCTTCCTTCCCGAGGGNGTGGGACAGGTGGAGGTCTACATCTCCAGGCTCCAAGAGGAGATTCGGAGCTTGCTCCAAAAGGGGAGGGTCTCCATGGAGGCGTTGGAAGGGGTGGGGGTCGGATGTGCGGGCCAGATATCCCAGGACGGTAGGACGATTCGTTTCTCACCCAATTTGGGGTGGCGGGATGTGCCCTTGGCCGATATGCTCGAGGCCCGCCTGGGAAGACCCGTGGTCGTGGAAAACGATGTGCGGGCCGCAGCCTTGGGGGAGGCCGTCTTCGGGTCGGGCCGAGGTGTGGGAGACATGATCTGCCTCTTTGTGGGTACTGGAGTAGGCTCGGGCATCCTGATCGGAGGGCACTTGCTTCGGGGAGAGGGCAACTTGGCCGGGGAGGTGGGCCACACCAAACTGGACCCTGAGGGTCCTCCGTGCACGTGCGGAGGAAGGGGTTGCCTTGAGGTCTATGTGGGCGGAGCTCATGTGCGCAGAAGGATCCGGGAGGAGATCCTGAAGGGCGTGGAGACTTCTCTAGCGCGCGTGGATCCCCTCCACGTCCGCGCAGTGGAGGAATGGGCCCGAAGGGGGGATCCTCTGGCCGGGCGGTACTGGAGGGAGATCGTCTGGGCCTTGGGTATGGGAGCGGCCAACTTGGTCACCCTCCTGAATCCAAGGCTTCTGATCCTCGGCGGTGGAGTGGTTGAGGCCTCTCCTGTCCTGGTGCAGCATGTGCGTGATGCTGTCTCCCGGTGGGTCACCATGCTCTCCAGGGATCGGGTGGAGGTGGTACGGGCCCAACTGGGACCCAGGGCCGGGGCCGTGGGGGCGAGTCAACTGCCACGGCCCAAGGCTACGAGAGGCCCCTCTGTCTGGGAGGATTCGTGAAGGCCAATCCCTCTGCGAAGGCCCATCGGGTCTCCCCGCAAGGCGCCTTCTCCACGTACGCGTAGGCGCTGTGGTTGTGGATGCTCTCGAAGTTTTCCGCCTCGACACTGTATCCCACGAAGTTGCCATCCTTCTCCAAGCGCAACGCCACGTTGCGGACCACGTCCTCCACGAAGGTGGGGTTGTCGTAGGCCTTCTCGGTCACGTATTTCTCGTCGGGACGTTTCAGGATGGCGTAGACGTCACAAGAGGCCGACTCCTCCACGAGCTGGATGAGGTCTTCGATCCAGAAGAACCTCCGGAACCAGACCTTTACCGTCACCATTCCCCGTTGATTGTGGGATCCCCGCTCGCTGATCTCCTTGGAGCAGGGACAGAGGGTGGTGACGGGGACACGGACTCCCACGTGGAAGTCCTGGTGCTCCCCCACAGAACCACAGAATTGACAGGTATACTCCATCAGTCCCCGAGCTCCGGATATGGGGGCCGTCTTTTCGATGAAGTAGGGAAAGGTGACTTGCATGTGGGCGCTTTGGGCGTGCAGCCTGGTGCGGAGCTCCTCCAGAATGGCGCTGAAGTTCCGGATGGTGATCCGCCCCCTGTGGGCATTGAGCACCTCCACAAAGCGGCTCATATGGGTCCCTTTGAAATGGTGGGGGAGGTTCACGTACATGTTGATGCTGGCGATGGTCTGCTGCTTTCCCCGGGCCTTGTCCANGACCGTGATGGGATAGCGGATGTCCTTGATGCCCACCTTCTGGATCTCGATGTTGCGGTCATCCCGCTGATTCTGGATGTCGATCATGTCAACTCTCCCACATAGGTTGCGCACGAATGGTCCGACTCCCAAACGCTGACGCGGACGACCCTTGCGGACTCCCCTTGCAGGCGTCCCTCCATCTGCTTGTAGATGTAGCGGGCCAGGTGTTCGGAAGAGGGATTGACCTTCCTAAAGGGCTCCAGTTCATTGAGATACTGATGATCCAGGGTGGCGAGGACCTCCCGGGTGATCTCCCGCAGCTTTCGGAAATCCATGATCACTCCCATCTCGTCCAGGTCGGATCCGGCCACCGCCACCTCCACCTTCCAGTTGTGTCCGTGGAGATTCTCGCACTTTCCCCCGTATTCTCTGAGGCTGTGGGCCGCAGAGAAGACTTCCTGAATTCGGATCTCGTACATCCTTGCTCCTTTCAGGGTTATCCAGGAGTCGGAATCCCGGCCGATGGACTCAATGTTGACCATTATACGGAGGAGCGACTCGAAGGGAAAGATCTCCAAGCGCTGATGAGAGGGGCGTTGACGCGCCGAGCCCCCGGCCCTACAATGACTTTTGCCCGCTTGATCCTGTGAATCCTCCCAGAGAGGTGATTAGAGATCCTCCTTAGGAAGGATTANGCTCTATGGGCACAGTGGGCCGGATGTGACGGCCAGGGAGGTTTCTCCGAAGATGGGATCCAAAGAAAAGGGAAAAGGTGGCGGAGACGAGATCAAGGTCGTCTGCCGAAACAAGAAGGCCCGCCATGAATACGAGATACTGGAGACCTTGGAGGCCGGAATGGTGCTTCAGGGGACTGAGGTGAAGAGCCTCAGAGAGGGGAGGGTCAACCTGAAGGATTCCTACGTGAAGATTCGGGGAGGGGAGGCGTTTCTGGTGGAGGCCCATATCTCTCCCTATCCCCACGGGAATCGCATGAATCATGATCCTCAGAGAGAACGCAAACTCCTTCTACACAAGCGGGAGATCCGGAGACTAACAGGAAAGGTTCAAGAACGGGGTCTTACCCTTATTCCTCTCAAGATTTACTTTAAGTCAGGTCTGGCCAAAGTAGAGCTTGCCCTGGCCAAGGGGAAGAGGATTTACGACAAGAGGGCGGCCATCAAGCGCAGGGAAGAGCGACGGGAACTCATGAGGGCGCTCAAGGGGCGCTGAAGAGAGGCAGGAGGTGGGCAAGAGGGGGCGATTCCATCGTCGCCATGAAGAGGCTTTGGTATGGTCGGACCTTTGCGATGTGGCTGGGAGGATGGGATGGGACGTCCGAGAGGAACCCCTCGCGGATGAGGCGCGGTCATCCGGGGGGCTGGTGCGGGTGGGGGAAAGATGGGTCTTCCTCGTGGAGAAGAGCCTCTCCCTGGGGACCAAGTGTCGACTCCTGGCCCATTGTCTTCGCCGCTTCGACCTGGATACCATTTCCATGCCGCCCTACCTGCGCGAGTGGATTCAGAGAGGTGGTGAGGGAGAAGGGGAAGATGGATCGAAAAGCTTACCATGAGTGGGATCTGTCCTCCCTCGCGAGCGGGCTTCGAAGGGGTGAATTCACATGTGTGGAATTGACGGAGCATTTTCTCTCCAGGATCCGCCGATTCCATGAAGGGTTGAATGCCTTCATCCGAGTGGATGAGGACCGAGCCTTGGCACAGGCCCGGGCCGCGGATCTGGCCTTGAGGGCGGGTCGGGACTTGGGGCCCCTTCATGGGATTCCCTTTGCCGTCAAGGACCTCTTCGACGTTCGAGGGCTGCCCACGACGGCGGGTTGCCGCCTGTTGGAGGGGAATGTGGCCTCCAGAGACGCCGCTGTGGTGCGGCGTCTTTTGCAGTCCGGTATGATCCTCGTGGGCAAGACCCANACGGTCCAGTTCGCCTACAGCGGTATCGGCATCAATCTCCACTACGGAACTCCCAGGAACCCTTGGAAGGNGGAGCCCCATATCCCTGGAGGGTCCAGCAGCGGATCCGCAGTGGCCGTGGCAGCGGATCTGGTGCCCGTTGCCTTGGGGACGGATACGGGGGGCTCGGTGCGGATCCCCGCGGCCCTGTGCGGTGTGACCGGGCTGAAGACCACCGTGGGCCGAGTCAGTCGGGCAGGTGTCTATCCCTTGAGCTGGAGTCTGGACTCCGTAGGCCCCTTGTGCCGGACAGTGGAGGATGCCGCCCTCGTGTATCAGATCCTTCAGGGGTCGGACCCCATGGATGAAACCACCTGGGGCCGTCCCCCTCAAGATGTGCTCCAGGGACTGAAAAGGGGGGTGCGGGGGCTTCGACTGGTCTTTGCGGAGACGGTCTTCTGGGAGGGGGTCCATCCCGAGGTGGAACAGGCGGTCAGGGCCTGCGGTTCGGTCTTGGAGGGGCTTGGGGCTCGGGTGGAGAGCATCCCTTTTCCCGAGGCCGAAGAGGCCAGGAGGCTAAACCCGCGGGGCCTGATCATCGCGGCCGAGGCCTACACCATCAATCGGAAGTGGTTGGAGGGGCATTTCGATGATCTGGACCCCTTGGTCGCCTACCGCATGATCAAGGGGAAGGAGGTCCCTGCCTTCGAGTACCTGGAGAACGCGCGGGCCTGGGAGCGCCTTCGGCGGAGCGTGGTGGAGACCCTCCGAGACGTGGATGCCATCCTGGTGCCCACCACCCCTATCCCGGCGATGCCCGTAGGACCCTTGGAGAAAGACCGAGATCTCTACGCAGAGCGCAACATCACCTATCTGCGCAATACCTCCATCGGGAACATCCTGAACCTGTGCGGGTTGTCGGTGCCCTGCGGTTTTACCTCCGAGGGGCTTCCCGTGGGGCTTATGATCTATGGAAAGCCCTTCGATGAGGAGACGATCCTCAGGGTGGGATGGGCCTTTCAACAGGCCACCTCCTGGCATCAAAGTCGACCAGATCTCGCCTGGGCGGATCGACCAGATCTCGCTTGGACGGCCGAATCTCCATGACCCGCCTCTTTCCCATGGGAGCGAAGGAGGGCTCTCGAACGCGCCCGTTCGGTGGCGTATGTACGGCTTCATGAGAAGGTTTCGACCCCAACCTGCCCACTCCCTAGGGCTTATCACCCTGTATCGTTGCACCTTTCGATGCGCCCATTGCCTTTATTGTTCCGCTCCGTCGGTCCAGGAGGAGGTGGATCCCCATCGAATCCACGGGCTGGTGGATCAGATCGACCGAGCCCTCCCCGGGGTCCTGTTGCATGTGGGGGGAGGTGAGCCCCTCCTGGATTTCCATCTGGTTACGGGACTCCTTGCTCGTCTCAGACGGAGTCGGATCGTCCTGGAATACGTGGAGACCAACGGTTCCCCTCTCCTTTCCCGGACCGAGGAGAAGCTGTGGGCGCTTCGGGATGCGGGCTTGAACCGCCTCCTCCTCAGCATCTCCCCGTTTCACAACGCCTTCATCTCGGCGGATCGCATAAAGGGCCTGATAAGGGAGATCGTGAGAGTCCTGGGCCCGGAGGGTCTTTTCCCATGGCATCCGGACTACCTCCCTTATCTGGAAAGGGCTGGCTCCCATGCGCCCCGGCCCCTGCAGAGCTATCTGGAGCACTTCACCCTGGAGGAGATCCAGACGCAGCTGACCTCCATCATCTACATCCATCCGGGGGGGCGTGCCGCCGAGCTGCTGGCGCAGTTCCTCCCCACCTTTCCGGCCCATGAGGTCCTCCAGGTGGACTGCACCCCTCGTCTCTCCTCTCCTGTGCATGCCCATGTGGACCACAGGGGAAACTACCTGACCGGTTTCTGCAGTGGTCTTCGAATCGGAAGGGAGGCGGCCCTGGATCTGGGCTCCTTATATACAAGGGGGATCTCCCTGGAGGAATTCCCGATCCTGGAGAGGTTGGTTCGCGGTGGGCTCAAAGAGCTCTTTCGATGGGCCGAGCGGGAGGGGTATGTGCCTCGGAAGGAGGGATTCGTCTCGCCCTGCCACCTGTGCCTGGATCTTCGGGTCTTCATGTATGGCCTGGGATTCCAGTTTCCAGAGCTCTACCCGGACTTCTTTTACCAGGAGCTTTCGGCCGGGACCGACTCCCGTGGGATGCGGGAGCGGAGGGGTGCAATATGACCGATCAGAGGACCGATTTCTATCAGGACCTCAGGAAAAGGATCCGTCGATGGGCGGCCACCAAGGAGGGCAAAGCCCATCGGTGGGTCGAGATCCTGCTGACCGCCCCCGATCTGTTTCACCTACTGTGCAAGCTGACCGTGGACCCCGAGGTCCCTGTCTCGGAGAAGGCCAAGCTGGCTGCGGCCATCGCCTATTTCATCTCCCCCTTGGATCTCGTTCCAGAGGCCCTCGTGGGTCCTGGAGGATACGTGGATGACGTGGCCTTGGCCGCATACGTGCTCAACAGCATCGTCAACAAGACGGGCCCGGAGGTCCTGAAAAGGCATTGGGCAGGAGAGGAAGATGTCCTGACCGTCGTCCAGAAGATCCTCAAGGTGGCGGACAGGATGGTTGGATCCGGTCTGTGGGACAAGCTTCGAAGGATTTTTTGACGTGTATATGCCGTAACTCGCCATGTCACGCCTGGGCGTGACACCCTTGATAGATGAAAATGCTTGCCCAGATGCGAGGATCTTTGCCTCTATCGGAGAGGGGCAACTTCACCGCCCCCCTTCCAAATAGACCAGATCAACGAGATGGACGAAATCAACCAGATACCTATGAAAAAGCCACCGTCAAGAGTTGGGGGTTTTTGGTTTGGTCTTTTTTGGGTTCGTCGCCAAACACCTATACGTGATC
>MTPG01000011.1 GCA_002010915.1 Desulfarculaceae bacterium JdFR-97 | reverse complement strand
ACCCGGGGTGATCAAACGCTCTCCCACCTGGAAGTCCTCGAAGAAGTCCTTGGGGCGCATCTCTTCCTCCTCGGACATGGGCTAAGGAAGGTCTTTCCAAACCTTTGAGAACCCTGGTGCGCTCCCATCATGAAAAAGGAAGAGCTCTATTGTCAACCCCATGTATGTACGGAATCGTCCTTTTGGAGACGATTTCGTAGAAAATGGATTCGCCTCACCGGGGAGCGGCGCAAGGCGCATTCGCATCTGGCGAACACGGCTAATGGCCAGAGGTGAAAGACCCACTAAGCATGGAGCCCTGCCGAAGGCGGGTAAATCCCGCCGAGGGGGGACACGAAAAATGTCAAAAAGACGAACGGCACAATCTTTTCTTTACCAAGAGCCGACTCGGTCCTGAAGGAGGCCGTCATGATCCAGGTGGGATGCTCTAAAAGGACGGGCCACGCCCCAACCATCCTCATCGTCCGATGCTGTCTGTGCGGCCGATATCAGACCTCACCGGAGAAGTGGGTGGAGCCCGATGAGTTTCTTCCGTATCCCCGAGAGGCCCTCATCAGCCATGGATATTGCCCTCTGTGCATGGAAAGGGCGCTCCGATCCGGCTGACCTTCCCTCCCCCCTGGCCTTTGGTAAACGTTCCTCTCACTTCTGCGTCTAATGGCCAGAAAGTATATGTCCCGCACTTGGGAGCCGGCGATCTCCTCTCTCACAATATACTCACCAAAGGGGGGAGGTTCGGAGGGAAAGGATGAAGAGACGCTTGCGGCTTGGTCTTCTTTGGCTTGTGGGCATGAGTCTCCTGGCAGGATGCACGGCCACCCAACAAGGGGCCTTAGTGGGAGGGACCTTGGGAGCGGCCAGCGGCGCCATTGTAGGCGGAGGGGCCTTTGGAGAACCTGGGGTCGGGGCCCTGGTGGGGGCCGGGATAGGCGCCGCCACCGGCGCCCTGGTGGGAGAGGCCGTAGAAAACGAGCGGAGGGCCTATGCCGCGGCCCCTCCGCCCCCTCCACCCCGCGTCCATCGGGGTCAGGGGCCGCTTTACGCCACCCGTGCGGACCCCACCCGTGGGGAGATCATCAACGAGACACCGTGGGAATTGAGGATCCACGTGGATGAGGATGGCTCGACCTCGCCCCTGATCTTGGACCCCTGGGAGTCCCGATCCATTGGCCTGGACATCGGTCCCCACCGAATCCTGGCCCGGGCTTATGTCCAAACCCAATTCGGCCCGAGACTGGTGGGGGTCTACGACCACACCATCTATGTGGATCCCCGCTCCTCGGGGTGGAGCCTCCGTCTCACCAGGAGACACTTCTGAGATCTGTGCTGCACGTCGTAAAAGGGGGAAGAGATGGTAGCCAAGGGTGCATCATGGTGGGTACTGGCAGTGGTCCTGGTCTTAGCCCTCCTCGTCATTCCCTCCTCGGGTTGGGCGCACGGCAGGGTTCACGTGGGTATCGGCCTGGGATGGTGGGCCCCACCATGGCCTCCGCCTCCTCCCTTGTACTACGGCCCAGTGATCCACATCCCGGTCCGCGTGCCTCCCCCTCCCCCTCCATGCTACGAACGGTGGATCCCCGGTCGTTGGGAACGTCGAGTCGAGGAGGACGAATGGGGGTTCGGCACCGTCCGATGGCGTTGGGTCCCGGGTCATTGGGAGCGGGTCTGTCCTTAGAAAGAAGGCCCTGTTGAGGGCACGGGGTTGGATGCAGAATCCTCGGCTCACCCGTTCTCCCAGCAGCGTTCCCACTCGTGGAGGAGGTCCTCCGTGGGAAAGGGGAGGACCTCTCGAATCCGCCGTGCATCCGCCAGGATCATGAGGAGACGGTCTACTCCCAAGGCGATCCCGGCCGATGGGGGAAGCCCTTGTTCCAAGGCCTCCAGAAATGTCCGATCCACAGGATAGGCATCCTTTCCCATGGTTGCTCTCTGCATTCGTTCAGCCATGAGCCTTCGGCGCTGCTCCCCGGGATCCGTCAGCTCCGAGAAGGCATTGGCCAGCTCCAAACCTCCCATATAGAGCTCGAAGCGCTCCACCCATCTCGAATCGTCAGGACAGACTCGCGCCAGGGCCCCCATCTCCACGGGATAGTCCACTAGGAAGAAAGGCCGATCCTTGGGAAGGCGGGGCTCCACCTCCTGGAGGAAGATCCGATAAAAGACATCCTCCCATGCCCAGGACGGATCCACCTCGGAATATCCCTTCCGCCTTGCCGCATCCACCAGGGCCGCTTGGTCCCGAATCTTGTTCAGGTCCAGGCACGCGAATCGTTCCATGGCTTCCCCCAGGGAGATTCGGGGCCAGGGAGGGGTGAGATCCAGAAAGTGACCTGCATAACGCCGCCTCAGAGGAAGGCCCAATTCCCGACAAAGATGGACGACGAGTCCCTCACAGTCCTCCATCAGGATGCGGTAGTCGGCCCCNACCCGATACCACTCGAGCATGGTGAACTCCGGATTGTGAGTGTCCGAGATCTCCCCATTGCGGAACACATGAACCAGGGAGTAGATACGCTCGAACCCCGCACAAAGGAGCTTCTTCAGGGCGTACTCCGGGGAGGTGTGAAGATAGAAGGTGCGGCACCGACCAGCATGGTCCTTCAAGGCAGTGCTGAAGGGGTCCAGATGGGGCTCCATTCCCGGGAGGGGGACCAAGCAGGGGGGGTCCACCTCCATAAAGCCCTTCCCGTCCAGAAAGCCCCGGATTCCGGCAAGGGTCCTGGCTCGAAGGACCATTCGCCCCCGCAGCCGGGAGTCGGTGCGCATCCGCACCCAATTCCGGACGGGAGGTGGTTGGGCCGTCATGGGATCTCCCTCCTCCAGGGACCACTCCTCCACCGGCCCGATGCGAGGCCACACGGCTCNTCCATAAGCAGGGAAAGGAAGCNGCATGGGGGCCTTTTTGCCCCTCAGCCCGAGGACCTGGCCTTGAGCAGGATCATCCGGAGCTCAGGAGCCCCAGCCGTTTCTTGTCCTCCAACTGCCTCATGACCAGTTCTCGAAAGTCCTTGGCAGGCTCGGTCACCCTCTCTTTTCGGACCAGGGCCATGGCCTCGGAGGGACAGCCATCCGCACAGACCCCGCAGCCGATGCATCGTCCCTCGTCCACCTCGGCCGTATCCCCCTCCAGACGCATGGCCCCCATCTGGCATCGTTCCACACAGGTGCCGCAGGCCACACAACGATCCTCATCCACCCGGGCCAAATAGTTGCTCGATGCAGCCATGGAGGGCATGGTGGAGGACTGGACGCTGTAGAGAATGCCGCAGCAGCAGCTGCAGCAGTTGCAAATGAAGTCGATGTGATCCCGAGTGTTGTTGGAGGTATGGATGAGGCCCGCCTCCCTGCATCTCTCCAGGATACGCCGGGCCTCTTCTTTGGATATCTCTCTTCCGAAGCCCCTTTGAACCACAAACCGGGCGAAGGAACCGAACTGCAGGCATACATCATGGGGATACTCGCATCCCTTGCCCAGCAACCGTTGTTTGTGCCGACAATAACAGGTGGAGACCGAAATGGCCTCCGCTTCATCGATATAGCGGCCAGCATCTTCGTAGGGAAAGACCTTGATCCCCCCATAGACCGTCTTCTCCACCGGGATCACCCGGGCGAAGGGGGTCACAGGCTCTTTGCGGGCGGCCTTCTCCTGGGCCTGAAAGTAGGTCTCGAAAAGACGAGCCAAGTGACGGGTCCGATCATTGTCTTCTCCCTTCATGAACTGCAACTCGAAGATCCCGGGAATCACCTGGATCACCTTATACCATTTCTCCCCGCCCCGCTGGCTGCAATAGATCAGACCCTTATCCGCCATAGCGTCTAGGATGGCGGACACCCTGTCCGGGTCCTCTCCCATCCGTTCCGCCACCTTTTCAGGAGGCTCTGGAGCAACAGGAGAGAGGTGGAGGGCCACCTGCGCCTCCTCTTCTTCGAATAGAGCTCGAAGGAGCCGCTCCAACTCNGGCCCTTTGTTGGTCCCGAAACTGATCTGATCGAAGAGATCGGCCAATCGGTCGTAGATTCCTTGTTGCGCCATTGCTCGCCTCCTTGGTGAATGGGGATGAAACCGCCTCGTCTGCTCCAGCATGATCCTTCTGAGTGTCCACCTCCATGCAATTGGGGCGCCATGCGCTGCAGGCTCCATTCCCCCGATGGCTCTATGTGGAGCATGTGCTCAACGATCTCTCGAAGGGTTCGGTCTAGCTCCTCGGCGCTTGCACTGGAGAACAGCCTTCCCCATGGTATCCACACAGATGGCGAAGGCCCCGAAGGCCCTCCTACGGGGTCCGCCACGCCAACCTCCCGGCTTCTTGGTTTCAGGACATTCTACCATCCCATCCTTTCCGAGGGAACTCGGACGTCTCCATTGATAGCTCTCACCTATGCGGGTAAACTGTGCTATAGAGAGGGTGAGGAGGACGACTTCCATGGAACGATACCCGGCCAAAGCGGAACGAAACTGGGCCATGTTCTGCCATTTTGCAGCCCTGGCCGGCTACCTCATCCCCTTCGGTCACATCCTTGGGCCTCTGATCGTCTGGCTGTTGAAAAAGGACGTCTACCCCCTGGTTGAAGACCAGGGGAAGGAGGCCCTGAACTTTCAGCTCACCGTCACCATCTATCTCTTCGCTGCCCTGCTCTTGAGCTTCGTCATGATCGGCGTGCTGTTGTTGTTCGCCCTCGCCCTGTTCGAGCTCATCTTCATCGTGGTGGCCGCTGTGCGTTCCAGCGCGGGGGAACTCTATCGTTACCCTCTGACCCTTCGATTCATCCGATGACCGGATGGGAGACGTCCTCACCGGCAGGACTCGAGATTCCGATTCCGCCTCCAGGAGAGCCCCGCCCGTCCATTTGAATCCCNTTCCCCCGGTTTTTCCCCAAAGGCTCATGTGCTAACATCGGAACAGGCCGTCGTCCGACGACGGTGGCAATCCATTAGGAGGAAACGAACATGAAGTGGCGCAGCAGAGAGATCCTGAAGCGCCCCGAGTGGGCAATGAACCGAGCTCTGTACAAGTCCATGGGCTACAGCGATTACGATCTGGATCGTCCTCTCATTGGGATCGCCAACTCCTGGAACCGCATCGTCCCGGGTCATGCCAACCTCAATCTGGTCTCCGAGTACGTCAAGCAGGGGATCTTCCAGGCAGGGGGAACGCCGGTGGAGTTCGGGGTCATCGGGGCCTGCGATGGGATCGCTCAGGGGCATGAGGGGATGCACTACATCCTGCCTACCCGCGAGCTCATCGCCAACGACATCGAGATGATGGTGGAGGCCCATAGGCTGGATGCGGTGGTTCTGCTGGGCTCCTGCGACAAGATCGTCCCGGCCATGCTCATGGCTGCCGCCCGCTTGGACCTTCCGGCCATCTTGGTGGTGGGAGGACCCATGGAGGGAGGATGCGAGTTCGACGGCCGGTCCTCGGATACCACATCGCTGACCGAGGCCCTGGGGATGCTCAAGGCGGGCCGCATCGATGAGGCCACTTACCGTAGACTGGAGGATTGCGCCACTCCCACCTGTGGGTCCTGTGCCTTCTTCGGAACGGCCAACACCATGTGTTGCCTGGCCGAGGCCATGGGAATGTGTCTGCCGGGCTCCTCAACCATCCCGGCCACGGCCGCCGCCCGCCTCCGCGCAGCCCAGGCCTCTGGACGGAGGATCGTTGAGATGGTGCGGGAAGGGATCACCGCTCGGAAGATCCTCACCCCCGAGGCCATCGAAAACGCCGTCCGAGTCAACACGGCAGTGGGAGGCTCCACCAACGCCGCCCTCCACATCCCGGCCATCGCCTATGAGGCCGGTTTCGACATCTCCATGGATCAGTTCGAGCACTACTGTCGCACCACTCCCTACATCGCACGGATCTACCCGGCAGGGCCCTTCAATGTGCCGGACTTCCACGAGGCCGGGGGCGTCCCTGCAGTCATGAAGGAGATCCTGGGACTTCTCCATGGAGACGCCCTCACGGTGACGGGAAGGACTGTGGCCGAAAACGTCTCCGAAGCCCGGATTCACAATTCGCAGATCATCCGAACCCTTGCCGAGCCATGGCAACGGGAAGGGGGCCTCGCGGTGCTGCGTGGGAACCTGGCCCCCAACACNGCCGTGACCAAACCGGCCGCCATCGACCCGAGGATGCATACCTTCACCGGGACGGCACGTTGTTTCAACTCCGAGGAGGAGGCCAACGAGGCCATCCTGGAGGGGAGGATCCGGGAGGGCGACGTGGTCGTCATCCGATACGAGGGCCCCAAGGGCGGACCCGGCATGCGAGAGATGTACAAGGCCATGAAGCTCCTCTATGGTCGGGGGCTGGCCTTGAAGACCGCACTGGTGACCGATGGTCGGTTCTCCGGGACCAACAACGGGTGTTTCGTGGGTCACGTATCCCCCGAGGCCGCAGAGGGGGGCCCCATTGCCGTGGTCCAGGACGGCGACACCATCACCGTGGATATCCCCAAGCGGAGCCTCCACCTTCATGTACCCGACGAGGAGATCCAACGGCGTCTGTCCCAATGGAGGAGGCCCGAACCTCGTTTTAAGAGCGGGTATCTGGCCCTTTACGCCCGGCTGGCCCTCTCTGCAGACAAGGGCGCCATCATCCCCCACCGAGTGGAATAAGGGGGGGAAAAGGGGGGGATGAGAGACCTAAACCACAGGGCAGATATCGGAATGGAGAGCGGCAAGGGGGGACTCTTCCTTGTGGTGGTCGCCGACGACCTCACGGGGGCGGCCGATACGGGAGTCCAGTTCCTTCGCCTCTTCGGGAAGATACATCTCGTNTCCCACCGGGACCTCTCCATGGGGGCCNGCCCGCCCTCACTGGTGGAGGCCCTGACGGTCTACACTAACAGTCGACCCTTGGACCCTGAGGATGCGGCCTCTTTGCTCGGCTGCGTGGCCCAAGATCTGCGCGGGTTGCGGCCGCGTTGGGTCTACAAGAAGGTGGACTCCTGTCTCAGGGGAAACGTGGGAGCGGAGGCGGAGGCCCTCATGGAGGGCCTCGAGTACGATCTGACCTTCATCGCCCCTGCCTTCCCGGCCATGGGACGGATCACCATCGAGGCCATCCATCTGATCCACGGTCTCCCCTTGGATCAGACCGAGTTGGCCAGAGACCCGGTCACCCCCATCTCTGACTCACGCATTGACCGCCTGGTGGCCAAGCAGTGCCGGGGGCAGGTGGGGCACATACCCTTGGCAGACCTCCGGGGCTCTCAAGAGACCCTGTGTGCGACCGTACGACGATGGGCCGAATCCGGCGTGCGGCATCTGGCCTTCGACGTGGAGCGTCAGGAGGATCTGGAAAGGATAGCCCGGGCCGCCCTGGCCCTCCCCTACCGAGTCCTCCTTGTGGGGTCCGCGGGACTGGCCCATGCACTCTCCCATATATGGGCCGCTGAGGGCGGTGAAGACATCCCGGAAAGGGCGCCCCGATTCGGGCCGGGTCCGAAACTCTTCGTCCTCGGGACCGCCTCCGAGGTCACCCGGAGACAGGCCCATCGTCTGGTAAGGACCTTCCCCTATACGGAGCTGGCCGTCTCCCCTGGCATACTTGCCGATCCCACCCAAGCCCGTGCACGACGGGGGGCCGCGATGAGGCTTCGGGAGGCCCTCCTGGCCGGGGACACCATCCTGCACATCGCCGAGGAGGAAGGGACGGGATCGGGCACATATCGCCCCTCGGCACCATCCTGGTCGCCCAATGATGTGGTCTCGGGCCTGGGGGAGGTAACAAAGAGGGCCTTGAAAGATCTCCACGTTGGAGGGCTCTTCCTTTCAGGTGGCGACACGGCATGGAGGGTCCTGGAGGCCCTGGAGTGCAGGGGGATCTGTCTGGAGGCGGAGATCCTCCCGGGGATGCCTTATGGACGAACCATGGGGGGGAGACATGAAGGTCTTTCGGTAATCACCAAGGCCGGGGCCTTCGGAGAGGAAGATGCGCTGGTGAAGCTGCACGAGCTCTGGGAGTCCAGCTTGCAGGAGGAAATCCATGACAGGAGATGAGAGGCCCATCCTGGGCATCTCCGTGGGGGACCCAGGAGGGATCGGGCCGGAGGTCTCGGCCAAGGCCCTGGCCCAGGAAGAGGTCTACCGGATCTGTAGGCCGCTACTGGTGGCTGATGCACGGGTAGTAGAGGATGTCCTTGGATTCACCCGTTTGCCCCTGGATGTCCGGCGTGTCTCTTCACCCAGGGAAGGTTTGTACTGTTACGGCACTTTGGATGTGCTGCATCTCCAGAACATGCCCCACCACAGGATCCGCTACAAGCAGGTCACCGCAGAGCAGGGCCAGGCCTCCTTCGAATACGTGGTCCGGGTCATCCAGCTGGCCCTGAAACGTGAAATCCATGCCGCGGTCACCGGACCCATAAACAAGGCTGCCATTAATGCGGCCGGGCATGCCTTCGCCGGGCACACGGAGATCTTCGCTCACTACACCGGCACCTCCGACTACGCTATGATGCTGGCCCACGAGGACTTCCGGGTGGTCCATGTATCCACCCACGTGAGCCTTCGAGAGGCCTGTGACCGAGTCAAGAAGGACCGCGTGTTGCGAGTCATCCGGCTCACTCAGGAGGCGCTCATCCGACTCGGCCTCCCCAACCCGCGGATCGGCGTGGCGGGGCTCAATCCCCACTGCGGGGAGGAGGGACTCTTCGGCTGGGAGGATCTGGAGGAGATTCTCCCGGCCGTGCAAGAGGCCCAACGAGCCGGCTTGCAGGTGGAGGGGCCCATTCCTCCNGACACCATCTTTCCCCGAATGCGTGGTGGGATGTTCGACGCCGTTGTAGTCATGTACCATGATCAGGGACATATCCCCATGAAATTATTGGGATTTNATTACAACNGGCANACAGGTCAGTGGGAGGCCATGGCGGGAGTCAACGTCACGCTGGGCCTTCCCATCATTCGGACCTCTGTGGATCACGGAACAGCATTCGGAAAGGCCGGGGAAGGAAGAGCCAACCCCCAATCCATGCTCGAGGCGATCCGAATGGCTGCCACCCTTGCCAGGAACACGTGGAGGGAGGAGATAGTAGGTTCGGGCTAGGGAATTGGTCCCGACAGGGGAACCAGGCATCACAGGGGCTACCCGAAGAGTCTCCCGTAGAGATCCTCGAACCGCCGCAGGCATTCGTCGTAGACCCTTCGGACTCGGGGGTCTGGGGTCACCTTCTCTCGGATGGGGATCCGGTCCCGCACCTCCATGAGATCCCCAAGGATACCCTGNGCCAGAAGGACGGTCACGGCAGCGCCCCAGGCCGAATTCTGAGGGACCTCCGGGACCAAGATCTCCCTTCCATAAACGTCGGCTGTCATCCGAAGCCAGACCGATGATTCGGCCAACCCCCCTGAGACGCGAAGGGATCGTATCCCGCCCACCACCTCCTCTACGGCTCTAAAGGCCAGGTAACGCTCCAGGGTCACCCCCTCCATCAGAGCTCGAAGCAGGTGTCCCCGGGTATGTTCCCTCCTCAACCCGAAAAGGACTCCGCAGGCGTTGGGATCCCACCTGGGAGTCCTTCCCCCGGCTATGAAGGGGAGAAAGATAAGGCCCTCGCTACCTGGAGGGATCTCCTGAGCCCGCTCGTCCAGGACGCGATAGAGGCTGACCCCTCTCCTTCTGGCCTCTTCCTTCTCCTCGTGGGCGAACTCCCGCACAAACCACTCGTAGACCAGACCCGAGGCGGTGACTCCTCCCACCACCCAGTACCCGGGGAGGCCAGCATAGCACCAAGTCCGCATCGCTTCATCGAGTATGGGATGAGGGACGAGGACCCGGACCGCCCCCCCGGTGCCCAGGGTATTGTCCGCCTCTCCGGGGGCCACGGCCCCCGCTCCGATATTGGAGAGGACTCCATCGGGGCCCCCCAGAATCACAGGAACCCCCCTGGGGATCGGAAGATGCCGGGCCCATTCTTCCCGCACAGGAGGGAGGGAAGTGAGCGGGGAGGCCAGAGGGGAAAGTTGTTCCTCCTTCAGGCCCGCGAGCTCCAGGGCCTCCTCATCCCATCGGAGGCTTTGGACGTTGAGCAGACCGCTGCCCGATGCCGTGGACCAGTCCACCACATATTCCCCGAAGAGGCGCTCCACCACGTACTCCTTCATGGAGACGACCCTATGAAGCCGGGAAAAGGAAAGAGAGGACCTCTCCCTCATCCACACCACCCGGGCGAGAGGGTAGAGGGGGTGGAGGGGACAGCCCGTCCTTTGATAAATCCGCCTGGGATCGGCCTCGTCCTTCAACCGATCCACCGTATCTCTGGCCCGCATGTCCGGCCAGATGATGCAGTTTCCCAAGGGTCGCCCGTCTCTGTCCACGGCCAGGATGCTGTGGAAATAGGTCCCCAGCCCTATCCCCAAGAGTCGCTTTCCAGAGGTCTCTCTCAGGATCTCGGCCAGGCTCTCCACAAAGGCCCGGAGGACCTGGTCAGGGTCATGCTCATACCATCCCGGCCTGGGGTTGAGGATGGGATAGGGACGACTAGCCTCCCCAAGGCCCCTGCCCGAAAGATCATAGAGCACGGCCCGGCACCGACTCGTTCCAATGTCCACACCGATGACGTGCTCTTCCACGGGGATCAGCTCCCTCCTCACCTTCAATTTCTCGGGTTATCTACGTAACTGGCATCTCGTCTGTCTCGTCGGTTTCGTCTGTTTCGTCTGTCTGGTCCATTTGGTCTGGCTCGTCTCCGGCCTTTGGCCAGGCTCATCGAACCGCCGGAGTGGCTGCATGACCAGTGGATCCCCATCCATGGCCATAGTCCCGTTCACCCCAATCTGGACATCCGGCGCAATTTTGCTATGATCCTCGGAAGCCGGGGACAGCATCCGGCCGCAATTCCGGACAAGGAGAGGGCTTCATGAACTACCCCAACATGATTCCCATCCGCCAGGAATTCCCATCCACCGCACTGAAGGATGTTCCGGCCGCGGTACGAGCCGAGCTCGGAAAGCTTCCTCTCCAACAGAGGATCCCTCGCGGGGCGAGGGTGGCCATCACGGCAGGAAGTCGGGGGATCTCCAACATGGCCGTGGTCCTGGCCACCCTTGTGGAGGAACTCAAGAGGGTGGGCGCCCGTCCCTTCATCGTCCCGGCCATGGGAAGCCACGGAGGGGCCACCCCCGAGGGTCAGCGAAGCGTGCTCGAACATTACGGGATCACAGAGGAGAATATCGGGGCCCCCATCCGGGCGACCATGGAGGTAGTAAAGGTCAGCACCACCCCTGAAGGGATCCCGGTCTTCCTGGACCGTTACGCCTACGAGGCGGACCGGATCGTGGTGGTCAACCGGGTCAAGGCCCATACGGATTTCAAGGGTTCCATTGAAAGCGGCCTCATGAAGATGATGACCATCGGGCTCGGAAAGCAGAAGGGTGCAGACCTCTATCATCGGGGCTTCGTCCAGCACGGCTACTATCGGATCATCGTATCCGTGGCCAGGGAGGTGCTGAAGCGNTGTCCTGTGGCCTTCGGGCTGGCCTTGGTGGAAAATGCCCGGAANGAGACGGCCATCGTGCGGGCCATCCCGTCCGAGGAGATCGAAGAGACCGAGAGAAAGCTCCTGCGCCGAGCTAAACGCCTCATGGCCCGTCTTCCCTTCGACGCCGTCGATCTCCTCATCGTCGACCGGATGGGCAAGGAGATCAGTGGAACCGGCTGCGACACCAATGTCATCGGCCGAAGCGTCATTCCCTTCGCCAAGTTCCCACCCAAACCCAAGATCCTCCGCATCTTCGTTCGGGACCTCACAGACCAGAGCTATGGAAACGCCACCGGTATCGGAAACGTGGACATCGCCACCACACGTCTGGTGCGAAAGATCGATCCCCAGGCCACTTACATGAACTGCATCTCGGCCAGCGCCCCCGAGATGGCCCGGGTCCCCCCCCATTTCGATACGGATCAAGAGGCACTCCACATGGCCTTCCGGACTCTGGGGTTGGTGGAGCCCCAAGAGGCGAGAATCGTCCACATCGTGGACACCCTGAACCTGGAAGAGATGGAGATCTCGGAAGCGCTCCTCGCCGAGGCCCAGGCCCATCCCCGGGTCCGCATCACGGGCCCGCCCAAGCCTCTCTCGTTCGACTCGGAGGGGAATCTGATCTCCTCCCTCTCTCCCCCATCCGCCTATTGAATACTTAGGGAGGGCCCCTCAGCAGGGCCCTCCCACTCCGACATGGAGGATCTTCGGAAGTCTCTTCCTGTAGAAACCCTTCGGGGATCGTGACCTCCCTTCCTGTGGTTCGCAGAGAGGTGATCCTCCACCATGAAGGAGTCTGTGAGGGCCGATCCTGGGGAAAGATTGGAGGTCGAAGCCTAGATCATCACCGAGAACCCTCCGTCTACGGGCAAGCCCACCCCAGTGACAAAGTCAGAGGCCCGGCTGGCCAGGAAAACGGCCGCTCCCCTGAGATCGTCCGGCACCCCCCACCGGCCTGCCGGAGTCCGGGAGATGACCCGTTCGTTCAGACCCGGGAGGTCCTTGCGGGCCTGACGGGTGAGGTCCGTGTCGATCCATCCCGGCAGGATGGCGTTGACCTGGATGTTGTCTGGCGCCCAGGCCACGGCCAAAGATCGGGTCAATTGGAGGATCCCGCCCTTGCTTGCCCCGTACGGGGCCAGCTTTCCCCCCGCCATGATGGAGGTCATGGAGCCGATATTGATGATCTTGCCTCCCCCCGCCTCTTTCATGGAGGGATAGACGGCCTTGGAGCAGAGAAAGGCGCTTCGGAGGTTGACGGCCAATATTTCATCCCATTCCGAGGCCAGATACTCCTGGGGCATTTTGCGGATGTTGATTCCCGCATTGTTGACCAGAATGTCGATGCGCCCCATNGTCTGGCGGGCCTTCTCCACCATAGCCAGGACCTGGTCCTCCTCCTTGACGTCCGCCTGGAGTCCGAGGACGCGAACCCCGAATTCCGATTCCACCTCTCGAACCGCCTCCTCGGTCTTTTGGGGATTGCGGGCCACGATGACCACATCGGCCCCGCACCCAGCAAACCCTCGCACGATCCCCTTCCCTATTCCGCCGTTGCCTCCAGTGACCAAAGCCACCTTCCCACTCAGATCGAAGAGATCCTTCATTCCCGTCACCTCCCTGGTCTTCCATGGACGTTATCCTCCCTTTCTGGGCCTTCGACGAGGCAGCATAGAGGAAAGGCCATTGTCGACTCTTCAGCCCACGGCCCATTCCAGGCCCTTCCTCGCACAGGAGATGGGAAATAAAAGGCACAAAAACGCCCCCGCATCGGACCTCCTCTCTCCGAGGAACCCACTTCCTTGAGAACCGCAGGGACATTACTCGGTCAGGCCCGAAACGGTTTAATCGCGACGACGTCTGAGAAGGGCCTCCTCTGTCTGCACATCGAAGAGATGGATCCGTTCCGGGATGGGCTCCAGAACAAAAGACTGGCCGCGCTTGACCTGGGTCTTTCGCCCGACCCTGGCGATGAGGGGAATCTCTCCTGCCTTGACATCGATGTAGGTCTCGCTCCCTATGGGTTCGATGACCTCCACTATGACCTCGATGGTCCTTCCGGGAACGTGCTCTCCGGTCTCCACGAGGTCCTCGGGACGGATCCCCACGATGACGCGCTTTTCGGGATAGTCCTTGAGGTCCGAGGCGGAACTATTGGGCAGATCGAGACGGAAGGTGGGCGTCTGGACCGAGAGGACGTCACCCAAACGGACCAACTCGGCCTGGAAGAAATTCATGGCGGGGCTCCCGATGAAGCTGGCCACAAACTTGTTCTTGGGGGCATTGTAGAGTTCGAGCGGAGAGCCCACCTGCTGGATCACCCCCTCGTTCATGACCACGATACGGTCCCCCATGGTCATGGCTTCCACCTGATCGTGGGTCACATAAATGGCCGTGGCCTCCAGTCTTTCGTGAAGTTTCTTGAGTTCCACCCGAGTCTGAACGCGGAGTTTGGCGTCCAGATTGGACAAGGGCTCGTCGAAGAGGAAGACCTCCGGTTTTCGCACGATGGCCCTTCCCACAGCCACACGTTGACGCTGGCCCCCCGAGAGCTGTTTGGGCTTTCGATCCAGGAGGTGCTCGATGCCGAGGATCTCCGCTGCCTCGTGAACCCGCCTCCGGACCTCTTCTTTAGGAGTCTTGCGCATCTCCAATCCGAAGGCCATGTTCTGGAAGACGGTCATATGGGGATAGAGGGCGTAGTTCTGGAAGACCATGGCGATATCGCGTTCCTTGGGCGGAAGGCGGTTGATGAGCCGTTCCTTGATGTAGATGTTACCGCTGGTGATGGTCTCCAGGCCGGCCACCATCCGCAGGGTGGTGGTCTTTCCGCAACCGCTCGGGCCGACCAGGACGATGAATTCCCGATCCTCGATGGAGAGGTTGAAGTCCTTGACTGCTACCACATCCCCGAACTGCTTGCATACATTCTCCAGTCGAACCTTTGCCATGGGCTCCCTACTCCTTCAGGGCCCCGGTGAGGCCCGCCACGTAATGTTCCACGAAGAACGCGTAGACCAGGGCCACGGGCACGGAGGCGCAAAGCGCCCCCGCCATAAGCGGTCCCCAATGATAGACGTCCCCCCGCACCAGCTCAGTGACCAGCCCGATGGGGACGGTCTTCTTGGCGGTAGTGGATATGAAGGCCAAGGCATAGATATATTCGTTCCATGAGAGGGTGAAGCAGAAGATCCCAGCCGAGAGTATCCCCGGAAGGCAAAGAGGCAAGATGATTTTCCGGAAGATTCTGATCCGGCTTGCGCCGTCGATCATGGCGCATTCCTCCATCTCCTTGGGGATGGACTTGAAATAGCCCATCAGCAGCCAGGTACAAAAGGGGATGAGGAATGTGGGATAGGTGAGCACCAAGGACCAGAGCGAGTCCCAGAGTCTCAGCTTGAAGATTATGTGGGCCAAGGGAATGAAGAGGATGGTCTGGGGAATGAGGTAGCTGAGGAATATGGCCACCCCTGTGGGTCCCGAGGTCTTGAACCGAAGCCGCTGAATGGCGTACGCGGCCAGGAGGCTGGCCGCAAGGGCGATGAGGGTGGCGGTGATGGCCACAAAGAAGGTGTTCCCCATCCACCTGAGGAAGATCGTCTCTTTGAACAGGGTTACGATGTTGGAGAAGGTGGGATTGTGGATATAGAGGGGATTGATGTTCATGTTGTAGAGTTCGTTGTCAGATTTGAAGACGGTATTGAACATCCAGTAGAAAGGAAACAGAAGGAACAAGAGATAGAGGATCAGTGGGATGTAGAATTTAACGATCTTTGCTCCGGCTCGTTCAATGGCCATGGCTCAATCCTCTTTCCTCAGGAAGAGAAAGGCGATGAAGACGCAGACCACCAGGATGGGCAGCATGAAGTTGGAGATGGCCGCCCCCTCGCCGAAGTGACCTCCCTGCATGGCCCGTTGAAAGGAGAGGGTCCCGAAGATATGCGTTGCTCCAGCGGGTCCTCCCTTGGTGATGATCCAGACCAACTGAAAGTCTGCGAAGGTCCAGATGGTGGAGAAGATGGTCACCACGGTCAAAAGAGGCGTTAGAAGGGGCAGCGTGATCTTCCAGAACTTTTTCCAAGAGCTGGCACCGTCGATGTCGGCCGCTTCATACAGGTCAGGGTTGATGGTCTGAAGCCCTGCCAAAAGCCCAATGGTGAAGAAGGGGACCCCCCGCCATACATTGGCCGCTATCAAGGAGAAACGAGCGTTCCAAGGGTCCCCCAAAAAGTCTATGAAGTGATCGATGAATCCGAATCTCTTCAGCGTCCAGGAGATGCCGCTGAATGTGGAATCATAGAGCCACCAGAANCAGATGGCNCTCAAGGCGGTGGGGATGATCCATGGAAGGAGGACAATGGCGCGGATCAGCCCCTTTGCCTTGAAGTCCCGGTTCAGGACGACGGCCAGGCCCACTCCCAGGACAGCCTTGAGGAAGACCGCCACCACCGTATAGACGAAGGTGTTGAAGACGGCCAGCCAGAATGATGAGTCATGGAGCAGACTGATATAATTTGCGAAACCAATATAGTGCCCCTCGCGGCCCACCAGGGTGTCGGTCAGTCCCAGCCAGAGTCCGAGGAAAAAGGGATAGGCGAGAAAGATCAGCAGGATCAGCTCGGCCGGGGCCACGAAGAGGAACCCCAACACAGTGGGGTTCTCCAGGGCCCTGGAGATGCGCTGCCGAAGCCCCATCGGGGCGGTCCCGGTATCAGCGACGGCCTCCACTCCAACCTCCCTTAATGGATCAGTATGGACGTAAGGAATAAAAAAATCGCCGGGGACGCCCCCTAATCCAGCTCGGTCCAGGGCGTCCCCGGTATTCCATCAGGTCTTGTAGTATCGGGCGATGGCCTTTTCCGCCTCCTCAATGGCCTTCTTCATGGAGACCCCTCGAGCGCAGTAGTTGGCGAAGAGGTCCACCACGATGTACTCGGCCATGACCGCGGCCGATGCCGGTCCGATGGGGCCCGCGTAACCGTTCCAGAGCATGTTTTTGACGCAGTCGCGATAAGGGGTGTGCTTGGGATCTTCGGTCCACACTGGGAGATTCCGGTAGGCCTTGAGGGCCGGTGTCACATACCCCCGCATGGCATTGGTCCATGGGCCGCATTGATCCTTCTCAAGCATGAACATGAGGTAGTGTTTGGCGGCATTGGGGAATTTGGTGTGTTTGAAGATGAAGGCCTGATTGAAGAGATGAAGCTCCGTCGGCCTTCCCACCGGGCCGATGGGGAGGCTGGCATGGTAAGTGTCCTCGGCAATATCCGGGAACTTGGCCTTGGCCGCATAGTAGATGCTGATGCCGTTGTTGGTCAGAGAGATCTGGTTGGCCAGATAGGCCTTGTTATTGTGGGGGTCCAGCCAAGAGGCCACGCCCGAGATCATGGCATTATCGTAAAGGTCCTTCATGGCCTCCAGGGCGTTTCGGGTCTCAGGGCTGTTGATGGCAACGTTGCCGTCCTTGTCCACCGTCATGGCCCCGAAGGACCAAAGCCATGTGTGAACCCAATTGTTGCCGTCGCCCACGGCGTGCCCCATAGCGAATCCCACCGGGTGGCCCATGCTCTTGAGCTTCTTGCAGAGCTTGATGAAGCCCTCCACGTCCCCGGGGACCTTCTCGTAGCCGGCCTCGTTGACCCAGCTCTTGCGATAGACGATCTGCTGTCCCGGCGCCCCCATGGGCACGGCGATCCACCGGCCGTTCTTCATCCCGTACTTGAAGCAGACGCTCTCCCACCCCCCGTACTTCTTGCCTAGGTATTCGCAGATATCCGTTACGTCCAGGAGTTTGTCCGGGTAGATGTGCGGGTCGTCGTGCCAACCGGATACGATGTCATGACCCGCCCCCACCGAGGCCTCCATGGCGGCCTTGGGTCGGACATCCTCCCAGGAGACGTACTCCGTGATGACCTTGCAGCCCGTGACCTCCTCCCACTTCCTGGTGTTTTTCTCCCACCACTCCCCGTCGGATTTGACGAAGGGGCTCCAGCGAAGCACCTTGAGCACCGCCCCCTTTTCAATGGGAAGCTCTGGGGGCTCTACAGCAGCGAGGGCCTTGCCCGCCAATGAGCCCACGGCCCCTGAGGCCACGGTGGCTCCGGCCACGACCGTCCCCGTGGTCTTGAGGAAGTCCCTTCTGGTGAACTTTCCGTCCTCTCTGTTCATGGCCCCTACCTCCTATATGTTTTGGATGCGTGGGAAACCTTCCCTTCCGAGGCGATCCCCCCAAACCTTAAAGGTTCCCGGGTGGACCCGGAGGGACCTCGATTCCGACGGAGATCGACCCCCTTCCATCACGGAAATGGGGAAAGCGGGAATCAATCCAGGGACAGAAGGCCTCACCTCCTTTCCTCTTTCCTCGACGAAAAGATCCCACCCAGGGACACCTTAGGGCCCTGCTCTAACTCTCCGCCCGCCCTTCGGCGTTCCTAGGGTAGAATTCATAAAGCCGCTCGTTTCCAGGATTCGTTCTCGAGAAGTCCTCAAGGATCTGCGAGGGGCATGAAATCTCAATTGGTCTCATAGACGAAGGACATCCCTCCTCATGGTGTCATGATTCGGGACGGACAACTGCGACCCGCATCGGAGCAAGACAGGATGAACCATAGATCAAAACGACCGGGACTGTCAAGAGATGTGTCCCGCAGCCCGCTACGGTGTTTTAAATAACGAAACAAAGATCCCTGGCCCTCCTCTTGCCAGTCAAACCTTCCACCCCAAGTGGTTCCGGACAGCCTCCTCGACCCATCCCTCCACGATCCCATCGAGCTCTTCGGCCGTCCGGCTCTTGGCCTCCTTGAGCAGCAGAGGCCTATTGTATCGGACCTTCCAGGAGAGGGAAGAAGGATCGACCTTCCCGGCCTCCATCCGGTATTCCAACTCGATTCGGATGGGCACCTCCAGATCGTAAGGCCCCTCCGGTATACGTCTACGGATCCGTATGAAATCCACTATCCAGATCCCTGATGACCGCTTCGAGTCCCCGGCGCATGGTGACTCCGAACCCCCTCCTGGACGAAGAACTATGGAAGCCCCCCACACCCCCCGCCCATAAGAGGCCCGTTCTTCTTTATGTCCTGGGTCGCGCACGGTCCCTCCTCTATCCAAACGGCTGGGGAAGACGATCTCGTGCCCTCCTTATATATCCCCAGCAACTGGCCCTGGAGCTGTTCCCGCACCCTTTGGGCGCAGACAGACGGAGAGCAGTCGCGGTTGGGCCCAGGGCCCAGACAAAGGTCGCACCCATAGGGGCTAATGGTGAAAAAATGGGCGGCCATACTGGAGCAGTGAACCAATAGCCCTTCGCCGAAGCCCCGGCTCATTCCATTTCTCCGTGATCCCCTAGGGACCATCACACTGGATGGGAGGTCCCTGGCACTCCTCCCGGGAAAGGCCCTCGGTTTCATGTCCGCCCCTTCCTGTCAAATGCAGGGCAAGAAAAAGGAGTCCTTCCACCCCGAGGCCCCATCGTGCCTCCGAAGGAGCCCATCATTGGAAATATCTCTAATCAGCCCGCACCTCCTGTTGAAGGCCCTGAAAGATTTTTGACCTCAGCTTAGGCATTTCAAGGGGGGGGTGTCAAGGCGGTCCGTTGTACAAAGAGCGGACATGTTCTTATCGTCTGAACCCCGATCTTTTTCAGGGAAATCCCTGTGTTCTTTCTCAGTTGGACCTCTTTCAGACCTTGCCTTTCCTCCCTTTTTCCTTTTCAAGGATCTCCCAGTAGGTCAGGAGTTGATCGCGGATCCGATCTTCCGGAAAGTTGGACGGATCGCTCACGTCCGCCTCGAGGTTGATAAGCCGAAAGCCTTGTCCCTCCAAGAGGTCCCTGATGACCTGCAGGGCGCCGTTGGATTGGCGACAGGGGAGGTGTGCGAAGTTGATCACCGCATCGACTCCGTAATCCCTGGCAAGCTTCAGGGCGGTGCGGGCACGACGCTCCACGGGGCCCAGAAAGGTATTGGAGAGCATGCGTCTGGCCATGGACTCCAGGGGCCGCGAAGGATCCAGTTCCTCCCAGTAACAATGGCTCAGTTCCTCCATGACGATGCGGCCGCCCCGTTTCTCCAACCACGGGAAGAGGGGGGCCGAATAGGTGGGGCTTGCCATAAGCCATAGGAACCTAAAGGTTTCCGGCGGGACGGCCCCCGCGGCCCGCTCCTCATGGAAAGCGGCCTCTACGCGCCGGTAGATCTCCGTTGCCTGGGGAGTCCCATAGAGCATAGTGGTCATGAAGGTGAGGGTGAATCCGCCGTTGTTGGGCAAAAGAGGGGACGGAATCTCCTTTCGCATCTCGTTGACCCGCCTCATGGTTCGTGTCATCTCGTTGAAGTGCCGGATGGGCTCCTCAAGGACCCCCTCATCCACGGGCCTCCCGGCAAGACGGCACAGCCTCTCGAAGATCTCCCTCAGCTGGACCTTCAAATAATCCAGGGCGGCGGGCGTCTCCTCCATGGGCATGTCCAACAGGAGGTAATCCACTCCGTAGTGGGAGGCCATGAACTCGTTGGACTTGGCCTTCCCGTCGCAGTAATGGGTCGTACTGACCAGGATATCCGGCTTGGGCAACTGATCCAGATGCGCCGCCCCGATGGCGATCCGATGCACGGTGCAGGTATCTTGGGGAAGCCCCACGCGGTCCGCGGCCTTCAGCATGGGACCGGTCTGATTGGCTGCCGAAAGCAGCCCCGCGTAGATCTCGAAGTCCACCGGAATAAGGCCCAAGCCCCAGATCATCTCCATTGGAAAGACATAAGTGGTCGTCCATACCACGGGTGCCCGGTGCTCGAACGCCTTAATCCCAAGGCGCGCGATCTCCCGGAAGAGGAGGCTCCGCGCGGAGCCGTCCTTTTTAAAGGCCAGGCCCTGACTCGTGTGGATAATCCGCAGGATCCTCTCGAAAGTTGGGATCTTCCGGGAAGGTCTCCTGGCTTGGGCTCCATGGACCATTGCCCACAACCTCCTTAACCCCATGGTTGGTGAAGCATCTCGGCAAAGGCCTCGATTCGTGTGCGGACCTGGCCGGAGCCACCCTCTCCATAGTCGTTTTCCACCACCAGAAACGGCACGCCCCGCGCCTGAAGGTGGGCCTTGAGAAGGGGAATGTCGAATCCGCTCTGATCGCAGAACTTCAGTTGAACGAGGACCACGCCTTCGGCGGCCGTCTCCTCCAGCAACCGATCCAGCATCGCCAGCCTCTCGCGGGAGCCCTTCATCCGAGGGCAGGGCCACCGGCTCAAATACCGCTCTGCAAGGGCCATATAAGGGTCCCTCGTCTCCCTGACGTCCTGATCGAAATGCCGGGCTCCCAGGCATTCATCATCGGCCACGATGTGCAACCCGGCTTCCTCCATGATCCGGATGAGCCCGGCCTGATCGAGCATGGTGCTGGTCAAGATCACGCGGGCTCCTCCCGCGGAAGCGACACTTCCTTGTTGGCTGCTCTCCCATTCGGACCTGATGCGTGACAGGACCGCATCGGTGGGACGAGCCAACCACTGCCGCACCCGGGCATGGATCCAGCTGTAGGGAACCGGGCCTCGCGGGCGACGCAGGGACCGGAACAGCTCCCGAAAAAAGGCCCTGGCACGATTCATCCCACGGATGGCATTCAGCAGTCCATCGGTCGTGACCTTGCGGGGGGACCCTTGGGAAAGAGATAAGGCCCAACCCTCCAGCACTTGTGCCAAGTAACGGACCGCTTGGGGAGAAGAGATCTTGGGCAGATCCAGAAAATCGACACGGCTGTCTAGATAAGCCCTCCATAGATCGTACAACCGGAGCATGGCGTCACAGCACCGGACAAAGACCATCCGTTGGGGGAGGAACCCGGTATTGTCCACATACTCATGGAACACCGCCCTCACAAAGGGACACATCAGATGGTAGATGCGCGGATCTCGCCTCCGGGGAAGGCCTTCCCCCCCGGAGAGGCGCACGGGGAGGTACCCTGCTGCGAGCGGGACCTCCACAGGGGTGTAGGAACAGAGCCATCCCATGGTATGGGGCAGGAGAGTATCATGGGGCATCTTCATGGGGCTTTCCTCGACCATCGGCTCCTCAATGGACTCGTTTGTCGTATCCCTTCCAGAATTCCTCCCGGATCACCCTCTTGAGTACCTCCCCCGATGGGCTGGAGGGAAGACGGTCGCGGATTTCGATCATCTTGGGACGTTTCAATGACGCCAAATTTTCCCGGCAGAAGCGTTGAATATCCCTTTCGGTGAGGGTCTGTCCGGGTTTGGGGACCACCAGGGCCATAACCTCCTCGCCCCATTTCTCGTCCGGCACTCCGATGACTGCCACCTCTTGAACGGCTGGATGGGTCAACAGGACCCGCTCGATTTCCCCGGGATAGATATTCTCGCCCCCTTTAATGATCATGTCTTTGAGGCGGTCCACAATGGTGATGTAGCCCTCTTCGTCCACAGTAGCCAGATCCCCTGTGCGGAGCCAACCGTTCAGGAAGGCATCTCGTGTCTCTCTTTCCAACTTCCAGTACCCCTTCATGATACCCTCCCCACGGGCCACGATCTCCCCCACCTCCCCCGGTTTCACGGGCTCCCCTTGTGGGTTTACCACCCGGAGCTCGGCCATGCAATACTCCCTACAGGTAGCCGTCGGGCGAACGAGATGATCTCGATCCAAAAGAAGCCCCAGCACCCCGGTGGTCTCGGTAAGGCCGTATCCTTGGATGAGTTCGCACTGAAAGATTTCTCGTGCCCGCTGAATCAGGGGCAGGGGCATGGGCGCCGCACCGTACATCAAGGTGCGAAAGGAGCTGTAATCCCTCGCCTCAACGTCCGGAACCGCGAGGAGGGCCCTCACCATCACGGGGACCATGAAGCTGTGGGTGCAGCCCTCCTCACTCATGCCCCTGAGGACCTCCGGAGGATAGAACTCTCGTTTGAGATGACAGGCAGCACCTATGACCAACGCGGAGAAGATGGTGATCAGACCTCCGATATGGAATATGGGGGCCACCACAAGGATCCTGCAAGGTTCCACGTTGAAGCGCACGTCGACGACCAACCCCAAGACTGTGCGGATGACGTTGCGATGGGTGAGCATGGCTCCCTTGGGAAAGCCCTTGGTGCCGCTGGTGTACATCTGGATCCAGACATCCTCTTCGTCCACGGAAGTATCCGGTTCTATGGGTTTGAACTCCTGGATCACCTTCTCGTACATTGGTGCTTCCTCAGTCTCCCCAATGACCACGAGGTGTTTCAGGTGCTCGAGATAGGAGGTCGAATCTCGCACACGCTCGAGGAACTCGGTCTCGATGAGCAGGATCTTTGCCTCCGAGTCGTTCAGAATATACCGATAGTCGTTGGGATGAAGTCGGTAATTGAGTGGAACCGTCACGGCTCCGATCTGTCCGCAGGCCAGATAAATCTCCACGAAGGCTGGATGGTTACGGCTTAGGACCGCGATACGATCCCCGGGACGGACCCCGAACCGCTCCCATAGGGCATTGGCCATGCGGTTGACCCGCTCATACAAAGACCGGTAGGTGATGATCTCCCCCTGGAACTCCATGAAGATCCGGTCCGGATAAAGCTTGGCCCCTTTCCTCAAGAAGTCCTTCACCAGCATGGACCCCAGTCCCTCCTTTTTCCAATCCTTCCCCCGCGAGAAGATCTCTCCATTGCCTACCAGAAGAACACAAGACGGGATTTCACTTCAGGATCTCATCTTTCCAGCCGCATGAGGAATCAGCCCCGCATCGGCCGCTTGAACACAACTCATATATAGCCGGGGCCGATTTTTAACCCCCTTCCTCCTGAACGATATATAAAAAGGTTATGCAATCTTCTTGTCAATCTTTTTCAAAGGAATTGGCTAAACCCGGGGGGTTCCTAGGGGAGAGATGTTTTTGGTTCACCTGGGAATGAAATAGATTCGAGCCATTCCAGTAGTCTTTGGTCAGACAGTATCACAGAGAAGGTCAGGGGAAAGAATAAAAACTACTTAATAGCAACAGGGGAGCTCAAACCTCCTGCTGCATTCCACCAGTTCAACGGGGTCCAAACATAAAAGAATTCATATACTCCATCCTTTGCACAATCCTCTGAGAGGGCCTCTAAATCCAAGATCTCCTGCATCGGTACGCCCAGCATCTGAAGAACCGCGACGTGCAACGGGATGAGAGGAACTTTGTATTTCGCGCAGCATTCTTCATCCACAGGGACAATATGTTCCACAGCGATGTTGTCGGCTCCAACCAGAGCGATCTGTTTCTCCTGTGCCCAGGCTATAAAATCGCAACCAGGGCCGGGTTCTCCATCGTTTGTGGCACTCCATCTCAATGATCCACCCGTTTTTCGAATCTTATCGGTCCAATGCTTCATAAAGCCAGTTCGGATAAGAATGGCATCTCCAGGCTTAATTTCCACTCCCTCCCACTTAGCGACAGCGTCGAGCTCGGCTGCGGAAATCTTGTACTTATCGCCCAAGTAATCCACGCCTTTGTATCTGGCCACGTCCAGAAGCACCCCTCTGCCTGCGCTGTGTGCAAGATAGGCATTGGCGTTATTTTTCAGCATTCCCTGGTCATGTTTAATGTACTCCACCACTGGATAACCGTTGTACATCTTGTCTCCCCACCAAAGATGACCGAGGGGATCTACGTGGGTCATTCCATGGGACTCGACTTTAATGATCTCATCGGTATATGCCAAGCCGGGTTTGGGATTTGAAACAACATCTGGGCCAGACCAGTTCATAAACCTCTCGATACCCACTCGATTTCCCCACAGCGGTCCACCAAAGTACCTCGCCTCATAAGATACCGGTATAATCTTACCCTGTTTTATCAGTTTCGCCGCATCCACAATCCTTTGGGGGGTAATATAATTGAGGGTTCCGATCTCATCATCGGACCCCCATTTCCCCCAATTATTGGGCCATTTCTTATACTCCTCGATCGGGATAGGGTCAAATGCCCATGCAGCAAGTACGAAGCACAATATAATGGAAAGACTGGCTACTACAATGCAAGACTTTCTGTACATCCTCTTCATGGCTGACTCCTTTCTTTTTAGAAAAGAGGTCCCCTGACCTTCTCTGGCACCCAAAAAAGAGGATCCACTCATCGGAAAGCGGATCCCAAAAAGAATATATCCTCAAGTAGAGGATCATCTCCGGCCTTCTCCTCTGCCATTATGTGTCTCCATGTGTCACTCCGGAGAGGTCCAGCGTAGAGAAGGGTTATCAAAGGCTTCAAGGAATCCTTTTATAGGGCGCTGTCCAAAGGACAAAAGCCACGGTCTGGTCAAGGCCACAAAAGAGCAACTTGGCCTCTTCAAGGCCCTGGAGGTGCCCCCATCTCAGCTCAAACACCTCCAAGCACACCTCCAGTGTAGACCCAAAAAATGACTACACCAAAATCACTTGGACCTTGGGATGAAACTGCAGCCTCCGGATAGAGGCCTTCCATATCGTCAACCGGACCGCAGCGTCCTCATATATTTCCGGGGGAACCAAGAGGCCTTGATGAATCGTGAATTAAGCTGAATAAGACCTGGCCCAATGGGAGAGACGAACCTCATCTGTTCCTCACATTTCCGAACCGGCCCTCTTTTGCCAGGGCCACAAAATGGGCCACATCTATCTCTTTTGGACAGACAAAGGAACAGGCCTTGGAGGTATGGCAGCGACTCACACCTCGATGGTCATAGAGTCGATCCAGCCGGACCTTCCAGGCCTTGTCTCGAGGATCCATAAGCCGAATAACACTAGCCATCACCGCGTTAGGACCCACGAAAGTTCTGTGACTGGAGATGCAGGCAGTTGCACAACAAAAGCAGTTGATGCAACGGGTCGCCTCTACGTAGCGCTCCAGCACATGGGGGTGAATTTGGCTGGGGGCCTCCTGGCTTTGCTTATGAGCGGGCTCAACAATATATGGCTGCATTCTCTCGACATTTGCGTAAGCTTGCTCTAAATCCACAACAAGGTCTCGTACAACTGGGGCAACAGTAATAGGCTCAATCTTAAACACCGGGGAGCCGAAGTACTGGACCGCATTCTCTACGAGAAGCTCACACGCCAGTAGGGGCTTTCCGTTCACTTTAACCGCACACGTACCACATTGGGCATGTTCACATGAAGAATTCCACGCAAGTGTGGAATCCAATTCATCATTGATCTTTCGAAAAAGATCCGTGAATCGAAGAATCCTACCTGCCTTGAGTTTATACTCTTGAATCCAGGATTTCCTTCTGTCTGGATCGTAGCGCTTGATCTTTAATGTCACTTCATACATTCTATGCTCCTATTCTATCTCCCCCTGAGCCTTAAAAATAGCTATTTATTGCCTCTTAGTATTTCCTTTCTATAAGGCCGAATTTTTCGTAATCGGGCCCTCTGGCTTCAAAAATGCTCATATCAATAGGGCGTCTGCCTAGCTTCACATCACCACTAATGGGCATGTAAGCCAGAGTATGATAGTGGAAATCGTCATTACGCTCTGGGTAATCTTCTCGAAAATGCCCTCCTCGTGACTCCCTTCGGTGAAGACCACTACACACGATAACCATCGACACTGCGAGCAAGTTGTCCAACTCCCAGCGTTGGACCAGCTCCTGGTTCATCTTTAGGCTCCTTTGAGAAAGAGCGGCTCTTTCCGACCTTTCCTGAAGTTCCTTTATCGCCTCCATGGCCTGTATGAGCCCTTGCTCTGACCGAAATACCCCCACTTTCTCAGTCATCATTGCTTGTAGTTCGCTGCGGATACGCCCGATTTTTTCCTTCCCCTGGGCGTTGAGGAATTTTGAGAAATGGGAAAAGGTAATCTCTCCAGCATCTTTAGGCAAACTTACGGGATCATCTATGTATTCTAAAGCCTTCTCCCCTGCAAACTTGCCCATGGTTATTAACTCGAGGATGGAGTTTGTCCCTAGTCTATTGAATCCATGAAAACTGGCTGACGCACATTCACCGATGGCAAACAATCCCTCGACGATTTCTCCAGGTCCTCTCTCAACAGCTCCGTTCTCATCCGTAGGTATGCCACCCATATGATAATGGTTGCTCGGTCTGATAGGGCAGAGCTCTTTTTTGGGATCGATATTGAGGAACTTTTTGAAGAAGCTTGACACTTCTGGAATTTGGACATCATGAATGTGATCAGGGAGATGGCGCAGATCAATCCATACGTGCTCGACTCCATAGTCGGGGTTCATGACGCCACGTCCCTCCCGGATCTCCGTCTCTATGGCACGAGCCACTAAGTCTCGTGGGGCCAACTCCTTCATTTTAGGAGCATATTTCTCCATGAATGGCTCCAGGTCTTTATTACGGAGGATACCGCCAACTGAGCGAAGTGTCTCGCTTGCTAAGATCCCCGGTCCTACGATCCCCGTGGGATGAAACTGAACGGCCTCGGCGTCCATTATTGGAAGGCCGGCCTTGAGCACTAGAGCGAGGCCATCGCCCGTATTCTGCCTGCAGTTGGTTGTGATCTGGTAGACTTGACCACTTCCCCCTGTGGCCAACACAGTGGCCTTGGCCGCAATGCATAAGAATTCCCCTTCCTTCAACTTGAAAACGATCGCCCCCACGCAGCGATTTCTGTCAAAAATCAGTTCCGTTGCCACAGCTTGGTTGATGAAGGTGATCCCTCCTTTCAATGTCTCTCCCCAAAGGGTATCCATAATACCCTTGCCTGTACGATCTGCCTCAAAAACAGCCCGATAAGCAGAGGCTTCTCCGAAGTCGATGGTGTGCCCCCCGAAAGTTCTCTTTCTGAGTTTTCCATCCAAATCCCGACTGAAATGCATACCGCGATGTTCCAACCATACAATCTGATCCCAAGCCGACTCTACTATCCTCTGGATGATATTTTGATCGGCCGAACAGTCAGACCCTTTCCATGTATCGAACATGTGAAAGATGGGCTTGTCCACAGGGTCGGTGGGATCCACTGCTGCCAGGCCACCTTGGGCAGTGGTAGTGTGAGATTTCTGGGCATGGGGGACCTTAGTGACGGCGACCACTCGCGCACCGGCCCTCCTCTCAAAGACCTCAGCCGCACACCTGAGTCCCGCCCCGCCGGCCCCAATAATCAATACATCGCAAGTTATTGTGCGGCTTATTCGAAGACTCTTTTCCATGGACGTTCTCCTAAAATCAGGTCAGGAATATTAATCTGACTCCGGTAAAGGCAAAGAAAAGCATTACTATCACTGCGAGTCCGGTTGCGATAGTTGTTAGTATCCGGGGGCTAATATAATCCCCGAGAACAGAAGTCACTCCGTACGCTCCATGATAGACAACTGCCAATATTAAGCTCAAATCGATAACCTTTATGAAAGGACTCGACATTCGCATTAGAACTATCTGTGCGTTATGGGCGACCCCAGTATTCAGATGCATAAACAGCATATGAGCTGGAATCATCACCAGGAGGTAAGCCCCGGTGATCCGCTGAATCTTCCAGAACAGAGAATTTGGACTCACCCAGATCCTTCTTAGTGCCGCCCATGTCACGCAACAGGCAGCAAGGAGGGTCGTCAACCAGAAGAAAAGTGTAGAAACGCTCTGATTCCCTATAATCATTAGAAAACCCAATACCAGTATGTAGANCAGAGAAAGGCCTAAAACCCATGAAACCATTACGCTGTCGTTCCTGCATCCAAAGGACTCGTATAAGATCAGCCTTCCGCCATTTAGCGCATGGAAGATAACCGGTATTGCTAGGGCCCATTCCAACAATCCAAAGACAATAAACCCAAAGACTTTCACCTTAGCATTGTAGATATCTGGCATTTGAAGAGAGGAAAGGGTGTAGATGTGGAAAAGAAGAAATATCGTCAAAAACAAGCCTGATAAGCGATGACACCAACTAATAATGAAATGCCAACCCCTATTTCTTATATATCTGGACAGAAGAGGCACATCTCCAAGTCTCGTGAGGATTCTCGACCCTACAAACATATGGTTTACTGACGTCTTCATAACTTGTGCGCCTCTAAAGACTTGATGTTATGGAGGAGGTAGATGCTCTTCACCTAAGAGTTCTGTTCTATTCAGATTGTAGTGGGTCCTGCTGGCGCTCATGCTCTTCCAGATATTCGAGGAACCTGTCGACCGCAACCTCGATATGCTGACGTACCGTCTCCTCGATCTTCCTCTCATCTGCCCTTTCGTTGGCAAATAAGGCCATGATTTCGTGGTGTATAGCCAGGGACTTCTTAAAGTCCTCCTTGTAATATTGGTAAGAGAAACGATACCACAGTGCATGCATTCGCAAAATTTTCAGGATATCGATGAGAAGCCCATTTCCCGATGCATTTATAAAGATTTCATGAAACAAGTGATGGTGTTCCCAATATGCCTTTGCGTCTTTCCTCTCGACGGCCTTTTCCATATTAGCCAAAGCTTCTCTCAGCTCTCTGAGGTCTTCCGCATTCATGCGCCGGTAGGCCATTTTGGCCGCAAGGCCTTCGAGCGTAGCCCTGACCGGAAAATGCTCTTCAATGTCACGTCTGGTTATGGTTTTGACAAAAGTGCCCTTCCTGGGCACGATCTCAACCAAGCCCTTTTTCTCGAGGTCTCTGAGTGCTTCCCGGATGGGGGAGCGGCTTATGCCCAGTTGCTCCTGAAGTTCGGATTCGACAAGCTGATCTCCCCCCTTGAATACGCCCTCCATAATGGCTTCCGTAAGTGTCCGTGAAATTTCCTCAGCTAAAACAGTGGGTCTAAATTTGAGCTTCTTGAACTTATTGGATGATATTTTCATGTGGCTATTTCTCCAAAACTCAATATCTTCTGTTTTTCTTGTTTTTCCTAGATAAGCTCAACGGCGATGGATTCTTTTTGAAGCTCTTGATGTTTGAATTTAGCTCTATTACATAGCCAAAATTGGCTCTTTAAGAGGTTGAACTCCTGCTACTTGGGCATCGCTGCCTCCACTCTCCGAAAATTTCTGTCACATCTTTAAGGGACTCCAAATTCATCACCCTGTCAATGATGTCTTTCATCGCTTCATAAGGGATGATTCCCTCAGTTAGATCTTTAAACTTCTGGACAACCTCGTCTTCCGAAAGGGGATTTCTCGGATCACCTTTGGCATAATCACAGACTCCGACTAGCCGTCTGCCATCCCTGGTAACAATTTCCACTTTAGACGGCCACTTCTTCGGATAATTTCTGTCCAACTCGGGATCGACGTGCAGCGAGACTTTCTTCATCAACGCCCTGATCTCAAGGTCTTCCAGCCGACCTTCTGTGAAAGCCCTTAGATCAACACGCCCATATCGAACCGCTGTCGCCACACAAAATGGCAGGTTGAATTTTGCCATATAAGGGGTCTTGGGCTCCACTCTCTTCAATAGATCCAATGCAGCCCNGTATGTGGATACCGAGATCGCTTTGATCTCTTCTGGCCCAAAAGCTTTCCCCTCTGCGGCCTTTAAAGTGGCTTCTATGGCTGAATGTGTGTGGCCACATGAGGCATAGTGCTTGAGGGAGTTCTCCTCGGACAAGAATTCTTGTCCTAAATTAGCTATGCATTTCTCCTCGTCGAAATCCTGCGATGTGGCACGGAAAAACCCTTTCTCACCCTCTAAAATTCCAAGGGGACCGATGAACCCTCGATCTGCCAACAGAGCAGCNAGAAGGCCGTTCATGGCAGCCTTGCCAGGATGGAGCTGTTTGCTCATAGCGTTCTCTACAAGGAACTCCCAAAGCCCGGCGGCCTGGGTGCCAGCAGACCCAAGTGCCCACGCGGTTTGCTCTTCATTCAAGTTCAGCACCCTTGCCGCTGCAGCCCCGGCCCCAAAGGTCCCACAAGTTGCCGTGGTATGCCAATATTTGTAGTGGTTCGGCCCGGCGGCCACTGCAACACGTATTCCGACTTCGTACCCTGCTATCAAGGCCTCGATCAAAGCAACGCCAGAGACATGTCCCCTTTCAGCAGCTGCGAATGCTGCAGGTATAATGGCAGATGCCGGGTGGAAAATAGACTCCCGATGTAGGTCATCCATCTCCACAGCATGGGAAGCTGCTCCGTTCACCATGGCCGCTAACAGGCACATTGTCTTAAACCCACCGGGGATTACCGTTGATTCTGGAGTTCCCCCCATGTCCCGGATGACATCAAGTAATATACGTGTTGGAGCCTGTGATGTCCCAGCGAAAGCACATCCGAGCCAATCCAAGAAGTATATTTTGCTTTTATAAACAAGCTGTTGAGGAATATCATCAATCCGGAGCCCTGATATAAATCGGGCAAGCTGTTGTGTCAGCGTTAGTTTAGACACGAGGCCCTTACCTTTAGGATGATATCTATTGTCGACTGTCGATGGTCATCTGTGTACGACCCTATCTCCATCTTGTCAAGAAAAAAAGAGGAGGCCAAGGCGAGGCGGGGCATAGGAAGTTACTCTGTCCGGGCATCGCAGTTCGCAGATGGCTGATGATTCGCTGAGATGGCCTTGGCCACTGCGGCTGCGAGTCTCATGGTGTCGATGGGTTTCATAAGCCAGTCGGCAACTCCCTCGNGTAGAGAATCCTCTCCCAACGGGTATCCGCTCATTACGATGATCTTCACCTTCGGCTCCCTCGCCCTTAATGCTCCTACNAGCTCAGCCCCACCCAGTTCGGGCATGACCATATCCATGAGAACGACCTGAATCTCCTCCTTGCGCTCTTCGAATACCTTCAATCCCTCCTTGCCGTTGGATGCCGTAAGGACACGGTAACCCAACCGTCCGAGTAGCTTCTCGACCAGCTTGAGCACCGATTCGTCGTCCTCCACCACGAGGATGGTCTCGCCTTTTCCCGAGGGCAGGGCCCCTTTCTCCTCTAGGGCGGCTTCCTCCTCCTCTTTCGAAGGTGGCAGGTAGATGGTAAATGTGGTCCCCTTGCCTACTTCGCTCTTTACATCCACGTATCCTTCGTGTTGCTTGACAATGCCGTACACCTGGGAAAGACCCAGGCCGGTGCCCTCTGTTCGACGCTTTGTGGTGAAAAACGGCTCAAAGATGTGCTGCATCACCTCTCGAGACATCCCCATCCCTGTATCGGAAAATTCAAGCACCACCCACTCGCCCGGAGGCATGTCATCCAACGGCCGAGCCTCTTGCGGCTCGAAAGTCTTATGAAAAACACGGATACGAAACTCTCCCCCGTTGGGCATGGCATCCCGGGCATTGACAGCAAGGTTGGTGATCACCTGCTGAAGCTGCACAGGATTGCTATTCAATACGTAGTGGCCGGGCTCNACCTCCAGTGTAATCTTGATGTTTTCAGGAATGGTCCTCTCCAGCATCGTTACGGTCTCCTTCAAGAAGGAGACCAGCTGAATCGGACTTTTCTTAACAATCGATTTCCTGCTGAAGTCGAGAATCTGTTTGATAAGCTTTGAAGCGCGCCTCCCCTGTTCATAGATAATCTGCATGCTCTCTCGGTCTTCGGGAGGAATCTTCGGAGAGTCCTTGTATATGCCGGCATACCCCACGATCGGGGTCAACAGATTGTTGAAATCGTGAGCGATCCCGGCCGCCAACTGCCCCACCACAGCAAGCCTCCCCTGCTGCTCACTCCGCTCTTGCATCTCCCTCTCGGCGGTCACGTCCCGAACCACCAAGACCCACCCCCCTGCTTCGGGGCCCGATTCCATGTACCGGGAGGAGACCTCGAACACCCTGCGCCTGGGCCCGGAGACCACCAAGTCGTGCCACCCTTTTCCCCCAGGCGCCGGGGCCAGCAACTCGTCCATGGGAACCCCGCCCAGCTGCTCAATCATATCTCCAACCACGGCATCTGTGAGGACTGACAGATACTCCCTGGCTGCAGGGTTGGCCAGCACAAGACGCCTTTGCGAGTCCAGCAACAAGACGCCTTCGGGCAACCTTTCCATCAAGGCCTCCAGCCTCTGCTGCTCAATGGCCAATCTCGCCCTAAGGCGCTGGATGGAGACCGATGCCTGGCTTACCACCAGGTAGAGGAAGCGCACATCGGCCTCTCCAAAGGCATCCTCAGCCTCCGCGGCCACCAAAAGGAACCCCATGGTCTCCTGGTCTTTGCCCAAGACAAGGGGAACCTGAAACACGGAGCCCAGCTTCTCGATCGGCGGGAGTTCCGGATTTTTGGGTTCCTCTAACTTGAACAGAAGCTTGCCTGCATCCACCGTCTCTCCACGCATTATGCTCCAAGCCTCTAAGAGGGTGGCCTTCACCTTTTCGATTGTCTCAGTGGAAAGCGGCCGGAGCGGGTAAACACGTAATTCTTGTAAATCATCTGCGCTGAGCAAAGTGCCCACCAAGTCGTATTTGACGACTCGATGCAGGTGGTCCGTCATAATACAGAAGAGCTCATCGTAACTCAGAGTGTAGCCGAACTTATCTGCAAGTTCATACAGCACCTCCAATTCGTAAGTACGCTGATGCACCCGTTTTTCCAGGGTAGCATTGAGTTCTTGAAGATCCTTTTCAAAACGCCAGGCATTCAAAACAGCCGAAAAGGTGGGACGTAGCTTTTCCAAAACTCCCAAATCCGATTCACTAAATGCATTGGGCCTACTACCTAAAAGGACCAGGAGTGTCCCCTTGCCTTCCTCCTGCTGCAGGGGTAAAGCTGCCAGCGAACGAAATCCGTTCTCAACACACAGACGGGCAAGGGTCGTGTCCCTTTGCTCCTCCAGGTCGGAGCGATAGACCAATTTGCCCTTCTTGAACTCGTCCAGGACAGAGGGATCCAGCCTCTTCAGCCTTTCCTCGAGGTTCCCGTCTCTCTGTATCTCTTCGGAAAAGGCTTCTAAAAGAGCAGATGTGCGCCCCTCCCAACCGGGGCGGACCCACTGCGCGATGATCGGCTGCTCCGAAAAGCCAAACTCACTTATGGCTGCAGCGTCTATGGGCAACTTCTCTCCCAGCAACTCGATGCCTTTCTCCAAGGCGTGCCCGGGTTTCCTCAGGGAAAGTGCCTTATAAACTCTGCCCAGGAGGATCTCCTCCTGCTGAGCCTGCATCACATCGGTCACGTCGCTGGCCACGCCGTGCAGCGCCACCACGCGGCCTGCCCCATCCCGCTCGGTGCACACCCGATCCCGCAGCCAGATCCAGCGGCCGTCGCGATGCTGCCAGCGGTACAGCCGCGTCACTGACCCGCCCCGCTCGTAGAGTTCCTTGGTCAGCCGTTCCGTCTCGGACCGATCCTCTGGGTGGATGCGACCAAACCAGAGATGGGGCTGTTGGACGAAGGATTCAGCCGGATAACCGAGTACTTCCTCGACCGGGCCAAAGAGCTCGGCCCCAGGCAGGGCCATTGACCAATCCTCCCGGTCCTCGGGCAAGGACAAGCGCCAAACTAGGGCACGGCTAAAATCCAGGCTCTCGGTCAGGAATTGCAGCAAGCGGGTGCGTTCCGTCTCGGCCTAGACGCGCTCGGTGATGTCCAGCGCGGTGAATACAACACCGGCAGAAAGGTTGGCCGGATCAAGGGAGGTTGAACTCAATAGCACATGGATGATCTTGCCATCCTTGCGCTTAAAACGCGTCTCCAGCGTACCGGTTCCCCCTTCCTGGATCTGTCTGCACTTCTCCAGGCTGACATATTCGTGGTCTTCATCAGTGGGATATACCTTTCTGGCATTTTGGCCAAGGAGTTCCTCTCTGGAGTACCCGGTCATCTCGCAAAACCGGTCGTTTACCTCCACGAATACCTGGTTCACCACAACGCCGATGCCGACAGGCGCTGCCCGGAAGATGCTCTTCAGCTTGGCCTCGCTCTCCTGCAGCGCTTTCTCGGCCCGAACCCGCTCGGTGATATCTGCGAAGGTGCTGACGACTCCCATAAACCGGCCTGTTTCATCCATGAGCGGCGCAGAGCTGACGTTGATCCAACGGATAGACCCATCCGGACGCTTGGCGCCCATGACTACGTCCTTCACCAAGCGTTTTTCCTTCATCGCCCGCGGACCCGCCATCTCCTCCGGCGGCATCGGCGTTCCATCAAGACGGACGACCTCCCAATCCGGAGCAACGTAGTTGCGGGCTTCGATTTCAGTACGCTGGAGCCCCAGTATGCGCTCTGCCGCAGGATTAGCCTGTACGATCTGACCATCTGGGGCAATCAGGACTATGCCCTCAGCCATGGTCTCGAACAGTCCCCGAAGGCGCGCCTCACTTTCCCTCAGCGTCTGCTCCAACTGATTGCGCTCGGCTAGGTTCTGCATCCAGCGTCGTAATTCCGCCGCTGGCCGGTCCTCGCTCAGGAACTCGGCCGGGGGGATGTAGTAGAAGTTATCGTAGACCTTCGTTCCAATCACGGCGATGGGATGGGTGCACAACACGTCCAGGAGAACCGGCGCATCGAAACAACGGCGATCATACTGGCAGATGGCCAGGCACTTACTGGTCTGAAAGAACTCATTGAGCCTGGCCTCGTAATCGATCAGCCGCTCGGAGCCAGGAAATCCCCGCAGCGCCCAACTCATCTCGCCGGTCACACGCAGGGCCGGATACCCCTCCGCCAGTGCCTGGTCCGTCTGAGCCCGCAGGAAGGCAATCATGCGCTCTGGGTCAAAGGCCCCCTCCCGCATATAGGCATCGCCGCTGGTGAAAATGGCAAGCTGGCCACTGTCCATATACGCCTCCACGTCTACCCCCTCATCCAGCAGGTATCCCAGGATAGACTCGGCGGTGCGGGTATCCACGATGTAGAGCACCTTCTCGCCGCGCTCCAGTCCCTGGCGCAGAAAGGGAGTGAGCACCGCCCGATGCTCCTCCTCCGTCTCGTAGATGCAACACAGGTGACCGCCAGGCCGACAATGCCCGATTATGCGCTCAAATGCATCGGGAGGCGCAGAATTGACCCAATGCCCTTTGTTTTTGCTCATCGCATCCTTCCTTTCCCTGCGCGGAAAAAGTCTTTTTGCACCGACATCCGCCTCCTTGGGGAATATAGCATAGAGACCTTTGTAGTATTACGATCTTTAATCAATCGGAGCTCTTAACGATATTTTCAGTAAGGTAACAGTGCGTTTTTGTTGTCCATGAGATAAATAATTAGTACCACGACTTCGTCTGACATTTATGGTATAGTTCACGGCTCAATGATGAGGAGGTCGTGGTATGACAGGGGCAAAACGGGACGTTCGGAGGAAGCTTCGAGCTCTGAGGCACGCCGAGCACACAGGCAACGTCTCCAAGACCTGCCGTTACTTCGGCATCTCCTGTGACACCTTCTATCCATGGAAGAGGGCTAATGCTGAACGGGGGGCAGGCCCTGCCCTCAGGACCCCACATTGCGCACACCACCGCATCTTGAGGAGAAGATCATCTATCTGAGGAAGCATTACCATGCCAGGTGAGGATCTCCTGGGATCTGGAGCGCTATCACGGAATCAAGATCTCTCAGGCCTGTGTCTACCATGTGCTGAGACGCCACGGCCTGAACCGCCTTCCACGCAATGCCAAAAGACGGGCGGTTCTAACCAAACGATATGCCAAACAGATCCCCGGACATCACGTCCAGGTGGATGTCAAGTTTCTCAGCCTCAAGACTCCCAACGGCAAGAGGTACCGCGGTGGATGATGCCACCCGGATCCGGGCCATCAAGATCTACAGGCGCCACACACAACTCAACGCCAGCCGTTTCATAGACTACGTGATTGCCAAATTCCCCTCGTATCCACACCATCCGCAC
>MTPG01000124.1 GCA_002010915.1 Desulfarculaceae bacterium JdFR-97 | reverse complement strand
GCAGGTGGAGATTACGGATTATGGGAGGTTGCCTCAGATAGTGGAGTCCTTTATGGAACGCATCGAAGAAATCGGCCCTAACCCATATAAGGGATTCTGATAAAAACGAGGAGCACGGGCTTGTTTCGGGCCCGATTTTGACCAAGGAGGGGGTAAATGGAGGCGAAAACCCCGTTTCTGGAAGTGAGTGAAGCTATTGTCGCATCGGGTGCGGAGACCCTCTACTGGTGTATGCAGTGCGGTCTGTGTACGGGGTCCTGTCCTTGGAGACTGGTCCCGGGGAACATCTCCCAGGCCTTCAATATACGGAAGGTCCAACGCCTGGGCCAGCTCGGACTGGAGGGCTTCGAGTCCGAGGAGGTGATCTATGCCTGCACCACATGCGGCCAATGCGTGGTTCGGTGCCCGCGCGAGGTGAAGATCATCGACAATGTCAGGGGCATGCGGAGCATGCTGGCGGAGGTGGGGACAGTGCCCGGGAGCTATCGACCTGTGATCGGAAGTCTCCACTCCCAAGGAAACCCCTGGACTGGAGAACGACAGCAGCGTACCCAGTGGATGAAGGACTTGGAGGTGCCCGCCTTCGATGAAGAGAGAGAGTATCTNCTCTTTGTCTGCTGCACTTCTTGTTANGATGTGCGGAGTCAGAGGATCGCCCGTTCGGTGGTGGAACTCCTACGGAGAGGCGGCGTCAGTTTCGGAGTCATCGGAGAAGAGGAGAGCTGCTGCGGGGAGGCCGTGCGAAAGATCGGCGACGAGGAGTGCTTCTCCAAGCTGGCCCGGGCCAACATCGCCTTGTTCAAGGAAAAGGGCGTCAAGAAGATCATCACCACTTCGCCTCATTGCCTCTATACCTTTCGCCAAGAGTATCCCGAACTGGGAGGGGAGTTCGAGGTCGTGCATTATACGCAGGTCCTGGCGAGACTGCTCCAGGAGGGCAAGCTTGTTCCCTCCAGGTCCTTGGGTCGGAAGATCGCCTACCACGATCCTTGTTACCTAGGGCGCCACAACGAGATCTTCGAGGAGCCGAGAGAGCTCATACGTTCGGTGGCAAAAGAGGACTTCGTGGAATTGGAAAGGTGTGGGGTCAACAGCCTATGTTGCGGGGGCGGAGGTGGGAGGATCTGGATGGAGACGGAAGCGGGCGAACGCTTCGGGGACCTCCGCGTGGAGGAGGCCTTGAGCCGCGGAGCCCAGGCTTTGGCCACGGCCTGCCCTTACTGCATCGTGATGCTGGAGGCCTCCACAAAGAGCCTGAACAAGGAAGAAGCCCTGCCGGTGATGGACATCTCGGAGGTGCTCCTTAGCGGCCTGGAATGACGAAAATTGGGAGGGAATGGGCCCGCCTGCACGCTTCGGGCGGGCGTGCTCTTCTCTTCAGCGCTAGGGAAAAACACCACCCGCCCCGATGCTCTCCACAGCGTCATCGTCCAAAGAGGCGCAGATGGGATCGTCCCATCCCAGCTGAATCCGACACTTGTGTTCGATGTCTGCACGTTGGACCCGATGGACCTCTTGGGATGTGGTCACACATCCCCCTAGGAAAAAAAGACCGAAGACAAGGAGTAAAGCCAGGGTTGCTACTATCTTCATAGTGGACCTCCCTTCACCAAGGATCCTCTCGGAACTTCGGTGTTTGAATCTCGCGGATTTGCCCCCAAGAGGCCTGGCAACATCCCAGGCCCTTGGTTACGGATCTACATTTTAGACGCACACCCCTTCCCTTAGGATTCATCATTCCGTCGAATCCAGCTTAATCAGACCCGGTGGGGGATCCATCGGATCAGTTTTCNATGTCCTCGAGCCGAAACATCCCCGGGCGGTAGGTCAGCTTGCCCAACCATCGATTCAGGAAGTGGTCCCTGGAGAGGAACGGGATTATAGGTTTTCTCCGCACGCCCATCTTCCGAAGGGCATCCAGGAAGCGGTTCGAGTCGTTGCAGCCCTTGGCGCCCAAAAGGAAGGTCCGACGGGCCTCTGCTCGGTTTCCGACCCAGAGGTAGGCCTGTCCCAGGTTGTAGAGTATGTCCTCCTGGAAGGGCCTCTTTTTGACCGCTTGGCGGCACAGATCGAGCCCTCGTTCCACGATTCCAACCTTCACCAAGGTGGCGCCCAGATAGGAGGCGACAAAGGGATTCTCCGGGTATATCTCGTGGGCCTTCTGGAAGAGGTGGAGGGCTCGATCGTAGTGTTTCTCCTTCCAGCAGCTCAACCCCTTGAGGTAAAGCTCTCGACCCTGTTGGGCCCGATCCGGCATCGCCGACTCCTTTTCCTGGCGATGGACCCTATTATGGGGAATTTTCCGACATTGTAAAGGTTAAATCTCAGTCTCGAGGAGAGGGGATCGGCATGCCATTATGGTTGGTTGATCTTCTCCAAATNGATATGCTAGGGTCGGTCGTGGAGGAGGAAGACGTGAGGGTTGCGCTGCTCCAGATGGAGTTGCTTCAGGGACGGGATGAAATCGACCTTTCAAGGATCTGTATCCTCCTGGAGAAGGCCGTGTCCTCGGGGTGCCATTGGGCGCTTCTTCCGGATCTTTCCGAGTTCTTCGCCTTGAGGGGGGCGATGCATGCCCAAGCCACACGGACCGAAAGGGGGTTGGAATCACTCTGTAAGTGGGCTAGGGAGTTCCATGTGGGGATCTTGGGTTCTCTACCCCAAAGCATGCCAGAGGGGATCTTCTCCACTGCCTTTTGCATTGACCCCCAGGGGAAGGTTCAAGGGGTCTACCGGGGGGAACCTCCCTCCGTCCCTGGGGGAGATCGGCCGTTGGTCGGGTCGGCCTCACCGCTCCCTCTGTTCGAGTGGGAGGATACGATGTTCGGGGTTCTTCTCTCCAGGGAGGTCCTACTCCCCGAACGGGTGCGTGGAATGACCCTCAGTGGGGTGGATATGGTGTGCGTGAGCGCTCTCTGGTCTCGGCGGNCAGGAGACTTTTGGCAAGGGGTGCTTCGGACACGCGCTGCGGAAAACCGCATCCACGTCCTAGCTGTCAATGCCTGGAGCCCTGATGAGGATGGGCCGGGAGGGAAATCCGTGGCAGTGGGGCCAGAGGGGAATGTCCTTGTTTCATTGGAGGAAGGGGAGTCGGTGAGGGTAGTGGATATTGAGGCCCCACGTTTCCGAGGGCGAGAGATCGGCTCCGCCCTCCCGGAGATCCGCTGGTGGCCGACATGGAGGCGGAAACACATGAGCCTTGGTGAATCCCTCCCTCTTCTAGAACGCCTCCGCAGGCGGGGGAGAGTGGTGGTCTTCACCAACGGTTGCTTCGACATCCTCCATGCCGGACATGTGGAGTACCTTGAGGCGGCCCGTTCATTGGGCGACCTCCTCGTGGTGGGCATTAATACGGACGAGTCCGTGTGCCGGATCAAAGGCCCCGGCCGTCCCATCCTTTGTCTCGAAGACCGAATCCGNGCTCTCTCAGGGCTCCAATGCGTGGATCTGATCCTTCCTTTTGGGGAGGACACCCCCCTCGGTCTCATCGAGGCCGTGCGCCCCCAAGTCCTGGTCAAGGGGGCTGACTGGCCCGAAGGGGCCATCGTTGGTGCGGATCTCGTTCGCTCTTGGGGAGGACGCGTGGTCCGGATCCCGCTGCGAGAGGGGCTTTCCACCTCCGGAATCATTCAGAGGATCTCAGGCCGGATCTCTCCAAAGACCAATTAAGAGGAGGTGAAGTCCCATGATACGAGTCGATCACCTGGCTGTTCTCGTGAGGGATTTGGAGCAGGCCTTGAAGGTCTATGAGGCCTTGACCGGAAAACCTGCCGACCTTCGGGGAGAGGATCCCGATCTTGGAGCCCGCACGGCCTTGGTCAAGATGGGGGATACGGTCTTGGAGCTGATGGAGTTACATCAATGGGGGAGGCGTGGGTCCCATAGAGACGGCCTTCACCATGTGGCCTTTCGGGTTGGAAACTTGCAGGAGGTGCTTGAAAGACTCGCCCGGGCCGGGATCCGTCCGTTGGATCGCGAGCCTAGGGAGGAGGGGGGGACCCTGGCGGTCTTCCTGAAACCCGAGGATACGGCGGGGATTCTCACCGAATTGGTACAGCGTTGACGAGATTTCCGACCGATCTCTAGAAGGACAATATTTCCCCGAAAGATTTGGATCCGGCTGAGCCTCTTGCCACCAGATTCCAGTGGGGAGATCCCGCCTGCAATGCGGAGAGCTTACCGGAAGAGCCCTTCGTGTATTCGGTCCAGGTCCTCGGGGGTGTTGATGTTTCGGAAGGACTGAAGGTTTGGATCCATCTCCCTCAACGCCGCCTCCTCCACTTCCAAGACCCGGACCTCAGGGTAGAAGTCGATGAGTTTTCTCCCCCCGCGGTCCAATACTCGAGCGATGGGAGCCAGGCAACGGCGTGAATAGAACGCATGGAGGGGTTCGAGTTTTCCTCCTATCCGGGCTACCACCACGTCCCATCGAGGGGCCTTTTGGGCCATGAGGCGGATGACATCGGGGTTGAGCAGGGGCATGTCGCAGGCCACAACGAAAAGATGCGCGGTAGGGGAGAAGTGAAGGGCGGTGAAGAGTCCCCCCAGGGCGCCGCATCCCGGCAGGAGATCCCCCACCAGGCGGATCCCCAAGGGGGCGTATCGGGATGGGGTGTTGGTGACGATGAAGACATGCTCGAAGAGCCCGCCGAGGACCTCAAGGGATCTGTCGATGATACGGCGGCCATCGACCTCCAGGAAGGCCTTGTCCTTCCCCATGCGTCGGCTCTCCCCTCCTGCCAAGACCACGCCGGTCATGGGGATCGACCCGGCCGGAGGAAGCGTTCTTCGATCAGATCCGCCAGTGTCTTGGCGTCGTTGATGTCCACGCACGGCACACCTCGATCCAGGGGAACGTCGCTTGCGATGGCGATGAGGTGATCTCGTTCGTCGCAGAGAAGCTCTTGTCTGTGGNCCTTCCGATAGACCTCGATCTTTGGATGGGGGCCGCGCTTGTACCCCTCCGAGAGAAGGATGTCCACCTGGGTGGGAAGCCAATGACGGATCTCCTCGAGGGTATGGTCCCAGTCCACATCCTGAATCAAGGCGAGCTTCCGGGGCGAAGAGATGATCACCACGTCGGCCCCTGCGCGCTTCAATCTCCAGGAGTCCTTACCCTCATGGTCTACATCGAAGTCGTGCACATCGTGCTTGACCACCCCCACCCTATAGCCTTTTTCCTTGAGCTCGGCGACGAGTTTTTCCAAAAGTGTGGTCTTCCCGCTGTCCGATGTACCCACCACCGAGACGATGGGAATCATGGTCTTCCTTCCGGCATGATGAGGGCCACTTCCCGATCCATGGCCCGTTCCACCCATGGGAGTGGATCTACGCGGACTCCGCCTACGCTGAGCCCCCAATGGACATGAGGGCCGGTCGCGGCCCCTGTCATCCCCACTCGACCAATGGGCTCCCCTTTGGCCACTGTGTCTCCCCTTTTAAGGAAGCGTTGGCTTAAGTGGATTAACACGGAATGCACTCCTTGTCCGTGATCGATGATGATCGTCCCTCCATGGACCTCCAGATCCCTGGAGAGGAGAATGCGTCCGGAGTTGGGTGCCACCACAGTGTTGCCCTTCGTGGAAGCCAGGTCTACCCCTTTGTGGTGCCAGGAAAGGATCCCTCCGTTGTAGATCCTTCGAAGGCCGAAAGCCGCGGTCACCGGCCCCGAGACCGGAGGAACGAAGGGGCCGGACCAAAACCGCCTTGGGCTGAAACTTTGAAAATGCTTCTGCAGGAGTCGTGCTTCTTCCAAGAGGGCTTTCCCTCGCAGGCTTCGGAGCCGGTCAGGAGGAAGTTCGATGCGCTGCTCGGGAAATGTGCGTGCCACCACGCGTACAGAGACTTCTTCCCGAATCTTTCGGCCTTCTTCCGTGACGGCCTCTAGAAAAAGGGGCCGGGGGCCAGTCTCTCCTTTGAGATCTATGCCCACATACGTGCCATATCTCATTCCCCTTTCGTTCCAGCTATTCAGGGGAAAGAGGGGGATCCGCCGTCCTTGAAAGAGCACCACAGGCTTTTCAAGAGGACCGGAGGCGCGGCACACTACCGCCATGGAGTCCCCAATGGGGACTTCCATAGGCCGCACCCGGAGAACCAGGGTCAAGGCCTGTGCACTCGGTGCTGGGGTTAAGGCCACCCCCACAACGAGGATTGCCCCCAGGAGTTGAACAAGGCAGGGTCGTTTCACGATCGGGTCACCTCTCCTCGAGCCGCCATATAGATCCCAGTCAGGATAGCCGAGCCGCTGAGGATCTTCAAGGGAGGCGGGATCTCTCCGAGAAGGGGGATGGCCAGGAGGGTAGCCCCGATGGGCTCCCCCAGCACGGTGAGGGCCACGAAGGTGGCCGAAAGATACCGGATGGCCCAATTGATGGAGGTGTGTCCCAGCCCAGTAGGTACCAGGGCCAAGAGGAGGAACATGAGGTAGGTCCTGAGGTTGTAGCCCAGAAGAGGAAGGCCCATGGCCAAGACCAGGAGCCCGAGAAAAAGGGCGGCTGTGGCGTAAGTGAAGACCACATAGGCCAAAAAGTCCGTCTTCTCTCTGAGCATCCTTCCCACCGTCAAGTACCCGGCGAAGAAGAAGGCGGCGGCCAGCGCCAGAAAGGGTCCTCCGCCGATCAGATCCCTTGCCGAGCCAGCATCGGGCCGGCTCATTCCGACCATGCCCAAAAGGACCAGCAGCCCCCCCAAGAGGAGGCCTTTGGCAGGCGTTTCTCCGAGAAGGAGCCAGCAGAGGAGCCCCACGAAGAGGGGATGGGTGGATGAAAGAGTGAGGGCATAAGCGACCGGAATCCGCTGCACGGCCTCGACCCATGTGTAGAAGTGTAGGCCTAGAAAAATGCCCGAGAGGCCGATGAAGAGTTGAGCCTTAGGGGTTGGAGGCAGATTTCTCCATATTCCGCCGGATCTTCCTAGGAGGCTCAATACCAAGACGGCTAGGGCCAGTCGATAGAAGGCGATTACCAGGGAGGGAGCCTGGCAGAATCGGACGAAGATGGCCGCCCAACTGATGGCCCCGATACCCGCCGCTAGGGTGAGAAAGACCCTGAGTCGACGTCCCGGTTCATTCATAGTGATGGACCGTGTGGAATCGATTAAGGAATCTCTGGCGGATTTTGGAGTCGTGGAGCACATCCTTCTCATAAGCCTTGAGGGTCTCCAAAAAATCTTCCAGAAAGGGTTCCGTACGGATCTGGAAGCCCCACATGCCTTGGTTCAGGAGCACGCAGGGCCCTTTCTGGTCGGGGGGGGCCACAAGCTCTTCTAACACCCCTCTTCGAAAGAGAAATATCAAGGCGGAGGGAAGCTTCAGTCGCTTGTGTGCCTTTCCTCCTTCCGGGCTCAGGGGGATTCGGATCCGGCGATAGCGTCCTCGGGGATCCCGGCAGTCAGCATTGAAGCGAGGAAAGTAATGGGTCAGAAATTGATAGAACCACCGACTCCCGCGCTGTCCTACAGGCCTGCGACTTCCACCGTAGTAGAGGGCAAGAAGTTCCGTGGAGGCCAAGATAAACAGGAGGGTCGCCGTGGGAGCCTGGGCCTGGAGACACCCTTTCGCCGCTCGCTCCAGCTCTTCCAGTAAAAGCTGCAGATGATCCCTGGCAGGATCCGTGAGCATCCTTCCCCCTTGGGACAGCAGCCCGCGCTTCCTGTTTCAGGGCGAGTTGTAGCGCAAGGCCAAGGCCGTGTCAACGAGAGAGATTGAATTAGCNCCAGCAGGCTCTACCGCATTGTCTCAAGGGCCACCCCCTGGAAGCGGGATGGGGGGAGCGGCCCCTGGTTGACAGACAACGGCCTCTGTGGTATGGAATACCAACGCCCTTGGGCCTTTGGAGTCCTCCCATTTTGGGCGATTGGGCGGGAAGAGGATAAGCCCGCAGGCGGCAATCGGGCCAGGCGCCAGCACTTCGCTCTGTCAGGTAGCTATTCGAGCTGAGGTGGGATCCCAGGTGGCCGGTCGAAGGAAGAGAGGCTCTGGGCCCTGGGGGGCCATGCTTGTCTTTGTCGGGATCGTATTTTGGGCAGGCGGGTGTGCATCCGTAAACGTCCCCACACTCCCGGTCAAGAAGGAGGGCTTCCAAGCGGAAAAGGAGAACCTGAAGCCTCCCACGAAAGATGAGGCAACCACAAACTTGCTCCAAATTCCGCTGTCGCCTACGGAATCCCCTTCGTCTCCACCTCCTCGATCCGTTCCTCCACCTTCCTCCTCGAAGAAAACCCCAGTCCTCCTCGCCTCCATCGATCCCCGCCTTGTGGATTCACTAGAGTGTCTTCCACAGCCTCAGCCCCCGGTGAGGATGGACCAAGAATCCGTTCCCGAACCCCCTTTGGGAGATTTTGACCATCCGCGAGTCGCCCCCTTCGTAGAGTACTATCGCGGCCCGGCCAGGGACTACTTTCGGAGATGGTTGGCTCGATCCACCCGGTACCTGCCCATGATTCGGGAAATCTTCCGAGAAGAGGGGATTCCTGCGGATTTGGCCTACCTGGCACTGGTGGAGAGCGGATTCAATCCTTATGCCCGTTCCCGAAGCGGCGCCGTGGGGATGTGGCAGTTCATGAAGGGGACGGCAAGGAAGTACGGCCTGCGGGTCGACTGGTGGGTGGATGAGCGAAAGGACCCGGTAAAGGCCACCAGGGCCGCCGCACGTTACCTGAAAGATCTCTTTGAGTTATTCCGGTCCTGGGAGCTGGCCATCGCGGCTTACAATGCGGGCGAGGGGAAAGTCATCCGCGCCCTCCAACGCAGGAAGGCCCGCAGCTTCTGGGAGCTGTGCCGGTACCGGGACCTCAAAAAGGAGACCCGGGACTTTGTCCCCAAGTTCCTGGCGGCCTTGACCATCTCGCGCGATCCGGGAGCCTACGGTTTCGTGGACGTCCCCTACGAGGAGCCTTGGAGGTTCGATCGTGTGCCCGTGAAGGGGGTCTTGGGCCTCGATACCGTGGCCCGATTGGCGGGGACGGATGAAGAGACCGTTCGTCGCCTTAACCCCCAAATCCTTCGTTGGTGTACTCCGCCGGATAAGGAGGGAGTGGAACTCACCTTGCCTGAGGGGACCCGAGACCGGTTTCTCGCCGGTCTGGCCCGACTTCCCAAGGAAGAACGTGTCCGGGTGGTGGTCTACAAGATCCGTCAAGGAGACACTTTGGGAAAGATCTCGAGGCGGTTCGGATCTCCCCTGTCTCTCATCAAGAGATTCAACCGGCTCCGCTCCATTCACCGGATTCGGGCTGGAAGGCGGCTTATGATTCCTGTCCCCGCCAAAGGGAAAACGCAAACCCCGGTCCGCATCGCCTCCCGGAGACCCTCTTCCCCCCATGATTCACTGAGGCTAGGGTCTGGCAGGGAGAAGGAGAAGGAAAAGGAAAAGACCTTTATCCATTACGTGAAGCCCGGAGAGACCCTTTGGGAGATCTCCAAGAAATATGGGGTGGCCGTCTCCGATATCAGCCGCTGGAACGGCCTTGAGTCGAGCCGGATCTATCCAGGTGACGAACTGATCCTTCGATCAGGAGAGATCTGATCCTTCAGGTTGGGGTCGCGGGACCATTTTCCAGATACCCTCGCTTTCCTCCCTACGGAGTTTTTGTTAGAATCCTCGAAGTCCGTTACCGCGGAGTCCATGTTTTCCCACCTAATGGTCAAGGGAGGGTTTCCCATTCCCGAGTCGGATCGTCTTCGTCGCGAGGTCTCCATTGAGGATGCCTGGGACCTCCTGCGTGGTATGTTGGGGCCGGTGAAGGGAGTCCGCCTTGCTGTGTCCAGGGCCCTGGATCGGGTCGCCCTTGAGGAGGTCTTGGCCCGGAGTGATCTACCTCCGAGAGATACGGCCGGGCTGGACGGATATGCAGTGCGGGCTTCGGATCCGCCGGAGGGTAGGGTTTTCCGGGTAGTGGGACGGATCTCAGCAGGACAGATCTGGGATCGAGCTGTGGGGAAGGGGGAGACGGTTCGGGTCATGACCGGATGCCCCCTCCCTGCGGATTGCGACGCGGTCCTGCCATTGGAGACGGTTCAATCTCTAGAGGAAGGCCTCATACGCCATGAAGGACCCTTAAGGTCCGGGATGAACATCATCCGTGCTGGCGAGGAGATGAGGTGCGGTCGGCCCCTGATCCGCTCGGGCATACGTCTGGGGCCTGAGGACCTAGCCGTCCTCGCGTCCGGGGGGCGCAGAACCGTTGTGGTGAGCCGTCGTCCCCGGGTCGGCGTGCTGGTGACGGGAAACGAGCTCGTCCTTCCGGGCAAAAAGCTGCCGAGGGGTGGACGATATTCCAGCAATGGAGTCTATCTTAAGGCCCTGGCAAAAAGGGAGGGCGCGCGGGTGTTCTTGCGCGATCCTGTGCCGGACCGCATGGAGGTTCTGAGAGAAGCCGTGGAGACCTTGAGCGATGCGGATTTGATCCTGGTCAGCGGAGGGTCGGGGAAAGGCGACGGCGACCTGGTGGATGTGGTCCTCAGGGACCTGGGCGCCCAATGTGTCTTTCGGGGTATGCGGATTCGACCGGGACATACCACTTCTCTCTATCTCTGGCGTGGGAAGCCGGTGGTGGCCTTGCCAGGTAGACCGGGAGGCATGCGAGTGGGATTCGAGATATTGGCCCGTCCCGCCATTCATTGGCTTCAAGGAGAGCGGAAATGGCGCCCTCCCAGGCTCCGCGGGGTCCTTGAGTCCTCCCTGGAGCGCCGCCGCCATGTGCATCAGCTCCGGGAGGCCTTTATTCGTACGGGAGGGGGGAGGTTTCAAGTCCTTCCTCTCTCCAGGGATCTTCGGGGACGGCCTCTCTCTCAAGGACAAACCCAGGGTTGGGTTGAGATCCCTCCAGGGGAGGGGATGGTCCAGAAGGGAGAGATCGTCACTGTTTGGCTCAAGGGGACGGGGGACTTTGGGGGATCCGGAGGGATCGAAGAATGGGACTCGAGCCCATGAAGTCCTGGAGGGCCCTTCTGGATCGCTTTGGAAAAGAAAGGATCTTTTTCATCAGCGGCCCCTCTTTTCTGTCTTGCTCCTCAGCTCTGTGGGGGTTTACTCTCCGGAGAGCTATCGCTCTGACGGTGACATCCGAGGCTTTCGGGGATCTTTCTCTTCTCCATGACCACGGCGGCCATTGCCTCGGTCTTTGGGGAGAAGAAGATCCGGGAGGAGAGGGGAGGTGGAGATCTCCAAGAACCTGACCCTTCCCCTCGAGACGCCGGACGGACGGAGCCATACCGAGAAGACCCTGACAAGGGTCTTGGATCGAAACTAGGCGATATTCGAGGAACGGAAGCGATCCGCCACGGTGAGATGTTTAACTTCCTGCGCTTTTTATGAGCTCCACAAGGACGACTTCTTCCGACTGGCTGCAAAAGATGAAAAAATCGGCTATCATTTATGGAAAAACCTTGCTCGGATGCTCAGCGAGCGGTTGCGCCGTATCAATGAGGATGAGATCAAGTTGGCCACCGCCCTGACCATCGCCCTGAGCTGGTAAAGGTGCGATTCCTCTATGCACGAATTCAGCGTGGCTCAGTCTATTGTGGAGACGGTGCTCGAAGTCGCCCGGAAGCACAACGCCTCGCGCGTCCTTCAGGTGAATCTCATCGTAGGGGAGGTGGCTCTGGTCAATACGGAACAGCTCTCTTGGTACATCGACATGCTCACTAAGGAGACCATGGCAGAGGGGATGAAGCTCCATGTGACATCCTCTCCGGTCCGGATCCGATGCCTAGACTGCGGTTATGAGGGAGGAGTCCGATATCAGGAATCCGACTCCCACTGGCATACCTCCCTCCCTGTCTTCGAATGTCCCCATTGCCAGAGTGCTCAGACCTTGATCCTCTCGGGCAGGGAACTTCACATCAAGGACATGCATGTGCGTTTCCCCTGGGAGGAGGAGGAGAAAAAAGAAGATGCATGATGTCTCTAAGATTCATTTAGGTCATGATGTCTTTGAGACCAACCGACGTCTTGGAGAGGAGAATCGACGTCTCCTAGAGCGGCACGGCGTCAAGGCCATCAACGTGATGGGAGCCATCGGTTCGGGAAAGACCTCCCTCATCGAGCGAGCCATAGAGGAGTTGAAGGGACGTTATCGGATTGCGGTCATCGCGGGGGACGTCATCGCCGATTTCGACTCCGAACGATTCCGGCGCCTTGATGTGCCCGTGATCCCCATGAACACCGGCAGCGAATGCCATCTGGACGCCCATCTCATGCAGCACGGGCTGGAAAAATTGGATCTTCATCGCTTGGATCTCCTCTTCGTGGAGAACGTGGGCAATCTCATCTGTCCCAGCGACTTCTACCTTGGGGAACACAGACGCGTCATCGTGGTGAGCGTCTCCGAGGGGGATGACATCGTGGCCAAACACCCGGTCATCTTTAAAACCGGGGATGTGGCCATCATCAACAAGGTAGACATCGCATCCTTTGTGGGGGCTGATCCGGACAAAATGGTGGCCGATGCTCTTAAGAACATCCCGCGGGCCTTCAAGACCAGTGTGCGGACTGGCGAGGGGATGGATCTCTGGATCGGGTTCGTTGGTGAAACATTGGAGGCCCCTCCGGATTGTGGAGAGAGACGCCTTGATTCAGGCCAAAGCGGCCTCGAGCCGGACTAGGACGTCTCCATAAGCCGGTGGCGAGAGGGGAAGAATGAAGGCGTTGCTCGAACAATTGATTCGTCTTCAGGAGCTGAAATTCGCCAAACAGGAGCATGAGGCTGCCGGATCTCGGATGGGGATCCGGCGTATCGAGGCCTCCATCCAAGAGATCCTCCATGCCCTTCCGCCGTCCTGGGCACGCCTCGTCCAGCGACTCCAGGGCGAAGGTCAGCCTGCCGTGGTCCCGGCGACCCACGGGATCTGTGCCTTCTGTCGGATCCAACTCCCGACCTCTATGGTCCAGGAGATCCGCAAGTCCCTCCAGATCCATCAGTGCCCCTGCTGCGCACGGATCCTCTACATCCCGGAGGGGGGCGAGATGCAGGCGCTGAAGCGCGTTTCTCAGTCGGGCAAGGGCGGGATAGCCCGGTTCTCCTCGCGCAGTCTGATGATTCCACGGTTGAAGGCCCGCGATCGGGATCAGGCCTTGGAGGAGATGGTGCAGGTCCTGGCCAGAGGAGGATGGATCCAAGATCCCGAAAGGATTCTCCAGGCGGCCATTTATCGGGAGGATCTGGTCAGTACGGCTGTCGACTACGGCCTGGCCTTCCCTCATGTACGAGGGGTGGACGGAAGCGGCTTGATCTTCTCCTTAGGTCTCAATAAGAAGGGCCTTCACTTCGGGGCCCCCGCAGGGAGGTTGACCCGGATCCTCTTTTTCGCCATCATTCCTCAGGCCGCAAGCGGGTTCTACCTAAAGGCCCTGGCGGCATTGGTCCGGACATTCCGTGAGGAACCGGCTCGAAGACGTATCCTTGTGTGTCGGACTCCGGATGAGGTGTGGGAGACTCTGGTAGATCTCACCCGGGAGACCTTTCCTTAGCCCAAGCAAGGTCCGGCCACATCACCCTCCGGGGGTCCCTTTCATCCGGGCCTGCNATCAGGACCTAGTTCGGGTTCNCCAAGTCGGCCTTTCCAAGGGCATCTTTGATTAGGGAGGAGGATTTCCCTTGTGTTCGAATCGGAGTATTCCTTTTTCGGAGCGGTTTCCAATACGGACCCGTTTCGACTGGCAGGGTTTTGGGGACAAAGTGCTGGGGGATGTGGATTTTCTGAGGCGCTACGTCGAAGTCCAGCTCCAGTGTAGGAGAGGAGAGCAGCGGTGAAGAGAGGGATGTGGGTGAGCGACATCACGGCGAACCGCCCAGTAGAGGGGGTCTTCCTCGCCAAGGAAAAGCGGCTTCTTAAAGGTAAGACCGGAAAGCCCTATCTTTTGCTCCAGATCATGGATCGAACCGGAGAAGCTGAGGCCAGGATTTGGGACCGTGTCGAGGAGTTGGGGGGGCGGTTTCAGTCCGGGGACCTCATCCGAATATCCGGAGAGGCCGTCTCTTATCAGGGGAAGGTCCAGGTGAAGATCAAGGAGATATGGGAACGGCTCGATCTGGAGGAAGGGGACCGTCCCCTTTTTATCCCCGGATACTTGGAGTCACTGAAGCGCTCGGAGCAACGTCTGGAGGAGCTTCTTTCCCTGGCGGAGGGGATAGATCGGGATGATCTGAAGGGATTGGTCACGGGGTTCCTGACCGACCCCGGCCTAAGGGAGGGGTGGTTGACGGCCCCGGCCGCCAAACGCCTCCATCATGCCCGCCTCGGGGGCCTTTTGGAGCACACCCTTTCGGTCTGTAAGTTGGTGGAGGAGATCTGCGGACACTATCCTCAGCTTCAGAGAGATCTGCTATTGGCCGGGGCGGTCCTTCATGACGTGGGGAAGTTAAGAGAGCTGGATTCCCCTTGGAGGCCCGAGTATACCAAAGTCGGCAGACTCCTGGGACACGTTGTGATGGGAGTGGAGATGCTCCATGACCGTCTCGCCAGCGGATATCCTCTCCCGGAGGAGGATGCGTTGGCCCTCAAACATCTGATCCTCAGTCACCACGGCCAGCTCGAATACGGGTCTCCCAAACGCCCCAAGACCCTGGAGGCCCTGGTGCTCCATATCCTGGACGACTTGGATGCCAAGTTCGATGCCTTCTATACCCATCTCTCCGAAGCTGCGGGCGATGGCGAGGAGTGGACTTCCTACCATCCCCTCTTGGAGCGTTACCTCTACAGGGGCCCCTCGTTCTTGGAGGGGGAGGAAGCAGTGGAAGGATGAGGATACGGTACCTTCACAGCTGGGATCCCCTAGGGGAGGATCCCCTAGACCTTCAGAGGCGCTTGGCCCGCGAGGCGATCCTCATGGGTGAGGTCCCGAACCCCCGCCTCGTGGGGGGGTGCGATGCGGCCTACGACCCCCATGGGGAATGGATCTATGCGACGGCCGTGGTCTGGGACCTTCGGGAGAGATGCCTGGTGGACTCTTCCCTGGCTCGCGGCAAGGCGAGCTTTCCCTACCGAAGCGGTTTGTTGGGGTTTCGAGAGGCTCCTTGGCTCCTCGAGGCCCTTTCCCGTCTCAAGGTGGAGCCGGAGGTACTCCTGGTGGATGGGCAGGGTGTGGCGCACCCACGAGGGTGCGGCCTTGCAACCCATCTGGGTCTTCACCTAGAGATCCCCACCGTGGGATGCGCCAAGAAACGACTGGTAGGGGAGCATCCCCCGCTCGGGCCCAACAAAGGGGATTTCCAATGGCTCTGGTATGGGGGCGAGCGGGTGGGAGTCGTGGTGAGGAGCCGCGACCGGGTTCGTCCTCTTTATGTCTCGCCCGGGCATAGGATCGGCCTTGAGGGAGCCCTCCGTGCGGTCTTGGCCTGCTTGGGTTCATATCGATTGCCGGAGCCTCTCCGTCATGCTCACCTGCTGGCCGAGCGGGCCAAACGCAGGGAGGCCTCCCGCCCCGCGGCTAACGGCCCTGTGGATCCACCTTCGCTTTGAGGAAATCCCAGTCGCTCTGATCCCGGACGAAGACACCCAGGTTGCCGAGTCGGACGTTTTGCATCCCTTGGGCCCTGGCCTCCTCATAAGCCCGTGTCATTTCCAGGACCGTGGGAGGACGGGCATTGGTCATCTTGTGCTCCGGGAAGAAGGCCAGAATCGTAAACGGAAGGGATGGATCCGTCGCAGCTAGGAGGGATGCGATTCGGCCAACCTCCTCGGCCTCCACCACTCCAGGGATGACCAGGGAGAGGACCTCCAGGACGAACCCTCGAGATAGGATCTCCTCAGGGAGCCGAAGGATGCGGTCGTTGTCGCAGCCCGTCAGCCAGCGGTGTCTCGCAGGGTCGAAGGCCTTGATGTCTAGCCAGAAGGCATCCACGCCGCTTTGACGATATCGATCCAAATGCTCCGGCGTCAGTCCGTAACCGTTGGTCTCGATGAGGACCCAGAGCTCTGTCCGTTCCTTGACGCCCTCTGTACATCGACAGTAAAAATCGGGACGGCAGGTGAGATCGCCGCCGGTGAAGGCCACGATATTGCGGGCGGGTCCGTAACCCTGAGGGCTCAGGAGGATTTGTGAGGGATCCAACACCCCTGGGCAGCCCTCGGACCGGACACCGTAGATGATGCACGAACCGCAACACCGGCAGCTCTCCTGAGCGTGCCAGGCGGTGGCCCGATGCCGCGGCTCATGAAGGGTGACCATGCGGTCGTAGGTCACCGCCTTGTCTACGATCTCCTCCGAAGACATCCAGACTCCCCGCGCCGACTGGCTGAATTCCCAGGAATGACATTTGCGGCAGGCCATATTGCAGCCGGATTGGTAGATGGAGAGATAGTTCTCGGGCCGAGAGAGGTGAAGGGTATGGATGAGGCGTTGGGGTTTTCCCCCTTGGTCCTTCAGGGTAGCCCTGCAGGCGGGCCGCAGGCCTTGAGGGGTTCTCACACTGCAAGCCCCTGGCTTGAGTCCTTGTTGTCGGAGGGGACAGTCCATGGGGTCAAGTGCTCCGAGAAGGGAGATAACGCCGCAACGGACAGTTCAGGTTGGAAGGGCACGTCCTGCAATCTCGGGGATGGGTCCGACAGCCTGCAGATCGGGCGTAGCCGGCCGCAGTTCGGGCACCGGATCGGGCATATGCTTCAGCCGAACAAGGATCGGGCCTGGATCCCCTTCCCGGGATATCGGCGAGGCCCGCCCAGGACACATGCTTAAGGCCCGCCTGGGCCGCCCATCCAAGACATCGCTTCAGCAGTTTCCTCCCGGCCCCGGGGTGATCTTCGAGAAGGAAGTTGGGCCGAAAGGCCAGAAAGCAGACCGGAAGTTCAGGAGAGATCTCTGCCAAATACATGCATAAGGGGAGGATGTCCTCTTCGTTGATGCCAGGGATTACCACGATTCGGAATTCCCAGATCTTCTGAGGGGCCTCCGAGGCCACCAGCCGGGCGTTGCGGAGCACCGGGACCGCAGGGGCACCGNTCAGTGCGCGATGCGTCTCATCCCAATAGGCCTTGAGGTCGAAGGTGATGGAGGTGGCGAAGGCTAGCACCCTCTCCAGGGACTGCTCGGTGAGAAAACCGTTAGTGTCGAAGTTTACACGGCAGTTGAGCCTGCGCTTTCGGGCCTCAGCCACCACCCTCTCGATATAGGGAAGATGAATGGTGGGCTCCCCTCCGGAGAAGAANAGCCGATCGGCCCCCATGGCTTTCCCTGCGGGCGACTCCAAGGCTTGGATCCCAGCTTCGGCAAGGAGGGCGGGCTCTAGGTATCCCTCCACCGGCATCCCGTTGTCCGGCCACTGGGAGATGCTCCAGTTCTGACAATGGATGCACTTGAAGTTGCAGCCCGCAGTAAAGACCGTATAGCTCTCAGGAGGGGCGGGGTGGAGGGTGCGCGAGGCCACCACGGGAGATCCGGCCCCGCAGACTCCCACTTGGCCGGAAAGGCGGTCCACCCCGCATCTGTGCTCGCAGAGACGGCAGCTTCGTAGATCAGACTCCCAAAGGTCCAGGATGTCCTCTCTGTTCATGGCTCGAGGCGAAAAAGAGAAGGAGTCATTACTCTTGGAGAATTGTACCGAAAAATTCAAGGAAAGAAAATATAATAAAATGNCTTTTAAAAATAGTAGAATATATCANNAAATTTCAACTGATAGTTGATATATTTTGACTGGATTCCATTCCGGTTTTCTCGGGCCGGTCCTTTGGAAGGGAAGGGGGCGGGGGACCTCTCAGGGAATCCCCCGGTGAAGGGTCATGGGAGGTCGTCCTTGGAGGCCGAGAGAATGGAGAGTGCCTCCTCCCGAAGGCCTCTTTGCCGAAACGGCTCCGGACCTTGCCGAAAGATGCGTTCCAGGAGCATTTTTCTCGCCTGGTAAAGGGTGAGTTCTCCCTGGCTTCTCGCATAGAGGCCTGTCTGATGGATGAAACAGAGTACTTTGGGATGAACCCAGGGGGAAGGATCTTCCCCCCGCGCCACGGCCTGTCGGACCCGGGTGGAGGAGATCCCTTCGGCGGATTTTGGGGAGAAGAGGAACCGAACAGGCCAGGAGGCCGGGAATTCCGAGGGGACAGGACCTGCCTCGGACCTCGAGAAGACGAGGAATTGGGCCTGCCCAAAGAGGTCCTTCAACTCCTCGTCGGGCTTCTGGTAAAAGCGGGGGTCCAAAATGCGGATCCAGTTGTCCCACCCGACCAGAAAGGTGATGCGCGTCCGGGGAGGCAGTATGGTCCTCAAGGCCCTCACCTTGTCCAGGTAACGCCCGTGGCTGCATATCCCCAGGCAGAAGCGCTCTTCTTTCGCAAAGGCCAGACACATCATCAGGACACGATCTTCAAGGAGGGCGTCCTGGGGGGCCTTGTCCGCGTGGTGGACGTCCAACATCAGCAAGGCGGCACGGAAGGGGGAACGACGCAGGGCCTCCTTGAGGAGAGCCTCATGGGCCCGCGTGGGGGGATTAAAGGCGGAGGCAAAACAGAGGAGTAGATCATCATCCCTTGGATTCAAGGTCCCCTTGAAGACCTCGATCCATGGGGTTGAGACCCTAATGCAGCGTTGAATCGCTTCGTGGATCCTGTAGAGAAGATCAGGATCCCATGCCGGGTCTTTCGACCACATCACGATGAGGGAGGGATCCCCTCCAGGAGACGTTCCAAGGCCTCTCGTATGACCTGATTGAGGCGGTCCTGGATCTTGACGGGATCGAACCGCAGATAGGTCTCCTCGGGGCTGACCTCCAGAGTACGGGTCAGGACCTCTTTCTTTTTTCGGAGTCCGAAGTGGGCGGTCAATTTCACCCGATACCGGACCACGGTCTTCCACAAGGTGGATCTGGCCTCAACACGGAGATCATCGATCCGGCCGGCCAAGGCTATATCCACCCCCGAGGGGAGCTCGGTCAAACCCTTAGGCTCGCCTTTCCAGCCGGAGAACTCGACCACGGAAAATCCCTTGGCCTCCAGGTACTGTCGCGTGATGTCCCGCAGGGCCGATGAAGGAGTCAGTGGGGCGGCCAAGAAGGGCTCCTCCTTCCCGTCGGGCCGAATCCGCTTGCCGAGCCCCTCGGAGTCCGTCCTGGCGTCTTCGAAGGGGAGGAGCCCGAAGGTGGTCTTGGAGGAGGTGGGAACCACCGGGCGGGAGAGATCCAACCGAAGTTGAAGGGAATGGGGCCTAGGGGCTCCACAGCCCAAGAGAAGAAGAAAGAGGGCTGAGGCGACGATCCGCATAATCATCACGTCCTTCTCCATCGGGAGGATAGAGTCTCTGCGTTTGGGAATGACAGACCCTTGGAAAGACCGTTTTCATCATAGGGGAGATCCACCCCGAAGGTCAAGGGAGGCGAATTTTCGGGCAGCGCCACAAGGTCCCTTTCTTTTGGTTCCCTCTGGAGATGTGGTATAAGAGGTGAGGTTCTATCCCTGAAGCCAGACCAAGGGACAGGAGGTTCGGATCATGGATGTGCATTTCGATCTTAGCGGAAAGGTAGCCGTGGTTACTGGAGGAGGGAAGGGGATCGGGAAGGCCATTGCTTTGGCTCTTGCCGATGCGGGAGCCAAGCTGGTGGTGGCGGCACGGACGGGGGCGGAGATCGAGGCTGTGGCCGAGGAGATCCGCTCTCGCGGAGGCGAGGCCATGGCCAGGGTCACGGATGTGACCCAAAGCGATCAGATCCAGGCCCTAGTGGAAGCCGCTATGGAGGCCTTTGGCCGTATCGACATCCTGGTCAACAATGCGGCCCGTAGCTTTCTTCGGAGCCTCTTCGACCTGAGAGAAGACGGTTTCGACAAGATCTTCAACACTAACGTGAAGGGCACCTTTCTCTTGAGCCGAGAGGTGGCCAAGAGGATGAAGGATCAGGGCGGCGGGAGGATCATCAATATCACCACTGTGGGGGCTGTAAGGGGAGGGGCCCTTATGGGCGTCTACCACGCCAGTAAGGCGGCGGTGAAGATGTTGACCATGTGCATGGCCACCGAGTGGGCGCCGTACAATATCCTAGTCAATGCCGTGGGCCCTGGCTTAACTCGGACCCATTTCAGCCAGCCCATCTGGTCCAATCCCGAGGTGGAGCGTCAGATCGTAACCCGGATCCCCATGGGGAGACTCGCCGAGCCCGAGGATATTGTAGGGGCCGTCCTCTTCCTTTGCTCGGATGCGGCCCGGTTCATCACCGGACAGACCATCTATGTGGACGGAGGGACTCTGGCCAACACCTAACCCTCCTCCGGAGCTCCGGAAGGAAGAAGCGGCAGGAAGAGTCACGCCCCATCTGTGCGGCTCGGAAATCGGCCCTGGCTCCCAAGGGGCGGTCTTGCATCATTCCTTGAGGGCCTTCTGGAGGGCGGCGCTGTGAACCTCGCCCGCGAAGTGGACCGGACTCTTTCCATGAATCGGGTCCCAACCTGAGGGATCCGCCCGACAGAAAAACTGGACCTCCAAGCCCATACGTTCTGCGGCTTCCTCTGGGGTCAATCCCACCATCCGGAGCGCCGCCTCCCATGTGGCCCCGCATGAGGCCCCTCTCAAGACCTCGATGCGGGAGATTTTTCCATCTTCGAGCCAGACCCGGAATTCAGGGGTCCCGAACTGCTCACCATAGGCCCCCAGGCAGACCTGCCTGGCCAGCCCGCATCAGGTGGGAGGGGTGAAGATCCCCTCCACCCGAATCTTTTTGCCTGATGCCACAACCGGGATGCCTCGTCTGCGGCAGAGTTCGGCGACCGCCCACGTAAGGTCCGGATGACGCGTGAAGTCGAGCACGAGGTCCGCTTCCAGATCCGAGGGGAGATAAGCCTCAGGTTCGTCGAGGACCTCGGGCAGAGGCTCATCGATGGAGACCACCTTCACGATCCTCATTCCTCGGCCGTGCTCCCGGATCCCCCGGATCTTGGGGTCTCCGCTCCCTTGCTGCTGAACCACGACGATTCTCTGCTCCGTCATCCTTCCTCCGAAAAGAAATCTTTTATTACAGCATAGTGATCCATCTCCCCTACCGTCAACCAGACCTTAAAGGAGAAGGGCTTTTCCTCTCGCCAGGGAGAGAGGAGAGGTACTGGACTATCCGTCAACAGCACAAAAAAGAGGAGGCATCTCGTTGCTTGTATGCCGAGTCAATTCTGGTCAGATGTGGAGCTCCAAGATGTCGGAGTCGGTGAGTGGATAATCCCGCTGGACCCTCTGGCCGCCGTGCTTTCCAGGACCCCAGATCCGGGCGAACTTCAGCTTTCTGGAGAAGTCCTTGTGGATCTGTTCAGCGAAGTCCTGAACCGTGCTCCCTTGGGGGAGGATGACCGGTTCGCTCAGATCGGGCTCCTTTCCAGGGGCCTTGGTATAGACCCGAATGATGCCCAAAAGCTCGAAAGAGGCCCTCCCAAGGGCATCGAGTCCGTCTCCGTCCAGGCTGGAGACACCGAAAATGGCGAATCGATCTCCGTAGAGCTCCCGCAGAATCTCCAGATGATCCGGAGCGCGGGGGTCGTCTGCTTTTGTGCCCACAAGGAGCGTCCTTTTGGCCAAGGCATGGTCCGATTCTTCCTCTTCCCGCAATCCTACCGGCTGAATATTGGCCTCTTGAAGCTGCTGGAGGACTATCTCCAGGTGTTCCAAGAGATCGTCATCGCTCAAATCCAGGACGATCCAGAGGATGTTGGCGTTTCTCATGACAGCGTAGACCCAGGGCTCCGTCAAATGGGGATCGACGGGAGGAAGGTCCACGATCTGGATCTGAACGTTCTCGAATTTCATCATCCCGGCCACGGGGAGCCGGGTAGTGAAGGGATAGTCCGCCACTTCGGGCCGGGCATTGGTCAGAGCGGCAAGGAGGCTGGACTTTCCCGAGTTGGGGGGGCCCACGAGAGCCACCTGCCCTGCCCCGGCCTTCTCCACGAAGTAGATGTCGCTCTTTCGACCCCCGGAGGAGCGCTTGGTAGCCTCGACCTTCAATTTGGAGATTTTGCGCCGCAGTTCCCCTTGGAGTTTCTCCGTGCCCTTGTGTTTGGGCATGATTCGGAGCATCTCCTCCAGGGCCTGGATCTTTTCCTGAGGTGTCTTGGCCAGCCTGTAACGCTTTTCCGCGTCGAAGTATTGGGGTGGAAGATTGGCGGGCATGGGTCCTAGCTTTGAGGCCTCTTCAGTCTGGTGACTACGGAGAAAAAGTTCTTATAAAATTCAGCAAGTTGCAGCTCTATTATAGAAAGCCCCTTCATCCCCGTCAAGCCGGCTTGCCCATGGAGCTTCATCCGGATCACCTTGACAGGGTCTTCCATTCTGCTATAGTGAGTAAAACCTGCGCATGGATGACCCGATGCCCGCGACGGTCATTATTCCAGCCCGGTTTGCATCCTCGCGCTTTCCCGGAAAACCCCTCGCTCTCCTTCTCGGTAAGCCCATGATCCAGCATGTGTATGAAAGGGCCAGGGCGGCCGAGACTGTGGATGAGGTGATCGTGGCCACCGATGATCCTCGGATCGAAGAGGCTGTGCGTCGGTTCGGGGGCAAGGCCGTGTTCACGGATCCCAACCATCCCACCGGGACCCATCGGGTGATCGAGGCCGCCCAAGGGGTCAAGGGGGATCCGGTCGTGAACCTTCAAGGGGATGAACCCCTGATCTCTCCTCATCAAATCGATCAGGTGGTCCGCGCATTGGATTCGCAACCTGAGGCTCACATCGCCACTCTGGGTGTGCCCAGCACTGATCCCCAGGAAATCTGGAGTCCCCATTGCGTCAAGGTGGTGACGGATCATCGAGGTTTTGCTCACTACTTCAGCAGGGCCCCTATTCCCTTTTATAGAGAAAAGACGAACGCGGGTGGGGGATGCCTTATTCCACATTCCAGTTGGGGACAGGCGTGGATCCACGTGGGCCTTTATGGATACCGGAGGGAAGTCCTCCCCCGGTTGGCCCAGCTTCCGCCCTGTCCTTGGGAAGAAGCGGAACAGCTCGAACAGCTCCGTTTCCTTTATTGGGGGTATCGGATTTTGGTCGAGGAGACGGACCACCGGACCGTCGGGGTGGATCTGCCCGAAGACCTACAGAAGGTGGAACGCCTGTTGGGATGACCCGGGAGACGGCATGAAAACGAAGTTCATCTTCATCACGGGGGGAGTGCTCTCATCTCTGGGAAAAGGTCTTGCCGCGGCCTCCATCGGCGCCTTGCTGGAATCCCGAGGTCTGCGAATCACACTCCAGAAACTGGACCCCTACATCAATGTGGACCCCGGCACCATGAACCCTTTCCAACACGGAGAGGTCTTCGTCACGGACGACGGGGCCGAGACGGACTTGGATTTGGGACACTATGAACGATACACCGAAGCCCCCATGTCCAAGAAGAACAACTACACCACAGGTCAAATCTATTACAATGTGATACGCAAGGAGAGGAGGGGGGATTACCTTGGGGGAACCGTCCAGGTGATCCCTCATATCACCGACGAGATCAAGCGTTGCATCCTGGAGGTGGCCGAGGGGGTCGATTTGGTCATAGTGGAAATCGGCGGGACTGTGGGAGACATCGAGGGGCTGCCGTTCCTCGAGGCCATCCGTCAGTTTCGGGCCGACGTGGGGAAAGAGAACGTCTGCTACATCCATCTCACCCTGGTTCCCTACATCTCCACGGCCGGGGAACTAAAGACCAAACCTACCCAACATAGCGTCAAGGAACTTCGGGCCATCGGTATCCAGCCCGATATACTTCTATGCCGAACGGACCGCTATCTGAGTCCCGAGCTGAAGGCCAAGATATCCTTGTTCTGCAACATCCCTCCCGATGCAGTGATCACGGCCAAGGATGTGGAGACCATCTATGAGGTCCCTTTGGTCTTCCACAAGGAGGGTCTGGACGAGAAGATCGTTGAGGTCCTAAACATCTGGACCCGGGCTCCGGTCCTCACCGAATGGGAGCGCATCGTCGAGAAGATCAAGAACCCCAGCAGGATCTCCAATGTGGCCATTGTAGGAAAGTATGTCCACCTGAAGGAGTCGTATAAGAGTCTGAGTGAGGCCCTCATCCACGGAGGGATCGCTAACGATTGCCGGGTCAACCTCCTCTACATAGACTCCGAGGAGCTGGAGCGCGATGAAAACTGGCATGCGAAACTGGGGGAGGCTGATGCCATCCTGGTTCCCGGCGGATTCGGCCACCGGGGCATTGAGGGCAAGATCAGGGCCATTCAGTATGCACGAGAGCGGGACATCCCCTTTTTTGGAATCTGTCTCGGCATGCAATTGGCCGTCATCGAGTTCGCCCGAAATGTCTGCGGGCTTCAGGGAGCCAACTCGAGTGAATTCGATCCCCAGAGTCCCCATCCTGTCATCGATCTGATGCCCGAACAGAAGGAGGTTCATGAAAAGGGGGGGACCATGCGCCTGGGATCGTATCCGTGCAATCTCATGAAGGGAACTTTGGCCCATCGAGCCTACGGCAGGACCTCCATAGCAGAGCGGCATCGTCACCGATACGAGCTCAACAATGTCTATAGGGAGGTCCTCACCTCCAGGGGGATGCGGCTATCCGGCCTATCCCCGGATAATAGACTGGTGGAGATCGTCGAGCTGCCCGACAAGAGGTGGTTCCTGGGCTGTCAGTTCCACCCCGAATTCAAATCCCGTCCCCGTGATCCTCATCCCCTTTTCGCCTCATTCATCGAGGCTGCCTTGTCCTACAGGGCCTTTCGTGGGCTCGAGGTCGAGATCCCTACGGCGGCCGCATCCTCATCGTCGCGAACAAGACCCGATGCGGTCAACGCCTGAGTTTCGCCCCCTCGGAAGGCGTATCATGAAAGAGATCGTCGTCGGTCCCATCTCGCTAGGTGGAAGGAGACCCTTCGTGCTCATCGCGGGGCCATGCGTCATTGAGTCTCGGTCTCAGTGCCTCGAGGTGGCCGGGGCCTTGAAGGAAATTACTCGGGATTTGGGCATCCCGTTGATCTTCAAATCCTCCTATGACAAAGCGAATCGCTCCTCGCATCGATCCTTTCGGGGCCCCGGGCTGAAATCCGGATTGGAGATCTTGGCGGAGGTCAAGGAGAAGTGGAACCTTCCTGTCCTCTCTGATGTCCACTGCAGGTCTGAAGTGGAGGCTGCATCCCGTGTCCTCGACGTGATCCAGATCCCTGCATTTCTGTGTAGACAAACAGATCTGGTGATGGCCGCAGCTAAGGTGGCCAAGGCCGTCAATGTGAAGAAAGGACAGTTTATGGCCCCCTGGGACATGAAGGCTGTGGTGGAAAAGGTTCGTTCGGCCGGTAACTCGGCCGTCCTCGTGACAGAACGTGGGGCCTCGTTCGGGTACAATAACCTCGTGGTGGACTTTCGATCTCTTCAAATACTCTCTGGACTCGGCGTAGGCGTGGTCTTCGACGCCACCCACAGCCTTCAGCTTCCCAGCGGTTTGGGGGACCGTTCGGGTGGGCAGAGGGAATTTATTCCCGCCTTAGCCCGGGCAGCCGTGGCCGTGGGGATCGATGCCCTTTTCATGGAAGTCCATCCCGATCCCGATCGGGCCCTTTGCGACGGACCCAACAGCTTTCCTTTGGGAGATCTGCAGGCACTTTTGAGGGAGCTCGTTCAAATCGACGCGGTGGTGAAGCGCAACAATGAAACCTAAACGACAGCAAACCGATATCCTCAAGATTGCAAAGAGCGTCCTCGATGTCGAGGCCAGGGCGATCCTCCTCCAGAAGGATCGGCTCGACTCGGGCTTCCAAGAGGCCGTGGAACTGATCTGCCAGGCCCGGGGCAAGGTGATCGTCACGGGTGTGGGCAAGTCCGGATATATCGGCCGTAAGATCGCATCGACCCTCTCCAGCACAGGGACTCCCTCCTTTTTCATCCATCCTGCGGAGGGGATTCACGGCGATCTGGGCATGGCCTCACCATCCGATGTCTTCCTCTTTATCTCCAACAGCGGAGAGACCGAGGAAGTCCTCCGCCTGCTTCCTTCCGTACGGAGAATGGGATGCCCGATCATCGCCATGACGAGCCGCCGTGATTCATCCCTGGCCCGAAACAGCGACATCGTCATCCAGGTAGACGTAGAGGAGGAGGCGTGTCCTCTGGGGTTGGCCCCCACAGCCAGCACCACGGCCGCGCTGGCCATGGGGGACGCCCTGGCGGTTGCCCTCTTGGAGATGAAGGGGTTCACCCGTATGGATTTCGCCAAACTTCACCCCGGAGGGACGCTGGGGAGGAAGTTGCTTCTGACCGTGGGAGATCTCATGCATACAGGGGAGGCCATCCCTCTAGTGAATCATGATACCCGGATGCGCGAGGCCATCTTCGAGATGACCTCCAAGGCCCTGGGAGTGACCGGCGTGGTGGACGGTGAGGGCCGGCTGGTGGGAGTAATCACGGACGGAGACCTCCGCCGCGGACTGGAGCGGGGGAACCATATCCTCGACGAAAAGGCCTGTGATCTGATGACCCGCAACCCCAAATGGATCCACAAATCCGCGTTGGCCGTGGAGGCCCTCAACAGGATGCAACAATATGCCATCACCTCCCTCTTCGTCTTCGACTCCCCGCATAGGCGCGTGTTGGAGGGGATTATTCATCTCCATGATCTGCTCCGCGCCGGGGTCCTCTGAGGTTTGCCTCTCATGGGCTTAACTGTCCGGGGCAGGGTGGGAAGAGTCGGATCGTGAGGAATGGAAGCCTTCTCAAGGGTCTTCTCATACTCGCCGTCCTCTTTGGCGTGGGTTGGGGGATCCTTTGGGGGCTGCGCCCCTCCAAGGTGCAAAAAGCGGAGGAGGAGTCTATGCTGGAGGATCTCCCCTCGGAGCGGGCCACCCTTCGACTTAGCGGAGTTCGGCTGGAGGAGTTTGAGGGGGGCAGAAGGCGGCTGGAGGTGGCGGCCGGAGAGGCCAAGTTCTTTCGGAAGAAGGGAAAACTCCTCCTGGAGAAGGTGCGGATCCAGTGGCCCCTATCGAACGCCGAAGCAGAAGAGGAGTTTGTCCTGGAGGGGGAAAAGGCCGCCTATGATTTCTCCGCCCGCATCGCGGTGGTCAGTGGTTCGGTGGTGATGAAGGACGGAGAAGGGCACACCTTCGAGACCGAGATGGCCCGATACGATGATCGAAAGAGGCGGGTGGAGGCCCCTGGTGCGGTCCGCATGGAGGGTCCGGACGGACTTACCGAGGGGGTTGGGCTCGAGGTGGATCTGGAAGAGGAGCGGTTTCTGCTTCGGGAGAAGGTGTACACTGTCATCCTTCCCGAGGCCATGAAACGGGCCAAGGAGGTCCTCCCCCGATGAATCTTACCCTCAGATCCCAGACTCGGTCCAATGGAGCGGGCCGTGGGGTCTTCCTTTTGTTGTGCTTCCTCGTGGTGGGTGTCCTGCACGGCACCTCGCTGGGAGCGGATCCGGGGAGGAAGTCACGGGCAGTCCCTGTGCTGAAGGCTCCTTTGACCGTTAAGGCCGACCGGTTGGAGTTCCGGAGGCGGGAACACCGCACTGTCTATTCAGGCCATGTCTTGGCCTCGGAGAAGGAGTACCGGCTCTATTGCCGAAGGCTTGAGGTTCATTGGGATCCCCGAAGCAAGCGGATCACCCACCTCGTGGCCAAGGGGGATGTGAGGCTGGAGACCGAAGAGGGCGTCGTTACTTCCCAAGAGGCCCGTCTGAATCTCTCTTCCCGTACCATCCTTCTTACCGGCTCTCCCCGGCTTGTCTCAGGGGATGAGTTCGTAGAGGGAGACCGGATCCTCTATTCCATCGATCAGAGAAGAAGTACAGTAATGGGTAAAGGCAAGAGACGGGTCAGATCGCGCCTCCATCCAGGAGGGAGTGAAAAGTGAATTCGAGGCAAAATCACGAGGCTTCCCTTCGGTTGACGGCCCGCGGGTTATGGAAACGGTTCGGCTCCAAGGTGGTTGTGGAAGACGTGGATCTGGAGGTCCAGGAAGGGGAGATCGTGGGGCTGCTGGGCCCCAACGGAGCGGGCAAGACCACCATTTTCCATATGATCACCGGAGGACTTCGGCCCAACCGCGGGCGCATCTATCTGGGAGGGGAGGATGTTACCGAGCTTCCCATGTACATTCGCGCCAGGAAAGGCCTTAACTATCTGCCCCAAGAGCCCTCCGTCTTCCGCAAACTGACCGTAGAGGAGAACCTGCTGGCCATCCTGGAGCTTCGGGAGTCCGACCCCGAGGTGCGGAAGGAGCGATGCACCAGGCTCCTCCGGGAGTTGGGCATCGAGCATCTGGCCAAGAACAAGGCTTATTCCCTCTCTGGCGGGGAACGGAGAAGACTGGAGATCTGCCGTTCGTTGGTCACTTCCCCACGCTTCATCTTGATGGACGAGCCCTTTGCTGGCATCGATCCCATCGCCGTAACGGAACTCCAGAGGCTTATCCGATCCCTGAAAGAGCGCGGGATCGGCGTCCTCATCACGGATCACAACGTCAGGGAGACGCTGGGAGTCTGCGACCACGCCTTCATCATTAACGAGGGGAAGATCCTGGAGAAAGGGACTCCTAATCAAATCGCTGAAAGCGAGAGGGCCCGAAGGTTCTATCTTGGGGAGGAATTTCGCCTNTAGATGAACACCGTGTGAGATGTTTCATCCGCAGGAGGGTGCCTCTCTTTCCGTCCATTTCCTGTCTTCGAAACTGTCCCGGCCTTTTAGAGACCCCAGAAAACCGATCATCTGCTAAAAATATTCTTGAATAATCGGGAAATCGGTGGTAAGAAGGAAAGGAGAAAGTCGTTTGCTTCCCACTTCAAGAGAGACCTTCCATGAGCCGATTGCTTCGCAGAAAGGCGCGCAGGAGGCGTCTGAGGGTTCCTGTCCGTTACGGCGTCAAGCGGCTTGATGGACGGGGCTTCACCATCGATCTTTCACGTCTGGGCATCGGCATCAAAACAAATCATGTATTTCCTCCTGGGACGGAGATCTTCCTCCGATTGGAGTTTAACGGCCATATCCTGACGGCGCGTGGGATCGTACGGTGGGCTCGGCGCGTCCCACCTCTATTGATCAACTATACCCGCTGTGGGATGGGGGTCGAATTCAAGATGTTAAGCGATCTTTTCCAGGAATACCTAAACCGCTGGGAGGAAGGGGATGTCGACCCTTTTACCTGAGAGGTGCCCGTGGAATCCCTTCCGTGTTTCCACCCCTGCGTGGAGCCCTGGCCTAAAGGGCTTGTGTCTTTATGGAACTCAAAAGATTCCGGCCTCACAGCCTGCAGCCAGAGTCTTTCCCAGCTCCTCGCAGCGTCGGAGGATCTCTTCACTGATCTCACCCCGAGCCACCACAGGCGGCTGGACTTTGCGAAACTGATACCCAACGCAGATGCGTTCGATGTGGTTCAGTGCCCCCTGTCCGTCGTTTCCCGCACTGATGAAGACGCAGTAGGGCTTGCGGAAGATCCTTTTGTGGCCTCGAAGCTTCTCGTAGGTACGGTCGAAGAGATCTTTGACGGCCCCCGCCATGTAGCCGAAGTACTCGGGGGAGCCGATGATCAGGCCGTTGCAGCTCAGAAGATCTTTTTCCGTGGTCTCAAAGGCCTTCTTGAGGACCACGTGCACTCCTTCGATCTCCGATGCCCCTCGAGCCACGGCCTCGGCCATTCGCCGAGTGTTTCCGCTTTGGCTGTGGTAAACCACCAGGATGGTGACGGGCTGCTTCCCTTTTTTCTCTTCCATATGCTCCAGCCCCATGCAATGAGGCCCGGCTCATCCTTCCTCACGGGCATTGGCCAGCTTCAGGAGATCTCGGGCGAGCTTTTCCAGAAGCGGACGGTTTTCCAGTTTTTTCAGCCACCCTGAGGGGATGGCCTCCACTCCCAAGTAGGCCCCTGCCAGGGCCCCTGCCATGGCGCCCAAGGTGTCTCGATCGCCGCCGTTGAGCACCGCGCAGTAGATGCAATCCTCGAAAGAAGCGTGATGGCGGAGGAACGCATAGATGGCGAAGGGGAGTGAGAGGTGAACGGCCACTCCTTGACCGAGTAGATCTGCGGCGTCCAAGGGAGGGATCCTCTCCTCCAGGAGTCGCCTTACCAAACGCAACTTATGACGCATCTCCTGAGTTCGTGCGAAGAAGATCAGTCGTTCGAGGAAAGAGGAGGGGGAGAACTCCTTTTTGGGGTCCAGATTCACGGCCTGGGCCACGGCCATGGCCTGGATCGCGGCACCGTCGATCCCCAGGGGATGAGCATGGGTGACCTCCGCAGAGGCCCGGGCTTCTGCATAGATCCTGGAGGGATCTGCATGAAAGAGGAGGAGACCGAGGGGGGCGATCCGCATGGCGGCTCCGTTTCCGAAGGAACCGGCCCCCCCGTAGAGCTCCTTGGCTGCCTGGGGATAGGAGATCCTCAGAGACTTCACCATGGCGAAGACCGTGGGAGGACCCGAAGCATAGCCCCTCCAGGGCTCTCGGTGGAAATGACGGCTGAAGGTCTCTCCAAGATCTTCGGTATGTACTCTACCTTTTCGAAGGAGAGATTCGGCTAGAGCCACTGTCATGGCCGTATCGTCCGTGTACGTCAGCATCACCGAATGGGAGACCGACTGAAGAAGAGGCCGTTTGTCCAGCAATCGAAAGGCCAGCTCACCCACCGCGTCTCCCAGAGCGCACCCCAGCATGGCGCCGAGAAACTTCTCCTCGAAAAGGGCCTTTTCCACCTAATTTCCTCCCGTTCTTTTGCCTCGTCTTTTCTTTACGGGCGAACCCAAACCCAGGGATGCTTCCCCCAGGACGTTTTGGAGCATAGGGAACCAACGGTTGGATGTCAAGAAAAGGAGGGAGGGCTAAGTAGAACCCCGCAGAGGTTTTAAACTTCGCACAAGCCTTCTGTAGGTTGGCCTTCTAGGAGACCTCAACAGCAGACGCGCTTCGGAGTGGACGGAGAGGCCGGCTTCGGAGTCGAACCGAACAGGCTGCGGATCAGACAGCCCCACCGGGTTTGCAGCCCGGGGGGAGCACCGGCTCCCTTCACCGGCCTTCAATGGCTTCCCACTGACTGCTGAGGAAANCCCGCTTCTGGTCGGGAGGTTTGCTCTCTGAGAAGCAGGGCCGCGCCCAGGGCCCCTGTCAGATGAGGCAAATCCGGAACCAGTACCGGATCTGGGTACTCCTCTTGAATCAGGTCTCGAATACAAGGATTCAGGGCGACTCCACCTGTGAAGACGAGGGGACCTTGCGGGGCCACCCTCCGAAGCATGCTCAAGGCCCTTCGGGCCACGGCAGCATGGAGTCCCAGGGCGATCTGCCGGGGCTCTTCCCCTCGGGCCATGAGGGAGGTGGCCTCGGACTCGGCGAAGACCGTGCACATGCTGGATATCTTTACTACCTTTTCCCCGTGGAGAGCAAAGTGCCCGAATTCCTCTATCTGGATCCCGAATGCTCGGGCCATCACCTCCAGGAACTTTCCAGTCCCTGCAGCGCATCGGTCGTTCATCTCGAACTTGGCCACGCGTCCTCCGGGGCCCAACCCGATGGCCTTGGTGTCCTGGCCGCCGATATCTAGCACCGCTTTGGCCTTCGGAAAATGGAAGAATGCCCCTGCGGCATGGGCCAAAATCTCGGAGACAGTGGGGGCACCATATGCCTCCTCAAATAGTCTTCTTCCGTATCCCGTGGCTATGATCCCGTCGTAGCTCCTGGAAAGGAGAAGCTCTCGGCAACGACTCATGGGATCGAAGGTCGTGTCCGATTGGGCGGTCTCGAGGAGACGCCCTTCTTCATCCAGGATGGCCAGCTTGATGGATCGCGATCCGATATCGATCCCCGCAAACTTCACTGCAACATTCCCACAAAGGCTTCGATTCGGTTCTTGAGGACCTCCACGTCCTCCATACTGTAGTCGGTCTCCACCCTGAGCACAGGGATCCCTTCTTTCTCTAGGGCCTTCTCCACCTTGAAGGCCTCGATGGTATAGGGATGGCAGAACTGTAAGGCGTAATGGATGACACCGTCCACCTGAAGGTCCTTGGCCATGGTCACGATGTTCTCCAGCCGTTCATCATTGGGTGTGAAACAGGCGCAGTCGATCCTCATGTAACGCTCCACCAAGGCCTGGATCATCTCCTCTATCGAGCCTCCATTCTCGTCCACCATCTCGCGGGTGTTTCTCGTCCCGATGCAGGACTCCTCTCCCACCACCACCGCGTTGCTCGATTCGATCACATAGGGGATCTTCCAGTTGGGCAGGGCCATAGGACATCCAGACAGCATCAATCTGGGAGTTCCTTCGGGGACGATGCCCTCGCCCTTTTGGACCCGCTCCTCCAATTCCTCGCAGAGCTCCCCAATCTTCTCCGTGAAGCGAACGGGGTCGTCGTAAAAGGAGATCTGGTTCACCAGGAGCACATCGCGCCCCGAGATGGGTGTGGGGATGGCCTTTCGCAGGTCGTTGAGCCGCTGGAGGACCCGACGGCGGTCATTGACCGTGCGGATGGCCTCGGAGAGTCGTTCCCCAGTGATCTCTCTCCCGGTGAGATCTTCCACCCGATCCTTGAAACGGAGGATCTCTTCCAGCCAAAGGGTGCGGTCCCGCTCTTCCTTCATCTGAGGGATCTCCATCACATAAACCGGGGCATACTCGGTCAGGATCTCATAGGCCTTCTTTTTGCCGTCGCAGGTGGTCTCGCCCACGATCAGATCGCAGGACTCGAAGAAGGGACACAAACGGGCAAGCTTGAACCCCATGAAGCTCTTGATCAGGGCGCAGGTGTTTCGAGGAAGGACGCGCTCGGCCTCCTCCTGTCCCATCTCAGCACCCGCGCAGAGTCCCACACAGACGGCATCGGCCGCAAGCACGATCTCCTCGGGGACGAAGATGCAAAATGTCCCGATCACCTTTCGGCCTGCTCTCTTGGCCTCGTGGAGCTCTTGGATCCTCAGTCCGTGGACCTCAGAGAGGACAAAATCCAGATACTCCGCTCCGCGAAGGCGCCCCGACTGGCTCATGTAGATGTCACCATAGAACTGTCCAAGAGTCTTGAGGAGTGCGTCATGGGCCGGGATATCCAGACCCAGTTCCTGCCACAGGTGCTCGTATTTGGATGCCATGATCTCCTCCCAGCGCCTCATTTCTGGGATTTATATATCATAGGTTATATGAATTTATCAAATAGAAAAATTAAATCATAGAAGTCATTCCCTTTGGATTTGCCCGACGGGAGGAGCGGCTTTATGGGGAAGTTCCCCCGTTTAAGAGGAAAAGCCTTTCATCGGGGTCAGGAGGGGAGCTGCGATTCTCCAGTGTTAGGGCCTCAGTAAGCCACCCGGGGCCAGCGGTCAGCCCAGGGCCTCACTTCCTCAAGGCGGGCTGCGGCCTTGAAGACCATGTCCTCACGATAGCGTCTTCCCACAATCTGAAGCCCCACTGGCAGTCCTTCCCCGGTAAAACCAGCAGGAACACTGGCAGCGGGCTGGCCGGTCAGGTTGAAGGGAAAGGTGAAGAAGGGAAGAAGGGCACTCCCTACTGGTTCTCCCGCAACCTCGCTGGGGCCGAAGATCCCCAGTTCATAAGGAGGCACTGCCACGGTCGGAGTGAGCAGGAGGTCATAGGTCCGGAAAAAGGGGACCAAGGCGTCCCAGACCTCATCGGGTCCGAAGTGGGCCTTGGCCACATCCTTCCCGCTGAGCTGTTCGGCCATGGGGAGAAAGACCTTGAGCATGGGATCGATCCTTTCCTCATATCCTTCGGGTAGCAGGGTCTCCAGCCACGCAACCATGCGCGGGACGATGAGCGACAGGAAGATCTTGTCAGGACATTCCCATTGGGGGGCATCCTCTTCCACTTCGCATCCCAAATCTTGGAAGGCGCGAACGGCCTCCTCACACACGGCCTGGACTTGGGGGTCCACCTTCCCGTATCCCAGATCAGGACTCCAGGCCACTCGCCAGCCTCGGATATCCCCATCGCACGCTGCCAGGTAAGAGATACCCGGGTCGGGGAGGCTGGAACGATCCCGCTCATCCGGTCCGGCAAGAAGATCCAGGAGGGCTGCGGCGTCCTTCACCGTCCGTGTGATGGGACCTTCGTGGTTTAATGTGCTCCAAGCATCATGCCTCGGCCATGAGGGGATTCGGCCGAAGTGAGGTTTCATGCCGAAGACCCCGCAGAGGGATGAAGGGACCCGGATGGACCCTCCACCGTCATTGCCGACGGCCAGAGGACCCAATCCTGCGGCCACCTGAGCCGCTGCCCCGCCGGAAGATCCTCCCGGAGAACGCTCCAAGTTCCAGGGGTTACGGGCAGGGGGGAACAATTGGTTGTCCGTGGCAAATTTGCCCCCGAACTCCGGCACATTGGTTTTCCCAAGGATGGGACAGCCCGCAGATCGGAGGCGTTCCACCAGCACAGCGTCCAGCTCAGGAATGAAATCCTTGAAAAAGGTGGACCCGAAAGTGGTCCTCACCCCTCTGGTCTCGATCAGGTCCTTGATGGAGACAGGAACGCCCAAGAGGGGGTGAGATGGGGTTTCCCCTTTGGCGAGCCGATGATCCACTGTGCGCGCCTCGGCCAAAGCCGATTCCTCGCAAAGGGTGACATAAGCGGCGATCTTGGGATTGATCCGATGAATGCGCTCAAAGAAGTGGACCGTCACCTCTTCCGAGGTGACCTCCCTTCGAGCGATGAGCTCGCCCAACTCCAGGGCCGATCGATTCCAGAGATCCTCCATCCTCCACCTCCCTTTGTGTCCGTCCTCTTTTCCGCGAAAAGACGGGGCCGAATTTTTTACGATCCCTATTCCAATGGGGATGTAATGGGATTTCGTCCCTTCGGCCGCGCCCCTGGCGGATTCGCCAAGGTGGGCGTCCCGAAAAATGTCGTGATGTTTGCTCCAGGGACATCCTCCTGTGTAACAAATTCGGAGCTAAGTGAATAAGCGTTTTCTTCAATTGTCGACCGAAGGGACGTTAATGGATCAGGGCCTCTCTTTCAACAGAGGGGCGATGAGGATCTCCACCCTTCGGTTCCGGGATCGGCCCTCTTCGGTGTCGTTGGGCGCCACGGGATCGTAGAAGGATCGCCCCACGGCCTCCATCCCGTGGGGATCCACCCCGTGCCTCTGAAGGAAGCGCACCACGGTGGCTGCACGAGCGGCCGACAGCTCCCAGTTAGACGGGAACTTGTAGCGATAGTCCGGATGGATGGGGACCGGATCCGTGTGACCGATGACCCTGATCGACCGGTCCCGGATGTCACGAAGGGAGCCCGCCACCTTCTTTAGGATCCGTCTTCCTTCAGGAGTGAGGGTGGCCTTCCCAAAGTCGAAGAGGATTCGATCCACCAAGGAGATGGAGAGCCGGTCTTTGAACTGATGTAGGACGATTTCCTTCTCTTTGATCTGCTTTTGCAGATCTGCAAGGAGGGTGTCGTAGGTGGCCTTCATCTCCTTGATCTTGCGCTCCATGGCCTCTTTTTCGGCCAGGATCCGCTCCAAGTCCCGTTTGGTCAATTTCTGTTGTGCCTGGAGCGTGCCCAGCAGGTGTTCGTACGAAGCGACCCTGGCCTCCAGCTCCCGAATTCGTCCCTCCAATTGGGATGCTCTATCCCTTTCTTGCGACAAGGCCTTCTCCATTTGGGCCAGTTCTCGAAGTTTCTCCTGAAGTCGGGATCGAAGGGACAGGGCCTCCTCCGAGATCTTCCTGCACTCTTCCTTACACCGTTGGAGGGTCTCCTGGAGTTGTTGGATTCGCTCCGGCATGGGGGCGTACTGGGCCACTTGGGATTCCAGCTCTTTCAGACGAGCTTCGAGCTGAGATGCACGCGTCTGGGCCTGGCTTAAGGTGTTCTCCAGATCTTGGAGGGCTTTCTCCTTTTCCGCCAGAAGAGATTGAAGGGAAGCCAGCTCTTGGAGGATTCCTTTCCTTTCCCTATTGCAACTGGTGAGCGCTTCTTGAAGCTTGAGGATCTGTTCCGGAAGGGGAGAATAGGCCTCTAGCTTAGCCTCCAGGTCCGCCATGCGGTTCTCCAGATTCGAGGCGCGCTCTTGGGTCCGATGGAGCCGTGTCCTCAGCTCGGCCAAAAGGCGTTCCTTTTGGGCAAGGTTGGATCGAAGGGAGGAGGCCTCCTGCAGGACTTCCCGGTTCTTTTCCGCACATGCCTCTAGGGATTCTCGAAGTTCTTTCAACTCTTGAAGTTGGTTTTCACAGACTTGGAGGCGCTCCTTGAGGGACTCGTTGTCTTGTTGGGAGGAGAGGAGCTCTTCTCGGCAGGCCTCGAGCTCCTGGGTTCCTTCCTGGAGCCGGTTCTCGCAAAGCTGCAGGCCTGTCTTGAGGGACTCGTTGTCCTGTTGGGAGGAGAGGAGCTCTTCTTGGCAGGCCCCAAGCTCCTGGTTCCCCTCCCGGAGTTGGTTTTCACAGACTTGGAGGCGTTCCTTGAGGGACTCGTTGTCCTGTTGGGAGGAGAGGAGCTCTTCTNGGCAGGCCTCGAGCTTCTGCTTGCTTTGATTTTGTGCCTCAGACAGGGCTCGCAACTCGGCCTCCATTTGGGTTATGCGTTCTTCCCGGGCCTCGCGTTCCTGACCCCATTGGGTCTCCTCACGCTGAAGCCTTGCTTGGATCTCGCCCTTCTCCTTGCGGCACTGCTCCAGGGCGCCTTGAATATGGGTCTGNTTTCTCCAGAGAAAGAAGGCGGCCACCACTAGGCCGACCAGGACCAGGACCAAAATTACCAAAGGTGTCCTCTTCATGTCGCCTCCTCTCCTTTGGAATGGAGATGCGGTCCGACCTCTACCCCC
>MTPG01000116.1 GCA_002010915.1 Desulfarculaceae bacterium JdFR-97 | reverse complement strand
CCTTGTGTCCGCGGAGATGCTGCGATCGCTTAGGACTTTGAAGAAGCCCACATCCCCGGTACGGCGGGTATGGGTCCCCCCGCAAAGCTCCATGGAGAAGTCCCCCATCTGTACCACCCGCACCACATCCCCATATTTCTCATCGAAAAGGGCTATGGCCCCCAAGGAGAGGGCCTCCCGGTAGGGAAGGTGTTGAGCGCTGACCGGATGGTTCTCGCGGATCCGCTGGTTGACGCGGCGTTCCACCCGGGCCAGGGTCTCCATATCCACGGAACCCGGATAGGTGTAGTCGAACCGAAAGCCTTCCGGCGTCACCTTGGAGCCCGACTGCTGAACCACCTCGCCCAGCACCTCCCGCAGCACGGATTGAAGAATATGGGTGGCGCTGTGGTTCCGTGCCGTATCCCATCGTCGCTCCTCGTCCACTTGGAGGAGGACCTCCTGACCCACACTGAGACGCCCCTCCAGCACCCGGACCCGGTGGACGATCAATTGGGGCAAAGGACGAAGCGTATCTCTCACCTCGGCCTTTGTCCCATCGGGTCCCAGGATCCTCCCCCGGTCCCCTACCTGGCCCCCCGCCTCCCCATAGAAGGGGGTCACCTTGGTTACCACCTCCACCTCGGCCCCGGCCTCCACCTCTCGGATCTCCTCTCCGTCCCGAAGGAGAACCAGGATCTCGCTTCGAGCCGAAAGCTCCTCGTAACCCACGAATTCGCTCTGTAGCCCCTTCCCCACCAAACGGTGGTAGACCTCGGGCACTTCCTCTTCTCCCGAGCCCGTCCAGGCGGCCCGCGCCCTGCGTCGTTGTTCCTCCATGGCCTGACGGAATCCCGCCTCGTCAATCTCGAACCCCTCCTCCTGGGCCACATCGGCGGTCAGATCCACTGGAAAGCCGTAAGTATCGTAGAGACGAAAGACCACCTCTCCAGGGATAACCCGAACCCCCCGTCTACGAAGCCTCTCTCCCTCCTCACTGAGGATACGGAGGCCCTTGTCCAGGGTCTCTGAAAAACGCTCCTCCTCCCGAAGGATGATCTGGGAGATGGCGGCCCGTCGTAGCTCCAATTCTGGGAAAGCGTCCTTCATCTCCTCCACCACCACCTCTGAGAGGCTATGGAGGAACGGCTCATCAAGTCCCAGACGCCTCCCATGCCTTGCAGCGCGACGGATGATCCGCCTCAGCACGTAGCCCCTCCCCTCGTTGGAAGGGACTACCCCGTCTCCGATGAGAAAGGCCATCCCTCGGACGTGATCCGCCACCACCCTCATGGAGACGTCGGCAACGGGGTCCTCACGATAGCCTTTCCCCGAGAGCTCTTCCACCCGCCGGATGATAGGGGTGAAGAGGTCCGTATCAAAATTGCTCTTCTTCCCCTGCAGGACGGCGGCGATGCGCTCCAGACCCATCCCCGTGTCGATGCTGGGCTTGGGCAGCGGTGTAAGAAGACCAGAATCGTCCCGGTTATATTGCATAAAGACGAGGTTCCAGAGCTCCAGATACCGGTCGCAATCGCATCCCACAGCGCAACCGGGCCGCCCGCATCCCATCTCCGGCCCCTGGTCGATGACGATCTCAGAACAAGGACCGCAGGGACCAGTATCCCCCATCTGCCAGAAGTTGTCCTTGGTGGGGCAGGCCACTATTCGTTCCGCAGGGAGATAACGCTTCCACAGTTGCAAGGCCTCTTCGTCCGGCCCGAGCCCCATGTCGGCATCTCCCTCGTGGATGGTCACCCAAAGTCTCTCTTTGGGCAGACCGAACTCGTCCACGAGAAGCTGCCAGGCCATATCGATGGCTCCCTCTTTAAAGTAATCGCCGAAGGAGAAGTTCCCCAGCATCTCGAAGAAGGTATGGTGACGCGCCGTCTTGCCTACGTTCTCCAGGTCGTTGTGTTTCCCTCCCGCGCGGACGCACTTCTGAGAGGAGGTGGCGCGCACGTAGTCTCGCTTCTCCTCTCCCAAGAAGACCTTCTTGAACTGTACCATCCCCGCATTGGTGAAGAGTAAGGTCGGGTCGTCCTTGGGCACGAGGGAGGAACTGGGGACGATGGTGTGTCCCCTCTTGCGGAAAAACTCCAGGAAGTAAGATCGAATCTCTCGTCCCTTCATGGTCATCGTCTCTCGATGCTCCTTCCTATGGCTCCAAGGTCCTGTTTTGGGTGCACCACTCCAATACGATCTTCCTGATCAACTGCGGTGAATACCCCCTCCGGCCCAAGTAGCCGGCCAATCGTCTCATCTTTCGCTCGCCCCCGAGACCCGGATGAGTGCGCAGGTAGTGCTCCGCAGCGCCCCGGGCCAACTCCTCCTCAGTCCTCTGGGAAAAAAGTTCCCCCACCACCCCCTGAATGATCTCCGGATCCACACCGCGGCGCCCCAGCTCCTGGGCCAAGCGGGCCGGTCCCCAATGGGCATGATCTATTCGGTCCCTCCCCCAATTCAGGGCCACCCGAACATCGTCGAGATATCCCCATCGGCGCAGGTATTCCATCACTTTCCGGACCTCATCCGGGTTCGTCCTCCGCCTGAGCAGGTAGAGCTCCATCTCCCTCTCAGTCCGGTCCTTGCGCGCAATATACCGGAGTGCCCGCCCCAAGAGTCGGCGCGGAGGGTCGTCCCGAGGAGCGTCCGTCACTCGATCTCGTAGTGCCGCTGAAGGATCTCCTCCTCGCTCTCGGTAACCCATCGTCTCTCGCTGGTGCCGGAGATCCCGCTCACCTTCAGGGCGAAGTCGTCGGGGTTGGTGGCGTTGCGAAGGGCTTCCTCGTAGCTGATCCAGCCCTTTCGGAAGAGATCCATGAGGGACTGATCGAAGGTCTGCATTCCGTACGTGGCATGCCCCTGGGCGATGGCATCGTTGATCTCTCGGGTCTTGTTCTCGTCAAGGATGCACTCGCGGATCCTGGCTGTGGAGATCAGCACCTCCACGGCCGGGACGCGTCCCGTCCCGTCGGCCTTGGCGACGAGACGTTGGGAGATGACCCCTTTGAGGACCTGGGATAGCTGCATCCGGATCTGCCTCTGCTGCTCGAAGGGAAAGACCGAGATGACCCGGTTTACGGTCTCCTGAGCATCCAGAGTGTGCAGGGTGCTGAAGACCAAGTGGCCGGTTTCCGCTGCCATGATGGCGATCTCGATGGTCTCTAGGTCACGCATTTCTCCCACGAGGATGACGTCGGGGTCCTGTCTCAAAGCCACCCGCAGGGCAGAGGAGAAAGATAACGTATCCTGTCCCACCTCTCTCTGATTGATAATGGCCTTTTTATCTCGATGAAGGAACTCAATGGGATCCTCGATGGTGATGATATGGCAGTTTCGCGTGTTGTTGATGTGGTTCACCATGGCCGCCAGGGTCGTGGACTTTCCGCTTCCCGTGGTCCCCGTGACCAGAACCAGCCCGCGCTGTTCGGATGCGATCTTCTCCACGATGGGAGGAAGGTTCAGCTCGGGAATGGTGGGGGGATTCACCTTGATCGTCCGGAGCACCATTCCGATGGAGTCGCGCTGGGAGAAGATGTTGACCCGGAAGCGCCCCAAACCCGAGATCCCGTAAGCCAAGTCCACCTCACTGTACTGCTGGAACTTGGCTTGCTGGCGTTCGTTCATGATGGAGAAGGCGAGTTTGCGGGTGTCCTCCGGCATCAGGCGGGGTTCACCTTTGATGGGGACCAACTTCCCGTGGATCCTCAATATAGGGGGCAGCCCCACCTTCAGGTGAACGTCGGAGGCCTCTTTCTCCATGGCCAGTTTGAGGATCCTCTTGAGATCAATCATGGCCTCATTCCTCCCTCGGCGCCTCGCCGGACCCAAGGCCTGCCTGCTGCAGGATCTCATCGCGAATTGCCTGCAGCACATCGGGATGCTCTTTGAGGAAGGTCTTGACGTTCTCTCGGCCCTGGCCTAGCCGCTCACCCTTGTAGGAATACCAGGTGCCGAGCTTCTCCACGACGCCACGTTCCACGCCCAAATCCAGGAGGTCACCCTCCCGGGAGATCCCATGACCGTAGAGGATATCGAACTCCACTTCCTTGAAAGGAGGCGCGATCTTGTTCTTGACGACCTTTACCCGGGTCCGGCTCCCCACTACCTCCTGCCCTTCCTTGATGGCCCCGATCCTTCGGATGTCGAGGCGGACCGACGCATAGAACTTCAGGGCGGTCCCTCCCGTGGTGGTCTCTGGGTTACCGAACATGACGCCAATCTTCATCCGGATCTGGTTGATGAAGATGACGGCGGTGAGAGACTTGCTGATGGCCGCCGTAAGTTTTCGAAGTGCTTGGGACATGAGGCGGGCCTGAAGGCCCACGTGGGCGTCCCCCATCTCCCCTTCGATCTCAGCCCTGGGGACCAAGGCGGCTACCGAGTCCACCACCAGCACGTCCACGGCCCCGCTTCGTACCAGGATCTCCGCGATCTCTAGGGCTTGTTCCCCTGTGTCCGGCTGGCTGATGAGCAGTTCGTCAGTGTTCACCCCCAGTTTCCTGGCGTAGTGGACATCCAGGGCGTGCTCTGCATCGATAAAGGCCGCCATTCCTCCCGATTTCTGGGCCTCAGCCACCACATGGAGGGCCAAGGTAGTCTTCCCGGAGGCCTCTGGTCCGTAGATCTCCGTGACCCGCCCCCTTGGGATCCCTCCGATTCCCAAGGCCAGATCCAGGGCAAGCGACCCCGTGGAGATGGCCTTCACCCTCTCCAACGGCGCCCCGTCTCCCAGCCGCATGATGGAGCCCTTGCCGAATTGCTTCTCGATCTGGGCCATGGCCAACTCCAGGGCCCGCTCCCTTTGCTTGTCCATATCCATCCCAAAACCTCCCCCTTCAAACCCCTCGATGGTCCTCATCGCCCAAGGGGTGCTCCCACAGCCGTGTGTAGCGCGCACCGGATGGAAGTAGCTCACTCTCGAATTGTGCCACCGCTTCTACTCGGAAGCCCCCCAACTGAATATCCATAAGGCTTCGTATCCCCTCCAGAAGACGGTCCCTCCTTCGTGGAGATCGCACCCGCCCCAGGGTCAGATGAGGGTGAAAAGGCCTCTCCTCGCGGGGAAATCCCAAGGCATTCATCCCCTTCTCCACATCCTCCTGAAGGGCCCGGAGCCGGTCCACCTCGCCCCCCAAACCCACCCAGACCACACGGGGCTGCGAAAGTCGGGGGAACCCCCCCAACCCTCTCACCTCCAGGGAAAAGGGACGATGCGTCCCCAGCATCTCCTCCACGGCCTCCCGTATCTCATCCACCCTCTGGGAGGGGATCTCCCCCAGGAACTTGAGGGTCAGATGGATCCCTTCAGGGCGGATCCACCGCACATCCGCGCCTGAACTCCGCAGTTCCTCCTGGAGAGAGGCGAGGGCCCTCTTCACATCGGCGGGGACCTCCACGGCCAGGAAAGTCCTCATCGGGAAAAGTCACCTCCTCCAAGGAGTATTGTAAGCCTCCGGATCCTCTCCAAGGAGATAACGTCTCAACCAATCCAGCGCCACGGCCGCTGCCAATTTCTTCACATTGGTCCTTCCGCCCCGCAGCTTCACGTGGAGACTCCAGTTCTTGTGGTCATCGGCCAGGCCCAGGAATACGGTCCCCACAGGTGTCTTCTCCGTGCCCCCGGTGGGACCAGCTACGCCCGTGGAGGCTAACCCGAGGTCTGCCCCTGCCAGCTTTCGCACCCTGTCAGCCATCCATCCGGCCACCTCCCGGCTCACTGGTCCCGGCTCCTTGAGGAGGGAATCGGGCACTCCAAGGCATTCCCTCTTGGACTCGACGCTGTAGACCACCAGGCCCTGTTTGAGCACCCGGGAGCATCCCGAAACATCGGTCAACCGGTGGGCGATGAGCCCACCGGTGCAGGACTCGGCCGTGGCAAGAGTCCTCCCCCTCTCCGTCAGAAGACGCACCACCACGGACTCCAGCTCGTCTTCCCCCTTCCCGTAGATCCAACTTCCGACCCTCCTCCGAAGGCGCCGCTCGGCCTCATCCAGAAGCCTTTGGGCCTCTTCCTCCGAGGGGGCCCTCGCCGTCACGCGAAGCCTGTTCTCGGGGTATCTCGGCAAAGAGGCCAAGGAGACCCCGGGGATCCCCTCCAGGGCCCCGGCCACCTCCTCCCCCATGCGAGACTCGGTCAGGCCGAAGATCTTCAGGGTGAGGGAACGAACCACGTGTACGTCGCCGAAGCGCTCTCGCACCATGGGGAGGACCGATTCCTCCATCATCCGCTCCAGCTCTCGAGGAACGCCAGGGAGAAAGATGAGCAGACACCCTGCTTCCTCCACGGCGAAACCAGGGGCCGTCCCCAAGGGATTGGGGACGGCCCGCGCCCCCCGGGGAAGATAGGCCTGCTTCTCGTTGCTGGGGTTCATCTCGAATCCCAGTCTCTGGAAAAAGGCCCGAATCCTCTCCAGACTCACAGTATCGAGCACCAGGGGACGCCCGAAGGCCTCAGCCGCTGCCTGGGCTGTTCGGTCGTCCTCGGTGGGACCGAGCCCCCCTGTGACGATCACCAGTTGGGAGCGTCCAGCCGCCGCCCGAAGCTCCTGACGTATCCCCTCGGGGGCGTCGCCGATGGCGGTCATGCGGCGGACCTCCAGCCCTACATCGAGCAACTTCTCGGCGATAAGAGCTGAGTTAGTGTCAATCACCGTCCCCGAGAGGATCTCATCGCCTACAACGATCACCTCCACACAAGGGATTTGGGAGACAAGCCCCTCCTTTCCGTTCTGGCCGCTCATCTCGACCTTTAACCTCTCAAGGGCTCTCGCAATGCTCCTGGAAAAGGCTCTCCAAAAGGGCTTCTTTTATGCCGAAGCTCCGCCTCCTCTTCTCCCCCATAAGGTTCAGCTTTACTTTCACCGAAGGATCCCCAACACAAGCCGAAGTCCGATCTGGGCGTAAAGACCCGCCACCACATCGTCCATCATCACGCCCAGCCCCCCTGGAATCCGCCGTTCTAGATAGCGGATGGGAGGGATCTTCAAGATGTCAAAGAGGCGAAAGAACCCGAACCCCAAAGCCATGGAGAGCAGACCCGGCCGGACCCAGCTGAGGGCCACCAGCATCCCCACCACCTCATCGAGGACCACACAGCGAGGATCCCGTTGACCCAGAAGTTTCTCCGCCCGATCACAGGCCCATACTCCGAGCGCGATCCAACCCACAAGGGTTACCAAATAGAGCGCTGGCGGCTGGGCCTGCAGGAGAAGAAACAGGGGAAGAGCGGCCAGAGATCCCGCCGTCCCTGGGGCGCCGGGGACCTTCCCCACCCCGAACCCCGTAGCCAACCCCAGCGCAAACCTCTCGCTCCACCCCCCCCCAAGCGGATCGGAGATCGGCCTTCTTGTCCCGTTTATATCGGAATTCCTGGAAAAACTCAACCTTCCCCCTGACTCCGGTGGCGTGCAAGGGCCTCGAGATAGATCTCCTTGAGCGGAACGCCTGTACGCTCAGCGAGGCAACGGCAGTCCTCGTACTCGGGCAAGGCGTTGACCACTTCGCCTTGGAGCCGGGAGACCTTGACCCGCACGGGTCCCCACGGGGTCTCCACCGTCTCGTGAGACCGCTCCAGACAACGACGGCGAACTGGATAGCACCGCACACCAATGGTGGTGGACTCCCTCATCAGGGTCTCGGACAAGTCCTGGAGACGGCTTGGTGGGGATAGGAGACGGAGAAGTCCTCCGGGCCTGCCTTTTTTCATGAGCAGAGGGGTCCATGTGACGTCCAAGGCCCCACGAGACAGGAGCCTCTCCATGAGATGCTCGCAGAACTCCGGATTCATGTCGTCGATATTCGCTTCCAGGATCCAGTCCTCCCGATACGTGCCCCCCGAGGGAATGGCCTTTCCCAAAACAACTCGAAGGAGATTGGGCCGTTCCGCCAAGTCCCGGCCGCCCACCCCATAACCGATCCGCTCCACCTCCATGGGAGGCAAAGGCACAAAGGCCTCGACCACTTCCTTCAGCAAGGCCGCACCGGTGGGAGTGACTAGCTCGGCCTCCACCTCCACCTGACGGACGGGGACGCCCCTGAGGATCTCCAGGGTGGCTGGGGCAGGCACAGGAAGCAAGCCATGGCGGCTTGGGATCATCCCCATCCCCAGAGGCAACGGAGAGGCCAGAAAGCGACAGGCCCCAAGGTACTGGAGGCAGGCGACACAACCCACGATGTCCACAATGGAGTCCACGGCCCCAACCTCGTGAAAGGTCACTTCCTCGGCAGGGATCCCATGGATCTTCCCTTCGGCCGAGGCCAGACGCCGAAAGACCCGAAGGCTCAATTCCTTTACAGGGGAAGGGAGGTGAGCCCCTTGAATCATGGTCTCGATACGGCGCAGTGATCGGTGTGGGGAAGCATCTTCCGAGGGAGCGATCACCGAAAGGCGGATCCCGTGGATTCCATGACGGCCCTCCCGTCCGATCCGCACCGTGACGTCTGGTAAGGAAAGCTTTTTGACAGTCTCATGCAGGACCTCCTCGGGGACTCCTAGGTCCAGCAGGGCACCCAGGATCATATCCCCACTGGCCCCCGAGAAGGCGTCGAAGTAGAGAGTCTTCATTGAAAAGGATCCCCTAAAATCGACGTCTGCGTACTCTAGCCCAGCCCCAAAAGGCTGTCAAGGAACCCAACACCCCCCTTGACCCCCTATGGAAGACGGGGTATTAAGTAAAAACTGACCTTTCCATAGGGTAATGCATGGTCTCGAAGGTGTCCAATGGCTCATCATGAGGTGCTTCGAAGAAAACTGCTCCGCATCGACCGCAGGGGATACAAGGCCTACAAGGAGATTGAAGGAGGCTATGAGTTTCCGGGGTTTCATTTGGTCATCGACCATGTTCAGGGAGATCCCTTCGCCTCACCTTCCAGGGTGAGAGTCCTGCTGGACCATGCCCGAGCAGGATTCGACCCTTGGCTCTACAGAAATCGCAGCCGGGCAGTGGCCTTTCGTGACTTTCTAACCCGCAGTTTCCATCGGGCGATCCGCCAAGTGGCCAAGGGCAACCGGGGGATAGGAAAGAGCGGTTTCATTGGGATCGATGTGCCGGGTCAGGAGATCCTGGACCGGACCTCGGTGCTGGTCTCCTCCCAGGGGATCGAAGTGCGCTTCGTCATGGGTCTCCCCGCCGCGGGACGCACTGTGCTCGCACATGAGGCCATGGAGATGTTCTTTCAGGAGGTCCCGGCCATCGTCCAGAGATCGCTTCTCTCACGGAGCCTCGATGTGGAGGCTCTCCGTCGCCATGTGGCCTGCGCCGAGGATCAGGACGCCATGCGGGAACAGCTGACCCAGAGGGGATTGGTGGCCTTCCTGGGCAACGGATCCATCCTCCCGCGGCGAAGTGGTGTGGACGATCGCCCCTTTGAGGGGGATGGAAACGGAGGACGCCCCATCCCCTTGCAGGCACCGGCATCCCTGGAGGTCACCCTTCAACGCCCCAACGGGGGACCCATCCGGGGCTTGGGGATACCTCGAGGCGTCACCCTCATAGTGGGCGGAGGTTTTCACGGCAAGTCCACCCTCCTTCAGGCCATCGAGAGGTCCGTCTACAACCATATCCCCGGCGACGGGAGGGAACTCGTGGTGACCCTGCCCACAGCGGTCAAGATCAAGGCGGAGGACGGCCGCTACGTGGAGAAGGTCAACATTTCCCCCTTCATCCAGAACCTCCCTTTCGGCAAGGACACGGAACGATTCTCCACGGACAACGCCAGCGGTTCCACATCCCAGGCCGCCAACATTATGGAGGCCCTGGAGGCAGGCGCCCAACTGCTCCTCATGGACGAGGACACCTCGGCCACAAACTTCATGATCCGGGACGAAAGGATGCAGGCATTGGTGGCCAAGGAAAAGGAACCCATCACCCCTTTCGTGGACAAGGTCCGCCAGCTCTACGAAGAGATGGGAGTCTCCACCATCTTGGTCATGGGAGGCTGTGGAGACTACTTTGATGTGGCCGACCAAGTCCTGATGATGGACCACTATCGCCCTGTGGACGTCATGGATCGGGTCCGAGAGATCCGGACCCGATATGTCTCCCGACGGCGCACAGAGGGTGGAGATCGATTCGGAGAGGTCATCCCAAGGGTCCCTCTCCGGGAGAGTTTTCGAGCNCAGCGGGGAAGACGCGAGGTCAGGATCGATGCCAAGGGGCTGCGGAGCATACTTTATGGGACCACGGCCGTGGATCTGACCCATGTAGAGCAGTTGGTGGACATGAGCCAGACCCGGGCCATCGGTGAACTGATACATTACTACGCCACCCGCTACGCCAACAGGGAGATCCCCCTCGCCGAGGGGCTTCGGGGAATCTTTGAGGAGCTGGAAGCTCGGGGGCTCGACCTGCTCGGGTCCCGCAAGGCGGGCAATCTGGCATTGCCGCGGCTGCTGGAGGTAGCGGCGGCCATCAATCGCATGCGTTCTCTCAGGGTCCGATGAAATGTTCGACAGAGGGAGAAGCCCCGACAGGGCTCATAAAGAGGAAGATGAGAGAAGAAGGCACCCACGAAGACCGCTGACTATTCCCGTCACTTTCCAAGTCATCAACGGTCGGGACCCCGCAAAGCGATCCTCCCCCCAGGAGGGCTTGCTGAAGGACATCAGCCTGGGNGGATTATGCTTCTTTACATCGGAGATCGCCCCTGATGGCCTCCATATCTCCTACAACGAGACGCCGCTCGAGCGCAACCTGCTGCTGATCCGCGTCGCTTTGCCTCCACCGTACGGACCCATCACGGTTTTGGCCCACTGCGTCTGGTTCCAAAGAGGANTGTCCGACTCGAGTTCCGACTTCGCTGTGGGAGTCGAGTTCCGGAAGTTCAAGGGCAACGGACTGGAGGTCCTCCAGGACTATCTAAAGTCTAGACCATGATCGAGTCGCAGATCATCGATTTGCTTCGGGAGGCCTTTGCCCTCAAGGGAGCGGAGGCCGGCAGTCGGCCCCCACTGGGCTCTCGGACCCTGGATCTGACGGACGAGGAGTTGCAGGGGTTGGCCCGCATCATCGAATCCGTCCGTTACGGTCCCTCGGAGGTGGTCTTCCGGGAAGGTGATCCGGGCGATGCCCTCTATGTGATCCAAAGCGGCCGGGTCCGAGTCCTGAAAGACCTGGAGGGAGGGGGTGGACAACGGGTCCTCATGGAGCTCCAATCCCCCGCCATCCTGGGAGAGATGGCCCTGCTGGACCGCTCCCCCCGCTCGGCNTCCATTCAGGTGACGGAGGAAGGGCCCGCAAGCCTCCTGAAGATCTCCCAGAAAGACTTCGAGGACCTCTTCCAAAGACAGCCCTCGGCAGCCCTCAAAGTAACCTATCGTTTGGCCCAACTTTTGAGCCATCGTCTCAGGGTCTCCAATGTGGAACGGCTTCGTTTGGAACACGAACGACTCCAGGAAGAGCTGCGCCGACTCCGAAGGGAGGTCCGTCAACGTTACGCCTTCGAGGAGATCGTGGGGACTAGTCCTGCTATGCGCCAAGTCTTCGCCCTCATGGAGAAGGTGCTTCACAGCTCCATCACCGTGCTCATTCAAGGGGAGACCGGAACGGGGAAGGAGTTGGTGGCCCGGGCACTCCACTACAATGGCCCTCGACGCCACAAGCCCTTCTTGGCCGTCAATTGCGCCACTCTCCACAAGGAGCTCCTGGAGAGCGAGCTCTTCGGTCACGAGAAAGGGGCCTTTACCGGAGCAGACCAGCGCAGAATCGGGCGGTTCGAACAAGCCCATGGGGGAACCCTTTTCCTGGATGAAATAGGCGATATGGATCCGACCATCCAGGCCAAGGTCTTGAGGGTCCTCCAGGAACGCTGCTTCGAGAGGCTGGGAGGGAGCGAGACCATCCATGTGGACGTCCGGCTTATCGCCGCCACCAATCGCAACCTCCTCGATCCAGAAGCGGAGATCCCCTTCCGAAGAGATCTATACTACCGGATCAGTGTGCTGACCATTGCACTACCTCCTCTCCGTGAGAGAAAGGAGGACATCGTCCCTCTGGCCAATCATTTTCTGGAGCGCTTTCGCCCGCCCGGAAGCCCGGTTCGGGGCTTTCACCGAGAGACACTCCGCCTGCTCCAGAACCACCCGTGGCCCGGAAATGTTCGCGAGCTTCAAAACGTCATCCAGCGGGCTGTGCTCGTCTGCGAGGGACCACTCATCCTGCCTCAAGACCTGCTGCTGGAGGAGCCTCCTCCCCCACCCGGCACCCCTCCCCTAGGTGGGGATCTGAATCTGGAGCAGCTGGAGCAAGAGGCCATCCGAGAGGCCCTGAGGCGGGCACATGGGGTCCAGGTGGAGGCGGCCCGGCTGCTGGGTATTTCCAGGCGGGTCCTCCACTACAAGCTCCGCAAACACGGCATTGACCCAAGCGAGTTCTGAAGGAGACCCACCAGGGCCTCATTCTCTGCCAGCGGGGAGACGTAAGGAAGGAGTCAAGGACCGAGCCCCATCGTGAGGGTCTCATGAGCCCCAGCATCCGGGTGGCCAGCTTCAACGTCAACGGGATTCGGGCTAGACTTCCGCTTCTGGTGGATTGGTTGGAAAGGGAACGTCCCCACGTGGTTGGTCTCCAGGAGACCAAGGTTAGGGACGAGGACTTTCCTCGTGCCCCCCTGGAAGAACTTGGTTACCGTCTGGCCTTACGTGGGCAGAAGGCCTTCAACGGGGTGGCGGTGCTGAGCCTCCTCCCCATGGAAGTCCTACAGACGGGCCTTCAAGACGAGGACCCCTCGGACGAGGCGCGCCTGATCCTGGTGGAGTTCTGCGGGATCCAGCTCCTCAATACCTATGTCCCCCAGGGCACGGACCCCACATCCGAAAGATTCTACTACAAGATCTGCTGGCTTCGGAGACTGCGCTCCTTCATGGAGCGCACTCTCGATCCTCACGGCCTTGTCCTCTGGATCGGGGACTTTAACGTGGCCCCCGGGGCCGAAGATGTGTATGATCCCCAGGGGCTTTTAGGACAGATTGGGTTCCATCCGGCCGAGCATCGTGCCCTGGAGGAGGTTCGTCGGTGGGGATGGGTGGATGTCTTCCGAAGGCATGTCCGAGGGGGAGGGCACTACACCTTTTGGGATTACAGGATCCGCCACGCGGTGGATCGAGGTCTGGGATGGCGGGTGGACCACATCTGGGCCACGGAACCTTTGGCCCGAAGATCGCTGAGGGCTTGGATCGATGTGTCTCTCAGGAGGGCGCCGCGTCCCTCCGATCATACCCCTGTCCTGGCCGAATTCCACGTCGGGTGATGGGGAGGACTCAAAGGAAGGAGCGAACCATCTCATCCGATTACGCCTTCGAGATGGCTACATCTAATCTTCGTTTTCGGGTTGGGAGTGACACGGGAGATAGGCATGGATCTGGCGGACTTGGGTGCCCGATACGTCATGGTGAGAGAGTTCCGCCCGGTAGGCTATCCCGTGGATCATCCCCTGATCCCCCAAGGAATGGCGGTGGCCCTCAATGCCCCGGCAGCCTTCCGCTTCACGGCACCGGCATGTCCCGAGAAGCACCTGGAAGCCGCCGAGGCCCTGGGTGCGGATATCTCCGGGGCAGGGCCCGAGGATGCAGGAGAAGTCCTGGCAGGGAGGATCATCGAGATCATGAAACGTCTCAAGTCCCCAACGGGCTTGGGGCGGTGGGCTTCAGCCCCGATAATATCCCCCACTTGGCGGAGGGTACCCTCCCTCAACACCGGGTCATCAAGCTCTCCCCTCGACCTGTGGAGGCGGAGGGCTTGGCCCAGATATTCGAGGACGCTATGAGCTACTGGTGAATGGGTCAATCCCATAGATCTCGTGAGGAGTCCGTGGCTGAGCCAAAAGCCAAAACCTTGTTCACAACGGGGGTCGAAAGAGACCCAAGAGAAGATATCCTACGACCAACCATAAAGTCGAGAATTCATCTCGATTCGCGCGTTGTTCCAGGCAAGAGGTATCGCTCCTTGACACGGCCTGAGGCTACGAAGTAGACTCACTCTGAACTCCACGGGTTCTTCTTCCGGCACGTCATCGCCGCCGTATCCACAAGGCGAAGGCGGCCTAATATACCTTCCAGAGGAAATTCCTGGATCCGATTCCATGCATTCTCTTTCGACTTGGAGACTCCTGGATACGGGTCATCGGACTGCGGCGGAAAACATGGCCCTGGATCGGACTCTCTTGGAGGCTCGGGCTTCCGGCCGTTGTCCCAACACCCTCCGATTCCTCCAGTTCGTCCGTCCTGCGGTCCTGGTGGGGTATCATCAGCGGTTGGATCAGGAGGTCCGGCTCGACTTCTGCCAGAGGGAAGGGATCGAGATCAACCGAAGGATCACTGGAGGAGGAGCCGTCCTCTTCGAGCCCTCCCACATCGGATGGGAGGTGATCGCCCATCGTGAGGATCCCCTCTTCTTCGGCATCTCTCCTCCGGAAGTGGTCCAAAGGATCTGTGAGGTCTTCTGCGCTGCCTTGAAGGAAGAATTCGGCCTTCCTGCCGAGTTTCGGCCGCGCAACGACATTGAAGTACGGGGCAGAAAGATCTCGGGGACAGGAGGCACGGAGGAGGGAGGAGCCTTCCTATTTCAGGGAACCCTCCTTGTGGATTTGGACGTGTGGACCATGCTGAGGGCCTTGCGTGTCCCCATGGAAAAGCTCAAGGCCCACGAAGTGGACTCCTTGCTGGAGCGCGTCACCACACTTCGTCGGGAGCTGGGATGGACTCCTCCGGCTCAGAGAATCAAGGAGGCAGTGGCCCGTGCCTTCTCCCGGTCATTCTCCATGGAGCTCTCCCCAGATGGGTTGACCCCTTGGGAGGGGTCCAGGCTGAAGGAACTGAATGAGGAGTTCCGAAGCCCCCGGTGGATCGACCGTAGGGCCGCCGGTACTCAGCGCCGTAGATTCCTCAAAGCCGTCCACCGAGGGGAGGGAGGGCTGATCCATCTGCTGATGGATGCCGATACGGCACGAAGGCGGATCCGCTCCGTGGTCTTCACGGGGGACTTCTTCGCCTACCCAGGACGAGCCCTCTACGATCTGGAGAGCCGCTTCAAGGATACCCCTGCCAAGCTGACAGCCATCGAACCGGTCCTTCGGGACTTTTTCCGGGGGGGCTCCCCCTTCCCTTCCTTGGGACCGGAGGACTTCCTTCAGGCCTTCCGAAAGGCCATTCAGAAAATGGACTACCTGGAGCTCGGTTTCACCCACGAGGAGACCCATGCCATCTTTCCCGTGGGGGCCGATCTTCACGACCTCCTCCGGATGCCGTGGAGGTGGTTCCTCCTGCCCTATTGCTCCAAGGACCTCTCCTGCGAGCTCAGGCATCAGGACGGGTGCTGGGAGTGCGGAGCCTGCACCATCGGGGAGGGATACTCTTTGGCTCGGGAACACGGCATGAAGCCCGTGACCATCACCAGTTTCGAGGACCTTATGGACCGGTTGAGGGCGATCCGCAGGGAAGGGGGAGGAGGATACCTGGGCTGCTGTTGCGAGGGCTTTTACATCAAGCACGCCCGTGACTTCGAGGAGGCTGGAATACCGGGGATCCTTGTGGCCATGGACAGCACTACCTGCTATGACCTGGGAAAGGTCAGAGAGGCTTACGCCGGTCGGTTCGAGAATCAGACCGAGATCAACCTCCCTCTCCTCAGAAAGGTCCTCCAAATCCACCGGGAGGGGAAAGTGGCATGAGGGAGCCCTTCCCCTCCACGGACCCTTGGGATCTGGTGGTCATTGGATGCGGTCCCGCTGGAAGCACCACGGCGAGGGTAGCTGCAGAAGCCGGACTTCGGGTGTTGGTGCTCGAGAAGAGGCGCCGCATCGGGCGGCCCGTCTTCTGCGCTGAGTATATCCCTCGAGCCCTCTTGGGAGAGGTGGCCCTCCCCGTGGAAGCTGTGGCACAAGAAGTGGAGCACATGGTCACCTGGATCCAGGGTAAGGTAGCAGTGCGACGCCGGCTGCCGGGAATCATCCTCCATCGTGACATCATGGATGAAGCCTTGGCTATGCAGGCCCGTCAAGCTGGGGCTCGGATCCTCACCCAAGCCAGGGTCGTGGCCATCCACCAAGGGGCCATCCGATTCCTCCATGGAGGCCGCCTGCATCTGGTTCGCTCCCCGGTCATCATCGGGGCGGATGGTCCCCTTTCCCTCACCGCTAGGTCTCTTGGCCTAGGATGTAGAGACCACCTCGCTTCCCTCCAGGTGGAGGTCCCCCTCCTTCGCCCCCTCGAGGAGACAGAGGTCCACTTCCTCCCGGAGATCTACGCAGGGTACGCTTGGGTCTTTCCAAAGGGGGCCACGGCCAATGTGGGTGTTGCCATGCGCCGTCGCGGGACAGGGTCTCTGTCTGGCCTCCTGATGGGATTTCTCGACGACCTCCGGAAAAGGGGACTCTTGGGGGCCGACCCACCCCTTCGCAGGACTGGAGGGCTCATCCCCGCCAGCGGTCCTCCCCATCGAACCACGGAGAAGGGGGTCCTTTTGGTGGGGGACGCCGCGGGCCAAACCGATCCTATCACCGGAGGGGGGATCCCCGCCGCCATCCTTTGCGGAAAGATGGCCGGAGGGGCCGTGGTTGAGGCATCCAAGAAGGGGGATCCCACCCACCTCGATCTCTACGAGGCTGCCTGGAGGGACCGTCTCGGTCGATCTCTGCAAAGGGCATTGCGGCGGAGACGGTCTATGGAGGAGCAATGGCACCGAAAGCCTTTCCATCTTCTGATCCGCGAACACTGGATTGCATTTCGGCAATACTATGAAGAAAAGACCTCTTGAAGACCTCTTGACCGAGGCGCGAGGCCTCTCCTCCGAGCGATTCGGGAAGAGGATCCTCTTCCACCTTCCCGGGATGTTCGTCCTTGACGGCCGCAGAGGTCGCTATCCGGCTCTCTCGCTGACGGGAGAGCACTGCAATCTCGGATGCGACCACTGCCGAGGGCGGCTCCTTCAGCCCATGATCCCGGCCACCTCACCCGAGGAGCTCGTGGAGCGTTGTATCCGCCTCGCGGATGAGGGGGCAGTGGGGTGTCTCATCTCCGGAGGGTGCGATCCTCGCGGGCGGCTTCCGTGGGATCGCTTTGTGGAAGCTCTCCGGCGGATCAAGGATCTCACGCACCTCCACATATCCGTACACACAGGGATGCTGCTTGAACCCCATCAGGCCCGGGCCCTCCGCCAGGTAGGTGTGGATCAGGCCCTGGTGGACGTGGTGGGCGACGAGGAGACCGCCCGTAAGGTCCTCCATCTGGAAGGAGGGCTTACAGCTATGAGTAGGACCCTCCAGGCCCTAGCTGAAGAGGGCCTGGAGATGGTGCCGCACATCTGCATCGGCCTCCACTACGGCCGGATCCGAGGCGAACGGAGGGCCCTGGAGTTGCTTCGCCCCTTCGCCCCCCGAAGGATCGTATGGATCGTTCTCATGCCCCTTCCTGGGACCCCCATGAAGGGAACTCCTTCGCCACCTTTGGAGGAAATCGGGAGGTTGATCGCCGAATCCCGCCTCCTTTTCCCCCATGCCGAGATCTCCTTGGGATGCGCCAGGCCCCGAGGGAGGATGCGTCCAGCCATCGAGCGAATGGCCATCGATGCCAGCATCAACCGTATGGCCCTCTTCTCCGAGGCAGCCCTCTCCCACGCCCGCTCCATGGGACTGGATATCGCCTTTCGAGATACCTGCTGTTCCGTGGACGGTGACAAAGGGAGGCCTCTGGATGGCCTAGAGACAAAACCCATTTGGGAGTGAAGAACCATGAAGACGGAAGAGATGCAGGAGGTTCAAGGAGAAAGTCCAGAGTTCCTGCGAATCAGTTTGGCTGCGGCCATGACCCTGGGGATCCGTCAGGGAATCTTCTATCGGGGGGCCGAGCTCCGCTGCATCAATCTCCTGATGACCTACGAGGAGGGCTGCAAGGCCAACTGCGCCTACTGCGGCCTCCAACATCGAAGGGAAGGCCGCTACCACCGAAAGAGCTTCATTCGAGTCCCCTGGCCCGTGGTCTCGCTGGAGGATATCATCCGACGCTGTCGGGAACGTCCCCACCAAGTCAAGCGGATATGCCTCTCCATGATTACCCATCGCAGGGCCGCGGAGGATAGTCATCGGATCCTGGGAAGATTGAAGGAGGCCCTTCCCTCCGTGCCCCTTTCCCTACTCTGCACCCCCACCCTCCTGGNCAGGGATGACCTCCTCGCCTACAGAGAGGTCCCCGTGGACCGGCTGGGAATCGCCGTGGATGCAGCCACCGAGGAGATCTTCGACCGCCTCCGGGGCCGGGGCGCTCGGGGGCCTCATCGATGGGAGCGTTATTGGAAACTCTTTCAAGAAGCGGTGGAGATCTTCGGATCCGGACGCGTGGGGGTGCATCTCATTGTGGGCCTGGGAGAGACCGAAGAGCAGATGGTCCGACTCATGGATCGGATCCACAAGGCCGGGGGCTCCACCCATCTCTTCTGCTTCTTCCCGGAGGCGGGCTCCCGGATGGAGGATGTGCCTCAGCCCCCGGTGGGGCAATACCGACGGATCCAACTGGCCCGCCATCTGATCGACACCGGGATCGCCTCCTACCAAGACTTCACCTTCAATCCGCAAGGGCAGATCCTCTCCTTCGGCATCGACCCGAAGCGGCTGGAGGCCGAGATCCGAAGCGGTCTTCCCTTCATGACGAGCGGGTGCCCAGATGAAACGGGACGCACTGTCTGCACGCGTCCCTACGGGGACTGCAAACCCGGAGACGATATCCGAAGCTATCCCTTCCTGCCGGACGAGGGGGATCTGATCCACATCCAACGGCAACTTCTGGAGTATGGGCGGAGGGAGGCCCCTTGAGATGAGCCCATCCATCCGCCTCACCCGATTGGAGTTCTCGGGATCTCTGGGCGATCTCGGGACCCTCATCCCCCTCGCTGTGGGAATGATCGTAATCAACGGCCTCAGCCCTTCGGGGCTCTTTTTTTCAGTGGGTCTCTACTATATCCTCTCAGGGCTTTACTTCGGCGTGACCGTCCCGGTTCAACCCATGAAGGTCATCGGTGCATATGCCATTGCAGCGGGCCTCAGCCCCGCCGAGATCACGGCCTCGGGAGCCATAATGGCCCTTCTCCTGTTCCTCATTGGGGCCACGGAAGCCGCGGAGAGGATCGGCCGTTTCACACCCCGCTCTGTAGTCCGCGGGGTCCAACTCTCCACCGGGACACTACTTATGGCCCAAGGAGTCCGCTTCATGGCAGGGACATCCCGCCTCCAGGCCCTGCACGGATCCGTCGAACCCTATCTAACGGTTCAGAGCCTAGGCCCTCTCCCCTTGGGACTCGTGATCGGGGTGGGTGGAGGATTCTTGACCCTTCTCTTTCTGGAGAACCGGCGGTTTCCTGCAGGCCTCTTGGTGGTCTTGGGAGGGATCCTCTTGGGCCTCTTGATGGGGACCCACACGGGCCTCAATTCCCTCGAGATCGGTCTTCATCTACCCCGCATCCTTCCTTTCGGTTGGCCCTCGAAAGCCGACTTCACAGTGGCCCTTTTGGCCCTGGCACTGCCGCAGGTCCCCATGACTTTGGGAAACGCCGTTATCGCCTATACCGACCTCTCGCATCAATATTTCGGAGAAGACTCCAGGAGAGTCACCTACCGGTCTTCATGCCTCAGCATGTCTCTAGCCAATGCCGTGAGCTTTTTGCTAGGGGGGATGCCCCTCTGTCACGGGGCCGGGGGGCTTGCCGCACATTATCGGTTCGGAGCTCGGACATCCGGCTCCAACCTCTTCATAGGGGGGCTCTTCATCCTCTCGGCCCTGTTGATGGGAGGCGGAGTCCTGGCCGTAGTCTATCTGATTCCCATGGGTGTTCTCGGAGTGCTGCTCCTCTTCGCGGGGAGCCAGCTCGCCATGACGATTCTGGATGTAAGAGAGCGTGCGGATCTATTCCTGGTGCTCACCATGCTGGGGGTCACCCTCGCCTCGAACCTGGCCGCTGGCTTTCTCGCAGGCCTGGCTTTGGCCTGGCTGCTGAGAATTCCGGGAATCAAGGTGTAGAAGGGTTGAAAAACCTCCCTCCGGAAAGCCCCATGAGAGCGAGGGAACCCTCCCATGGCAGCATTTACGACCTCCTCACCCCCCTCAGGGGTGCATCCGTCCAAAGACGGACGCCAGCCGCCATAAGACCAGCCAGCAGGCTGCGGCCAAAGCTGCCACGAGCACAGAAGAGGCCGAGATCCAACGTGCCAGGCGGAAGGCCTCATGGCCCGTCCGGATCCGGACGTCACGAAGGACCGGGACCCCCGGAGGGGGATGACGGCCGGATCTCCGCACTCTTCGAGCAAAGCTCCAAAGCCACACTGAGAAGGCGAACACGGGAGATGTCAGGCCGGGACCGAGCCACCAGAGCCACCGAGAGAGACGTTGGGCCGCTTCGTGGGGATCCTTTTCGGCGAGCGTTGTGATGGAGTCCGTCCACATCCGGACCCCAGCCAAGGTCAAAAGCGCAGCCAAAAGGACCGCAAGGAGAATAAAGAGGGCCTTCCTCCTAGCCCGAGGATCAGCCCTCTGAATTCCTCCCTCCTCTCCTATCCTAATTCTACCATTTCCTCCTGAATCCCCGGCCGCGTCAATCCGTCCAGGGACCCTCCCTTCCTCAGCGTCATGTGGCACGGTACCGAAAGACGATGCGGCAGCTTCCCCCTCCCCATGCAATCTCCAGCTCCAGACTTGGGAAACGGCTTGCCATAGCTCGGTCTCCTTCCGAGGCGATCCCACATAACAGCCCTGGCTTAACCCTCCAACCCATGGACTACATCTCCTCGAGCATCCTCCCCAGAATCTCCTTGAGGAGCTTGGCCGCAAGCATCGCGGTGATCCCTGTAGGATCCCGCAGAGGGTTGAGCTCCACGATATCCGCCCCCACAAGAGGGACCTTCAGGCCCTGAACGATCCCCAGGACCTCCCTGGAGGTGAATCCGCCGGGTTCATTATGGGAGGTGCCCGGGGCGAAGGCCGGATCCAACACGTCCAGGTCCAGGGAGAGGTATAGGGCCCCGGTAAGTTTGAGATCTCTTCTCATATGCCAGTCCTGCATGGCCACCACCTCAACCCCGAAACGTCGGGCCTGCTCTATTTGATGTGGAGTGATGGAACGGACGCCCACCTGCACCAAGCGAGAGATCCGCCCTTCCTCCATGATCCTGGAGAAAGGGCAGGCGTGGGAGAACGGATTCCCGTCCAGCTCGTCGTAGAGGTCCGGATGGGCATCCAGTTGGAGGACCGTCAGTTCCGGGAAGGTCCGACTGTAGGCACGAAGGATGGGATAGGTAATGGAGTGGTCTCCGCCCAGAGACAAAAGACGAAATCCCCGTGAGAGGATCCGGGTCACCTCCTCCTCCACCCTCTTCAAGGGCTCCTTCTCTCCATCCAGATCCAGGTCCCCCAGGTCCCGCCAGCGGGGATCCCGGGAGAGGTCTTGTCCTGCCTCGGTGCAGAGATTGGATGAGCCGCTGTGCAGGGCCTCTCGGATGCGGCCCGGCCCCAAGGACGCGCCCCGAAGAAATGAAGCATTCCTGTCCCATGGGATCCCAAAAAGCGCCACTGGACCTGCAGGCATCGCCTCCCGATTCTCTCTCCGATCGTCCATCACCAGTTTCCTACTCCTTCTTGAACAGCATCTCATGACCTCAGGAGCCACTGGTGGACCAAAGCTCCCAGAAGCCATACCCCGAAGCTTGCCGGAAGGACGAGATGAAGGGGAAACCCCCTCTTGAACCCCATGAAAGCCGTCAGAAAGAAGAGGATGCTCGGCAGGATTCCCCAAAGGGCCCCTTGGGTGTATCGGGTCAGCAAGCCGAAGTCTCCGGGCCGATCCATATAGAGCCATACCATAACGATGACTCCTGTCAGGGGCATGGTGGCCAGGAGCCCCCCCAAGGAGGGGATCCGTTTTCCGATCTGAGTGCACACGAGGATGATAACGAGACTGAGGGCCAACTTGAGGGCGGTCTGCATGGATCTTCCTCCCGCTCTCCAAGGAGTCCGAAGAAGGAATCGCTGCCCTTGCCAACCGGGCCAACGAGGAGGAGGTCTCTCTCCCCTGCAGACCGGAGATGGTCCTCTTCGGTCAGGGGATCCAGGGCAGCCGATCCAAATCCACATTCCCCCCGGAGAGGATAATGCCGATGCGCCTTCCCGGAATCTCCTCCCTCCGAGTGAGGAGGGCTGCCAACGGGACCGCAGCCGAGGGTTCCACCACGATCTTCATCCTCTCCCAGATCCAGCGCATGGCCTGGACAATGGCCTCCTCCTCCACGGTCACGATGCGCTCCACCCATCGGCAGAGGATTGGGAAGGTGAGGCTGCCCAGGGAGGTACGAAGACCGTCCGCTACTGTGCGCGGNTTTCCCGCAGGCAGGATCCTTCCGACCTTGAGGGAACGATAGGCGTCATCGGCATTGGCGGGCTCGGCTCCAATCACTCGGGTCCTGGGAGAGGAGTGCGCCACGGCCGCTGCCGTCCCACTCACCAGGCCCCCTCCCCCCACAGGGGCCATCACCACATCGAGCTCTCCCTCCACTTCCATCAGCAACTCCAGGGCAGCGGTCCCTTGGCCGCAAATCACCCGTTGGTCGTTATAGGGGTGGACGAAGGAAGCCCCTGTTTCGCGGACAACCTTGGCCAGGGTCTCCTCACGGGCCTCCAAAGTGGGGTCGCATAAGATAATGCGGGCCCCATAATGGCGAACCGCCTCTCTTTTGACAGAAGGGGCGTTTTTGGGCATAACCACGTAGGCAGGCACTCCCCTGATCCCTGCCGCTCTCGCCAGGGCCGCCCCATGGTTTCCCGAGGAGTGGGTGGCCACGCCCCTTATTGCCACCTCCTCCTCGAGGGAAAGGACCGCGTTGCTTGCCCCACGCATCTTGAATGAGCCGGTCCGCTGGAAGTTCTCGCATTTGAAATAGACCTCGGCTTCGCACCTAGCATCGATGGAGGCGCAAGTGAGCACCGGAGTCCTGTAAACATAAGGAGCGATCCTTTTTGCGGCCTCCCGAATCTCTTCTAGCGTGGGAGCGTTCATCCTCCGTTCCTCACAAGATCCTCATCGCCACGCCTCGGCAAGAAGGATCCCATCCACCCTGCAGCCCGGTGACAAAGGCCTTCATGGGAACTCTCGGCGACACATTGATGATACTGTTTCCTTCAGAGGAATCCCATCCTCACTTGGAGACACGGATACCGACTCTTTCCCTTCAGACGGGGACGTTAAAGGGCAGGCCGCCTCTTGTCAAGGGAAGGAGAGGTGATCCCCCATCTCCTTTGTTGCAGGGCAGAGCCTACTAGATGGAACGTCACGGATATGTGCAATATTTCTCCAAATTGTAATTTCCTTCTCGGATCGAAGCAGATGGGACGTCCCTGGGTGGAAGGGGGAGATGGAAGTTGAAAAAAGTTTTTCGGATCTCCCCAAAAGAGAAGGAACTTTTGGCCTGATTGTTGCATGATTAGCAGAGTAGGAAGTGAAATATAAGGGCGATCCTCTGGAGGGCACATGGAAATCTATCGAAGTGAGCTTACGGGGACGGACGAGTCGGCCACAAGAAAGGCCTCCCTTTCCCGTATGGTGGGGCCAAGCCGGGAATATATCTCATCCATCATCGGTTGGGAAACCACTCCACCTGAGCGGGGGCAGCGCTACACCCTCTCGCTGGGACAAGGTCGAATCCTGAGGACGAGCCCCGTCCAGGAGATCCAGGAGATCAAGGGTGGCATGTTGATCAGGACTCTCAACTCCACCTATCGCATCGAATATCTCGAATAGCTTCACAATCCCCGATACACCGCAGGCTCTGGGATCCGGTGAGACCCGTCTCCTTTTCCCGTACGACTCCTCCTCAGGTCCCGTTCCTTCGGATCTTCCCTCCAAGTAGAGAGGACCCCTTTTTAGAACGTCCTCTCTTCTGGTCAAGGCCAGCCCAACGCAGACGCACGAACAACTCCATTCCCCCTCGGCCCTCCGTTGGAGGCTCTCCTTGCCGGGGATATTGAGCCTACATCCTGGTCGAATTACCACAAATGGACAGGGGCGATCTCGACTAGGAAGACCCAGAACCAGTTCGTAGCCGAAAAAAACGGTTCCACTTAAGTCTGGAGGGATAAAAATTTATGGAGTCCTGTCTGACAACTGTAACTATAAGTTTTTAGAATGATTTAACTTTTTCAGCCTTACATATAACGTCTTGCGACTGATTCCCAACAATGCGGCAGCCTTTGACTTGTTTCCTCCAGTGGCTTTAAGAGCATTAATAATCAGCTCATTTTCAACGTTTCTTTCCTCTCTTTTCATCAATCCTTCAGTAGTCATGAAGTCTGTTGAAAAATCGTGCGTTGGAAATACTAGATCGGGAACAAAGTCTTCTCCTTCCAGTATGGGTCCGTCTTCGAGTAGGATCGCACGACACAAGACGTGTCTTAGCTCACGTACATTCCCAGGCCACGAATGCTTCATAAGTCTGTCCATGAAATCTGGCGTCACTCCTATTACGTGTCGTCTAAATTGCCAGCCGAGCTCGTTGAGAAATTTGTCTACCAAGGCTGGGATGTCTTCTTTACGAGAGCGAAGTGGTGGAATCTTTAGTGTGATCATATTTAATCTGAAGTATAGATCGGCACGGAACTTTCCCTTGTTTACAAGTTTCTTGAGGTCTTGATGAGTTGCCGTTATGATCCTTACATCAATGGGTATGGCCTTTTCCCCCCCCACCCTTGAAATCTCCTTTTTTTGCAGCACCCGAAGAAGGCTAACCTGGGCCTTGGGGCTTAACTCCGCCACCTCATCCAAAAACAATGTTCCTCGATCCGCAAGTTCGAATTTGCCCAGTCTTCTCCTTACGGCCCCTGTAAAGGCCCCTTTTTCATGGCCGAAGAATTCGCTCTCGATCAGAGTGTCCGGGATGGCCCCACAGTTAAGGGTTATAAAAGGTTGGGAGGCTCGATGACTCAAAAGATGGATCTGGGTTGCGACCAGCTCTTTGCCTACCCCTGTCTCACCCTCTATACATACGTTCACATCGTAAGGCGCCACTCTCTCGATGAGCTTGTAGAGCTTCGACATGGCCGGGCTGGCGCCAACCAGTTCGCCCATCCCATCACCTGGGAGTCGAGATTCCGCTTGGCGAGGTACAGAGCAGAATTGCTTCACAGTATTGGTTACTAGCTTTGCAATGGGTATTCTTTCGAAAGCGCTGCCGCCTCCGTACCCATGGACTCTGGTCCTTTTGTATAATTCTACAGTATCTTGAGGTGTTGTAATGGCCCCACCATAGTACAGACAAATAGGGTCTTTGCCTGTACTATTAACCGCTTCTAACATTTCATTGATCTTGACGACAGCATATTGAATTCGGTCTCGCTTTTCATGAATATCGTATGTTTCATGAGTCCAGCCAAGGTTTAATATCAGGACTTCTACACCTGACTCCGCCATTAAAGCTGCATCTGTCCTGGAAAAGACGAACCCAAATGCAACAAATCCCATCCTTTTTGCTTCTAACAACATCTCGACTTCGGCTTCGACGGTAAAATTCTCTTCTACTAATGCCTGCCGGAAATTACCGTCTACAAGCCCGACTGAAGGCCAGTTGGTCACCCCAGCAACGCCCAAGTCTTTTAGCCGCTTCAATCGATCGAATGTCGGTAAGGTCGGATCGTTGGACATCACCCCCGCCACCACGGGTATCTCTTTGGCACGAGGTAGAATTTGGGTGCGCAACAGTTCCTCTGTCTGGTCGTTGGCATTACCGAACGGTAGGAAGGAACCTAGTGAACTGACACCAGCCATTCTATAAAGGCCGGCATTTAATACCATGATGAAATGGGCCCCGCCCTCGATGGCATAGCGTGCGATATGGCCAGAGCCGCATATCACGAAGATCAAGGGGTAACGACTGGAACGGGCGGTTTCCAATGTCGAAAGGAGCTGAAAGACCTTGTCATGCATGATTATGGCCATTTAAGGGGTTACAACTGTTTCCTCGGGATACATATCTGTTTACCAAAGAAACAGATGGAGTTCAATAGGTTTATGGAAATTTTCCAAAATGGGCTCCACCTGTTAACGGACAAATACTTCTTAGTTGCCGATATTATTACACTAATATGATTATGCGATGTATTCCAGATACAGTGGCACCTATTTTGCTTATTTATCCACTAGTTTGTTCCCGCCTATGGAACCTTTCAAGAAAGGAGCAGGAAATGGCCAAGATCATCTTATTGATTGGGGCCTTCGATTCCAAGGGTCATGAATATAACTTCGTTAAAAAACTGATTGAGGCTCAAGGATGTAGGGTTCTGACCATGAACTTTGGAGTCCTGGGAGGAACCGATCTATTTCCTGTGGACATAGACAACGCTGAAGTGGCCAAAGCAGGAGGTGATGATATCAACCGCCTTCGAAAGAACAAGGACCGGGGGGTGGCCATGAAGGTAATGAGCAGGGGAGTGGCGACCCTTGCGGAGAAGCTATATAAGGAGGGGAAGTTCCACGGCGTGCTGGGAATGGGCGGTTCCGGAGGTTCCAGCGTCATTACAGCGGCCATGCGGGCCCTTCCCATCGGCGTCCCCAAAGTAATGGTCTCTACGGTGGCTTCGGGAGACACATCCGTTTATGTGGGCATTAAGGACATAACAATGATTCCGTCAATTGTCGATGTTGCCGGAGTAAACCTCATCAGCGAGAAGATTTTTAAAGAAGCAGCCGGGGCTATTTGCGGTATGGTCAAGATGGATTACAGTCCCTCGGGGGAGCAAAAACCTATTATTACTGCCTCTATGTTCGGGAATACCACCCCTTGCGTGGATCGCTGTCGAGAGGCTTTGGTTCAAAAAGGGTATGAAGTGCTGGTATTTCATTGCACCGGCATAGGCGGCAGGACCATGGAAGGGCTCGTAGAGGATGGGTATGTGTATGCCGTGCTCGATATAACGACCACGGAATGGGCGGATGAAATCTGTGGCGGCGTGTTCAGTGCAGGGCCAACACGTTTAGATGCTCCTGGCAAAGTGGGAATACCCCATCTGATCGTTCCTGGTTGTGTAGATATGGTCAATTTCGGCCCCAAGGATACAGTGCCCGAGAAGTACAAAGACCGTCTTTTTTACGAATGGAACCCCTCGGTGACCCTAATGAGGACTAATGTTGAGGAGAACAAGAAGATGGGGGAGATATTCGCCCAGAAAGCGAACGCCTCCAAAGGGAGAGTGGCGTTTCTCCTTCCATTGAAAGGTGTATCCATGCTCGACAGCGAAGGGCAACCTTTTTGGTGGCCTGAAGCCGACCAAGCCTTGTTCGAGGCTATAAAGAAGAACGTCAAGCCGGGTATCGCAGTGGCGGAGATGGATTGTAACATTAACGATGAGATCTTTTCAGAAAAGGCTGTTGATATGCTGATGGAGCTTATGATTCAGAAGTAAATGCTCTATTAGTCAAGGAAAAAGGAGGATAAAAATGGCGTTTACCAGACAAGAGATCTTGGCCAGGCTGAAAAAGACAATAGAAGAAGGACGTCCGATCATCGGTGCCGGGGCCGGCACAGGAATTTCGGCCAAATTTGAGGAGGCGGGCGGAGTGGATCTGATAGTGATCTACAATTCGGGGAGATTCAGGATGGCAGGTCGAGGTTCCTTGGCCGGCTGCATGCCTTACGGCGACGCCAACGCCATTGTCATGGATATGGCCAAGGAAGTCCTGCCTGTAGTTAAAAATACGCCTGTTCTGGCAGGAGTTTGTGGCACCGATCCCTTCCGCCTTATGGACGTCTTCTTAAAGGAGATCAAGGAGGCAGGCTTTTCGGGCGTGCAAAATTTCCCCACAGTGGGTCTCTGCGACGGATTGTTCAGACAAAATCTGGAGGAGACAGGTATGGGGTTCGGTTTGGAAGTGGAAATGATCAGAAAAGCCCACGAGATGGACCTTTTTACCACCCCATACGTATTCACCGTCGAGGAGGCCATGGCCATGGCCGAGGCGGGGGCGGATGTGATTGTGGCCCACCTCGGGCTTACCACTAAAGGGGCCATCGGGGCCACTACGGCCGTCTCGTTGGAGGAAGCCCCGAAAAAGGTTCAGGAACTCTGCGATGCAGCCAAAAGCGTAAATCCTGACGTAATCTGTTTGTGCCATGGTGGGCCCATCTCAGAACCGGAGGACGCCGAATACGTCTTGAAAAACACAAAGGGGGTTCACGGGTTTTACGGTGCATCCAGCGTGGAGAGACTGCCTGTTGAAGTCGCCATAAAGACACAGATGGAGAAGTTCAAGGCCATCCGTTTCTAACGGTGAGAGAGGCCTGCGCCTTATCCGAAGGGATTAGAGACCTAGTCCATTAGAGCAGGCATCACCTCCTGCCCGTCCCCTCGGGCGGACAGGGAAATCGACAAAACGCCGCGCCTTGAAAAGGTGATCCGTGTCGCTCCTCATCGGCATGTCGTTCTTAAACGGCCTGACCCTCGCGGCCCTTCTTTTCATCACGGCCAGCGGCCTGACTCTTTCATTCAGTCTGATGAGAGTCGTCAATCTGACTCATGGCGCTTTTTATTTGGCCGGTGGGTATATTGGCTTGACCGTGTTAAAGGCCACCGGAAACTGGGCATTGGCTGTGCTCCTGGGAGGCCTCTTCACCGCTGTTCTGGCACTTGTTGAGGAGCGATTCTTGCTGAGCTGGGCCCGGGGCAATGATCTGATAGAGACTCTGATATCGCTCTCCGTGGCCATTATTATCGGAGATTTGATCCTCGTCGTGTGGGGAGGAAACCCCAAAACCATCGCCATCCCCAAGTCGCTGGGCGGCGCAGTTGTCATTCCCGTCATCGGCATCATTTACCCTCTTTACCGCATCTTCATGCTGGGCCTAGCCATTTTTATCATCTTGGGTCTTTGGGTATTCCTGAAAAAGACCAATTTGGGAATAACCATTAGAGCAGGAGTAGACAATTTCCATATGGTATCCGCCCTCGGTATCAACGTAACTAGACTTTTTACCATTGTGTTTGGATTGTCAGGGGGATTGGCTGGTATTGCGGGGGTGGTAGGTGGAACTTTTATGATGCTCGGTCCAGGAGAAGACTGGCGGATCCTTTTGCTTACACTTATCGTAATCATCATAGGAGGGATGGGGAGCTTGAGTGGCACGATCGTAGGTGCCCTCATTACGGGCTTGATTTACAGCTTTGCCACTGCGTTCATCCCTCAGTTCTCTCTATTTTTCCTCTTCCTCCCAGTGGCCATCATTTTATCCATCCGACCTCAAGGATTATTTGGTAAAGAGGCATGAATGACAAACTATCTTTGAATATCTGGAAAATCTTCTTCGGAATAATCTCGATCTCGTTGCTCCTAACCCTTCCATGGTGGAGCTCTGGTTATGTGGTCATGATGGTCATCAGGATCATGTATTTCGGTATGCTGACCATGAGTTTGGCTTTTTTGGCTGGAGAATTAGGATGGGTCTCCTTGATGCAAGCCGCCTTTTTTGGGATTGCGGGATATTTTGTGGCCATCTTGCAGACTCGATACAGTTTGCCTTTTCCCATTCCTCCCTTGATCGGCATTGCCATGGCCACAGTGGCTGCAGCCCTTTTTGGCCTGCTGGTGATCAGGACGCGGGGCATTTACTTTCTTATGCTCACCTTGGTTCTAGGCCAGTTGGTGTGGGCCCTGGCCAGCCAGTGGGCCTCTGTAACCAGAGGAGACACTGGAATTCATGAAGTTTATGCCCCGATGTTGTTCGGCATTTCAACTGCGGAATCCAAAACGGCCTTTTATTTCTTCAACCTGATCTTTTTCGTCGGCTCGATTATTTTTTTGGCGGCCTTAAAACGGTCGCCGTTCGGTTTAATGTTGAGGGGAATCCGAGACAGTGAATCGAGGATGAGAATGCTGGGATATTCTGTAGGGCTGTTGCGGTATTGTGCATTTATATTCGCAGCATTTGTTGCAGCCCTTGGCGGGGTGTTCTTTGTCTACTTCACGGGTCTCATCAACCCCCATTCCGTCTCCTTGACAACAAATGTGGATACCCTGCTTGCCGGTATCCTGGGAGGCATCAACTCGCTTGGGGGTGCAATTTTGGGGACAGGAATTCTTAAAATGCTAGACGTTTGGNTAAGCGGTGTAACCAAACGATATCTCCTTTTCATGGGCATCATGTTCATGCTTGTGATCATGTTCGCGCCTCAAGGCATTGTAGGAACAGCGAAGAAGCGTTTGGAGACCAAACGGAAAAAGACTGCTTGAGGGGGCAGGTTTCAGGGTAGATGCCCATATGATGGCATATATCCCTGGGGCCAAGATAGACGACAAGAAAAAAGGAGGAAGGAAATGATGAGCAGAAAAAAGATATTTACACTCGTCGGTGTATTTGCCCTGACTATGGGGTGGCTGAGCCCGGTCCATGCTGTCGACGAAATACGTATCGGGCATATTGGACCTACCACAGGCTGGGCCACCATTTTCGGGCAGCAGGTTCTTAATGGGATAAAACTGGCGTTGGCGGAGAGAGATTATAAGTTTAGGGGTATCCCGATCAAGCTCTTCACGGAAGACACCAAGGCTGACGTTGAGGTCATGAGGACCAAGCTGGATTCTCTTAAGAATCGGGACAAGGTACATCTGATCATCGGTCCATCTTTGGGTCACGAAGGAATGGCCGCTGTGGACTGGGCGGCGCGCAATCCTGATGTCCCTATTCTGGTCGGATACTCGGCCCCTGAAGACATGACCATGCGGAAGGCCACGTACAGTCTGATTCGGCCCGGCTGGACAGGCTCCCAAGTGATCTTCCACTTCGGCAAGTTCTGCGCCAAAGATCTTGGCTATAAAAAGGTTATAATTGTTGGGCAGGACTATTCTTATCCATGGGACCAGGCCGCTGGTTTTATCAGAGGATTCCTGGAGAACGGTGGAGAGAAGGTGCTGCGCATCTGGCACCCGGTGGAGGCAGTGGATTTCAGTTCCATCATGGCCAAACTGATGGGTTTGTCCAAGGAGTACGACGCTGTGCTCAACAACTCGGGCGGCGCCCAAGTGGTGGCCTTCTTCAAACAATGGTACCAGTTTGGTCTGGACAAGGTGTATCCCCAGATCCTGGGCCAGGCGAACGTGCCCATCGTACCCATGTTGGCCGAGCTAGGAGATCTGGCCCTGGGAGTCTATTCCTCGCTTCATTATTACGATGGAAACCCTTCACCGGCCAACCAGAAGTTCAGGGAAAGCTATAAAAAAGCCTTCGGCGAATATCCCAGTGTGATTGCAGTTCAAGGATATGACGCAATGCATGTTGCCTTTAAGGCAATGGAGGCAATCGATGGGAAAGTAGATGATCCCAAGAAGTTCATCAACGCCATACGTAATGTGAGAATGAGCGCTGAAGAATCTCCTCGCGGGCCTTTTTACTTCGACAAGTATGGTAACCCTGTTCAGAACATCTACATCAAGAAGGTGGTAAAGAAAAACGGCAACTTGATGAACATCGTGGTTAAAACATACAAAAATGTGTCTCAATTTGGGCCCTATGCGGATATGGCTGAAAAATATATGGCTCAGCCCGCCACCACCAGAAATTATCCTCCTGGAGAGAAGGAAGCATACTTCAGAGAAATAGAGAAATATTTCGGTAAAGAGTATGTGGAGAATCTTAAGAAGAACAACGGATGGGTCGACTAAACTGTTTGGCTCGGGATGAAAAAAACGGCAATCATTGGGTCCAATCAGATGCAAGCTATCACTCTTAAAGGTGTCTCGAAATCGTTCGGTGGTATTCACGCTGTAACAGATGTGGACTTAGAGGTCGACGTGGGGGAAAGCCGAGCTTTGATTGGGCCCAATGGTGCCGGCAAGACCACGCTTTACAACCTCATCACAGGTGAAATACCCTTGGACAAAGGAGAGATATTCCTCTTCGGCCACGATTTAACGCGTCAGCCCGTTCAGAAACGAATCCAACTGGGAATGGGTCGAACGTACCAGATGTCGAATCTGTTTATGGAGCTTACCGTTCAGGAAAACCTATTTTTGGCAGCCTGGAAAAGGAACAGTGTATCTCCGTCTCTCTTGGCGACCCTATTCCGGCCTTGGAAGAGATTCACGGAACCTTGGGGAAAAGCCTTGAAAGTGGCCCAGCAGGTGGGCTTGGAGGAGAAATTTGACGTTCCTTGCAGTGAACTTTCCCACGGGGAGCAACGCCAACTCGAGTTGGGCATAACCTTAGCACATGAGCCCAAGATCCTGCTTTTGGATGAACCCATGGCTGGACTTTCAGCCAAAGAACGTTCTTTTATGACGCAACTGATCATGAGTTTAAAAAAGGACATGACAGTAGTGATAATAGAGCACGACATCGATGTAGCCTTTGCCATAGCCGACAAGGTCTCTGTTTTGCATCAAGGCTCCATTATTGCAGAAGGTTCACCCCAGGAGATCCAAGCGAACCCACTAGTACAGGAGATTTACACGCTCAGCCGAAACTCCAATGGTTGACAAGATGCCGCCCGAGCTTCTGGATATAGTAAAACTCAATGCCTATTACGGTAAGAGTCACGTCCTGCAGGAAGTGGACTTAAAGGTCAATAAGGGCGAGTTGATTGTAGTCGTCGGCCGCAATGGAATGGGCAAGACCACGCTTTTGCGGTCGGTTTTGGGCTTACCACCTGTTATCAGGACAGGAAAAATACTTTTCAACGGGCAAGAAATCACCAGACGATCAACTCATGAGATTGCGGCCATGGGAATCGGCTATGTACCCCAAGGAAGGCTTCTCTTTCCTTCACTCACGGTGGATGAGCATTTGAGATTTGCTTACCGTGGCAAAAAAAGAGCCACTGAATGGACACCGGATACTGTATACGACCTTTTTCCAGAACTCAGACAAAGGGCCCGGATTGGAGGAGCACGCCTCAGCGGCGGTGAACAACAGATGTTGGCGATCGGCCGTGCCTTAGTAACCAATCCAATGCTATTAATGATGGATGAGCCCTCAGAAGGTCTATCCAAGACCATAATCAACAGAGTTGAGCACGTTTGCCGTCACTTGATCGCCAGCGGCATGGCCATATTATTAGTGGAACAAAACCTAGATATGGCCAAGGCATTGGCCGATCGTGCATACATTTTTCTGAACGGTCTTGTCGCCTATGAAGCGTCTGGCGATACGTTCAGAAAAGAGATGGATGTAGTCAGAAATTACTTAGGTATTTAGCCCCCTCAAGCCAGCCGTACTTAAGTACCACGACTTCCGCCGACATCTATGGTATAGTTCACAGTTCAATGATGAGGAGGTCGTGGTATGACACAAGCACAACGGGACATTCGGAGGAAGCTTCGAGTTCTGAGGCACGCCGAGCAGACGGGCAACGTCTCCAAGACCTGCCGCTATTTCGGGATCTCGTGACACCTTTTATCGATGGAAGAGGGCCTATGCTGAACGGGGGGAGCAAAGACTCATCAACAGCAAGCCCAGTCCTCAGAACCTCAAATTGCGCACACCACGAATTTTTAATTACCGTCTAAGGGGAAAAATAGTTGACGTCACCAACCCTGGGCCAATGTCCGATCCTATGTGAAGCTCGACGGCAAATATCTGCTTTCCTCCAGCGGCGATACCCTCACCACCGAGGAGATGACCCTGGGCTACAAGCATCTTCGAGGTGGGAAACGACCAGAGTTGGGGGAAGGGCCGCCCCCTTCTTCAAATGTTCCATTTTTGGGAATCTCTCGACAAAAATGGCGCCGTGCTTCAACTTACCAAGCTGATCCAACAACAGTCTAACTTACTGAAAAGAAAGAACTTTAAACCATCCCGCCGTTGGTCTAACATATCGATCTTACCCCCTGAAATTCTAGACATTGNACGAAACTCCTTATTATCGCAACTATTGGATTTTGCTCTTCTTTTTACGTCGTAGCACTATCGGATAGGGAAATGTTTTTCATTTTGGCTAAANATTTTTATTGACAATATATTTCAATTCTGGTATCTGAAGCCGAGAAGCTCGGGGACATTAAGGACGCTATGGCCTAAGCGAAGCAAATCCATGGGGCGAGAGGAGACAAGGTCATGAGAGGAGATCACTCCGTCGGTGGTCGGTCAAGCGCAACGCCCAAATGCAGGCAAGGGAAGGGAGGCAGGACCCAAGAACTGTGGAGGGGTGGAACTGGAAAAATTCTAAGGAATGGGCAGGGACGGACCCAGTGGCTGCACAGCGACGAAAAGACGTTACGGCCATCAGCACTGAGGCTGATGATTAAGTATGGCAACAATACCCTAGCGCAGATTCGCGAGGAAAGAAGAGCCCCAAATCGAACGACCGGAGGATTAAGCTAATTCCGTGTCTAAAAAATGAGGAGACGATTTACTGTATACGAATTCAGGGGAATGACTAGCAAATAACTTAGAAACCGGATGGACTTCAATGAAAGCTTTGGTGAAATACGAGGAAGGTCCAGGGAATATTGAAATCCGGAACGTGAAAATACCGTCAATTGAGGACCACGAGGTTCTCGTCAAAGTTAAAGCCGCAGGTTTTTGCGGCACGGATATGGAGATATATCGATGGGACTTTAAGACCAAGATACCCGTAATCATGGGGCATGAAGGCGCTGGTGAGGTGGTCGAAGTAGGTGGAGCCGTAAGTGAAATCCATGTTGGCGACAGGGTAGCCCTTGAGACTTCTAAGATCATCTGCGGCAGGTGTGACTATTGTCGGGTGGGGCGATATAACCTTTGCGCTGAACGTAGGGGCTTGGGATATGGTACGGATGGAACTTTTGCCGAATATGTAAAAACCATTGGAGACAAAGTCCACAGAATTCCAGAAAACATATCTTATGAAGAAGCAGCTATCTTAGAACCCCTCTCTGTCGCAACACGGGCAGTGATTCAAATTGCTAATGTAAAGGCAGGAGATACTATAACAATCAGTGGTCCAGGCCCAATAGGTTTGTTTGTGCTTCAAGTGGTTAAAGCTGCAGGAGCCAGTAAGATTATCATGGTAGGCCGAAAGAACCAAAGTCGACTTAAGTTGGCTGAGAAACTAGGAGCAACCCATGTCCTTCGATCCGGTCATGATGATGTGCTTTCATTTATAAAAGAGATTACGGATGGCAAGGGAACGGACCTATTTTTCGAATGTTCAGGTAATGTCCTAGCATTCCAAAATTTATTACCCACGGTGAAAAAAGGAGGACAGATTATTTTAGTAGGCCTGTATCCTGAAGAAGTTGAGTTTGGACTAAACACGATCGTGATGAACGAACTAGAACTAAAGGGGACCTGGACCTCTGGAGTGTTTACCGATTGGGCTAGAACTATAGCCCTGGTTGAGGAAGGTCGTGTAAAGATGACCCCCCTCATTTCGCATCGATTCCCTTTGGAGAATTGGGAAGAGGTTATCAATCTGATGGAGAAAGGGGCTTGTATCAAAACCGTGTTCATCGTCGACTGATCTCCTTGTCGATTTTTGATGCCACGCTAGAAAGATGGGTTGGGTCAGTTTTTTATCAACGACGACTTTCAGATTTGTAGTCGTATTCGCGCTAGCCCTCATAATTCTCTAAGGGCCGGCGAAGTTGGGGGCTTCACCCCCAAACCCCGGGATTGCCGAGACAAGCCCTTGGGAATCTCTCTAGGATCCACAGAAAAGTGTGGAGAAAAATGCCCATAATCTAAAAAGTAACTCTGTTGTTTTAACTTAACTAGCCTCCATTATCCCCCTTGTTGATGAAGAATGCGAGCTGATGGAGATGGCTCAAATAGCATGGATAAGAGAGAGAAGATCAGAAAACATAACAGATTGTTGTCCGGTGAAGCTATGGATAAGAAAGAGAAAGAGGAGCTGACACGCGAGGTGCTAATTNGGCTCGGGAATAAGATTCTAAAACTTCGAAAAGAGAGAAAGCTGACTCTTAACAAGATGGCTGAAGAGATCAGTATGTCTCCGGGTTTAATCAGCCAAGTGGAACGAGGGGTGATTGCTCCTTCACTGGAGACCTTGCTCAGAATCTCTAAGTTTTTTGGGGTCTCTCCAGCATATTTATTAGATGATATAACACCCACGGAAAACAGTGTAAATGCATGTCCCGTTATTCATCCAAACAAAAGGAAAGTTATTTTAACACATGGTGGCATCAAATTTTCGCTTTTATCTAATAAACTAGAGCTAGGATGTGAATTTATGTTGATTGAATATCCTCCCAACTCTTCTACAGGTGACGTAAAATACACTCACAAAGGCATTGAATGCGGTTTTGTCCTTGAAGGAGAGCTAGACGTGGAAGTTGAAAACGAAGTTTATCATCTTACACCTGGAACTTCAATAACTTACAAATCATCCAGTCCTCATAGGACGGTGAATAGAACCTCCAAAAAGGTGCTAGCGATTTGGGTAAACTCAGATCCCTTTATCTTTTCTGCAAAATGAAAAAAATAGGGGGAAGATACCGATGAGCACTAGAGAATGGACTATTTCGTACTGGCATTATATACCAGCTCCATCCAGTCCAATCCAGATGATGCGAGGGGCTTTGAAATGCATGGATTGCGGTGGGGTCAAACCAGGAGAAACGGTCCTGATCTCCACTGACACAAACAAGCTCAGGATAGCTGAAGCCTTGGCCAGTGCAGCTTATGCTGTCGGCGCGACACCGATCATCATCATAATTCCGCCGGTCAAAACTCATGGAGCTCAACTTCCAGAACCTGTCGTCGCGGCTTTCCGTGAAGCAGACGTATTTCTTCAGCCCTCCACTTGGTCTCAGACCCATACCAAGGCCAGAGTGGAAGCCATAAAAGCCGGCAAACGTGGTTCAACAATGTGCGAAATTACCGAGGATGCCCTTTGCCTCGGCGCCATCGAGGCTGATTATGAGGAATGCGATAGACTAGGCAGGAAGCTGGGAGAAGTTTTGGCTGAAACCAAAGAAATTCGTATTACATCCCCATTGGGCACGGATATCTGCGGCGAGGTCAAGGGGCGTCCGGTTCAGTATGAGACAGGTCTATTTAGAAATCCAGGAGAGTTTGCAGCCTTTCCGGATAGCGAGATCAATATCTCCCCAGTTGAAGGGACGACAGAAGGCAAGGCTGTTATTGACGTCAGCATCATGAGTGTCGGCATCACCCTTTATGATCCTGTCACCCTGGTAATTAAGGAGGGGAAGGTGGTGGACATTCAGGGTGGAGGGAATGCCCGCAGATTTAGGGAGATTCTAGAGGGATTTGAGGATGAAAAAGCTTTCAATTTTGCTGAATTCGGTATTGGTCTCAACCCATGCGCCCGTTTGGCTGCCACTAATCTCGAAGACTTGGGTAGGCTAGGCAATTGTCACTGTGGGATCGGAAGTAATTTTGCTATAGGGGGCAAGGTGTTGGCACCTAACCACCATGATGCCATATTCAAAGATGCAAGCGTATATTTTGACGGCAAGCTGGTGTTGGATAAGGGGGTCTGCAAAATATAGGTTTAATATCCAGTCTGAACATCAAATCCGTCAACATAGACTGAAGTTAGGGAAAAAGAAGCAGGGTCCCCTACTGTCCAAGACCATTTTTCTCGCAGTGCAAGATCCCAGCATTCTTCACCATGCCTTTTTTTGNGACTCTCATGCTACGTGCTTTAGCGGAGCATCTCCCGTGTAAACCTCCACNAGGGATCATGGTACTAAGCTCTGGTGATATACCTCGATGTTGTAAATCAAAAGTTTACGAGAAAACGTGGCAGAACTAGCATAAATCCTCTGGATTGAAGACAGCATAGAGGAAATGCTCCCCAATAAAAGGAGCCGCAATTTTATCTTATCCTAGCACAACCGAACCAACCCAAGTTTGACAGTTGATTTGTAAGTTATTGGAATTATTAGGGCCAAATTTGGGGTTCGTGACTACATGTTAGCTAAGCAGCTGATTTTCTATGACTT
>MTPG01000126.1 GCA_002010915.1 Desulfarculaceae bacterium JdFR-97 | reverse complement strand
GTAGGCGTGGATGAAGAGACGGTAAAGCGATACCTTGAGTNTCAAGGCCGCCAGGATTCAGGTCAGCTTCGCATGAAGCTGTAAAGGGTTTTAAGGACCCCGGCTTTAGCCGGGGGTATCTATACAAGTTCTCTTTTTAACCTAAACCTATACTAGGTGCCAAGATGTTAAAAGAAATTTCTGTTAATCTGATTAATTTCATTCTTTCTCTTTCTGACGCTATAGATCTTGCCAGTCCAGCAATTGCCTCACATCAACTGAGGACCGCTTTTGTTGCGTGGCAAATTTGCAAGGCCGCCAAACTCTCTGAAGAAACAGTTGAAAAGATATTTATCGCGGCCTTACTTCATGATATTGGTGCGTTGGCTCCAGAGGACAAAATCAGACTTCACGATTTTGAAGAAAAAAATCTTGATACCCATTGCGTTCGTGGAGAATCGCTTTTTGAATCAACGCCGCTGTTGAAACCTGCTGCCAGAATTGTCAGGTTTCACCACAGGCCATGGAAAGAATGGGAAACCCCCCTTGATTCTCCTAACGTTTTAGAATCACAGATAATCTTCCTCGCTGACCTGCTTGAGCGGTTGATCAAACGGGACCAATATATCCTACACCAAGTGGAGAACCTTACATCAAGAATCACTTCCGTTTCAAGGACTGATATTCATCCAGATGTAGTAGAGTTATTTGCAATGATATCTAAACGCGAAGACTTCTGGTTGGATTTGACCTCACCGCGATTGTATTCTTTGCTTTTACACTATGGTCCTTTCCGCCCAGTTGCAATTGAAATTGAAGATATTTATTCGCTTTCTTTTCTTTTTCGGCGTATTATTGATTTCAGATCTTTTTTCACTGCGACCCATTCAACTGGAGTAGCAGCATGTGCTGTTATTCTTTCCAAAATCTTTGGGCTGACGGAAGCTGAAACAACTTTAATGGAGATAGCAGGAAATCTTCATGACTTGGGAAAACTGATTGTACCCAACTCTATCCTCAATAAATCAAACAAGCTAACAAAAGAAGAGTTTGCCATCATAAAACAGCATACATATTTCACTTACATGGTCTTAAATTCAATAGAAGGACTTGACCAAATCGCTGAATGGGCTGCCTTCCATCATGAAAGACTTGACGGATCTGGTTATCCATTTCACGTCTCGGCTGACAAAATAAGCACTGGGTCTAGGATTATGGCCGTAGCTGATATATTCACAGCACTGGCCGAAGACAGACCATACAGAAAAGGTATGGACAGAAAAGAAATCGAAAACATTTTAATTGTTCAAGCCAATAAAAATTTTTTAGATAAGAGAATTGTGGATCTCTTATTACAAAACTATGATGAAATATTGATACAAGTAAAAGAAAAACAAGAAGTTTCAAGAGTACGTTACGAAAAAGAATTTGCACATTTTTGAAGATGATATACATTTAACAAAAGTCTGAAGTTGAAGAAACAGGCCAATGAACTCCTGCGTCGACTCTCGCCTCCTGAGCGGGAGACGCTTCTCATTAAATGCTGGATGTCGCACGATGCTCGGTGGTTCATGGTAGTTGCCAGAGAGTTCGGCATGGAGGTCACGAACCGTATCAGTCAAATCGGCGCCCACCAAGTCGGTAAGGTCGAAGCTCGGCGTATTGTTCGTGCGTTGCAGTTGCCTCCAGTGATGCCCCTGTACGATTATCTCTTGTTACAAGAGGTCTTTATCATCTTTCTCGGATCTGACCTGATTGATTATCGTGTGATCGAAGCTGGCAATAATGCATATCAAGTACATGTGCAGTACTGCTTTGCCTACGAAAATACAACTCACGCGGGCGTTGCTGATCAACTTGAATGGGGGATCTTTGCACAGATAACTGACTGGCTTGAGACATTAGGTCTAGTGTACGAGACAAAGCCATCCTTAGGGATGTGTCTTAAGGCTCAAAGAAAGGAGTGCATCTACACAGTTACTGTGAAAGATGGGACTTTATCGCCATAATTGTTCCTGATGGCTTACAATATCTGAGTGACGGCCGTAATGGGCCTTTCAGCTTCAGTTTACATTAAGAGCAAAGGCAGTCTAGCTGGTTGCTGCGCGGATATGGCCGCGCCTCGGGAAATGGTGCCCGGAGGGCCTCTGGAAAGAGTCCGTCGGGGTACGTAGAAAATAGCTTTCTCTCACCCGGGCTAGAGGCTCGAGGCTAAAGGCACATCCGCCTAGTCTTGATTGGGTAGGGGAGGCTTCAGCCTCCCCCGGACCAGAAGGGAGCGACTAAAGTCGCCCCTACCCCCTTCAATTTCGTTCAGGGCACCTCCCGAGCTGGCCGTTGGAGTGCTTGCTATTTTCATGAGTTCTAGGGTGTCACGCCCAAGCGTGACATGGGCAGTTACGTAGAAAATAGTCTCTTGTCTATTTTGTCTATTTGGTCTTGATTGGGTAGGGGAGGCTTCAGCCTCCCAAACGGGGGTGACTGAAGCGCTCCTCTCCGATAGAGGCATTGATCCTCGCATCTGGCAAGCATTTTCATCCATCAAGGGTGCCCCGCCCCGCCTTGGCGGGGCGGGCATGAGAAGTTAGTACCGTGTAACTGCTGGTTTTTAAAGGTTAGGTTCAAATCCGTCAGTGTGCGGAACGCCATCTCGAACATTCGGCCCTGGATACTTGTCCCTCGTGGAGCACATGGTCGTTTCAAAATCAAACCCCCTCGCTTTCTTTGGGGTAATCTATTATTGTCGGTATGCTGCGTAGGTCGAAAAAGGGGTTTTTATGTGGGAGATTAAGATAGCAAGAGGCTATATCCCCGGCTCGATCGGCCGAATCACTGAACTCCATGGTGCCTACTACCACGAACATTGGGGATTCGGTCTCTTTTTTGAGGCTAAAGTGGCCGCTGAACTCTCGGAGTTTCTCAGGCGCTATGACGAGAACCGCGACGGTTTCTGGACTGCGTTGGTGGATGGCCGTATCGAAGGTTCCATTATCATCGACGGGATTCATGCTGAAAGCGAGGGGGCGCATCTCCGGTGGTTCATCGTGTCCGATGCCTTTCGGGGAAAAGGAGTCGGCAATCGACTTATATATACGGCGATCGATTTTTGCCGGAGCAAGGGTTTCAAAAGGATATACCTTTGAACTTTTGAAGGACTCAACGCTGCGAGACACCTTTACGAGAAGACCCGTTTCAAACTTGTTGAACAACATAAAGGAACCCAGTGGGGAAAAGAGATCAATGAACAGAGATTCGAGCTATGGCTAGAATAGACCTCTAACAGGCGTATGAAGCCTGACACATGGAGGGTTTGCCACCTAAGTCTTAAGTCTGATCAGACGGGAACATAGAATGAAAATCATTTATGCAGAAACCCCAGAGCACTTCGAAGAGATACGCCATCTCTTTCGGGAATATCAAAGACTCTTAGGAGTCGATCTGTAGATGGGCAAGAGTCGGTCGGATGTGTTGGTTTGAGAAAACTAGAAGACCATGTGTGCGAGATGAAGCGACTTTTCGTTAAAGACCGATACAAAGGGAGAGGGTTAGGGAGAATTCGTGCAGAGAGGATCATCGCTGAAGCAGCCAGACTGGGCTATTCATTGTTATTGATATTAGGATATTGCGAATATGAACGTTCAGAGATTTTTTAGAAAATTGTATATTAAAACGACCGACTTTACACGAAGCTATCAAGGAAAACCTAACAAGCTTGTCAGCTTTTATAGAGTCTGGAGTCCCTGGTATGACTTTTCAGTCCGTATAGATCCGGCTTTTGCAAAAGAGATGAAAAAAATGATCAATTCTGTAGTAAAACAAGGAGACATCACACTAGATATTGGATGCGGAACCGGGATCAGTACAATCTATGCTTCTAAAATCGCTAAAAAAATTATCGGGATAGACTTGAGCCCCGATATGATCGCTAGATTTGAACAAAAAATCAGCCGTAGGAAATTGGCCAATATTGAAATTATAATTGGCAGCTTTCCTGAAGCGTTACCCCAGAATGCGAAATTTGATAGCATCATCAGTTCATTTGCAATTGTTCATTTTACTTCGGAGCAGCGAAGAAATATTTACAAACAGATTTATAACCATCTTGTCAACAAAGGCCGACTGGGTTTGTTTTCGGCTCAAGGTGAAATCGCTTCATCATTTGAAACAAAGAAAGAAATAGTAGGCAATCTTAAATCGGCAGGTTTCAAAAATATTGAAGTAGAAGATGTGTCTGATATTTATCGAATCGTGAAGGCCGAAAAAGAATGAAAACTATACTATCCAACCCATTTTTGGCTGTGTGATACAAGCTCAAAACTGAAAAGATAAACGAACAATTCCAGCACGCCCCGAGAGAAACGCGGGATCAACGGGGAGGGAAAGATGGCTCTTTTTTCATCTCGAGGCCGACGGTGTCTTTCTCCCAAAACTTTTTCGTCTCCTGAGAGGGCTCTGATTCGGGGCGCTTAAAGAAGATCTCCAGAGTTCCTCTTCGAAAGACGGCCCGGATTCCATTTGCCCACACCTCGTCCTTGCCCTCTTGGATCCCCTCCGGTGTCTTCAACTTCAGGTATCCGTAGGCGATATCCCTCCAGACCTGCACCCCGTCTCGGTCATAGAGCTTGACCCAAAGCCTGGGCTTTCCCTTTGCCGCCCACATCTCGTCCGGCCACCGCTTAAAGGCCTCATCCATTCCCTGGAAATAGAATTCATCCCTGCCTTGAGGACACCTGTTGACGGCGGCAGTCCCGCGTGACCCAGTAGCTCTGGTCCGAAGTGGCTTCGTAGATATGGAGGAGGATCTTTCTTTCCTCATGAATCCTGATCAGAGAAAGAATTTCTCTCTATAAAATACAAAGAGGGAGGCCTTGTCAAGCAGTTATAGGCGGGATCTTGAGGAGAGAGACACTTCCAAGTCGGAGGGCACTCGAACGGCCTGGGAGTCGACGGAAATGTCGAAAATCCGGCACTTTATTCTTTATTGACGAACTGTTGGGCTGCTTCGGTCTCCCATGGGATGGATGCTTTGAGGGACATTTCCGCCCCGGGGTCTTGTCTCAACGCCGCGGCCTTTTCTTAGGGCCTTTGGCACCTGGGCGAGGAAAACGCAGAGGCTTGGGCGGGCGGAAGGCCCTTTCGTGAGCGCTTCCGTCGTAGTACCAGAGATTTTCAATCCCATGCCGACTCAGCTCCCGATCCACCTCTTCCCAGCTGATCTCAAGGGGCCTTCGAGCAGCCAAGGTGATGCTCCAAAGCTCCGAAAAGGAGGGGATGAACTCATAGCAAGTGGTCACATGGGGGAAAGAGGCCCGGATGCCTTGAACGAGCTCGAGATGGTATCGATCGTGGTCCGGCTGATATAGGGCTCCTCCTGTCTGGCAAACGAAGATGCCCTCCGGGGTGAGTCTTTCCTGAATCAAGGCATAGAAGTCTTGGGTGTAGAGATGGAAGGAGAGTTCTCCGGCCAGTTCCGAGGGGTCGAAGGGTTCGGTGAGGTCTGAGATGATCAGGTCAAAGGGGCGGTCCTGACGTTGAAGAAAGGCCATAGCATCCTCACAGGCCAGGGTTACACGAGGGTCCATGAGGGCCCCGCCGTTGATCGTCCGGAATCGGTCTCGAAAGAGTTCCACGACCTCCTCGTCGATATCCACCAAAAAGATCTCTTCGATTTCCCGGTACTTGGTCAATTCCCGGACAGCACAGCCGTCTCCGCCTCCCAGCACGGCCACCCTTCTCGGGGAACCATGGAACACGCAGGCGGGGTGGATCAAAAGTTCGTGGTAGATCCTCTCATCGCTCTGGGCAAGCTGGATTCTCCCGTCCAGCACCATGCAAAGACCAAGGTCTTCGGCCTCAAAGATGTCCAACTGCTGATAGGGTGTGCGCTTGGAAAAGGTGGTCCCACGAGCGGCCAGGAGAGTGACGGCGGTGGATGATCCCATATCCAGGAACCACTTGGGAGCCCCGCTCTCCATGAGGGCTCGCAGGGCCTTCAGGGCATCCGCGGGGGAGAGCAGCCGGTGGGGGATACGTTGTCCGATCATTGGCACTCCTCACTGCAGTATGGTAAAAAGGGAAAGACCTTTGGATCCATACGGCATCTTACCGAAAAATCTCCTCGGTTTCCAGGAGGCGGCATGGATTCCCGAGAGCGACAGCTGGCCAGCAGGATCGCCCGTTCCCAGAAGGTGGTCGTCTTTACGGGGGCAGGCATCAGCACCGAGAGCGGCATCCCGGACTTCCGGAGCCCCGGCGGACTTTGGAGCCAATACAATCCCGAGGACTTCACCTACCAGCGGTTTCTCTCCAGCAAGGAGGCCAGGGTCAAGTACTGGCAGATGAGTACGACCCTCTATGAGATCCTCAAGAAGGCTAAGCCCAACGCCGCCCATCGNGCTGTGGCAGAGCTTGAACGACTGGGCAAACTGGACTGCGTGATCACCCAGAATATCGATGGGCTTCACCAGGCCGCTGGGATCGATCCCCACAAGGTGATTGAGCTCCATGGCACGGCTCTAGCCGTGAAATGCCTCCAATGCGACCTCTTTTATGAGAGGGATCCTATCCAAGAGCGCATCTCAGCGGGGGAGGAAGACCCTCGGTGCGACACCTGTGGAGGGCTGTTGAAGCCTGCCACTATATCCTTCGGCCAGAGCATGCCCGAGAAGGAGACGAGGGAGGCCTTTCGGCGTGCCGAGGCCTCGGATCTCTTTTTGGTAGTGGGCTCTTCGCTGGTGGTCCAGCCCGCGGCCTCTCTGCCCTTGGTGGCCAAGGAGGCCGGGGCGTTTTTGGCCATTGTCAATCGGGACCCCACTCCCCAGGACTCCTTGGCCGATACGGTGATCTATGGAAACGCAGGGCCTGTTCTCTCCCGTGTGGTGGAGGATCTCAGACGGTTGCTTGAAGCGGACCAGACTTGAGAGGGCCTGTCCGGGCCTTCGGTCCGCTGAGGGATTGCCTTTGAAAGAAAGGGGCATATCATGAGCGTCCGACGTGCAGCCTTTGCAGGATCGTGGTATCCTGCCTCGGCCGAGGCCTGTCGAAAGGAGATCCAGTCCTTTTTCCAAGCGGTCCCACAGCCGCCTCCAGGATTTGAAGAACCGCTGGGGGGAATCGTCCCCCATGCGGGCTGGACCTTCTCCGGAAGGCTGGCCGGCATGGTGGTGGGGTTTTTGAGAAGATTCCCTCCACCGGAGACCATCCTTCTTTTAGGGGGCCATCTGAGCCCTGATGACCCCCATCTCCTCATGGCCGGCGGTTCGTGGGATACGCCCTTCGGCCCCCTGGCTGTGGACGAGGAGTTGGCCGAGTGCCTTCGAGGCGAATTCCGCTTTCAGCTCGAAGAGGGGTCATGGAGCCTCCCGGACAACACCCGGGAGCTTCAGCTCCCCTTGCTCGCATTCGCCTTCCCGGGGGTGAGGATCTTGCCCATAGCCCCGGCTCCCACCGAGGAGGGGATCCTGATCGGGAGACGGTGTGCGGAGAAGGCATTGGCTCTCAAGAGGCGCGTGCTTGTGGTCGGTTCTACGGATCTGACGCACTACGGCCCGAGCTATGGATTTACACCCCGGGGAAGGGGGGTTGAAGCGGAGCGATGGGTACGCGAGGTCCAGGACCCCCGGGTCATCCGAAGGATGGAGGAGATGGATCCGGAGGGAATCCTTCAGGAGGGGCTCTCCCATCGTAACGCCTGTTGTCCGGGGGCGGCCGCCGCAGCTGTGGCCTGCATGAAGGCCTTGGGCGCTCGAATTTCCCGGGTGTTGGACTATGCCACCAGCTCCGACGTGCTCCCCGGAGAGGACTTTGTGGGCTATGTGGCGATGGTCTTCGGGACCGGAGATGGCAGCGGGTCATCGGACCAACGTTGAGATCGCCCCCGGTTTTCAGTAAGATGGACCGAAAGGAGAAGAGGTTTCGCACGAACTTCCGGAAAAGGTTTCATGTCCCGGAGGTGGGCATGGGATCGGCTTGGTTTGCGAAACCAGAAGTCAAGGAGGAGATGGCATGGCGGGAAAGATCCGGATTCGCTGGCTGGGACATGCGGGGTTCGAGCTGACCTCCCCGGGAGGCAAGGTTATACTCATCGATCCATGGTTAGATGCTCCAACATCCTTTCTCAAGCCCTCGGACCTTTCCTCTGTGGACCTGATGCTTGTGACCCATGATCACTTCGACCATGCCGGCAGTGTAGGAGAGATCCTGCAGAGGACCGAGGCGATCCTGGTGGCCAATGTAGAGACCGCGGCCCGTATAAAAGCCGATTGCAACCTCCCCGACGATCGCGTGGTCTTCGGCGGAGCCGGTATGAACGTCGGCGGAACGGCCGAGGTCAAGGGTTTGAAGGTGATCATGACCCAGGCCGTTCACTCCACTGCCACTGGCGTCTCCTGCGGCTACATTGTGGAGATGGAGGACGGAAGGAGGGTCTATCACGCCGGTGATACGGGCCTCTTCGAGAGCATGAGGCTCTATGGGGAGCTTTATCCTCTGGAGGTGGCGTTGCTCCCCATCGGAGGGGTCTTTACCATGGATCCCCTGCAGGCCAAGAGGGCGGCGGAGCTCCTCCGTCCTAAGCGGGTGGTGCCCATGCACTTTCAGACATTCCCCATTCTGGAGCAAAGCGCGGACCGCTTTCGGTCATTGATGGAGGATACCGGCATTGAGGTGACGGTCCTCAACCCGGGTGAGGTCTGCGAGGTCTGAGCCTTTTCTTGACCACTGAACCCCCAAGGTTCGAAAGGACCCCCATGGTCAGCCCAAGTGGAGCTCCCTGGCCTTTCCCCGTTACAGCGGGGATCATCCTCGATGGTGAGGGGCGCATACTTCTGGCCCAAAGGCCGCAGGGGGACGCCCTTTCTCTCAAATGGGAGTTCCCAGGGGGAAAGATCCGATACGAGGAGACACCTGAGGCCTGTCTGGAGAGAGAGCTCCTGGAGGAGCTGGGGATCCGGGTCCGGGTCCTCGACATCTTTCATGCCGTCATCCATCGCTATCCGGATCGGGCCATCCTGTTGCTGGCCTACTGGTGTCACTGGAACGGAGGTGAAATACGTCTGCGGTTTCATAGGGCCCATAGATGGGTCGAACCCATGGAGCTTTTGGAGATGCCACTGGCCGAGGCTGACCTCCCCATCGCCCGCAAGCTCAAGGAAAGATTGGAGAAAGGGGCCCCGGCCGTTTTTCCAGGGCCATCATGAAATCCTCCAAGGGTGGAACTTGGGAGTCTTTCCGGGGTGAAGGCATCTCCTGGGAGCCTTTCGAGGCAGAGGCAGGACGACAGATTCAGAGGAGGCGATTCCCCCGGAAGGAGTGCCGAAAAGGGCAAAGAGATGATCATCTACGACCTCATCTGTTCGGAAGGACATCGATTCGAAGGGTGGTTTCAGGATCACGAGGCCTTCCAGGAGCAACTCCATAGGGGGATGGTGGAGTGCCCTGTATGCGGGAGCAGAGATGTGGAACAACATCTCACCACAGGGGGAATTTTGCGCAGTCGGGGGGGAAGCCCAAAGGACGAGGGATCGAGAACCGAAGAGGGCTCCAAGGCCTCTCTGGGCGAGCTCCTCCATGCCCTCCGTGTGACCCTGGAGAAACACTTCGAGGATGTAGGGACGGACTTCGCCAAGACCGCCCTGAAGATGCACTACGGATTAGAGGAAAAACGCAATATTCGGGGCACCACCACCGAGGAGGAGGAACGGATACTCAAGGAAGAGGGGATTCCCTTTATCAAGGTGCCGTTTCCGGCCAAAGAGGGAGATTCGGAGTACCATTGAACTGCGGACCTCCTCAGGTACTCATCGGGCTCCATCCCGTTCGGCGGGCGCTTCGTGCCGTGGGATTTCGCTATATGGTTCCGCTGTGGGCCTTGGTCCTGCTGTGCGTCTCAGGACCTTCCCCTGCGCAGGAGCTTGATACGGACCGGGACCTCCAAGCGGCCGTCGAGCGCCTGAGTCGGGAGATGGATCTCCTTCGACAGGCCCTCTCGGAGACCTCCGATCGTATCGAACGCATCTCCCGCCTCACCAGCCTGGACCGCTACCGTTTTCCGCCGGAGATCTCCTTGTTCGGAGAGCCGCTTCCTCTTCAACGACGGGACGTCTGGGAGAGGATGGATCGGGAGTTTCTCCTCTGTGTGGACGATGTTCCCCAGGTCCTTCTTTGGATCAAGCGCGCTCATCGCTACTTCCCCATGATCGAGGCGCGGATCCGCCAGGAGGGCCTTCCCGAGGACCTCAAATATGTGGCCATCGTGGAGAGCGCCCTTCGGCCCATGGCTCGTTCTCGGGCCGGAGCCGTAGGGCTGTGGCAATTTATTCCCTCAACCGGGAGGAAGTATAGGCTCCGGAAGGATGGGTGGGTGGATGAACGGCGGGATCCACTCAAGGCCACCGAGGCCGCGTTGGCCTATCTAAAGGACCTGAAGGAGATGTTCGGCGACTGGTTCTTGGCGGTGGCCGCTTACAATGCCGGAGAAAAGCGGATCCAGAAGGAGCTTGAGAGACAACGGGTGGAGTCCTACTTCGACTTGGTGCTTCCCCTGGAGACGGAGCGGTATGTCTTTCGAATCGCCTCGGCCAAAGTCATTCTCAGCGATCCTAAGCAATACGGCTTTGAACTCGCCGCTCAAGAGCTCTATCCCCCGCTGCCCATGGAGCCGGTGAACGTGGAGATCCAGTCCGGGACATTGGATCTGGTGGATCTGGCGCAATCTTGCGGTATGACTTTTCGCCAATTGAGGGAGCGGAACCCTCATCTTCGGATGACCCTCCTTCCTCAAGGGCGCTATACCCTCTATTTTCCTCCAGGGAAGGCCGCAGCAGCGTCGGCCTTTCTGGAGGACTGGAGGAAACGGCGGGGACGCCATGTGAAAAGAGCCGACTTTCGGGTCCTCGTCCATCGAGTCCGCCCCGGAGAGACTCTCTCGGGCATCGCTCAGAAGTACAAAGTGAGCCTTAGGCAGCTCAAGCGATGGAACGGGCTCCAGGACGTGGATGTCATCTATGCAGGGCAGCGTTTGAAGATCCTGCGTTAATAACCCACAAGGAGAATTTGGAGGTGGTACGTGCGCATCAAATTGATCGAACCTAAATTCCGGGGAGAATGGGCCGAACAGGACGTGGAGGACATCCGCTCGTTTTGGTTCCCCCGTTTGACCCTCCCCACGGTGGCCGCGTTGACTCCGCCGGAGGTCGATGTTGTCGTCACGGATGAAAACGTGGAGGAGATCGACTACGAGGAGCCCGTGGACCTGGTGGGCTTGACGGCCATGACCATGCACGCCCCTGCGGCTTACGCCATTGCTCGTCGGTTTCGACAGCGAGGGATCCCCGTGGTCATGGGAGGGATCCATGCCTCCCTGCTCCCTCAGGAGGCTCTCCAGCATGTGGATTCGGTGGTGGTGGGCGAGGCGGAGGAAATCTGGCCCACGGTGGTGGAAGACGCCAGAAAGGGATGCCTTCGACGTGTCTATCGGGCCGGAAGCCACCCGGATCTTCGAGGTCTCCCTCGGCCCAGGTTGGACCTCCTGAGAATGGAGGCCTACGACAGGGTAGCCTGTGTCCAGACCGCCCGCGGTTGCCCCTTTCAGTGCGATTACTGCTCGGTCTCCCGGTTTTTCGGCCGGACCTTCCGTACCCGCCCCGTAGAGGAGGTGGTCCAAGAGGTCAAGGCCTTGGGCGAGCGCTTCGTGGTCTTCGTGGACGACAACATAGTGGGAAATCCCTCTTATGCCAAAGAGCTCTTCCGAAGGCTCATTCCCTTGGGGATCCGCTGGGGGAGTCAGGCCAGCCTCTCCATCGCTCGAGATCGGGAGCTTCTGGATCTGGCTGTGAAAAGCGGCTGCTATTCTCTCTTTGTGGGGATCGAGTCGCTCAGTGAACAGAATCTCCGCGATGTGCACAAGCGGACCAACCGGGTGCAGGATTACGAACGGGATTTGAAGACCTTGAGGGATCACGGGGTCACGGTGATCGCCAGTTTTATCTTCGGGCTGGAGCACGACGACGAGGGGACCTTTGAGCGGACGGTTCGATTCTGCGAGCAGAATCGGATCCCGTTACCTGTCTTCTTCATCCTTACTCCCATTCCGGGGACTCCTTTGTACGAACGGCTGGATCGAGAGGGGAGGATCCTCACCAAACAATGGCACAAGTACGACGGGATGCATGTGGTCTTCCAGCCCCGGATGATGAGCCCTGAGACCCTACAGAAGGGGTTTCAGTGGGTCTGCCAGGAGGTCTACTCCTGGGGTTCCATAGCCCGGAGGCTCTTCTTTCCGCCCGGCAGACGTCTTCTTCCCCATATCGGGCTCAACAAGACCTTTCGCCGCATCGCCCGCCGAATCCCTCCCGGAGAGGTGAGCCCTCTTGCCAAGGTGTTGCAATCTCTCGAGGGCGTCATCCCCATCCGGGAGGTGCGCTCGTTGCTGCCCACGGTCACAGACGAGGCCCTGCAGCGGGGCAGCTCGTGGATCCGAGAGACGTGGAACGTGCTTCGCATCCGGGCGGCCTATCACGAACCCATGCGTACCATCTTCTTTCAATTGGAAGGAGCCATGGACCGGACATCCACACGAGCCTTAATCAAACGGGTGATGAGGGCCGTCCGTACGGGGCGGAGTATCGTCATCGATTTCGAACGGGTCCATCATCTATCTCCGGCCGCGGTGGACCTCCTGATTCGGGAGGCGAGGGAGCGGCTGCAGGAATGGAGTCAGAGGATCCGTCTGGTGAACCTGCCTGAGCGGCTCAACGGCATGTGGGGACACTTGAAGGATGTGCTGGGAGAACAGGGGGCTTCGTTGGGCGGAGTCGGTCTCCCCGAGGGGGGACGTTCCACCTAAGGGAGGGAAGGATCTGAGGCGTGATCTGGGAGGTCACGTCTTGAATGGAGATCCAGCGTACGGAGGAGGAAGATGCCCCAACAGAGAAAGAGGAAGAGGAAAAAGAGCTTCGGCTCTCGGATGAAGGCCCTTCGGGAGGAGAACGACCTCTCGTTGGAGACCCTGGCGAACGATACGGGTTGTTCCCTCGAGCGCCTCAAGGAGATCGAGGAAGACCGTGCGATTCCCACGGTCTCGGAAGTGATCCGGATCTCTAAGGCACTGGCAGTGGATCCCGGGTCCTTTCTCAGTGCCGAGGAAGAGGAGGCTCGGCAGCGAAAAGTGGAGGCTTATCAGAAAAGAACCGAGGCCTATGCTTATACCCCCCTGACCCCTGGTGCCAAGACCAAACACATGAAGGCATTCCGGGTCTGCATCGATCCTCATTCGGATCATCGAATGGTGGAATATCAACATGAGGGGGAGGAGTTCATCTACGTCCTCAAGGGGACCTTGGAGATCTACGTGGGGGATCACCGTCAGGTGCTCGAAGAGGGACAGAGTGTTCATTTCAACTCGGGGATTCGTCATCGCCTTCGAAACATCAGTGAGGTCCCCATGGAGTTGATCGTGGTGGTCTATACCCCCTGAGACGTCGTCCCATGTGTGACATCTAGTCCAGGGGACGCTCAGTGCGGAGGTGTGGGGGCATGCTCTTTCAGCTCACCAGCGAGCAGCAGATGATCCAACTGATGGCCCGGGAGTTCTCCAGACGCGAGATTGAACCCATCGCCGCCCGCCTGGACCGGGAGGGGGCCTTCCCTTGGGAGATCCTCAAGAAGATGGCCCAACTCGGGTTGATGGGGATGATGGTCCCCGAAGAGTACGGCGGGGCCAACGTGGGGACAGTGAGCTACTCACTGGCCATGCAGGAGATCGCTTACGCCTGTCCCTCCACGGCGGTTACCATGAGCGTGTGCAACCTGGCCTGCGAGCCCCTGGTGGTCTTCGGCACTGAGGAGCAGAAGCAGCGCTATTTGGTTCCCCTGGCCAAGGGGGAGATCCTAGGGGCCTTTGCTGTGACCGAGCCCGGGGCAGGGTCAGATGCAGCCAGTGTACGTTCTCGGGCCGTCGTCCAGGGTGACCATTTCGTGCTGAACGGGACCAAGCTTTTTATCACCAATGGGAGCTACGCAGGGATCCTGGTGGTGATCGTCCGGACCAAGGAGCAGGAGGCGGGCCATCGTGGGATCAGCGCTCTGTTGGTGGAGCCTGGCTTTCCCGGCTTCTCCGTAGGGACGGTTGAGGAGAAAATGGGCCTTAGGGCCAGCAACACGGCGGAGATCCTCTTCGAGGATTGCATTGTGCCGCGGGAGAACCTCCTGGGAGAGGAGGGGGATGGGTTTCGTATCGCTATGTCAGCCCTCGACAGCGGCCGCATCGGCATCGCCTCCCAGTCTTTGGGTATGGCCAGGGCCTGCATCGACGAAGCCGTCGTCTACAGCAAGCAGCGGAAGCAATTCGGGAAGTACATCTCCAACTTTCAGGCCATCCAGTGGATGCTTGCCGACAGCGTCACAGAGTTCGAGGCCGCCAAGTTCCTGACGCTCCATGCGGCCTCTCTGCGGGACGAAGGGAAGCCTTACACTAAAGAGGCCTCCATGGCCAAACTGTTCGCCTCCGAGATGGTCAACCGCGTGGCCTTCCGGGCCACCCAGATCTTCGGGGGGTATGGGTACATCAAAGACTACAAGGTGGAACGTATCTATCGGGATGCCCGGGTCACTACGGTCTACGAGGGGACCTCAGAAGTCCAGAGGATGGTCATCGCAAGACAGATCTTGAAAGGAGTATGAAGGAGGTGCTGACGAGAGGTACGGTCCCCGCATATTTCTTCCGCCTGGAAGAGATCCAAAGAGATTTTTCACAACGTGGTGGATTGGGACACGAGGAAGGCTTTCGTCACGATGGAATCGATACCGACTTTTGATCGGTCTATTATGAAAACCCCCGGGGAACGAAAGCCATTGGACTTCTTTTTTGGAGTGAGATGACAGAAGGTCCTTTCCGTTGGAACTTATCTTGAAAGACCATTGTCTAAAAAAACAAGATCCTTCGAAGCAGGTGGAATCTGTTACGTTAGGGCAGGAAGACTGGGAAAAGCGATGGATCGAGGAAGCACAACGTGGAGATGTTCAGGCCTTCGAACGGATCGTTTTGGCCTATCAACAGAAAGTCTTCAATCTTGCCTACCGGATGTTGGGAGAACGGGAAGAAGCGGAGGATCTGACTCAGGAGGTTTTCCTCAATGTATTCCGCCATCTGGCCAAATTCAGAGGGAAGGCTCAATTTTCAACCTGGATCTATCAGGTGACCCTCAACCATTGTCGAAACCGTCTCAAATATCTCAAGAGACGATATCATCATGCCAAGGAATCTCTGGACAGCCCAGTTTCCACCGACGAGGGTTCCGTGGACAAGGATCTGAGGGATCCAGGGGATATCCCAGAAGAGGTGCTATTCAAGCAGGAAGTTCAGCTTCTGGTCCACCGGGCTCTCGGAATGTTGAGGAAGGATTACCGAGAGGTGGTGGTCCTTCGGGATATCCAGGGGCTGTCCTATCAGGAGATTGCAAGAGTCGTTGGGCTCCCTGAGGGGACCCTGAAATCGAGGCTTCACAGGGCTCGCATGGAACTCAAAGAGATTCTGGAGAGAATGGGGGTAACTAGGGGATGAAGACGGGACAAACACGAGAGATTCACCCTAAGTGTGAGACCGTACAGCACCTGTTCCTTCCCTGGCTCGATGGGGAGCTTTCACCCCATGTAGTCTCGGATCTGGAGGCTCACTTGGACACTTGTGCCTTCTGTGCGGAGGCGTGGGTCAAGTACCGCCAGACCGTCCGATACCTCTCCGAGCTGGAGCCATTGGAGGTGCCGGAAGGGCTCTTGGATCGCATCCGTGCACGTATCCATAGGCGATCCCTTTGGCGACGTCTGGCCGAGGGGCTCCTTCCAGCGCCCCGATGGGTCCCGTTGTCCATCGCGGCCTCCCTATGTGTTGTCGTGGTAGGGTTCTTTATCGCCCGCTGGTCCCCATGGTCTCCCGAGCCTCACGGACTTTCACCTGAAACCCTCCTCTCCACGAAAGGAATCGAGGCCTTTCCGGTAGCCGCTTATGAGATCCCCAACGATCAACGGATCCTGCCCGACGCCGAAGAGCTCATGCGCCCGCTTCGGGCCTTGGAGGCCGATTTGGAGAGACGTTTTACTCGGAGGGCCACCCTCCAGGATGACCTCGTGTTGAACCTGGCCGGATCTGAGGATGTCTTCAATCGGATCCAAGAGTTGGTCCGGGAAGCTCGTGGCCGCATGTTCCTCATGGGGATCCGCCACAGGAAGACGGGCAGGGTTGTGCGAAGCCGGATGGTCATCCAGATACCCTTGGAGCGGTATCGTGAGGTCCTCCAACGCCTCGAAGGTATGGCCGAGGTCTCCCACCTCTTCCTGGAGCGGGACTCGGTCCCTGTTCCTCCCGACCGCCTGCGGATCCGCCTCATCGCCGTCTCCTCCTTGGAGGAGACGCCGCCGGAAGAGACCCTGCAGATGGTCTCCACGGATTAATCCTCCCTGAAGAAGTCGGCTGTACAGTATGGGTCCTATGTGAGGACCTTTCCTCCCCGCTGACTTCCTTCCTTATTCAATGAGCTGGGGAGAGGTCCTGGAAAACGGGCCTTTCTAGAAGGGTGTGAGGGGCCATATCCAGGCCCGGTCGGTTTCTGTTTTGAAAAGGGACGGCCCACAATGGCCTGATACGGGAGAGCCATTGTCGCAAAGAGTCATCGGCCATTGACGATGGAAGATCGCCTGTGTTACCGTCCAAAGATTGGAGCCGTTTTCATGGGGCTTGAAGTTCGCCTTTATCGAGATCCGGAGGCCCTGCAGACCCTATCCAAGCCTTGGAAACTTCTGTGGGAACACAGCTGGGCGGCTGTTCCCTTTCTCCACCCAGCATGGTCAAAGACCTGGTGGGATCATTTCGGGGAAGGAAAGGATCTCTACCTTTTTACCTTTCATACCCCGGAAGGCCGACTGGTGGGAGTGGCTCCCCTTTTCCGTCGGCGGTCCGAGGGGGCATCGTTCCAGTGGATCGGGGGAGAGGATCTTTGTGATTCCTTGGACTTCCTTTTCTGGCAGGGTCTGGAGGAAGAGGCGTTCCGGGCATTGAATCGGTGGTTGCTCCACCGGGAAGAGAGGTCCAGCCTTAAGCTGGATCTCCACTATATCCGTGCGGATTCCCCCACGTTGTCGGACGACAATGATCTGCTGGTTCGAGGATGGGACGTGGAGATCATCTGGGAGGAGACCTCTCCCTACGTGCCTTTGGAGAGAGACTGGGAGACCTTCCTTCGGAAGAGGCTTCGGGGGAAGGATCGACATGAACTCCGCCGTAAGCTTCGGCGCATCGAGAAGGCCTTGAGTCCCACCTTCCATTTGCTGAAGGAGGAACGGGAGTGGGAGAGGGTCTTTCAGATTTTCTGTCGTCTCCATAGGATGAGCGATCCACAGAAGGCCGAGTTCCTCAACGAGAAACGGGCCTCCTTTCTCTCCGAGGTGGGCAGAAAGCTTTTTCGGGAGGGGATGGTGAGGCTGGCTTGGATCCAGATCGACGGCACGCCCCTGGCCTCCACGCTTTCTTTCGTTTACGGTGGAGTATGGGGGCTTTACAATTCGGGGTATCACCCCTCCTATANGGCCTTCAGCCCTGGGATCGCCGTGGTCGCTTTCACACTCCAGCAGGCGATACGGGAGGGGTTGCGGGAATACGACTTTCTGCGGGGAGGCGAGGCCTACAAGTATCGACTGGGAGCTCGGGATCGAGATCTCTATCGCCTGAGGCTCTCTGCTCAGCCTGGAGGAGATCATCCGTGAAGGTCGCTGTGATTAGCGCCCATACCTGCCCTCTGGCCGCGCTGGGCGGCAAGGAAACAGGGGGGATGAATGTCTATGTGCGGGAGACCTGCCGGGAGCTGGCCAGACGGGGAGTTCGAGTGGATGTCTTTACCCGCTCTCAGGATCCTCATTTGCCTCGGGTCCGTACTCTTGCTCCCGGGGCCAGGGTGATTCATGTGCCCGCAGGTCCCCAGAGGCCTTACAACAAGTACCGCCTTGTGGAGCACCTCCCCGCCTTTGTGGAGCGGGTCCAGCAGTTGGGAGAGGGGAAGTACGATCTCATTCACAGCCACTATTGGCTCTCGGGCATGGCGGCCTTGGAGTTGAGGAGAAGATGGAATGTGCCCGTGGTGCACATGTTCCATACACTGGGGTTTCTAAAGAACCGGGCGGCCAGAAAGCGGGAAGAATTGGAGGGCTCGGTGCGGATCCGCTGGGAATGGGAGATCGCGACGAGGGCTGACGCACTCATCGCCTCCCAGCCCCTGGAGCGTGCGCAGCTTATCTGGCACTACGACGCCCCGCCCCAGCGGATCCATGTTATTCCCTGCGGAGTGGACACATCCCTCTTCCGCCCTCGGAACCGTCGAGAGGCCCTTCAGGCCTTAGGCCTCGATCCCAGGCCCTGGCTCCTCTTTGTGGGGAGGCTGGAGCCCATCAAGGGCCTGGACACCCTTTTGAGGGCCATGGGAGTGCTCACACAGCGATTCAACGGTGCTCAGCCGGGTCCAGCCCTGTTGATCATCGGCGGCGATCGAGACGCCTCGGATCCCTCGAAAAGCGAAGGGCGTCTTCGTGAGCAAACCAAGCGCCTCGGTCTGCAGGACCGGGTCTTCTTCATGGGATCTCGGCCCCAGGAGGAGCTCCCTCTCTTCTACGCGGCCTCCGAGGCGTGTATCCTTCCAAGCCGCTACGAGTCCTTCGGCATGGTCGCCCTGGAGGCCATGGCCTGCGGGACCCCCGTCATCGCCTCCCATGTGGGGGGACTGGGCTTTACGGTGATGGACGGAGTGACCGGGTTCCTGGTCCCCGAAGGAGATGCAGAGGGCCTGGCAGGGAGGATCCATCGACTTCTGGAGTCCCCCTCCTTGCGGGACGAGTTCGCCCGACGTGCCAAGGAACGGGCAAAGGACTTCACGTGGGATCGGGTGGTCTCGTCCATCCTGGAACTCTATGAAAGACTCCTATTCCGACCCACGGAAGCGGACTTGAGGGAAGGATCCCTACGGAGCGAGGAAATGGGCTATGGGACCAAAGGGATCCGCTGATTCGTGGGAGAGACCCGATCTGGCGCCTTATGCGGCGAGGAGCTCGGCATCACGGGGTAGAAAGTATCCAGAGGTCCTGAAGGACGATCGGCCCCATTTCGAGCGCGACCGGGATCGAATCATCCATTGCACTGCTTTTCGAAGGCTGGAATACAAGACGCAGGTATTCGTCAATCACGAGGGAGATTACTACCGGACCCGGCTGACCCACACTCTGGAGGTGGCTCAGATATCCAAGGGGATCGCCCGGCGGCTGAAACTCAATGAGGACCTGGCCGAATCCATCGCCTTGGGTCACGATCTCGGCCACACGCCCTTTGGACATACGGGGGAAGAGACGCTGGATCAGTTGATGCAGGATTTCGGAGGATTTGAACACAATCGCCAGAGTCTCAGGATCGTGGAGGTCCTGGAGGAGAGATATCCCAACTTCCCTGGATTGAACTTGACCTGGGAGACTCGCGAGGGGTTGATCAAACGTTCGGGTCGAGACTTCCAAACGTCGAGCCGGGTCCCCGAGGAATACGAGCCCCATTTGGCCCCGACCCTGGAGGCCCAGATCATCGAACTGGCGGATGAGATTGCGTACAACAATCACGACATCGACGACGGGCTGGAGGCCGGGTACCTCCATCGGGAAGATCTCATGGATCTGGAGCTCTGGAGGGAGGTCAACGAAAAGGTCCGGAGGAAGTACCCGGGCCTCGACCCCAAAAGGGAGAAATACCAGACCATCAGCCACTTGATCGGCCACTTGATCCTGGACTTGGTGGAAAACACTCTCAGTCTGATCGAGGAGAATCGGATCAAGGACCTTTACGATGTGCGGCACTTCCGCCAACATCTGGTCCGGTTTTCGCCGGAGACGGAGAGAAAGAACCTTCGGCTGAAGGAGTTCCTGCATCAGAGGCTCTATCGCCACTACAAGGTCGAGAGGATGAGGCTGAAGGCCCGGAGGACCATTCGTCGACTCTTCGAGACCTATCTGGAGAACCCCACCCTCCTCCCCGACAAATATCAGCGCCGTGCGCAGCAGGAGCCTCCGGAGAGGGTGGTGTGCGACTACATCGCGGGTATGACGGACCGCTACGCCCTAGAGGAGTTCAAGCGACTCTTCGATCCCGAAGAGCGGGTCTGATCCTGAAGAGGTTAGTGAAGTTAAAGGACCCTTCGGGGTCCCACATGCAGATGCGGGGGTGAGGTGAAGGTGACCAACGACCTACTGATCGAGATCGGTACCGAAGAGATTCCGGCCGGGTTTATCCCGTCGGCCCTGGAGAGCTTCTCCGCCACGGTGAAGGATGCCCTCAGGCGTCTTCGCCTTTCTCATGGCCAGGTGCGTCCCCTAGGCACACCGCGTCGTCTGGCGATTCTGGTGGAGGAAGTGGCCTCACAGCAATCGGATTTGGAAGAGGAGGTCATTGGTCCTCCCTATTCCATCGCCTTCGACGAGGAGGGCAATCCCACGGCCGCTGCTAAAGGATTTGCACGATCCCAAGGAGTCTCTGTGTCTCAACTCCGTACCACGCAGACCTCCAAGGGGACTTACGTGATGGTGAAGAAGGTTCAGAAGGGTCGGCTGGCCATGGAGGTCCTCCCCTCGGAGATTCCGGGATGGATCGAGGCGATCCCCTTTCCCAAGTCCATGAGGTGGGGGGACGGGGAACTTCGCTTCGCCCGGCCCATCCACTGGCTGGTGGCCATGTTGGGTGAGGAGGTCATTCCGTGCTCCATTGCCGGGATCCGAAGTGGGCGGACCACCCGAGGGCACCGCTTCCTGAGCCCCCAGGAGGTAGAGATCCAGAACCCAGGGGCGTATATCGGGCTGTGTCGGGGCCTCCATGTATTGGTGGATCCTGAGGAGCGCCGCAAAGTCCTCCTGGAGGAGGCCCGAAGCGCTGCCGAGGGTATCTCAGCGAGGCTCGTGGAGGATCCAGAGCTGGTGGAGATCGTGCTCAACTTGGTGGAATACCCTGTGGCCGTGGTGGGCAGGTTCGATCCGGCATTCCTGGAGCTCCCCAGAGAGGTCTTGATCACGGCCATGCGTGAACACCAGCGCTTTTTCAGCCTGGAGGACAGCCAGGGGAGGCTGATGCCCCACTTCGTCAACATAGCCAACATCCGGACCGACTCCATGGATCTGATCCGGGAGGGCAACGAGCGGGTATTGAGGGCGAGACTATCCGATGCCCGGTTCTTTTTCCGAGAGGACCGTAAGCGCCCTCTCGCCGAGCGGGTACAAGATCTCGAGGGGGTCATTTTTCATTCCAAGCTGGGGAGCTCCTTGGAGAAGGTGGAACGGATCCGGAAATTGTCACGCCTCATGGCCCAACGCATCGCTCCCGAGCTCGTCCATAAAGTGGACCGGGCGGCCACCCTCTGCAAGGCCGACCTTACCACCGAGATGGTGGGGGAGTTCCCGAGCCTCCAGGGGGTCATGGGACGGGAATACGCCCTTTTGGACGGGGAGGATCCCGAGGTGGCCCAAGCCATCCAAGAACATTATCTCCCCATGGGTGCAGGAGACCGCTTGCCCTCCACACTGATAGGTTCTCTGGTGAGCCTAGCGGACAAGACGGACACCTTGGTGGGATGCTTCGGAGTAGGGGAGGTCCCGACAGGGGCGGGGGATCCTCTGGGCCTTCGAAGAGCGGCCCTGGGGATCCTTTCGATCCTCCTGGAACGTCCCATGGGACTGACCCTCAGCTGGATGGTGAGGCGGGCCCTGGAGGGAGTGAGTTCTTGCATACAGAGACCCTCCGAGGAGGTGCAGGAAGAGGTCCTCAACTTTTTCCGGGTACGACTGGCGAACCTATGGACCTCCCAGGGTCATGCCGCCGAGACGGTGGAGGCGGTTCTCGAAGCGGGATTCGACGATCCCAGGGAGGCATGGAGCCGGCTCCAGGCCCTGGATGCGTTTATGAAAGAGGAAGGCTTCGAGGACTTGGCCCTTTCCTGCAAAAGGGTATTCAATATCGTCAAGGACGCCCCCGCAGGCGAGGTAGATCCGTCGAGATTCGAGAGCGAGGAGGAACGGAGCCTCTTCGAGGCGGGGCGGAAGGCCGAGAAGGAGATCCATACACTCCTCGAGGAGGGGAAGCCCCTAGANGCCCTTTACGTCCTGGCCTCCCTCCGGCCCCGAATCGATGCCTTTTTCGATGCGGTGATGGTCTTGGTGGAGGACCCGGTGCTGCGGGAGAATCGCCTCCGGCTCCTGGTTCAGGTGGCGGGGCTCTTTCGAAGGATGGCCGATCTGTCCAAAATCAGTGCCAAGCCCTGAGGGAGCAGCCGCCCCCCTAACCCCAAAGCCCTGTCAGGGAATGTANGGTCTCATCATTGATCATCGTGGATTATAGAGGAATCATCGGGTCAGGAGCCTTTGGCCCTGGACTCGATGGCCCGTCTCTGCAGGCGCATCCGCTCCAGTAGGCCAGCGAAGGATCGCCTGAGGATCATTCGGTGGAAGGCACTTCGGTAGTTATTGACGATGCTTACCCCGTCGATCCAGACATCCTTGATGAACCATCGGCCGTCCCGATGCACCATGTCGTAGTCCACGGGGATGTGTTCGTTGGCCCTCAGGATCACAGTTTGGACCCTCGCGGTCGTTCCACGAATCTCCTCCCCTCGATAGTCGATGGTCTCCTTCCCCAGGAAGTTGAGCACCATCCGCGTATAGGAGTCCTGAAAGAGGACCCGGAAGAGTTCCTGAAACTCCCGGCGNTCTTCTGAAGAGAGCGTCTCCCAATGGGATGTGAGGGAGGCCTTGGCCATCTCCTCCTCCAGAAAGTTGTCCTCGATGAGGGTGCGTATGGCCTCCGCCCTTTCCCTTCGATGCTCAGGGCCTCGAAGATCAGGTCGCGTCTGGATCTCCATGGCCTTCTCAAGCACAGCACGAACCGTCTCGGTGGCCGACATCTCCATTCCGCTCCAGGCGCTTGAAGCGGCCATCATCCCCAATACGAACAGTCCCAGGCCGATCCCTCTTGCCTTGAGTCTCATGATGCTACCTCCCTGTTGGAATTCCTTCGACCTCGTTGAATCTCCAAAAGAAGGGCGGGGAGGACCGCGACGGCGGCCACAAGCACGCAAAGACTCCCCGAGAAGGCCAGGAAGCCCAAGCTGAAGATCCCCTGATGCCGGGAGATCATCAGGCTGCCGAACCCCACCGTGGTCGTCAACGCCGCCAGGATGACCCCCTTCGCCGTGCTCAGGGGAAGGCGGCCAGGTTCCATCCGCCCCTCCCTCCATCGAGAGAGGATGATGACCCCGTACTCCACCCCCGCTCCCACAATGAGGGGTATGAAGATGCTATTGGCCAGATTGAAGTGGATCCCCACAAGACCCATCAACCCTACGGTCCAGAGGGTCCCAAGGAGCAAGGGCAGGAGGGCCAGAAGGGTGGAGAGTATGCTCCGGAAGGTCACCAATAAGAGCAGGCCTATGGCCGTCAAGGCGTATAGCGAGGCCTTGATACAGGCCTGGCGGAAGGCGAAGGTAAAATCGTGGAGGGTCACCGGATCCCCCGCAGCCATGGGATCCACGGTTCGAATATCTCGGACGAAACGATTCAGGGGCTCCCTATCCCAGATGAACTCTTTGGGATAGACGCGGATGAGATATTTGCCGTCCTGAATGTATCGATCCTTGATGAGGGGTGGAAGATCGTCCACGGTCATGGGACGGGAGTCGATCCCTTCCCTGAGGATCTCCAACATGCGGACGAGGTCCTCCCGAAAACGCCGTTCATATTCCCGCAGACCCGACAGGTCCCCTGGGGACTCCTCGAGACGGGGCAGGAGCTCCNTGATGAGGAGCCGGACCTCGGCCATNTGCTCTCGAAGAGGGCCTCCCGCCCCCCAACGCCCTGCCTCCTCCTCCCGCATTTTGAAGAGGATCCGGGAGAGGGTCTCCTTCAGGGCTGGGACGTCCGGTTGAGGATCGTGGGGTGGACCCTCCAGACCTTGAGTAGGAGGAGGAAAGAGACCTCGGAGCCCCTTGAGGATCGCCAGCTTTGGCTCCTGACCTTTGGGCAGGAGACTGAAGGCGCTTTGCACCTCGGCGACCGTGGGGAGTTCCTCCAGTTTCCGGGTCTTTTCCAGGACGTCCGTGCGGTTTGGGCTCAGCAGGGAGGCGTAAATCACGGAGCGTTTGGAGCCTCGGAGCAGCTTTGTCTCCCAGATGACGGATTCGGCGTCTTTGGCTTGAAGGTGGAGGGGGTTGAGGTCGAAGTGGACCCACCTGGAGCCCCAGATGCTCAGGGCGCAGAAGATCACCGCGGCTGCCAGGATGCACCGGGAGGTCTTGGGAGTCAGACGAAATAGATCCGTCTTTCCTCGGGTCGTGGGAGTTGTTCGAGATTGTCTTCTGCCCGCCATCAGGAGGCTCAGGGCCGGGAGGACCGTGAAGTCCGCCAGGAGCGTGAACAGGACACCCATGCCGGTGATCATGCCCAGCTCCACCAGCCCCTTGAAACCGGTGAGGACCAGGGGTAGGAAGGAGAGGGCTGCTGTCAGGCCGGCCAGGAGGATGCCGGGTCCCGACCTCTCGGTCACCCTCTCTATCACCTCTCTGATCCCTCCCTGGACTCTCTGTTCCTCCTCCTCGAATCGGGAGAACCAGTGTATGCCGTAGTCCACCCCGAGGCCCGAAAGCAGAGGGGCGAATACCATGGAGAGGATATTGAGGTGGCCCACAGTCAAAGCCGTCCAACCGAAGGTCCAGGTCATCCCCACGGCCAGGGAGATCATCTCGATAAGGGGTCGCCGTACGGTCCGGAGGAAGAGGATCATCAACAAGCAGATGGCCCCAAGGGCCATCCAGGTGGCCACTTGCATATCGCCTAGGGCCACGGTCATCTCGTCTGTCTTCAGGGCCTCCTGACCTGTGACGCCCACCTCCAGGCCTGGATGATCTCGGAGGACCTCCTGTATGGAGGAGCGGAGGCGCTCCAGAGAGAGGCGGGCCTTGTTGAATGTTTCCTTCTCGTGCCTGGGGGTCACAGTAGCCAGAAGATAGCGTTTTCCCTGGATCCAAACGTATCCTTCCAGCTCGGGGTCCCAGTGATCCTCCCCCAAAAGCAAGGGCCATGGGGATCGGTAGACTCCCCTTCCCCGCATTGAATCTCCGAGGTCTTCCAGGACCCGCATGAGGAATCGGAGATCCATGGGGTCACTCTTTTCATCTTGGTNGACCTCCTCCTCTTTCAGGAAGTCCGTGAAAAACCCTCCTATCATCCTTCGGGCCATCTCCTGATTGACCAACTTGAGGAAACGCTCCAGTGTAGGCTCTTCCATGAGGCCCCGCAAAAGAGAACGGTGCTCCCGCAGCCTGTCCGCAAGGCGTCGGAGATCCTCGGCCGACAGATAAAGGAGGGCCCAAGGACGGAACGTGGAAGGATCGATGCGATAGAAGACCTCTTTGAAATATTGGGGTTGGTTCCGAAGCCGAGAGGCCAGATCCTGGATAAAGGCTACGGCCTGGCGGGGAGAGGGGGCTTCGACCACAACGGTGAAGGCATCCCTGCCTCGGAAGGGCCGAAGTTCTTCGTTGAGCCGGATAAGGGGATGCTTGGGGGAGATGAGGTCGAGCTGACCCGTCTCAAGACCGAGACGCTTTACGGTCACGAAGATGCTGGCCGCGCAGAGCAGCAGCGCTGCGCCCAAAACAAGATATGGCCTGGGTAAGACCCAGGCCATCCATACGCGGAGAAGCCCGGAACCCCTCTTCATCTCCTCACGGCCAGCACTCAGGACAACTCACGGCAGGGATCAAGGGGATACGCCCCTGGATTTTGGGGCGTGAGTCCAGAGGCCCGCGCATCTTTGCCTCTCTCGGGGCGGATCTCGCAGGAGGAGTCCCCGTCAGGTTCCCTCCCCAATGGCATAGCTCAGATTCGCCAGGGCCACGTGGTATTTGAATAGAGAGTAAAGGAACTCTCCCTGATTCTTTCCGTACCGTTCGATGGCGTCGAAGACGTCTTTGACCGGCCCCACCCCCATGTCGAAGTTGGCGAAGGCCACCACGATCCACTTGCGAGCGGCCTTGGCGGCCTTTTCGAAGGCCTGGAAGGAGCTTCGATATTCCAGGGCCTCCTGATAGTACTTGGCCACTTCCAGGGGGATATTCTGTTCGGCGAACTCCTTCTTGTGGAGGAGCTTTCGGTATTGGGCCACGGCCTTCCGTACCTTGGCTTTGCCTATGCCCAGATCCAGATGCCACTTGGCCCCCACCACGGGCCCGATCCCCGCATGATTGTATTTGTCACCGATATAGGGCTCATCGAAATGGGCCCTTCCCGGGGCCCCGGCGAAAGAACCCACCAGGGCGGCGAAGATGGTGGGATATAGATCGGCCTTGGTGGCCTCGATCAGGCTACGGCGCGCCTCCAGTCCATACTTCAGCTGCTCCATCTCGGGCCGGTTCTGAAGGGCCTTTTGGATATACTCTCTCTGATCCCCAAGTGCACGGGTATCCTTGGGAAGCTCCTTGAGATCGATGTCGAAGTCTTCATGGGGACCGAGCCCCAGAACCTGTTTAAGCGCGAGGTAGGCCAGTTTTGCCCCGGACTCCGCCTTGGCCTTGAACCGGCGCGTCTCGGCCGCATACGCCTCGAGGCGGTAAAGGTCGCTTTCATCCACGCTCGGGGAGCCCAGTTCCAACAGCCTTCGGATCCGCTGGCGGGCGTCGTCCACAAAGGAATCGGCTTCGGCGGCCGCCTCTTTTCCCTGCCGTGCCAGGATGAGGGCGAAGTAGAGTTTCTTGACCCTTCGAACGACCTCTGCCTTACGCTTCTTCAGGGCCGCCTTCTGGACCTTCACCCCTTGCAGAGCTGCGTCCTTCCGATGGGAGATCTTCCCGAAAGTGTAGATGGGCTGTGTGAGGAAGAGTTCCAGCCTTCCAAAGGGGACAATGCGGGATTGATCCTCGGGATTTTTCTCGACCACCCCCTCCAGCAAGCGGTCGCCCCTTCCGGGCTTGGGGTTCACTTTAACAATGGGGGGTTCTGCGTCGTTGACCACCCCTCCGACGGCCACTACATCCAACTGCGGCCACTGCGCCGCTTTGACCTGAGCCAGATCGCTTTCCGCGATGACGATATCCTGCTCCGCCTCTTTAAGCTCGGGACTCCTCTCCAATGCGATCTGGATCAGCTGCTCCAGCGTATAGACGGGTTTGTCCGCCGCAATACCTTCTGCACCTCCCCAAAGGAGGAATGCGGCTATCGCCCCCAACCACAAAGAAACGGCCCTTCTCTTGCTCATCTCCGATCCTCCATGGAAGTACCCACGCGCCTGTCAAGTAGCAAGACCATATCGTACTTCGATGAAAAAGAAAAGGAAATTTCGTATCCGAATTCCTACGATGGGCTTGCTTCCTCCCTTCCCGAGGCCAGCAGCCCGTAGCAGAGAAGTCCCACTGCGGCCCAGACGACCTTGAGGATCCGAAGGGTGAATCCGTAGGCAAGGCCCGAGACCGATGCAAGACCCAGGGAGTGAAAGAGGAGGACCCGAGATCCCTCCTGAACTCCCACTCCCGCTGGAACGATGAACCCCATAAGGTCGAACCATGTCCCAAGGAAATAGACCACAAGCCCGGAGCTCAATGGGTGAGCCAGGTCCGCGGCAAGAAAGAAGATCCAGGCCTGGATCAGACCGCAATGGAAGGCCCCGATGTGCCAGGCCATGGCCTTGAGGAGGTCTCCTGGACGATCCCGGTGGTAACCGGAGAGTGTTTGGTCCACGCGAAGCAGAGAGGAGGCCAGTCGTTCCGTGGCCCTTCCTCCCCAGCCTCTTCGATGGAGGAGCCTAAAGAGGGAGCCGAGCTTCCCTGTCCTCTGAAGGATAAAGAAGGCCAGGATCCCCATAGAGAACAAGGCGGTCCCTCCCAGCCAGGCTGCGATCACCTCCAAGGGAGGGCCGAGGAGCCAAAGGGCGATGGAAGAGCCCGCAGCCACGAAAAGGATTTGCGAGGCAGCCAGGGCCAGTTTTCCCACCAGGATGGCACTGGCCGTTTCGGCTCCTCCCCCCCACCGGACGAGCAAGGAGCCCTTGACCACTTCTCCCCCCATGTGAGCTGTCGGGGTGAGGTAGTTGAAGGCCATCCCCGCCTGCCGTATCATGGCGATCCGGATCCAGGGGAGTTGCCTGAGCCTTCCAGAGAGGCAATGGCGCCATCCCGACACATGCATGGCCTCTGCGAGTCCCTCCAAGGCGACAAGGGCAAGCCACGCACTNCCGAGGACCCTGAGTTGATGGAGCAAGGCCCCGGGTCCCAACCGCCAGAGGAGACCGACTAGAAGGGCTAGGCCTGCTATCAGAGCCCCCCGATGCACCCACTTCATCGGCCGTATCCATCATATGGGATCTTGAATATTCGGGCTTCGGAGGGCCATTCTATTTCTCTTCTCTGCCTGCTGTAAAGCCGGAGAAAAAAGAGCTTGAAAGGTGGCTGGAAATGATTTATAGTTGGTTAGTCCCGTTGGCGATAGGGCCTGGGAGCGCCCATGGAACTTTCCCTCCTGGAAAGTGGAGGGAGAGGGATTCACAGCGCTTTGAGGCCCTTGATTTTTCGCCCGTTCCCAGTCAGAAGACCATAGAAAGGAAGGTGAAGGGGTTGAGCTTTTATCGTGGTCTCGAGGTTCAGGTTGTAGATAACGATGTGGAGAAGGCGCTCCGTCAACTGAAGAAGAAATTGAACGACGAGGGGCTTTTTAAGACCCTCCGTTTGAAGCGGAGTTATGAGAAACCCAGCGAGTATCGCCGTCGCAAGGAACGAGAGAGCCGCCGTAGAAGGAACCGGATGCTCGCTCGTCGAAGACAGAGAGAAAGACGCTGAGGGAGGTTCATCCACCCCAAGGGTGGCCTCGGGAGACCATTTCATCCCGTGAGCTGGAAAGGGAGATGAGCCCTCATCAGCGGATGGTCTTTTTTGACATCGGCAATGTCCTCATCGATGATGATCCTTTTCTGTGCGAGGCCTTTCGCCTGATTCATCAAGCTATTGACCCCACCAGGCCCAAGGCCCAAGTGGGCCGTTTCTTCGCAGACCTCGAGAGAGTCCTCAAGGAATTCGGACACAAGGCCGTGGAGCGGATGGGCCGGCGGTGTCACGGCAATCGGTGGCTCAAAGTCCGAAAAGCCATTTCGGAAGAAATCCAGCGTCGATGGTGGGAATTGGTCCACCCTATTCCCGGAAGCCTCCCGGTGCTGCAGCGGTTGAGGGAGAGCTTTCGTCTGGGGATCGTGGCCAATCAGCCTCCCCAGGTGCTCGATTTCCTGGAGGAGAGGGGTTACTTGGACTTCTTCGAGGTGGTGGTCATCGACTCCGAACACCATGTGGCCAAACCCGATCCCATGATCTTTCGGTTCGCTCTGGAGCAGGCGAGACTGGACCCCGCTGAGGGGCTCATGGTGGGGGATCGCTTGGACAACGACGTCATCCCGGCTCGTCGGATCGGGATGCGGGCGGTGCTTTTCTGGCTCCATGCGGATCAGAAAGGGTGGTCCCCTCGTGACGAGTGGGGTATGCGGTTCCGTGAGATCCTGCAGCGGCTTCCCTCACCCCGTTGGGACGGTGTCCCTCCTCGGGAACGACCGCTCGGCGTGGCCCGGCGCTGGGAGGAGCTTCCAGGGGTCCTTGCCAAGGCCTGGGAGGCCGAGATTTAGATCCCANAAGGCTCCTTTCTGGCAGAGATTCCCTCCCCGGGTTCCCCCTCCCATTTGACCCCGATCCCGCGATCGAGACCCCGGCCCCCTCAACTGGAGGGCGATCCGGTCTTCCCCGGAGGCATCCCCCGCTCCTCCAGGATCTCCCGGAGGACCTTGAGGGCTGAGTTGACCACCGGCATCCCGCCGTACGTGGCCATCTGGAAGATCACCTCTGCAATCTCCTGAGGAGAACAGCCCACATTGAGTGCAGCGTGAATGTGGAGGCGAAGCTCCTCAGTCCGTTCCAGCACGGTCAGGGCAGCGATGGTGACCAGCTGACGGAGTGGATGGGGGATCCGCTGACGTGCGTACATTTGTCCGGTGATAAAGAGAGAGAGTTCCTTGGCGAGTTCAGGATCGAAAAGGCGCCAAAGATCGTAGGGACGCTCCCCCTTCCAGCCTTCAAAGTAAAGCGCTGCGGTCTTCCGTGTCCGTTCCTTCAGATCCTCATTTTTCACTGTATAACCTCCTTAAATTTTAGGGATGGAGTTGGGCAGGAGAGAGTTGAAAGGTCCGTCCGTGCGATCGAGCCCCGTGACGGGGATAGGAGCGGACCTCATTCACGGATGGAATCCAGACCAAAGAGATTTCGAGTATTGGCTGAGGTGGCCCGAGAGAGTTCATCCAGGGGAATCTTTCGGATCTTGGCTACCCGATCGGCCACGAACCGCAGGTGAGCGGGTTCATTCCGCTTGCCTCGAAAGGGGACTGGGGCGAGGAAGGGGGCGTCCGTCTCCAACAGGAGCCGATCGATGGGGAGGCTGCGGACCACGTTTCGAAGCCGCGTGGCGTTCTTGAAGGTGATGGTGCCAGGAATGGAGATGTAAAACCCCATCTCCACGCAGGCTTGGGCCGTGGCCAGATCTCCGTTGTAGCAATGGATGACTCCTCCCACATCCTCGGCCAACTCCTCTCTCAAGATTCGCAGGACGAGGGCATGGGCGTTTCGATTGTGCACGATGATGGGCTTGTCCAACTCTCTCGCCAGACGGATCTGCTGGCGAAAGGCACGGACCTGCTCTTCCGGGGAGGAGAAGTTGCGATAGAAATCGAGTCCCATCTCCCCAAGGGCCACGACCTTGGGGTGGGCGGCCAATCCTTTGATCTGGCCCAAAGTCTCGGAAGTGCATTTTCTTGCATCGTGGGGATGGATCCCCACGGCGGCATAAAGGGAAGGGTGTCTCTCGGCAAGCGAAACGGCCTTTCGGGAGGAGTTGAGATCGGTCCCCACAGTGATGATCTGATTTATTCCGTACTGGGCCGCGCGTTGAATTACTTCCTCCAGATCCTCCTCGAACTGTGGCATCTCCAGGTGGGCATGAGAGTCGATAAGCATTTCACACTGCCTCGCACATCCCTATATCTTAAGGGGTAACATTTTTTATGGTATGTCATGATCTTATAAAAAGTCAATTAATTTAAGGAATTCGAGCAGAACGCCTCAGCGCGCTCTCCGAAGAAGTGCTGTCGAAGTGGGGAACCAGCGGGCTTGACGCAACCCCCTGCTTCCTATATGCCGCCTCTCAATCTGGGTCCCAAAAAGAGTTTTACGGAAGTGACGCTTTCTGCTATCCTTGCTTCGTTCCCATGCGACGCGCGAAACAATTTTCCTTCTTCGAGCCTACAAAAGTGGATCTTTCCCAGAAAGAGAGGGGCCTCAGTGGGGGGGGGTCGGAAGACGCGGCTACCTTCAGTGGAGAAGGGTTCTATGGTTTGCTTCACGATGGCAAAGGAGCTTCTCGTCCCGTAGGGAGGAGTAAGGAGGGATGGCCATGGCAAGGGCATCGTTCGTCGCCCAAGGCCAGGACGATGTGTACCGGGCATGGGAGGACTACGTCCTAAAGGAGCGGATCCCTGAAAACCCTCCTCGTGAGGAGATCTTTGCCTCGTGGCGGCGGTGCAAGAAGTGGGGGTTGGATCCGTATGCACGAAGGAGTCAGATCACCCTCTCCGAGGGGGAACTCAGACGTCTTCTGAGGAGGCATCAAGATCTCATCCAGGCTGCGCAGCCCATCATGGAGATGCTGGCGATCTCGGTCCGGGGGACAGGGTTTATTACCACCTTGGCGGATGCCCAAGGGGTGGTCTTGAAGATTTGTGGAGACGACGACGTGGTCCGCATGGCGAAGGAAAATTATTACTTGCCAGGATGTCTTCGGTCCGAGAGGCACGCTGGGACGAACGCCATCGGGGTCTGTCTCGAAGAGAAGAAACCGATCCAAATCACCGGGGCAGAACATTACAACGTCTACCACCATCGTTGGACCTGCTCGTCCGCTCCCATTCGGGACGGCAGGGGAAGGCTGGTGGGGGTCCTTACCCTCTCCGGCAAATCCAATGGGAAGCATCAGCACACGCTGGCATTGGTCATCACGGCAGCGGCCATTATTGAAAACAAGCTGAAAGAGAGAGAACTGATCAAGGAAAAAGAGAATCTTAATATGCTTCTAAATTCGATATATGACTCCATTTCAGATGGAGTCATAGCCCTGGATAAAAAGAGGAAGATCACTCATATTAATCGTGCTGCAAAGCAGCTTTTGGGATTTGACGGAGATAATATTATAGGCACAAGAATTGATGATCTTGTTCAATGCAAACCGGACCTCTCTATGTTTATTTCAAAAAGGAAATTTTTCGCCAATAAAGAGATCGATTTTTCTGCCCAAAAAGGATCCCAGAGCTATATCTGTACCCTTTCACCCATTAATGTTTCTGCATCGGAGGACTCCGGGTGCGTACTCACCCTCCGGGAGAAGAAGAAAGTCCTCACCATGGTCCACAAGATCGGGGGCAACTGCGCTAAGTACCGGTTCGAGGATATCGTGGGTAGGGACCCCGAGTTTCGGAGGCAGATAGAGTTGGCGGGCTTGGCAGCCAGGACGAACTCCAGGGTCCTGATCGTGGGTGAGAGTGGAACGGGGAAGGAGCTTTTTGCCCAAGCGATCCATAATGCCAGCCCTCGGAGGAACGGCCCCTTTGTGGCCATCTCTTGCGCCGCCATTCCGCGCGACCTCATTGAGGCCGAGCTCTTTGGCTACCGTGGGGGGGCCTTCACGGGTGCACGTCGGGAGGGCCAGATCGGCCGTTTCGAGCTCGCAGACAAAGGGACACTGTTCTTGGATGAGATCAACGGGCTGCCGTTGGACCTCCAGGCCAAGCTCCTGCGTGCGCTTCAGCAGAACGAGATCATCCGCCTGGGCGACACCGCCCCGATCTCGGTAGATGTGCGGGTGATTGCGGCAAGCAATACCGACCTCTTCAAGGAAGTGGAGAACAGAAACTTCCGGGAGGATCTCTATTACCGTCTCAATGTGGTGGAGATTTTTATCCCCCCCCTCAGGGAACGGAAAGAGGACCTGGAGCTGTTGATCGATCACATCNTGGAGAGACATTCTCGGGAATTGAGGATCCCTCGCCCCGGAATTTCCGAGGAGGCCCTGCATATCTTAAAGGCTTACAGTTGGCCGGGAAACGTCCGAGAGCTGGAGAACTGCTTGGAGAGGGCGGTCCTCATCTCCAAAGGGGGGACCATTGAGCCTCATCATCTTCCCCAGCGGATTCGATTCCGGGCCGAATCCACTCCACCAGCCGTCTCCTTCCAGGAAGGGATGAAGGAGATTATCGAGGCCGCCCTGAAGAGGAACGGAGGCAACAAGGCAAAGGCCTCCAGACAGCTCCGCATCTCCAGAAGCACGCTTTATCGGAAGATCAAGGAGTACGGGCTGGAAGATCAAAAGTACGTATCAAAATAGGACACATGTCCCAAAATAGAACATCAAAAGATCATTTTTCCGCTTTATCTCAGGTATATCCACCTCCTGTTTGAGGCTTCAAACCAGCGGGATGGGTGGCTCTTTTCAGGGGATGGGGGGCTTTGGTATCTCCTTTGCAGGAAAAATTCCTGTGGACTGTGATCGCCCCCTCGACTCGGCCTTTGGGGCCGGGGAAGACGGAGGAGGGCTGGCCGGCTGGACCTCCGGTTCCATACCGTTCGTAAGGGGGTCTTCTTAGGAAGGGTTTGACGGGCCTGGAGGATACGGAGATGGGCATCACCAAACAAAAGGCGATAGAGCTCTACTCCGTAATGGTGAAGATCCGGATGTTCGAGGAGCAGGTCCAGGACCTCTATGCAAGAGGAATGATTCCAGGACTGGCCCACCTTTACATCGGAGAAGAAGCTGTGGCCGCGGGCGTCTGTGGGGCCCTGGAGAGGGAGGATTATATCACCAGCACCCATCGCGGCCATGGGCACGTCATCGCAAAAGGGGCCGATGTCCGTTATATGATGGCCGAGCTCTTCGGGAAGACCACCGGATATTGTAAAGGAAAAGGGGGGTCCATGCACATCGCCGACATGGCGATGGGCATCTTGGGGGCGAACGGGATCGCTGGAGGGGGACTCCCCATCGCCGTTGGGGCCGCCTTCTCTGCCAAATATCGCAACTCCGGACAGATCGTGGCCTGTTTTTTCGGGGATGGATCCTCCAACAATGGGACTTTCCACGAGAGTCTGAATTTCGCCTCCCTGCACAAGCTCCCGGTCATCTTCGTCTGCGAGAACAATCTCTACGGGATCTCAGTGAGCCAGCGGATGCACCAGCCCATCCAGGATATCGCCATCCGGGCGACCAGTTATGATATGCCGGGCGTGGTGGTGGACGGAAACGATGCGGTAGCCGTGTACGAGGCCTCCCTGAAGGCGGTCAAGAGAGCTCGGGCGGGCGAGGGTCCCACCTTGATCGAATGTAAGACCTACCGCTGGCGCGGCCACCACGAGGGAGACCCAAATCTGGGTGCGCGCTATCGGGATCGGGAGGAGATCGAGCAGTGGAAGAAGAGGTGCCCCATTAAGAGACTGGAAGGCCGGCTCCTGGAGGAGAGGTGGTTGAGCAGGAGGAAGATGGAAGAGATCCAAAAAGCGATCGCCCAGGAACTCGATGAAGCGGTCTCTTTCGCTCAGCAGAGCCCGTATCCGGCCCCCGGGGACATCTTCACGGACGTCTACGTGGCTGGCTAGGGGGGAGGCGGGGCCATGAGGGAGATCACCTACGCNCAGGCGATTAACGAGGGGTTGAGGCAGTGCATGGAGAAGGANGACCGCGTCATCGTGATGGGGGAGGATATCGGACGCTACGGAGGAATCTTCCAGGTGACGGCGGGGCTCCTGGATCAGTTCGGTCCAACCCGGGTCATCGATACTCCCATCTCGGAGAGCGCCTTTGTGGGTGCAGGCGTGGGGGCTGCCTTGACCGGGCTCCGTCCCGTGGTGGAGGTGATGTTCATCGACTTCACCACCGTGTGCATGGATATGATCGTCAACCAGATGGCCAAGATGCACTACATGTTCGGCGGACGGGGAAACGTCCCCATGGTCCTTCGGACGAACATCGGGGCGGGTCGAGGAGCGGCCGCTCAGCATTCTCAGAGCTTTCACGCCTTTTTCATGCACATCCCGGGGCTCTTCGTCGCCGCTCCCTCAACGCCCTACGACGCCAAGGGATTGCTCATCGAAGCCATCGAAAACGAAAACCCCGTGATCTTCGTGGAACACAAGAAGCTCTATGCCGAAAAGGGACCGGTCCCGGAGGAATACTATCGGATTCCGTTCGGGGAGGCGGAGATCAAACGAAAGGGAGAAGATGTGACGGTGGTGGCCACCCATGCCATGGTGGGCAGAGCACTGCGGGCTGCGGAAGAGGCCTCTCGGGACGGGATCCATGTGGAGGTGGTCGACCCTCGGACCCTGACCCCACTGGACAAGGAGACCATCCTCGAGTCCGTTATGAAGACGGGGCGGTTGGTGGTGGCCGACGAGGGACATCGTACATGCGGGGTGGCAGCGGAGATTTCGGCCCTGGTATGCGAGGAGGCCATCGAATACCTTAAGGCTCCAGTCTTTCGAGTCTGCTCGCCGGATACCCCCGTCCCTTTCAGTCCTCCACTGGAGCAGGCCTATATTCCCGACGAAAAAGACCTATTGCCCGCCTTCAAGGAGATCATGAAGTACGCCTGAGAAGTGGGCGGAGTTCAGGAAAGGAGCGTCTCTGTGGCGACGGAAGTGGTCCTCCCCATGTTGGGAATTACGGTGGAGAAGGGGACCATCGTCCGATGGCTCAAGTCCGAAGGGGACTATGTGGAGAAAGGGGAAGTCCTCTTCGAGGTGGAGACCAACAAGGTGACCACCGAGGTGGAATCACCAGCCTCGGGGATCCTTCGGAAGATCTTGGTCCCGGAGGGCCGCGAGGTGGATGTCTTGACCGTTGTGGGGGTGATCACGGCCCCCGAGGAGGAACTTCCCGTCCGCTATCGGATGGAGGGGCCTACGGAGGGGGAGGCCCAAGCCTCCACAGTATCAGGGGGCCCCACCGGCGGACGAAGGGTCCTCCCGGATCCGGGGTCCATTCGGGCCGTCCCCGCCGCCAGGCGCCTTGCCCGGGAGAAGGGGCTGGATCTGAGCCGCATCCGCGGAACCGGTCCGGATGGAATGATCCTGTATGGAGATGTAGCCTCTGCCGTTGAGGCCAAGGCTCCCCAGGAGGAGGAAGAAGAAGTCAAGGCCTCAACGCTCGCTCGAAGGCTGGCCCGACAAAGGGGGATCTCCCTGAAGGAGGTAAAGGGGAGTGGGGTTCGCGGTCGGATCATGCGGAAGGATGTCCTTCGAGTCATGGAGCAAAGGGAGGCTGCTCAGCAGGAGCACCGCTGGCGTCCGGGCCAGACGTTGCCTATGACGGGGATGCGAAGGACCATCGCCTCCAGGATGACCGAGAGCGCCCGCAACGCCCCCCATATCCATCTGTTTGCAGATGTGCGCATGGATCCCCTACTGGAGCTTCGGTCCATGGTTTTGGAGGATTTCCAGGCCCGCTTCGGTCTGCGTCCCTCCATCAACGATTTTTTGATCAAGGCCGTTGCCTTGATCCTCCGCGAGATGCCGATCCTCAATGCCTCCGTGCGAGGAGAGGAGATCTACATCCCCGAAGAGATCCATATCGGGCTGGCCGTGGCCCTCTCTGATGGGTTGATCGTCCCGGCCATTCCCCATGCGGATAGATTGGGATTGGCAGAGATCGCCTCCATACGGAAGGACTTGGTGGAAAGGGCCAGGCAGGGGAGGTTGACTGTGGAGGAGGTCGAGAGGGGGACCTTTACTCTCTCGAGCCTCGCCCAATATGAGGTGAGCTACTTTACGGCCATTTTAAACCCCCCCCAGTGCGGCCTTCTGACGGTGGGGTGCACCCGTGAGACATGGGTCCTGGGGAAAGACGGCCGACCTGAGCCGCGTTCCATCGCGACCTTCGGCCTCACAGTGGATCATAGGGTTGTCGATGGGGCGGTGGCCGCGGAGTTTCTCCAGCGTCTCAAGCGTTGCATCGAGGGAGCTCCGTTTCGATTCCTCCATTTGGAGTCCGGCTCTGGAGATGTAGAGGCCCCGGAGGCCCGTTGATCCGAAGGAGAGCGGGGCGCGGAAGGGATGAGTTCTGCTGTGGATTTCAGTAGACGATGCGATCTTGCTGTGGTGGGAGGGGGGCCGGGGGGGTATACGGCAGCGCTTCTGGCGGCACGCCATGGGCTGAAGGTCTTGTTGGTGGAGCAGGATCGCCTAGGCGGCACCTGTCTCAACCGTGGTTGCATCCCCACCAAGTCGCTCCTCTGGGAGGCGAAGGTCCTGGACCGGATACGTCGTTCCCAGGCCTTTGTGGGGAAGGGGCGGCTTCGGGTCCGTCTTGACAAGCTGCTAGAAGGCAAGGATCGGGCGGTACAGAGCCTCGTGAGCGGCCTGGGCAAGCTCCTGGACGAGGCCGGGGTTCGAATTCTCGAGGGGCGTGCCAATGTCCTCTCCCCCCAGATGATCCGTGTGAGCCGAAGGGACGGAGGCATACAGGAGCATCGATGCTCGCGGATCCTCCTGGCAACAGGGTCTTGCCCGAGCTATCCTTCGTCCCTCGAACCGGACGGACAAGTGGTAGTAACGAGCGACGAGGCCCTCTGCCTGGGTCGAATCCCCGAGACCATGGTCATCATCGGGGGAGGAGTGATCGGCGTGGAGTTCGCCTACCTCTTTCAGGCCCTGGGGACGCGGGTGACGATCATCGAGCTCCTCCCCGACATCCTTCCGGGTGAGGACGAGGAGATACGCAGGGCCTTCCGACGCTCTCTGAGTCAGCGCGCAGTGGAGATCCATCTCGAGGCCAGGGTGGATGGGGTCTGGAAGGAAGGGGACGGCGCCCGGGTGGTCTTTGTTGATCGCAATGGCCGCAAGGAGGAACGCAGAGGGGATATGGTGCTTCTGGCCACGGGGAGGAAACCCTCCCTTCAGGGGATCGATCCTTCCCGTCTGGGTTTGGCCATGAACGGTCCCTACGTCCGGGTCAACCGCAAAATGGAGACGAACCTGCATGGGGTCTACGCGGTGGGGGATCTCGTAGGGGGCCTCATGACGGCCCATGCCGCAAGTGCCCAGGCCGAGGTGGCCGTCACCAACATGCTGGGAGGAGACCGAGAGTTCGACCCCCATAAGGTCCCCCGTTGTGTGTGGGGTTTTCCGGAGGCCGCGGCCGTAGGTCAGACTGAGTGGGAGGCCAGAGAGAGCGGAAGACGGGTGCGCGTGGGGAAGTTTCCCTATGAATTCAGCGGCAAGGCCCAGGCCATAGGAGAAGTGGAAGGCTTCGTCAAGATCATCGGGGATGAGGATAACGGGGAGATTCTGGGGGTTCACATCTTCGGAGAGAGCGCCACAGAGCTCATTGGAGAGGTCCTTCTGGCCGTGAATATAGAGGCCGCGGTGGAGGACCTCGGACAGGTGGTGAAACCTCATCCTACCCTTTCCGAATGTCTGAAGGAAGCCGCCCTGGCGTGGGAGGGCCGGCCGCTTCACATGATCCCAGACGGGCGCTAGGGGGACCGGATGGAGTCCATGGAGAGCGTCCCGTACCACAGGAGGGAACACCTCGTCGATGGGCTCTTCGTCATGGAGAGCGCTCCGGTGCTGGAGTCGGGTCTTGAGAGTCCCCTCTTATTGGTCCACGGTGCTTGCCATGGATGGTGGGCCTTCGAGAGGTGGATGGGGTTTTTCGCGGTCTTCGGATGGAGAGTCTACTCAATGTCGCTGCGGAATCACCCAGGATCCCGAGCGGTTCCCAAAGAAGCCTACCTCAGTATGAAGGCGGCTGAATATGTGGAGGATATCCTGCGCGTTCAGGAATGGATCCAGAGGCCTGTGGTCCTTTTGGGGCATAGCATGGGGGGGATCTTGGTCCAAAAGGCCGCCGAGAGATCGACGCCGAGGGCCGTGATCCTGGTCGCGTCTGTGGGGCCGGGCCAACTGGGGGCCATGCGGGAGCCTCTTCCGGCCGAGGAGCCGATCCTCTTCTCTCCAGAGGAGGCTCGACGTCTCTGGTTCTACAGGATCGACGACCAGCAGTTTCAGGCGATCTACGAGAAGCTGGTGCCCGAGTCCCCCTCGGTCATGAACGAATACAGTGGGGGGCAGCTCTGTGTGGACCGTTCCAGGATCCAATGCCCGGTGCTGGCGGTCGGTGCCCAATACGACCGGACGGTGGTGCATCCCTACGATCAGATCGCCCGTTTTTACGGATGTGAGGCCCTGGAGGTGCCGGAGGCCGGGCATGACCTCATGCTGGAGCCGGTAAGCCTCAAAGCGGCCGTGGCCATCCATCGATGGCTTTTGTCTGCCCTGCCCGATGAGGGCCCTGCAGCCACTCCGGTCCAGAAGAACGGCTAGAGCAGGGCTTTCATTGGAGGGATCGGGCGGGAA
>MTPG01000081.1 GCA_002010915.1 Desulfarculaceae bacterium JdFR-97 | reverse complement strand
ATGATCTACGAGGTCTACAAGCAGCTTCAGGGGAAGGCCGGACAGCGACAGATCAAGGACCCTAAGCTGGGGCTCACCCACAACCTGGGAGGCATACCCCCCATGAGCATCTGCAGCGTGGGTATCTTCGGGCTATAGACCTTTTGGGTGTGCCCCCCGAGGAAAAGAGCACGGATTGGACACTCGAGGGCCTCTTACCGGGGAGGCCCCCAACCCAAGGATGGACCCGAACCCATCCGGGAGATGAAACCACCTGGAGGAGATCCCATGACCGAGGAACATAACCTTTACGAACAGCTTTCCGAGAGGATCGGCCTTAAAGGCTCGGAACGGATCCCCAAGCTGTTTCGCATGATCGCCGATGAGGAGGAGGCACGCCTCCTCTTGGCCATGCCGGGGACGATTCAGGAACTGGCGGATCGGACGGGGAAGACCCAGCAGGAGTTAGACCCCATGCTGGATCTCCTCTTCCGGAAGGGCCTGGTTTTCCATTCCAAGAAACCCCAAGGGACCGTCTATCGCATGTGCCGCAACCTAATCCAGTTCCATGACGCCACCATCCTCTGGAAGGAGGCCCCCCAAGAATTCCTGGATCTCTGGCAAGAATACATGGAGACCGAATGGCCGAAGCTGGCCGATGCCATCGACAAGAGCGGCATGCGCCCCTTTTTCAGAGTGATCCCCGTGGACCAGGCCATCCAGGGGGGAACCCAGGTGCTTCCTTATGAGACCGCCCGAAAGTTCATCGAAAACGCCCGCTCTCTGGCCGTCACCAACTGTACCTGCCGACTGACCGCCCGAAAGTGCGATCAACCCCTGGAGATCTGCATCCAACTCGACAAGGCAGCAGACTATGCTGTCACGCGTGGCACGGGCCGGTCCTTGACCAAGGAGGAGGCGCTTCATCTCCTGGAGGAGGCCCAGGAAAAAGGACTCGTCCATTGTTCTGAGAACAAGGCCGGGATCGGCCACGTCATCTGCAACTGCTGTCCATGTTGCTGCCAGGTGATGCCCTTGGTCATACAGCACGGAAAACGCCTTCTGGATCCCAGCCGCTTCCGGGCCCGGGTCGATCCCGATCGCTGTGTGGCGTGCGAGACCTGCGTGGAGCGCTGCATCTTCCAGGCCATGGAGATGGAAGATGATCACGCTAGGGTTGTGGATGAGAAGTGCATGGGATGCGGAGTGTGTGCCACAGGATGCCCCTCCGAGGCCATTGAGCTGGAGGAGGTGCGTCCCCAGGATTTTATCCCCAAGGAGATGAGGGTCTGATCGCCGCAGCGGAGGGTGAATCATGCGGTTGTCATACAGGTCGGGTGGCTTGAGGCTCAAGGGGAGGATCCACCTCTTGGCCTTCATCCTCCTTTTGGGAGTCGTGTGGGCCTGCGCCGAGGCCCCGGTCACGGGGAGGAAACAGCTCATCCTTATCTCCGAGTCCCAAGAGATGGCGCTCGGGCTCAAGGCATTTCAACAGGTATTGAAGGAGGAGAGGATCTCGCGGGACCCCGTCAAGAACGCCATGGTCCGGAGGGTCGGACATCGCATTGCCAAGGTGGTCCGACGTCCGGACTTTCAATGGGAATTCGTGGTGATCGATAACGATGATGTGGCCAATGCCTTCTGTCTCCCTGGTGGAAAGGTGGTGGTCTACAGCGGTTTGTTCCGATATGTGAGAAACGAGGCATCTCTGGCCACCGTGTTGGCCCACGAGGTGGCCCATGTAGTGGCCAGGCATGGGGCCGAGAGGATGACCCATGCCTTGTTGGCTCGTGTGGGGCAGGCGGGGCTGAATCTTGCCATCCAAAATCGAAGTCCCGAGGCCATTAAGGCCCTCAACGCGGCCTATGGAATAGGGGTCAATGTGGGGGCGCTTCTGCCCTTCAGCAGGCAGGAAGAGCTAGAGGCGGACCAGATAGGCCTCATCTACATGGCCAAGGCCGGATACGATCCTACAGAGGCAGTCCATTTCTGGCGACGAATGGCCAGGGCCAAAAGGGGAAAGACTCCTCCCGAACTCCTTTCCACCCATCCGGCCCATCAAAGGAGGATCCGCCAGATCCAGGAACACCTGCCCCAGGCCCTCCTTTACTACCGGAAGGGGAGAAACCCTTGACTTGTCTTGCCCGGGTGATATTCCTCATCCGGACAGGCCGCGGATCTTTTGTATAGTCAACTAAAGAGCAGGACTGAGCACAGAAATCAGAAGCGGGCTCAAGGGCTGTATTCCTGCACCGCCTCCCTCCCCTTGTCGTAAGCCTCCAAGTTGGCCGGGATGCGTTCCGGGGGGAAAAGCTCGCCCAAAATCCTCTCCAGGTCCTCCCTCTCCAGGGGGAGGATTCCCGTGGCGGATAGGGCCCCCAACATGATGATGTTGGAGAAGAGCGGATCACCCATCTCCAATGCCATGTCCGTGGCCTGGACGGTCCAGAGCCTCCGGCTCAGGGAACGGATCTCCTTCAGGACCTGCTCGAGGTCGGGATATTGGGCATCGCCCGAGATGACATCGATGGGGTGGATGGGGCGGGTGTTGACGATCATGAGCACCCCGGGGTTGCCATAAGGCCCGAGGACCCGCAAGGCCTCCACAGGCTCGAGTCCCACCACCAGATCGCAGAGCCCTTGCGGAATCAGAGGAGAGAATTGGTCTTTGTGGGAGATACGCAGGTGACTCATCACTGACCCTCCCCTCTGAGAGGCCCCGTAAGTTTCACCGATGGTGACCACATATCCCTTCTGAACCAACATCTGTCCGAGGATCTGGGAGGCAAGAACGTTGCCCTGTCCCCCCACCCCCGTGATGATGACATTGAGAGGGTCCTTCTCCAACAGCAGCATCAGGCTACCTCCTTGATGATGGCGGAGCTGGGACAGATCTCCGCACAGACCCCACAGCCCGTGCAGATGGCCTCATCCACTCGGGCTTTCCCCGTCTCGGGATCCCACACCAGCCCCGGGCACTTGAAAACCCGGGTGCAAAGACGATTGCACCCACAGTCGATCCCAATGCAGCGTTGCTGATCCACACGGACTTGGAAGAGTTTCCCCTCCCGCTTCCCGCGAACCAGCGCGCATTCTCTGCGAACCACCAACACTCGCAATCCCTTACCCTTCTGCAGGAGACGATAAATGGTATGGGTGGTCTCCGTGACCTGGAAGGGGTCTACCGCCTCTACATGAGCACCCAAGGCCCTGCAGAGCCCTTCGATGTCCACCACGGGGGCCTCCTGTCCCATGGCGGTCCGTCCCGTACCAGGATGTGGTTGAAACCCCGTCATGGAGGTAGCGCTGTTGTCCAAGATGAGCATGAGGAAGTCGGCCCTGTTGTATTGGGCGTTGATCAGGGCGGGGACTGCCGCATGGTAAAAGGTGGAGTCTCCGCATACCGCGATGATGGGTTGATGGAATCCAAACCGCTCCAACTGGCCGAAGCCGTTGGCAAGGCCCGTACCCGATCCCATTGCGTGAAAGGTCTTCACCTGACTGAAACCGGCCGGCGCGATCCCCAAGGTGTAACACCCGATGTCCCCCAGCACGAATCCGTCCCGTCCGTCCATGGCCAAGGCGTTCTTGACGGCCCAATAGGTGGCTCGGTGCGGACAGCCAGCGCAGAACCCCAGTTGTCGCATGGGGGCATGTTGGAGGGCTATCTGGGTGGCGTTCTGGGCGTATTCCGAAGGCCGAGGCTCATAGGAGACACGGAAGATTCTCTTGAGGGTCTCGGTGACGATGTCCGGATTCATCTCACCAATATCCGGCATATCACCGGAGGCCTTTCCCAAGAAGGTCTTCATGCCCAGTTCGTCGCCGTTTTCCGCGCAGAAGGCCTTGACATTCTCCTCCAGGAAGGGATCCACCTCCTCCACGAAGAGGATCCGGGCGGCCCGCTTCAGGTGCCTTCTCAGGAAGTCCCCGGGAAGAGGCCATGTGGTGCCCAGTTTCACGACACCCACCCGATCCTCCAAACCCAAGTTGTGCACCGCTTCCCTGACATAGAGCCAACTCGAACCGCAGGTGACCACCAACAATTCCGGCTTCTCGGGCCCTTGATATATATTGAAGGATGAGGTCTCGAACCGTTCCCGGCATTTGGCCAGCTTGTCGTGCAGGGACCGATGGGTCCAGGCAACGGGCAAGGGGATGATGGGATGCGTGGTGTCGAAGTGGGGCTCGCGGACATCCTTTGGGATCTCCCCCAGTTTTACGTTCCCTCTGGCGTGCGAGACCCTCGTTACGCTTCGAAGCATACAGGGGATCCCCAGTTCCTCGGACAGCTCGAAGGCCCACTTCGTCATATCCTTGGCCTCTTGGAAGGTGGACGGCTCCAGAAGGGGCAGGTCTCCCAATTTGGCATAGGCACGGGAGTCCTCCTCGTTGCTGGAGGAGAGTGCTGAAGGGTCATCGCAGACCACCACCACCAGCCCACCTTTGGTCCCGCTCAGGTTCAGGTTCAGAAGGAAGTCCGAGGCCACGTTCAGCCCATTCTGTTTCATGGCCGTCAATCCCCGCAGCCCTGCGAAGGAAGCAGCGGCCGATATCTCCAGAGCCACTTTTTCGTTAACCGACCACTCCACGTAGATCCCCAAGTCCTCCCCCACTTGGGCCAGCGAACCGATGATCTCCGAGGATGGGTTGCCCGGATAGGCCGCACAGACTTTCACTCCGGCCTCTACCGCCCCTCGTGCAATGGCTTCGTTCCCCATCAGCAGAACCTGCTGACCCGGGGCATCTTTGGCGATCAAGCTCATGATTCGGCCTCCGTACCATCTTCTAGGATCCTCTGGACAGCCTCTTGAGACAGTTTCAGATAGCCCGTCGCCAGCTCCCCACGCTCCTGCAGGGCCTTCAGTGCCCTCCGCTTCTTCAGGAGGGAGGCGTCCCGAAGGTGCTGGAAGTTGGCCTCCGGAAGCTGACGGATCTCTAGAAGGCCCTCTTTCTCGGCCCTCTCGAAGAGCTCCTCTCCTCTTTCCGTTCGTACCACCACGGTGTTCCAGCCTTCCATCCCTTCCACCGTGCCCACGGACAGGTCTGCCCACTCCGAGGTCATATCCAAACAGACCCCGCAGGTGGGGGGAATGAACGAACGAATCTCGTCGAGAGGGATATTCCAGACGTCCCCATGGGTATGAACCTTCAAGAGTCGCTCGGGCGGGGGAGTTATGTCCATCTTCTGTATCGGCACTCCTTGGACACGGATTCGAACGAACTCCATAAAGGGCCTGTAGGTGAGGGCCCAAGTGCAGAACAGTCCCACGATCAGGGCGATGCGATCGATGGGGGTCTTCCTCTCGAGGGCAGAGAGGCGCATCTTTGCCAAGGCCTGCACCTGACAGGGGATGGCCACAACCCCGATCCGCTCATCTCCGTTCCATGGGCCTCGATTAAGGGCCTCCAAGGTTGGGGCCGCCACGTAGCTGGACCCGGCGCAGATCAGCACCTCCTCGCGTTTCCTGACAAGGTATCCCTCGGGCAACTGATCTTCGCCACGCCGGGTAAGCACAGCCGCATCGATCCATCCCGCATCGAGAGCGAGGCTCATCAGGGCCGAGACGACCCCACCTGTCTGTGCCCGCTGTCTCACCTGAGGGTCCGTGCACTGGGCCATCACCACGCGACGAAACGGCCCCATCGCGAGATCCTCATAGGGGCCGCCCAAAAGCCCGCTATGAATCGCATCCAAATCCAGCTCGGTCCGGGGGCAATAGGCATAGCAGCGCCCTTCGGCCAAGTCGCAGTCATGCAATTTGACCCACCTCCCCCCCCAGCTTCGAAGATAGGGGCAAAGGGAAAGACATGCTCCACAAAAGGCACAGAGATCCTTCTGGATCACATTTGCTTCCAGGGCTTGTAGACCGCGGTTCTCCGCCATGCTTTCCTCCGTCTCTCTTTGGTCTGCCACGATATTACCAACCAAGGCGACCTCTTGGCAAGGGATGGAGGCTATTGATATTCCTTTTTGTCGATCTCTGTTCTATAATGTAGAAACTCTGATTAGAAAATAGCCTCTCGCTCGTTGGGGAGGGTATTTCGTCGATCTCGTTGATCTCGTCTATCTGGTTGATTTCGTCTGTTTCGTCTGTCTCGTCTATTTGGTCTTGGTTGGGTAGGAGAGGCTTTAGCCTCCCCGAATAAAGGCATTGATCCCCGCATTAGCCCGCCCACCACGAACGATATCCAACATTAGTGGCGGGTCTCTTAGCCTGCGCACTGAGAAAAGGAACGTAGAAGCTAGTTTTGCAACCGTTTTCATGGTGGGGCACCGAAGTGACCTGACAGTCATAAGAAGGAGGAAGGCATGTCCATCCAATCCGTAGAGAGGGCTTTGGACATCCTGGAGCTTTTCTCACCTTCGCGTCGGAGGCTGGGGATCTCGGAGATCAGTAGGGAGATGGGGCTTCCCAAGACCACGGTTCATGGGCTGGTGACGACTCTGTGCAAGCGTGGTTTTCTGCATAGGGACCCCGACACTCGGAAGTACGAATTGGGACTGAAGCTGTATGAGTTGGGAGCAGTCCTGGCAAGTTGTCTGGAGGTCAATCAACGGTCCGCACCCTTTGTCCAGAGACTGGCCCGAGAGGTCCGCCTTATGGCCAGAGTGGCCCTCTGGGACGGGGACACGGCCCTGGTGACTCTTAGCGTACACCCCCGTTCCAGGGCCCTCCAGTTTCCGCAAATCGGCCCCCGAATCCCAGGCTACTGTTCGGCTATCGGAAAGGCCGTCCTCGCCTTCCTCCCTCCGGAGGAGCTGAAAGCCTATCTGCGACGGAACCGTCTGGTCCGCTACACGCCCCGCACCATCACAGAAGAAGAACAACTCCTCCAGGAGCTGGACAACACCCGTATGCGCGGGTATGCCCTCGATCGGGGGGAAATCGTCTCGGGACTAGCTTGTATCGGAGCCCCCATCCGACGCTCGGACGGCCAACCCATCGCCTCCATCAGCGTATCCGGTGACCCTCGAAGGATTCTGGGAGAGACGCTGGAGACCCTGGCCGAGCGACTTCTCCATACGGCCGAGGAGGTATCCCGGGAGATGGGCTACATCCCCGGGTCCCTCGGATCGCGAGCAGCCGATCACTCCCAGCCGTAGACGTACTTATCCTTTGGATTGCGTATCACGAATACCGGGCAGGGGGCATGTCGAATCACCTTTTCGGCCACACTGCCCAGAAGCACATGAGCCAGTCCGGTCCTTCCATGAGTTGCGATGACGATCACATCCACCCCTAATTCCTTGGCCTTCTCCACGATCACATATTGGGGTTGACCGATCTCCAAGACCTCCTCTACCTCGAGGCGCTGTTTGACCGCAGCAGGAACGACCTTCTCAAGATCCTCTTTGGCCTGGTCGATCATGCGCTGCTGAAAGAGATCGAAATCGGATATCTCGGCCCGAACGGAGGAGTGAAGCGGCTCCAGGACATGGAGCAGGTAGAGTTTGGAGTTGTATTCCTCCGCCAGCGAGGCCCCGAACTTGGCGGCGAGGATGGATTCCTTGGAAAAATCCACGGGAACCAGCACACCCTGAATCGAGATCATCTTACACCTCCTCCAAGAGACTATGGACTGGGGCTTCGAATCCCCTGCATGGCAGACTCTCCGCCCCTCTTCGCAGCCCTGCATCTCCCTTTTCTTCAGGAGACCAGGCATCAACCCCTCTGAACAAGATCTTCAGTATTCCCCCCCGGGAAAGGTGTTGACCCCGGCATGGACCCCCACCTCCTTGACCATGGCCGGTCTCGGCCATGGTCTTCCCATGATGCCGTCGTGGATGGCCCAACTCCTACCTCGAACCGTCCGCTCCATCCCTGGCCTTCGAAAGGGGGTCGATCCATCCAGCTTTCTGAAGAAAAGACCATGGGGAGGGCGGAATTCTCTGTCGATCCAGCGCATTTCGTGTTCCCAGGTGCGGAACTGGTATCCGAATCCATGACGTTCATAGACCATGGCATTATGATAGGCCATGGCCTCGCAATAGATCCAGCGCTTGCCCATCCGACGAAGAAGGGCCTCGAGTCCCTCCAGGACATCCCGGATCCATCGAAGCCCTTTGCGGACTTGGCCGGGTGCCAGGCCAGCCTCCATGGCCCGAATCTCCTCGGGGATGTTGCGGCGGCCCGAGAAATGGTCCGCCGGGATCCGCCCGTATTCGTCCAGATCCACCTGGAAACGGGGAGCATGAGGATCGTTGATGTTAAGCCCGATGACATCGACCCCGTCCTGTTCGTAGTCTTGAAGGAAGATGGAATAGACGGGATCCAAGGGCACCTCAGGGTGAAGGATGCGGACTCCGAAGATTCTCCCCTGATTGCGGTACATGATCCTCAATCGAAGCCTTCCCTGGGCGTCGCGGAAGGTCTCCCGGTCGATCCCGAAGGTTCGAAAACAGGGCTCCGGGATGAGGAGTCGGACCAGATCGAGCCTTTCCTCCTCTGTGAGGAAAGGAAAATCCCGCACCAACATCATTCCCATGACCCTCGACGCCTCCCTCCAGACCTGGACAAGCCCTCGTCCCTTGACCCGTCTTCCTTCTGCCCCTCTGGGTCCCGCTTGAGTCAACGTACTTGGGGGAAAAGGGATTGTCAATGGCTCTATTTACAACACCTCTAAGATCTGCCTATAATGACACGACTTTTTCCACAATGCAGCGAGCGGACTCCCCTGGATGCAGGCTTCTATCCTTGCGGCCATCAGCTACTGGGTGAGCTTTTGGGCTCTGGTCCATACATGGTTTCTCTATGGGGCCATCCTCTGGATCCTCGTGCGTCGGAAGGGAATCCCCTCTATCCCTCCTTTCCCCCAAGACCCGCCTACCGTGAGCGTGATCGTTGCGGCCCACAATGAGGAGAAGAGCATCGAGGAACGATTGCGCAATCTCCAGGAGCTGCATTACGATCCGGAAAAACTGGAGATCCTCGTGGCCTCGGATGGGTCCAGAGACGGAACCGCGCGTATCGTCAGGGCCCTTCAGGAGGCTTGGGACCGGATCCGGCTTCTGGAGTTTCCGGAACATCGGGGCCGGGCCGCGGTCCATAACGATGCGGTCCTACAGACAAGGGGCGAGATCGTGGTCTTTACCGACGCGGAGACACGTTTCGATCCCCACTTTCTCGAGCGGATCATCCCGCATTTCATGTTGGAGGGTGTTGGGGCGGTCAGTGGGAGGATTCATTACGTAAATGTGGAGGAGTCCTCCATAGCCCATTCCGCAGGTCTATACTGGAGGTTCGAGGAAAAGCTTCGCACCTGGGAGAGTGCCTTGGGTCTTCTGGCCTTCGGAACCGGAGCCGCCTTCTGTATGAGGCGCTCGCTCTATATTCCGATGGAAGAGGTTTACGACGATGTGGATTATGCGGAGACCCTCTCCGTGGTCTCTCGGGGCTTCCGCCTCCATTATGAACCTCAGGCCCTGGCCTACGATCGGATCGACCCCACCTTGCGGTCCACGCACCGGAGGCGGGCACGAAGGACGACGATGGCCTTCCTCAGCATCCTTAAGCGCCTCTGGAAAGAACGTCTATGGAGGAGGCCGGCTATCCTCGTCTCCATCCTCTCCCACAAGACCATGCGCCATCTAAGCCCGTTCTTTCTCCTCCTCCTGGGAGCGTCTAACCCTTTTCTCCTGAATGTCGGCGGATGGTATCGCTTCACGGCCCTCTGCCAGGCGGTCTTCTACCTCTTGGCCCTGTTAGGATGGATCGCCCACGTCCTTGGTCGGAGGTGGACGCCGGTGAGTCTTCCCTTTACCTTCGTGAGCCTCAACTTCAGCCGCTTGTGGGGCGTGATCCTCGCATTGGCCAAAAGCCCTCCCTCCACTTATCGCTGACACGAGGAAAGAGTGCATGTGGCGGTATCTGCGCACAAGGGCCATTCACAAAATCCTCCTTCTCCTCCTGGTGGACATCGTGTTGCTGACCGCCTGCCTTTATGGGGGCTATGTCCTGAAGTTCTCCTGGAAGGCCCATCGACTAGCATGGGCCGCGGCTCTCCACAGAGCCAACCTCTTCCTTTTCGTCGCCGTCCTCTCCCACCTCCTCTTCCTCTATCTATATGGACTCTATGCGGTTGTTCGCCCCTTCACGCCTATGCGGGTCTTTTTGTTGACCTTCTACGCCCTCGGGACCTCCACGGCCATACTGATGCTCCTTCAATTCTTTGTCCCTGGGTACTGGATGGGCCGTGTGGTCCTCACCCTTCAATTTCCCCTCTGTGTCTTCACGGTCTACCTTTGGCGTATCCTCTACTACCGGAGCCCTCTATCCATCATGCAGAGGAGGAATCTCGCCCTTGTGGGACCCGGACCGCTCATCGAGGGGTTCCTCAGGGAAGCCCAAGAGGAGATTCAACGTCACTATCACGTTGTGGGTGTCTACTGTTCGGATCATTCCACAAAGCACATGTCTCTCACCGTCGATGTGGAGCGTTATCCTTCCCTCGCCTCTCTGCTCGAGGACGCCCGGGTAGAGGCCCTCGCCTTTCAGGCGGCAGACGGAGCCATCCGGGATGAGGAGGCCAGGGCCCTCCTCAGACGCAACTGCGAGGGTCTGGAAGTCAGCGATCTGATCACCCTTTACAAGAACATGACGGGCAAGGTCCCGCTTCGTTACTGCGACGACCGGTGGTTGCTCTCGTATGCAGGAATCCACGGAGGGCCCAGTCCCTTCTATCTGAAGATCAAGCGCGTGATCGATGTATCGGTGGCGGGCACCGCGCTGATCCTCTCCCTTCCCCTAATGATCCTTGTCGCCCTCCTGATCCGTCTATCTTCTTCCGGCCCCATCCTCTTCAAGCAAGAGCGGCTTGGGAAAAATCGGAGACCCTTCCCATGCCTGAAGTTCCGCACCATGGTCGAGGAGGCAGAAAAAGAAACGGGACCGGTCTGGTCCAGCCCTCACGATCCCCGCGTTACTCCTCTGGGACGATGGCTCAGGAGCACGAGAATAGACGAACTCCCTCAGCTCATCAATATCCTGCGGGGAGACATGAGCCTGATCGGGCCCCGGCCGATTCGGGCCCACTTCGCGGACCAACTCTCTCAGCGGATCCCTCTATACGAGCTGCGCTTCGCCCTCAGGCCAGGACTTACAGGGTGGGCGCAGGTCAATTTTCCCTATGCGGATACAGAGGAGTCCCAGCTCGAGAAGTTCGAATACGAGCTCTTCTATATCCAGAACGCATCCCTGTTTCTCGACTGCATGATCCTCCTCAGGACCCTTCGCACAATCTTTCACCGGAAGGGCCGGTGAAAGGGGTCGCCGACATGAAACGTACAGAGGTCCAAAGAGACCTCCTTGCACTACTGCTCCTCATGGCTTTTGGTATGGCAGTGCGCCTACCCCACATCATAGCCCCCTACGTTATCAATACGGACGCCATCGGCTTTATCGAAGCCGCCAAACGGCTGGAACGAGGGGGATCCACATCTCCTCTTCTGGTCCATCCCTCGGTCTTTCCCTTGCTCATTGGATGGACCCACTCCTTCCTAATAAAGGATTGGGTGACAGCAGCCAGGCTCCTGCCCATCCTCTTTGGCATCGCCACCATCTTGCCCCTTTATCTCCTATCCAGGGAGTTGTTGCCTCCTGACCGCGTATGGATTCCTGCCTTGCTTTATGCTCTATCCCCTTCCATAGTCCATTATTCCATCGATGTGATCCGTGACCCCATCTTCTGGTTCTGGCTGTTGGGGGCCCTTTGGTGCCTTCTTCGAGGCTCACGGAAGGAAGCGCGGGCTTGGATTTTCATCCCCTCGGCCGGAGCTTGCGCAGTTCTTAGTTGTGCCTTCAGGATCGAAGGGCTGATGCTCCTCCCTTTAGGTATCCTGATCCTGTGGATCCGCCTTCGGGGGCCCCATGGAGCCAAAGAGGTCGTGGTTCGGGCCGTTCTCTATCTCCTGCCCGCGGTCCTCGTGCTCTCTGCCGTCCTTTTGTTCGTTCCCCAACAAGCGAGATCCATTAACCCCACGGAGATCCAATCCTATAGTCGACAACTGCATAGGGCGGCATCTCTTGGCGAGGGCTCAAAACAAGGAATAAAACAGTTTATCGACGGGCATCGCGACCGGCCTCGCCTCTACCGTTTCCTTTCGGCTGCCTGGAAGTACCGGGTCCTGCTGTTCGCGGCGGACTTATGGGTTCACTGGATCCGCACCGCCTATCCCCTATTCTTCCTTCTCACCTGTATCGGGCTTTTCGCCATGCCATGGTATCGAGACCGAGGTTGGGTCGCGGTGGTACTGGTGATGGTGTGCTGGCTCGCCTTGGGATATTTACGGACAACCGGAGCCTTTTTCTCCATAAGCAAGAGGCATCTGGTCCCTCTGGCCATGTTAGGATACCTCCTGGCGGCCCAAGGACTGATGTGGATCCGCCAAAAGCTGAACCACACTGTCCCCTTTCTCTCTTCTACAAAAGGGACGGCCCTCCTGGTGGGGCTGTTGATGGTATCCTCCCTGTGGCAGGTCCTCCCACCGCAGAGGCAGGACAAACTCATCCGTCGTCGGGTCGGAGAGTGGATTCGGATGCAAGGACCACCCAGCCCTACGGTGGTGACGGACCGTCCGCGGATCGCCTTCTACGCGGGCGGTCGAGGGATCGCTATCAGGAACTTTCTGAAAGGGAGGGAAAAGTCTGTCCACTTCCTGGTCTTGGAGCGCTCTGCAGACGATGAGCGGATGGTGGCCGGGATCGAGAAGGAGGTGGAGGTAATGGGTTATTCTTTGAGGCTTATACAGACCTTCTACAATGGGAATGTGAGGATGGAGGTCTTTCGGGTCGAAGAGCCAGGCCGAGGAGAGAAGTAACTTGGGCGGACGGGATGAGGTGTTTGTAAAGGGGGATCTGTCGGTGATCATCGCTACTATGAATCGGGAGGATGCCCTACTCCGATGTCTCAAGTCTTTGGAGGCACAGTCCCATCTTCCCGGAGAGATCGTGATCATCGATGACGGAGAGGGGGATGAAGGAAAGATCAGGGAGCGGATCCCATCCCGCCTCCGTCTCCTTTACCGGAAGAAGTCTCCTCCAGGGCTCTCCGCATCCCGAAATCTCGGGGCAAAGTTGGCCAGCGGAGAGTTTCTTCTGTTCCTGGATGACGACGTGGAACTTCACCCCGATTTCATCCGGGAGATCCTCCGTCCATTTCAGGAAGATGGAGAAGGGAAGGTGGGCGCCGTGGGCGGCATGATCGTTAACCGAAGGCCCAAGCCCCGGATTTTTCGCAGATGGGCCCGCCTCTTCCTGCTGGACCGGGGCAAACCCGGAGAGATCCTTCCATGGGGCTTCCATACCGAGGTAGACCCCACTCTGGACCGAGTGATCGATGTGGATTGGGTCCCCGGAGGACTCTCCTGCTTTCGACGCCAGGTCTTTCAGGAGTTTCAGCTTTCGGATATGGGCCGTCCGGGGCGACACGGTCTGGCCGATGTGGAATTCTGCTGGAGGATCTCCCGACGATACCGGATCAAGCTCACCCCATTCGCTCGGCTCCGTCATTACCCACCATCCCGGGGATGGAGGGGAAGCTTCCGGAGAGGTTACAATCAGGCGGCCGGCCACTGTCACCTCTTCCGAACCCACGCCTCCAAAACCCTCCTCAACCGAGCGCGTTTCCTTTGGGCCATGACGGGCCTGACTTTGGGGAACCTTGGCGCAGCGCTATTGGTTGGGGAAAAGAATCAAAGGCTGGCCCGAATCCTCCAGGGACTCGGAAATCTCCTCGGTTTGATGGTCCATCTCCGGGATTTGGCCGCCTAAAGATCGGGCGAATTTGTCCTAATATGGAGACTGGTCGACATCCAAATGAACATCCTGAGGCCCCTTCTGGGGTACATGATACCTTGACCCGAAGGATCGCTCTCGGAGGGGCCATGATGCTTCTTGGACAGGTCCTCGTCAAGGTCATCGCCCTCCCGCTTCAGATCCTCCTCAGCAATCTCTTGGGTGCTAGGATTTACGGTCTCTATTCTCTGGCGGTGAATGTAATCCAATGGCTTCAACATTTCTCCCTCCTCGGCATGCAAAACGGGGTCTTGCGCTTCATCCCCATCCACTTGACGGAAGGAGATCGAAAGCAGCTCAAGGGTACCACCTCGGGGGCTTTGCTCCTCTCCGGGGGAGCCTCCCTGGTTTTGGCATCGGTCCTTTGGCAAGCCGCCCCGCTGCTCGCACGTGTCTACTTTCACGCCCCAGAGATGGCACCTGTGCTCAAAGGGCTCTCCGTGGCCCTGCCCGTCACTGTCCTTTTCTGGATGTCTCTCGCCATCCTCCGGGCCTTCCAGGCCATCCCACCCATGACCTGGGCCATGGTGGTTCGATCCGCTTCTCAGATCCTGATCCTGACCGCTGCTGCGGGACTGGGGTTTCACGTATGGGGAGCAATAGCAGCCTTCGGGCTTTCTGCGGCCGTAGGCTCGGCCTTGGCCTTCGCCAGCATCCTACGAATTCTTCCGGACTTTTATCGGAATTTCTCCTGGAGACTGAGAAAGCTCCTTCGTTTTTCTCTCCCCCTCTGCTTTGCCGGAGTGAGTTACATCCTCATGGCTCGGTTGGATCTATTGCTCATCGGACACTTCCTCGCCCCGGAATCTGCAGGATTCTATCGAGCCGCAGTCACCCTTGCCTCCTTGATTCCGTTCCCTCTCACACTGCTCAACACAACCTTCGCACCTATGATTTCCCAGCTTTACCATGGAGGCGAAAGAAAGGAACTTGCGAAGCTTTACCAGACTGTCTCTCGGTGGGCTTTTCTTTTGGGACTGCCAGGATGCCTGGCATTGGCGGGAGCATCCAAAGCCGTCTTGACCCTTTTCGGAAGCGAATTCTCCCAAGCCTCGACCGCTTTGATGATCCTGGCCTTTGGCCAATTGGCTGCCGTCACCTTTGGATCTGTGGGGTTCCTCCTCCAGATGACCGGTAATCAAGATTGGGTTCTCCTCAACGCGGGCATCGCTTCGGGGGTAAACCTGGGGTTGAACCTTCTCTTCATCCCAAGGTGGGGGATTAGTGGAGCGGCCCTAGCCACAGGTCTTTCCTATGCATTGAACCAGGGCATGAACATGTTTCAGGTGTGGCGGAGGTTGAGACTTCATCCTTGGGGACCGGGGTACGGTATCGTTGCCGTTGCCGGGGCAGCGGCCGCAGGTGTAGGCCTCCTCCTTTGGGCCATCCATGCCCCTTCCCTGACCGTCCTCATCGCCATGGCCACCCTCTACGGCCTCATGCTGCTCAAGATGGGGTTGCACGACGACGATCGCATCGTGCTTGAGGCCTTCCGGTCTCGAACAGAACGTCTTTTGGGAAAAAGCGGGAAGCCATGACCCCCAGATTCCGAGATCGACACATCAACCCTGTTCCTTGTTTGGGGGCCCGAAATGAAGCAAGGCTCGGCGTTCCCATCTGTCTCTTTCTCCATCCTCGAGATTTCTCCTCCATCATGGGAATGGCTGAGCCATTTTACGTTCATGCGCATCTGAAAAGACGATTCCGAACGGTCCTCTTTCCCAGCCTCCCTAGGAGAGCCCCATGGCGCTTCCTTCCCCCTTTCCTCGCCTACAATCTCTGGTCCCTGATTCAACTTCGGAAGATAATTCGTATGTCTCCCTTTCATCTCCTCTATGCCTACAAATCCGCCCTGACAGTACCAGCCTTTCTTCACTGGCGGGACGCTACACCGTGGGTGTATGATCTTCGAACCCACCCGGTGCGCCAGATCCCCAGAAAAGGAACACACGCCTCCCTCAAGGGCCTCTTACTCGCCCTGTACGACCGGGTAAAAAAGAAGGCCAACGCCTTTGCACTGCATCGATGTGACTTGGTGGTCACTGTATCCGAGGCCTTGAAGGAGCAACTGATCTCCCAGTTCGGAATCCCCGACCACAAGATCCATGTGATGCCCCTCGGTGTTGATCATCGGCTCTTTCGACGGGATCGTCCCCCCCCGTCCGCTCCCCCAGGGCCTCTGAACGTGGTCTACGTCTCCTCGGTGGCCCTCTATCGGGGCCATCAGACCTGCATTGAGGCTGCAAAGATTTTGAAGGAAAAGGGAATCCCTTTCAGGATGGAATTCATCGGAAGCGGCCCTCGTTCCGCCATAGAGAGATTGGAGGCCCTAACCAAGGAGCGGGGTGTCTCAGGGGAGGTCATATGGAGGGGGTTTCTCCCTCATGAACAGATCCCTAGAGCACTTCAAGACGCCCATGTGGGCCTTTCACCCCTGCCCGACATTGAGGCGTACCGCGTCTCATCCCCTACCAAGGTCCTCGAGTACATGGCCATGGGGCTGGCGGTGGTGGCTTCCCATATCCGAGCGCACCGAGAGGTTCTAGAGAACGGCCAAACGGCCCTTTTATTTCGGCCTGATGACCCGGAGGACCTTGCGGACCGCCTTCAGCGGCTCTATGCGGACCCGAAAATGAGGGAACGGTTGGCCGAGGCCGCAAGCCAAGCTTCGCAGGCATACGATTGGGAAAAATTGCTCGGGGAACTGGAAAAGAAGATTGAGTTCCTTCTAAGCCGGGCCGAAAAACCGCGCCAATGATCCGTTTCTCTTTCCTTTCCGCATAACCCATGGGCTTTGGCCACGGCTCGGTGTCCAACGGGCGTCAGGATCGGCCCCTACCACGCCAACAGCGCGGACTTTCGAGATATCTGCGTAAGGGCATGCGGAAATCATGCCCTTGTCTCTTCCCTTCCCCCAACCCATGGATTCCTTCTCATACCCTCCAAGGTCCTTCATGGGAATCTTACATCTTCAAGGATCCCCTGATTCTCCAGGGACTCTAAAGGGAGACCCCGCGTACCTATCGTACTGAACCAGGGCCTGATTCCGACGATCCCACCCCCAGAGTCGCCCATCCGCCCATACGATCTTGACCAGTTCCTCCGATGGACTGGCCAAGCACTGAGAAGGCTCGATACCCTCGGGCCCCACCCTGCAGACTCTCCCACCCTCCAAAAGGACCCAAGGTCGCCCCTGGAAATGGGCCACATCCAGCACATGGGCCGAGACCTTTCCATACTCTTTCACACTCTCCGTCCGGGGATCCACGGAAAGAAGCCGGGAGGTGTGAGGGTCAAACGTCCACAACCGCCTCCCACCCCACGCAAGGCCGATGAGATCCTGGGACCCGGCCTCTATCCTCGCCCGGATATCTCCGGATCGAGGCTCCACAACCCTCACTTCCCCGCTCTTCCGCTCGATAATCCAAAGTCCCTTTCCATCCCAGGCCAGCCCTGCCGAACCTCCTTTCACAGCGGACCCTTCATCGAGGACTCTCCCATCGGTTCCATCCAGCCGCAACAGGATTCGTCCACCCTTGCCAGCTTCCAGCCAAAAGGCCCTCCCATCGAAAGCGAGGCCGCTCACCTCCAGTTCGCGGCGGCCAAAAACTCGAGGGGGAACTATCCTCTCTTTGCATAAAGGAATAAATCCAACCACAGACCTCCATATNTGTGGAGAGGCAAAGACCCGGCCGAGAATTCCTTCCATCATCCCTTCGCCCTCTCCCAGGAGGATTTCGTCCTGAACCCGAAACACGTTATAGAGTCTTCCTCCCTTCCAGGTCCCCGCTGCTGCGCGCTCGAGGAACGTCATCTTGTTGAATCGCCCTCCCATTTCCGATGGAACCACAAGATAACGTACCTCATATCGACGGAGGATTCCGGCGACGAGTTCGGAGTATCGGATGCCATGGGCCCCTTCCAGCTCCGAGACCTTCTCATCCGGGATATACAGGAGCTCGTTAGCCAAGTATCGGCAATGGGAATATCCCTTGGGATGATCGATAAATAGCACTGGAAGACCGGTAAGGCTTGCAAAGATTTTGGACAACCTCTTGGGAATCGCCACCACGTCCCTGGCGGTGGCCATGCCCTTCATGATTTGAACTATATTCTCGTGCCGAAGGAAAGCGCGATTGGTCACCCCCATGGCCCCCCGAAGGGACCACACCGCAGCAAAGTTCAACGTGGACCGTACCCCCAAAGCCACCACAAAGGCTCCAACCAATATACAGAGCCCCAGGAGGGCCCTGCGGTTGCCCAAGGCTCTTCCCCCGTCCTGGGAGATGTAAAGACAGGCCATGAAATCGCAGGCCAGAAGGACCATGGCCAAGTACAAGGCCTTGCCGAACTTATGCTGAGTGGGATGATAAGGAAGAAGGACACCTGCAACAACCTGAAACCCCTCCTTTGCGTAGGTGCCTGCAAGGACGAGCAGAATGCAAAAGATGAGGGCCTTCTTGACATCGGGACTACGGGAGGTGCGCCAGAAAAGGATCGACATTACCCCCAATGCCCCCACGATCCCATAGTAGTGGAAGAACCGGCCAGCATCCAGGAGCACTTGACCTGCGTTTGACCTTGCAAAAGAACTCGCACACAGCAGGTTCGATAGGGCCTCAAGCCTTCCACCCCCCCCTGCCGAGGGTAGGTAGGCTAAGGAGCCGATCATCAGCCCCATTCCGAAGATCCAAAGGAAAGCCCGGGCCGCCCCTCTATCTTTCCTCCGCAACACCAAGAGCATCGTAACCAAAAGGGCCCCCCATGCCAGGGCATACGCATGGATGGCCCCTCCAAAACCCAGAATCGCACCCGTGGTCAAGGGGTAGGAAAAGCTCTCCTCCCCCTCGAGAATCCGAAGAAGGCCATAGAGGAAAAAGGGAAAGAGGGCCAGGCTGCACATCCTGGAGAGATGATGCGGAAGGATCCTTTCAATGGCCGGATTGAACCACCAAGCATCCCCGTACCATGGGACCTGATGCCCCCCATACCAGACCGTAAAGACCATCGCCCCCAAGGCCACCCATCGCTTCGAAGTCCAGTGGAGTACCAAGACGTACATCCCCAAGGGCAAGCACAAGGCCTGAAAAAATTGGAGGACAAAATAGGCCGAAAAAAGATCCGTGGGAAAAAGACGGGCCAAAAATGCCAAGGCGGCATGGAGGAGAAACGGATAATGGAGAGTCCAAGGAAAATCGGAGTAAGGAGGAAACGTTGACACCGACCATCCTTGCAACAGTTGGCTTGCGTACATGAGGTGTTTGTTAGTGTCCCCCCCCAAACTCATTCCGAAGAGCACTGGAAGTAAAGCCAAAACCAGGGAACCCAAAAAGACGGCCGAGAAACACAATGAATAAAGGGGAGGTAGGTCACGGATGAGGTGTCTGACCTTGGAGCAAAGGAACGAGAGATCTGCAGACACTCTCCGTGCAGAAAGGACGACACAGGGAAGGAGAAGCCCGCCCAGAGATGCCAGGAAAACTCCTCTTCGGGCGAAGACCCCGCCTTGGGCAAGGACGTGGAGACCGTACACGAGCCAAGGAAACAGAAAGAACATGGGGACGGAAAGGAGGAGACGATCCTGCGGTTTCATCTTCCCCCTCGGATCCAAAGCACACAGACCCAGATATCCCAAGACCCCCGGAAGCAGAGCACCTATTACGGCCACCCAACCCGCGACCATAAGCCACTCAACTCCTTGAAAATGAATTACGAACCCGGATCCGCAGGCGATGGGGAAATATCTACAATCCTGTAGACTTGAACCCCCTCTGTCTGACATATGGGGCGATAGCGCTCGGAATGCCGTCGAAAGTAGTCCTCCAGTGGGCGGGGAGCCCACCTGGGGTTTCCACTCTGGAAAAAGGCGAGAAACTCCACCTGACTCTCTCGAAGTCGCCTCAGCAACGTTGCCTCATCCATCACCATTCTGCGACCCTTGTGATAAAAGTCATAGAGGATGATGGACGAAGAAACAGGTGCTCTATGGGGCTTAGGAGCCTCTTTCATCCAGGGACGGGCTTTCTTTTCCAGGGTAAGGGGAATGCCGGAAGGAAAAAGATCTCCCCTGGAATAGAAATAGAGAAGGGACTTGTAGTTGGTGGCCACTTGGGCTCCCTTCGGAAGGCACTGGACGGCTGTTCGCATCTCATCTTCCAAATAGGGTCGTCGAGGAGAGTGCAACACGCACAACGGTTCAAACCCCCCCAGCACCCTCTTCGGCTTCAGGTCATTGATCAGATAAAACGCGAACATGAGTCCGAAAACTCCGACCCAAATCTTCTTCGGGATACCCAGCTTAGTCGTATATTCCCTGCATCTTAACCATACCGCATGGAAAAAGGCGGCCGTCAGAATCGAGAAGACGGGCAACAGTGGAATCAAACGGCGCAAATCCAACGGGAGGGCCTTGAAGACCGCGAAGGTGCCGAGCCAGATCAAAACAAAACCGACAAGAATCCCCTCTTCCATCCGCCTCTTCTTTCTTGCTCGCCAGAGGCAATAGATGAAACCTGTCCATCCCATCAGCTGGGAGAACCAGGCGGGCCGATCGAAAAAGCGGACCATATCCACCAAGTCACCAAAAGAACGCAGGCCCCAAGCCTTTGGGTTACTCAATGCATCCTTGCCATGTCCGGCTCCACGCTGCAGCAGTCCTCCAAAGGGTGATCCCGTCACTTGGTCCACCTGTATCAACCACGGGAGGAGAATGAAAAAGACCACAGCCACGACTCCCAACACCATCCCCATCCTTTTCGAAATCGGGTCGGGACGAAAACAGAACACCCATACGACTAAAGGCCATATCAGGATCGTGAACTCCTTGGTGAGCAGGCCCAACCCCAAGGACATCCCCAGTCCCAAAGCCGTCCACCACCGGCCATATCGTGCATACAGGCAAAGAAAATAGAGGCTCAGGAGAATGAAAAAACTGAGATGGATGTCGTTCAGGACCCTATTGGAATAGAGCCAGAACGTTCCCTTGGCAGAGGTCAACAGAAGCAGGGCGGCTGTAAGCCCTACGGTCCGATTCCAAAAACTCCTTCCGAAAAGATAGACCAAACCTACACACAGGCATCCGAAAAGAAGACTCATCCCTTGGGCTGTATCCACGGAAGGTCCAAAGAGTCTGTAGCCCCACGCCAACATATAAGGGTGAAAGGGGGGCACCTTTGTGACAGGCCTTCCGGACAAGGTCTCATAAACACCTTCTTTAAAGATCTTCATTCCCCAGGCGAGGTAGTTCCGCTCATCCGGGGAGACGGGCCTCCAGATCCAATGAGAGTACAGATAGAACGAAAAGAGGAGCAGGATCACCAAAAAGGCTAAGTCAATTTGCCGTGCAGGGTGGCGATTCTGCATGTCAGACTATCCTATCCCCGGTGAGTGTTATGTCTTGAATCGACTTCTTAAGGGGAGGACCATGTCTTGGGAAGGATTTCGTAGACCATGTACCCTTGTCCCTTGCATCGGATGCTGGCATGAACCAGTCCTTCGTCGATGAGCTGTTTCATCGTCTCCTTTAATCGACTTTCCTTGCCGGACTTCAAGGCCACCACATAGTGAATGCGGTATCCACGGATCACCTTCAAGAGGTCCCGGCCCCTGAGAAAAGCCGTGCGGGAGACATGGGTGTTCATACCCTTAGATTCCTCTCGCGAGGATCCATCCCCCCATGGACCCGCTCCAGCGGGAATCCGTCTTGGTTTGTAGACCGGGTACCTGCCTTTTCCATAGAAATAGAAGAGATTCGGAATATTGGAGACCACCCGCCCCCCTTCTGCCTCTAGACAGGCGAGGGCCTGCTGACTCTCATGAAAAAGCAGAGGCGGGCTAGGTGACCGGAAGGCCTTGCTTACCAACCCCCTCAGAAGGCCCACTCGAGGGCCGAGATTCAAAAACAGCAGGGAGAGGACCCCCATCACCGCAAAGATATGCAGAGAGCCGTTGCGGACGCCAAAGAGCTTGGAGCCTCTGACAATTCGATGGAAATCATGGAACATGAGGGCGATGAATAGACTGAAATAGGGCAGCAGTGGGATCAATCGCCTTCTATTAGGGCTGAGGCCTGAAAATGTGCAAAAGAATCCGAACCAGACCACCACCAACAAAATGAAAAGCCAGCCCTCACGCGGGCCTTTTCGATAGATACGAAAGACGAAATAGGCTAGAGACAAAGGAAAGAGTATGCGGAAAGGCCCCGATATCATTCCTCGGAAAAGAACGGTCTTTTTAATCTCTTGAACGTCCCGGATCCCCCATTTTTTGGTATCACCAATTAGTTGGATGGCCTTTCCCTTGGCCCGCATTGCCATGCCGCCGAGGGGAGTGCCTGTGATTTCCTTCACATGGAAAGCCCAAGGAAACACGACAGCCGCGGCCAGGAGAAGCGACGCCGTAAACATGAGAAGCCGCTTGGACAAGGCCTCAGAATGGAGGAAAAACGCCAGGAAGAAAAGAGGTAGAACAAGGATTGTGAACTCTTTTGTAAGTATTCCAAGGCCGAACCAAAATCCAGCCCCTATGGCTGTCCACCATCGACGCATACGCCAATGAAGGCAAAGGAAAAAAGCGGTCATGAGGAGAAAAAACGTCAGAGGCACCTCGCTGAGAACACGATTGGAGTACTGCCAGAATTCTCCCTTGGCCGACGTCATCAAAAGGAGTGCGGCCAGAAGCCCTACTCCCGGATGAAAAAGGCTCCAGCCCGTTAAATAGAGGAGGCCCACGCAAAGGACACCGAAAACCACACTTACCCCTTGAGCAGCTTCCACTCTTAGACCGAATAGCGAATAGCTTCCCGCGATGAGGTGACAGTGAAGCGGAGGGACCTTAACCACAGGCCTGCCATCAGGAGTCTCGTACGACCCCTTCACGAATATGCTGGTAGACCAAGCTAAGTATCCGCGTTCATCAGGGGAAGAAGGAGTACAAACATAATGGGAATACAGAAAAAAAGCGACAAGAACCACTGAACAGCCAGTCAAAAAATCCTTTCGAATCGTAAAGCTGGCTTTACTGTTTTTCCTTAACAACGAGATTATTCTCGATCGCATAATCCTTTTTCTCTGACATTGAGAACATCTACTTTCGACTTAATAGGCTCTTCACTTAGTTTTAGCTTTTCTCTTCCAACTGAAGCACCATAAAAGTAACGTGAGCATGGGGAAAAAGAGGTAATTTGCCAAACGTAAGATTAACAGGAAGGTGAAAATCTCGTTTTGTGATATCCCTTGGAAGGACAAAACGGCCAACCACCCTGCCTCTAAGAATCCTAATGAACCGGGAGTAAAGGCTAAAAGCAAGCCAAGTTGTACCACAGGAAGGCCCAAAAGAAATGTATCAAAAGGAATGCTGATCGAAAAACTTGAAGCCAAACACCAAATACGAAAAGTCATTAATAGTGGCTTCATTTGGCTCCATAGTACAAAGCGAATCCCATATTTTTTCTTTGATATTGAAAGATAACTAATCTGATCATCTATTAGCTGGATATTTTCGATCAGATCTAATATCTTTTTTATTTTCAACCTTTTTAATGCGTTCAAAATGATGGAGAAAATGAATTGAATCGCCTTAAAGACCGCATGAATGTTCCTGATGGCCAGAGATCCCCACGCGATATAAAGCCCGACCCAAAAAATCAAATGAAAGCGGGGGAAGGGTTCGAAACCGATAAGGGACTGACAGATGAGAGGGAGACTCAGGATGATCCCCGTGGAGAGATCCATCATCCGTTCCATAATCGAGGCGTAGACTCCCTGAGACAGGGAAAAGCCATCGCGGTCCTTTAAGAGTGCAGGTTTTGCAAGGACTTGTCCCAAACCTCGGGAGAAAACGAGTCCAGCCGTCATCCCGAATGCTGTGCTATAGAGAATTGACAGATGTGGAGGCAAATTTCCGGATACTACAAGTCCCAATGCTGCTTCATATCTCCTGGCTAGGCCCTCCATGAATAGATAGGTCAGGAAAACCGCCAACAAAAGGAATCCCAGTCTGGGAGAGGCGATATTCTGAAGACCTTCTTTTCCAGCGATTTTGAAGATGCCAGCGAGGACTATCAACGAAAAGAGATATACCAAAAAATCGGTGAGGTGGAATCTGCGGCGTGAGATTTCGGAATTCCTCTGGATGCCACCTTGAACTTCAGCATGTCTGAACAATTCGTGCCGTTGGCTCATATCCCAGCTTTTCCAGAGTTGGATCGATAAGGGCGCTTAACCTTTCGATTTCCTCATGGTCGAACGCGTTTACCCATTTGTTTGTATTACCTGAACGAATCACTGGCAGACTCTGCATGAACCCTTCGGGAAAATCGACTTCCAAAAATCGACAGATCTCCCGCAGGGTGGATTCGGGATCTTCAGTGAACTCTTCATACCTAACGACGAGCCGGTGGCATTCAGAAATAGTTGGAAATTCTTGAAGAACAGCTTCCATGCAATATTTCCATTGCAGCGCATTAAATTCCAGCAAAGATACCTGCTCCAGCTTCTGCCGCCAACCTGGAAACCTGGGTCCCCATCCTACTCTTCCATCCCATCTCAAGCGATGTAGGAACTTCCTCCTCACGATTTCATCGGGCAACCCCATCTCGAATAGTAATGCTTGAAAACGATGTCTCCAAAGGGGCTGTCTTTTCAACCAGTCCTTGATGACTTTGAAAGCCTCTTTCCATCGAAGCCTTTCTTTCGATTTCTCGAGGATCTCTTTCCGTCTCAGCCATTCCCGATGAATGGACAAAATCGTATCCCGCCCATCCCGGAACAGAAAGATGAATTTGGCTTCGGGGAAGACGGCACGGATAAAAGGAAGTTTAAGGCAGTTTCGAGGAGACTTGTCTACCACGATCGCCACTCCGCGTGCTCTACGATACGCTTCGAAGGCCCCCCGAATTTGTCGGATCACTTCCGATGTGGCTTCCCATGCCTCTCTGCGGTCGTCCGGAGCGGCCCGAAAATGCCTGTCCCAGACAAAATAAGGTTCATACCACTGGGCCACATCAGGATGTTTATCCAACACTTCGCCGAGAATGGTCGTCCCTGAACGTGGGGACCCAATAATGAAGACCCAGGGACTTTCCAACAAGCTTCGGGATGTTGGAGAATTTTTCATGTCCTCAACCACGTCCTGAAGATGGCACGCGCAAACCCAAGACCGTAATTCAAAGAAGTGGGTTTTTTTGTTTCTCCGCTCAACCTCTTCTTGATCGTGATAGGAATTTCCCGGAAACGAAGACCTTTGGAGATTCCCTCAATAAGAAGCTCTGTAGTGTGAAATTGCTTCTCTCTCAAATCAAGTTTCGAAAGCTCGCTCACTCGGATGGCACGAAACGCATTGGAACAATCCGTAATTCTTCTCCACAAGAGAATGCTAACCAGCCGATTGAAGAAAAAAATNCCCAGTCGGCGAATTTGTTCACCCTTCTCATAGGTACCCAAGATTCTAGATCCATTTACGAAATCGACCTCTCCATCTATTATGGGTTTTACGAGCTTGGGAATCTCCTCGGGCAAATGTTGGCCATCGGCATCCATAGTTACAACTATCTCGGCACCGTGTCGTATGGCCAGATCATAGCCGGCCTTTAAGGCGGCTCCGCCCCCTCGATTGATCTGGTTTACAATGGCCGGAAAATTGTGTTCTCGGACTACTCTTTCAGTCTCATCAGTGGCTCCATCCACGCACACAATGGCTTCTACATGATATCCCTCGATCTCTTTCGGGAGTTTCTTCAGGACCGTACGAAGGTTTTCAGCTTCATTGTAAGCAGGGATAACTACAAGGATCTTCTTGCTGTAGTTCGCCGAATCGCCGAACTCCTTAGAAAATTCCCTGATGGCCATATTGTGAATCAACTGTCCCATAGCCCTCTCTAATCCCCGCATCCGTAACATTATCCACACAAGAGCAGTCAATGTGCTTAATTGTCCCAAAACAAGAAGGGTAACAATACGACTCTGCCTTTTAAAAAGGAGAACACCGTTGAGCAAAGGCGGATAAAGGGAGACTGCAAGGAGTCCCCCACTGATCACGGTCAACAAGAGGACATCTCCTCTACTGATGCTTTTCCGCCGCCTCGCTGCAACGGCGATGATGATCAAAACCAACGAACCCGTTAACCCTACAATACGGATCCAAGTCATGGACAACTACCATTGGTTGAAAGAATCCTGCGGAAAAGATTTACTATTGTTGCCTCTCCCCCCATATGGAGAATCGACGGGAATCTAGACGTCATCCTTGGAAAAGAGCCCCATAACTAGAAAGACCTGTTTCCCTTAGAACAGAAAAAAAGGTGAGAAGAAGTTCTTCTCACCTTGTCCGGACATCATATTAGATTGGTCGGGACGAGAGGATTTGAACCTCCGACCCCCTGAACCCCATTCAGGTGCGCTTCCAGTCTGCGCTACGTCCCGACCTGGAATTCCTTTATAGTCCAAATCCGACCCCCCGTCAACCTCTCCCGCGGTGCAGGACCTCCTCCCTCCACGAGATCACCTAAGGAGTCGCTTGATGGCCTTAAGCTCGCCCTTGACCTCCAAAAGCAGCTGCCGATAGCGCTCCTCATTGAACCCCATGCTCAGCTGCCTTCCAGAGCCCCTCTCTTTGGCCATCATACGCTTCTTTGCCCCCTCGATAGTGTATCTCTCTTCGTAGAGGAGGCGTTTGATCTCCAAGATGATCTCCAGGTCCTTGCGGGTATAGAGGCGCTGTTTGCTTCGGCTCCGGCCGGGATTGATGACGGGGAATTCGCTTTCCCAGTACCTCAGCACATATGGTTCAACTCCGGCAATCTGACTGACTTCACCGATCTTGAAATAGAGCTTGTCCGGAATCTGAGGAGACCGAGCCATGAGGCGTCCTCCCTGGGAACTCCCTTCGGAGTTTTATCGTCGAAGGCGCGCCCCGAAGCGCTCTTCGAGCCTTCGAATCAGCCTCTCCTGCTCTCGGTTGACCTCTTCATCGGTCAGGTTTCGATCCAAAGCCCGGAACCGGATCCGGAAGGAGAGGCTCTTCATCCCCCGGGGGATCCGATCTCCACCCGTAAAGAGGTCGAAAAGAAAGACCTCCTCCAGCCACTTCACTCCCATCTGTCGGATCTCTCTGAGGATGGTCCCTACCTCCAGATCTTCCTTTACCACCACAGAGAGGTCCCTCACAACCCCAGGATACCGAGGAAGGGGCACAAACCTCCGGCGTGGTAGGGCGCGCTCCACCATGCCCTCCAAATCCAACTCGAAGGCGAAAACAGGCTGGTTGAGGTCCCACGACGCCTCCACCGATGGACGAATCCTCCCGAACCAGCCGATCCTCTTTCCGCCGCAGAGGACGCCGGCACCGCCTCCTTCCTGAAGGAAGGGCAGCCTCTCGGTCCGATCCAGTTCCATGGGGGGAAGGTTGAGGGAGAAGAGGAGCCCCTCCAGGACTCCTTTGAGGTCGAAGAGATCCACCGGCTCCTCCCTGATCGCCCAATGCTCCGGGCTCCGGCTGCCCGTCATGACCACACCCAATCTTCGAGGCTCTCGAGGAAGAGGCCGGTCTCTCCTTGGAAGGAAGACGCTTCCCAGCTCGAAGAGACGGAGATCGGTGTTCTTCCGGTTGAGGTTGTAGCGGACCGTATCGAGCAACCCCGGCAACAGGATGGTCCGCATCACGCCCTGGTCTTGGCGAATGGGGTTTCGAATATGGAGGCATCCTCGAAGGGGATCTCCCGCTCCAATGCCAAGCCGATCCAGGTCCTTCTCGTCCATGAAGGAGTAGGTGATGATCTCCCGAAATCCCATTCCAACGAGAATCTCCCGGATTCGATCCTCCAGTCTACGCATGGAGTCTTCAGCCCCTCCCCTGGGGAGGATCCGGGGCAAAGTGGAGGGGATTCGGTCATACCCCCAGCTGCGGGCCACTTCCTCGATGAGGTCCACCTCCCGTTCCAAATCCCACCTCCGCGAGGGAGGAGTTACCCAGAGCATTCCCCCATCTTCTTCCACGCGGAGGGAAAGCCGCTCCAGGCATTGTCGGACCTGGCGTCGGGACAGCCGTGTTCCGAGCAGGTGATTCACTTTCCGCACGCGAAGGGGGATCCTCCGAGGGGATCGGGGCTTTGGATGGGCGTCGATTCTTCCAGAAACGACGACCCCACCCGAGACTTGAGCCATCAACTGGGCCGCCCGGTCCGCAGCGAAAGCACACCCCTCCGGATCCACACCCTTCTCAAACCTCCTAGAGGCCTCCGTAGCCATTCCCAAGGCCTTAGCGGTCCGGCGGATGTTAAGAGGATCAAAAAGCGCGCTTTCGATGAGCACCCTTCTCGTAGAGGGCCTTACTTCCGAATTCTCCCCCCCCATCACCCCGGCAACTGCAACGGGCTTTCGTCCGTCCCAGATCATAAGCATCTCACCGGAGAGGACCCTCTCCTGTCCATCCAATGAGGTGAAACGCTCTCCCTCTCGAGCCCGCTTCACCACGATCTTGTCCCCCTCCAGGAGATCCATGTCGAAGGCGTGAAGGGGCTGTCCCAACTCCCACATCACGTAATTGGTCACATCCACAAGGTTATTAATGGGGCGAATTCCCACCAGTTGCAAACGCCGGCGCATCCAAAGAGGAGACTCTTGCACATGAGCCCCTTCAATCATCCTCGCGACGTACCGGGGACAGAGATCCGGGTCCTGGATGATGACTTGAAAACGGGCGGGAAGGGGATCGCCTTGTTCATCCAGGTGGACCTGTGGCAAGCGGATTGGTGAACCCTGGACAGCCGCGACCTCGTAGGCCAACCCCAGGATACTCAGACAATCTCCCCGATTGGGTGTCAGTTCGAGCTCCAGGACCCAATCTCTCAATCCCAGAGCCTCGTCCACTCGTTCTCCGCAGGGCACCGCATCCGGAAGGCTCCACAGACCTGAGGCATCCTCCCCCACCCCCAGTTCCGCCTCGGAGCAGAGCATCCCCTCGGAACGGACTCCGCGAATGTCCCGGGCTTCCACCAGAAAGCCGTCGGGCAGGCGCGCCCCGACCTTGGCCAAAGGGGCCTTCATCCCCGTACGGGTATTTGGGGCCCCGCACACAACGGTGAGGATCGACTTCCCATCCCTTACTCGACACAGGTAAAGATGATCGGCATTGGGATGAGGCCCCACAGAGAGGATCTCACCCACCACCACTCCTTCCAGGGCACCTTGCTCCTCCACGGTGCATTCCAGACCTCTGTGTGTGAGCCGATCTGCGAGTTCTTCCGGCTCCATCTCCAGATCCACAAACTCCTGCAACCACCTCCACGGGGCCTTCATCCGTACCGCCTCATTCCCTCAGCTGGAACTTTCCGCATTGGTCCTTGGCTTCTCGTGCTTCGTTCTTGGTGCTTGATGCCTTGTTTCTGGCCTTTGGTCTCAAGCCGATAGAAAATCCTGCGATATGCACCTCAGCTCTTCGTGCCTGGTCCGTCCGCTGCTCCCCGTTCTTGAGTCTTTGGTTCCCAAACCACTACACCGCTCTTTCTGGTGACTTCCAGCCCTGATAAGGAATCATTCAATCTCTAAAACTGTCGAAGGAAGCGAAGATCGTTTTCAAAGAAGAGACGGATATCGTCGATCCCGTGCTTGAGCATGGCGATTCGTTCAACACCCACCCCGAAAGCGAATCCCGAGACCTCTTCAGGATCATAATCCACAAACCCATAGACAGCGGGGTCCACCATCCCCGATCCCAGGATCTCCAACCAGCCGGTCCCCCCGCATAATCCACATCCATCTCCCCCACATAGGACGCATTGGATGTCCACTTCCGCGCTGGGTTCAGTAAAGGGGAAAAAGCTGGGGCGGAAACGAAGTTCCATAGCCTCGCCGAACATCCTTCGGACAAACGCCGTCAGTGTCCCCTTCAGTTCAGCAAAGGTGACCCTACGATCCACCAGCAACCCCTCCACCTGATGGAACATGGGGCTATGGGACGGATCGCTGTCATGGCGGTAGACCTTTCCCGGACAGACGATCTGAACAGGAGGGCGCTGCTTTTCCATGGTCCGGATCTGTACCGGAGATGTGTGGGTCCGGAGGACCACCTCCTCGGAGATATAGAAGGTATCTTGCATGTCCCGGGCGGGGTGATCCGGAGGGATGTTCAAGGCTTCGAAGTTGTAGTAATCCAGCTCCACTTCCGGGCCCGTCACCACCTCGAAGCCCATCCCCTTGAAAATGTCCAGGATCTCCTCCAGCACCTGGGTGATGACGTGGCGGCTCCCCCGCAACACGGGCCTTCCTTCCAGGGTCAAATCCAGACGGGTCTCGGGGCTGTCGGGCTCGCCGAGACATAGGGAAGCCAAGGCTTCCTCCAGTTCCCTCTTGAGCTGATTGCCCCATTGACCGGCCAGGGGGCGCATCTGTGGGGGAAGGTCCTTGATCCCCCTCAAGAAACGAGTCAACTTCCCCTTCCTGCCCAGAAACCGGACGCGGAAGTCCTCCAACTCCTTTGGGCCGGATATCTCGTTCAGGGCTTCCAATGCCTCGCTTCGGAGGGCCTCCAAAACGGATTTGACGTCTTCCATGGACTCCCCGAAAGTCTCTCGGCTCCTCGCGGGAGACGACCCCATCCTGTCCTGTTAAGCCGAAGATGGGCGCACCCCTGAGGAGATCACGCAGCTAGGTGTTGTTTGGCCAAGGCTACAACCTCGGAGAAGGCCTTGGGATCGCTGACGGCGAGTTCGGCGAGCATCTTCCGATTCATCTGGACCTGAGCCTTGGCCAAGCCGTGCATCAGGTCACGATAGTTGATCCCATTCTCCCGGGCGGCCGCATTGATTCGGACGATCCACAGCCTCCGGAAATCTCGCTTTCTCTGACGGCGATCCCGATAGGAATAGGCCAGTGCCCGGTCCACGGCCTCCTTTGCGGTGCGGAGGAGCCGTCCCCTTCCGCCGCGATATCCCTTGGCCATCTTGAGGATCTTCTTCCTTCTCCTTGCCCCCTTGGGGCCCCTCTTGACCCTAGGCATAACGGATCACTCCTTCCCTTTCCAAATTGAAAGCGGCACTGAGTCCATCCAAAAAACGTATTGACCTCATACGTAGGGGAGCAAACGGCGGATCTCCCTGACATCGGCCTTGCTGATGAACCCCCGCTTGCGCAAACGGCGCTTTCTTTTGGGGCTCTTGGTTGTCAAGATATGACTGAAATAGGCCTTCTTCCGCCTAATCTTCCCCGTGGCGGTCTTGGAAAACCGCTTCGCAGCTCCCCGATTCGTCTTTAGTTTGGGCATCTCCTCCTCCATCGTATTCGTCCGCTTCGTCAATCTCCTCTTTTTCGTCCGTCTCGTCTACTCGGTCTGTCTGGTCTATCTCGTCTATCTGGTTCGTCTCGTCCGGTGTGTCCCACCTTTGATGCACAGGCCAAAGCCTGCGGCTGCCCCGCCCTTGGCAGGGCCCCTTGCTAGCCCGCCTCTGACCGATCGAAAAAAGATTCAGGAACAAAGGACACGTCCTGCCACGGGCTATTTTCAACCTAGCGCAAGCAGGCTAGGAGAACCGACCACACATCCACTTGCCGAAGAAAGAAAAAACACCTCCCTTTCTCCCGCCTTTCTTGGATCGGACTTGCCACCAGGTTATAGGGCGGATCGCTCAGCCGTTCAGGACCGAGAGGTGATCATCATGGTCATAAAACGGCCCTCCTGCCGGGGCTGGGACTCCACAACACCCAGATCTTTCACTCCTTCAGCCACCTTCTCCAGCACCCGGTAGGCCAGCTCGGGATAGACGATCTCCCTTCCCCGAAACATCAGGCTGACTTTCACTTTGTAGCCTTTCTCCAGGAATCGCCTGACGTTTCGGATCTTGATCTGAAGATCGTGATCCTCGGTCTTGGGCCGGACCTTCACCTCTTTGATCTGGACGAAAGTCTGCTTCTTCCGCGCCTCTTGGCTCCGCTTGCTTTGCTGATACTTGAATTTTCCGTAATCCAAGATCCGGCATACGGGCGGATTGGACTTTGGGGCTACCTCCACAAGGTCCAAGCCGTAATCCCGGGCCAAACGGAGAGCCTCATCCCGACTCATGATGCCGATCTGTTTCCCCTCGGGGTCGATGACCCTGACCTCTTTGGCCCGAATCCTCTCGTTGACAGCAGGATCTTGAACAGCTATTTCACCACCTCCTTGTCCTTCATGAGCCCAAAACCACCTCGGATTCCCGACGGATCCTCTCCAAGACCTCCTTGAGGGTCGCGAATCCGAGATCCCCCTCTTCCCGACTTCTCAGGGAGACTCCCCCCCGTTCCATCTCCCGGTTTCCTACAATAAGCATGTAAGGGACCTTTTGGAGCTGATTCTCCCGGATCTTCAAGCCGAGCTTCTCATTTCGGAGATCCTCCTCCACCCGAATCCCTGCGGCCCGTAGCTCCCGGGTCACCTGTTGGGCGTATTCCCTCTGGGCATCCGTGATGTTCATCACCACTGCCTGGACCGGGGCCAGCCAGACGGGGAAGGCGCCCCCGTAATGTTCGATCAAGATCCCGATGAACCGCTCCAGGGAGCCCAGTATAACCCGATGGAGCATCACCGGCCGTTTCCGCTCCCCGCTGGCATCCACGTAGGTCAGATCGAACCGTTCAGGGAGGAAGAAATCGCACTGGATAGTGGCGCACTGCCAGCTCCGATTCAGGGCGTCCCTGAGCTTGACGTCGATCTTTGGCCCGTAAAAGGCCCCCTCTCCCTCGTTGATCCGGTAGGCATAGCCCAAGGACTCCAGGCTCTCCTGGAGGGCCCGGGTGGCCCTCTCCCAGATCTCCGGCTCTCCAAAGGCCTTTTCAGGGCGGGTGCTGATCTCAAGGTCGAAGGAGAAGCCGAACAGCCCCATCATGTCCCGCACGAATTTCAGAATACCCTGGATCTCGTCATGGAGCTGATCGGGACGACAGAAGAGGTGGGCATCATCCTGTGTAAAACCCCTGGCACGAAGCAGACCGTGTCGGACTCCGGTCTTTTCATGACGATGCACTGTTCCCAACTCGAAATAGCGAATGGGAAGGTCCCGATAACTTCGGATCTTGGAATTATAGATCAAAATGTGGGCCAGGCAGTTCATGGGTTTGATGGCGAAAATCTGGCCGTCTTTCTCCGTAAAGTACATGTAATCCTTATAGTATTCCATATGGCCGGAGCGTTCCCATAGCTCAGCTCGAAGCATTTGGGGGCCGATGACCATATGATACCCTCGCCTGAGATGCTCCCGCTTTTCCAGATCCTCCAGGATCCAACGCAGAATGGCCCCTTTGGGATGGTAAATGACGAGTCCTGAGCCAGCCTCGTCGTGAAAGCTGAACAGGTCGAGCTGTCGACCCAATCTTCGATGATCCCGTCGTTCGGCTTCTTCCAGCCACCGGAGGTAGTCTCGAAGCCCTTCCTCCGTGGGAAAGGCCGTTCCGTAGATCCTTTGGAGCATCTTGTTGTGCTCGTCCCCCCTCCAATAGGCTCCGGCCACCTTCATGAGCTTGAAGACCCGCAGCTTTCCCGTAGAGGGGACGTGAGGACCCCGGCAAAGATCCACAAAGTCCCCCTGTTCATAGAGGGAGACGACGGGCTCGTCTATTTCTTTAATGAGCTCGACCTTGTAGGGCTCCCCCCGCTTTCGAAAGAAATCGAGGGCCTCCTCGCGACTCATCTCCATTCGGCGGATGGGAATGTCTTGGTCCACCAATTCCTTCATCCGCTCCTCAATACGCTGGAGGTCATCCGGTGTGAAGGCCCTGCTGAAATCGAAATCGTAATAGAAGCCGTCCTCGGTGGCGGGTCCGATGGTCACATGCACACCCGGATAGAGTTGCTGAACCGCCTGGGCCATTAGGTGGGAGGTGCTGTGCCTCAGAATCTCCAGCCCCTCTTTGGAGTCATAGGGGATGAAAGAAAGCCTTCCTCCCTCCTTGAGGGGGGCGTTCAAGTCGATGAGACGTCCGTTGAGACGGGCCGCAATCCAGCGATCTCCGGTCCCGTCAAGACGCCTCAGGAGATCCAAGGGAGTAGAACCCGAAGGGACCTGAACCTCCTGATCGTCCTCCAAAATCAAGCGGATTTCCATACCCCGAGTCGAAGCCTCCCATGATGCGCAAAAGGGATCAAAATAAAAATGGTAGGCACGGGCGGTTTCGAACCGCCGACTTCTACCGCGTCAAGGTAGCGCTCTCCCCCTGAGCTACGTGCCTACGGATATTTGAACTTCATTTTGTCCTTCTTTTTGTAGCAACCCTTGGGAAAAATGTCAAGACTGCCCGAATTCGACTCATAAAATTTCTCGACCCTAAGTATCATCTCCTCACAGCGGTCAGGGGGAAACCAGACAACCCCATCCACCGACCGAAACCAAGTCATCTGTCTCCGAGCAAACCGGCAGGTGTCCCGTTTCATTTTCTCCACTGCCTCTTGAAGGGACCAAAGCCCTTGGAGGTATCTCCCCACATGCCGGTAACCGAGGGACTGCATGGACGGAAGATCCGGACCGTAACCCATCTCCATCAGCCCCTTCACTTCCTCGAGCAGGCCCTCCTGTATCATCCGGTCGACCCTTCGATGGATCCGCCCCTTGAGCACCGTCCGCTCCATGGCGACGCCCAGGTAGAGCACATGATATCTCCGGGAGGAAAAACCGTGCCTGCGTTGGTGGTAGCTGATGGGAATCCCGGTCAAGATATAGACCTCCAGCGCCCGCACGATCCGGACCAGATCGTGAGGATGAATCCGACGGGCTGCCTCTGGATCCACCTCCTGAAGCCTCTGATGTAGGTGATGCACCCCATACACCCGGGCCTCCTCACGGAGGCTGGATCTCAGGCCTGCATCTCCATCGGGACCCTCAAAGAGTCCCTCCGTCAACGCCCGAATGTAAAGGCCTGTTCCTCCAACTATCAAGGGCCTTTTGCCTCGACTTAAGATGTCCTCGATGGCCCGGTCCGCCTCGGCTCGGAATCTGGCTGCACTGAATACCTCGTCAGGGTCGACCACATCGATGAGATGATGAGGGACCCGTTTCCGGATCTCCGGAGAGGGTTTGGCCGTCCCGATGTCCATGTATCGGTAGACCTGAACCGAGTCCGCGCTGATGATCTCCAGGCCCAGTCGTTCGGCCCATTGAACGCCGATCTGGGTCTTGCCGGAAGCAGTGGGACCGAGAAGGATCACCACTCGGGCGCGGGTCTCCATTGTTCCTCCTCTACGTCCTCCCAAAGCGGCGGTGTAACTCCTTCAACGGGATCTCCACCAAGGTGGGCCGACCGTGAGGACAAAGCCCCCTCTCTGGGGTCTCCTTCAACTGCCTCAGGAGATCCATGGCTTCCCCCGAATCCATCCGTTGGCCGGCCCGGACCGCCCCATGGCAAGCCAAGCGGGAAAGCACACGCTCCATAATAAGCGTCTCTTCCTGCCCCTCGACCACTATCCCCGCACATGCCTCCACTATGTCCAGAAGGACCTCGGAGGCCTTCGAGGGATCCATCCAAGAGGGAAGGGATCGGATCCTCCAGGTTTCTCCCCCGAAGGGCTCGATCCTCCATCCCAGACGGGAGAGTCTCTCGACCAGGCCCTCTAGAATCTGCCCCAACTCCGAAGGTATCTCCACCACCTCCGGGAAAAGCACCTCTTGGCCTCGGATCCGCTCTCGCGAGGTCCATTGAGTGCGCAACCGATGGAAGAGGATGCGCTCATGGGCGGCGTGTTGATCCAAAATGAGAAGGCCTTCCGGAGCCTGAAATATCAAATACGTTTCCCCCACCTGCCCCAGAAATGTGATCTCGGAGGCCCTCTGGACCTGGTGAGGGATGAGAGGCAGTGTCTTCCCACCAGGGGTTTCTTCGGAAGGAAAGCCTGCCGGAGAAAACGGTCTTGAGGGCTCCGAGATACGAAGTTCTCCTTGTTGCGTCTCTGTGTCCCTGATCGCCTCTGTAACCCAGGGCTGTTCCTTCAGGAGATGTCGCACGGCTGCCGTCACCAAGGGATAAACTCTCCGTGGCGAACGAAACCGCACCTCCTTCTTGGTGGGATGAACGTTGACATCCACCTCATCCGGGGGCAGGCGAAGCAGAACAGCACCCAAAGGATACCGCCCTCTTTCAAGCAGGGAACCGTATCCCCGAAGGACAGCGTGGAGGAGACCCCGATCCTGCACCCAGCGTCCGTTGACGAAGAACCAGAGGCCGCCTGCCCCCCGCCGATGTCGATTAGGATGAGGCAGCAGGCCTTGGACCTCTATCTCTCCATCGCTGGCGTGCACAGAATATAGGTGCTCGAAGTCCTCTTCCCCGAAGATGCGCGCAGCCCTCGATTCCCAGTCCAAAGCGGGAGGGAGGGAGAAGACCTCACGTCCCTCGTATTCGTAATGGAACCCCACCCTCCAGTGAAGCAGGGCGATTTTCGCCATGGTCTCTCGAAGATGCTGGGATTCGGTACGACTGGAACGGAGAAACTTCCTTCGTGCTGGCACATTAAAAAAGAGATCTTCCACGCGGACTGTTGTACCCAAAGGGCATCCCCAAGGTTGGAACTCCCGCAGCCGCCCTCCTTCAACCACCATCCTAACCCCCTCCAAGGAGCCTTTCTTGCAGCTGCGAATCTCCATCCGGGAAACCGAGGCGATGGAGGACAGGGCCTCTCCTCTAAACCCGAACGTCCGCAGGGCATAAAGGTCCTCAAAGTTTCGAATCTTGCTGGTGGCGTGGCGCCGCACGGACATCCTCACCTCTTCGGGGATCATCCCGTCACCGTCGTCCTCCACCTCGATATAGCCGATCCCCCCTTCTCCTGCCCGAACCCGGATGGAAGAAGCTCCTGCATCCAAAGCGTTCTCCAGCAACTCCTTCAGCACGGATGAAGGCCGTTCCACCACCTCCCCGGCTGCGATCCGATTGACCACCTCGGGGGGAAGAATCTGAATGGAGCCTTCCATGGGCTACCGCTGAAGGGGCTTGTCAATGGAGAGATATGTCGAGGCTCGGAAGGGAAACAGAGGGGAGAATGTTGTTTCCATCTCAGTCTGCCTGGGGATAATCCACACGCTCCTTGAGCTCCTTCCCTGCCTTGAAAAATGGAAGCCTCTTGGCGGGCACAGGGATCCTCTCGCCGGTCTTGGGATTGCGGCCTGTATACGGATCATACTTTTTTACAACGAAGCTGCCGAAACCCCGTACCTCTACTCTCTCTTCTCTTTTAAGGGCCTCAGTGATGGACTCGAATATGATCCTCACTACCCGATCAGCTGTCTTAAACGGCAATCCCACACGTTGGCTCAATTTTTCCACCAATTGCGATTTGTTCATCCTTCGGCCCCTTCTCAATCAACCCTTAATANGATTTCTGCCACCGGGGCTGATCGCCTCCAGAAGAACCACCANACTCCCACATCCTATACGAGCAACCCGGCCATCCTTCAACCATCGGAGATTATCGGCAATCCACCGGAATGTCAAGCTATTTTTCCCCTGCATATCCTTTTCAGTCCTTCCTCCGCCCTGCACGTTTCAGCCTCTGGATTTCCCCCTCGGTCAGACGACGGACATCCCCAGGCTGAAGTCCTCTCAGGTCCAGGGGGCCGAAGCGAACCCGCTTCAAGGACAGCACAGGATGACCCACGGCCTCGCACAGACGGCGGACCTCACGGTTTCTACCCTCCGTTAAGGTGATCTCGATCCATGCATTGGCTTTGAGAATACGATGTACCCTCACCTTGGCCTTTACCCGCACCCCGGGCTCCAACTGAACACCCCGGCGGATTCTCTCCAGATCTCTCTCATCGGGGATCCCTTTGACTTTGGCCCTATAGACACGGGGAACCCCATATCTAGGATGAAGAAGCCGATGGGCAGTCTCCCCATCGTTGGTCAGAAGGAGCAGCCCTTCGGACTGAAGATCGAGGCGACCTACGGGAAAGACCCGAACTTTCACCCCTTTCAACAGATCACGAACAGTGATCCTTCCCTGAGGGTCATGGAGGGTGCTCACCACCCCTTTGGGTTTGTACATCAAGAGGTAGGTGGGAGGGGCCTTACGTGGGAGTGGACGCCCGTTCACCTTGATGTGGTCCTGCTCGGGATCCACCTCCGCCTTGGGATCCATTACCGGTTTTCCGTTGACTGTGACCGAGCCCAGCCGGATCAAGGCCTCGGCGGCCCGCCGGGACGCCACCCCGGCCGCGGTAATGGCNCTTTGGAGCCGGACACNCATGGAATCAAGACCTCTATAATAAACCTNGATCGGNAGGAGGACCGCCTCTTTCCTCCATCCCCGGACCGGACAGAAGGCCTTCCTCCTCCACCTCTTTCAGACTCGGGAGGCTGGAGAGATCCGGGAGCCCAAAGACCTCCAAAAACCTCTTGGACGTTCCATAGAGCAGGGGCCTCCCGGGCACATCCTTCCTCCCTAAGATCCTCAACAGCCCCTTCTCCAACAAGGTCCTCAGAACCCCCCCGCAATCCACCCCCCGGATGTATTCGATNTCTGCCCGGGTGATAGGTTGACGATACGCGACAATGGAGAGTGTCTCTAAGGCCGCCCGCGTCAAGGCAGACCCCCGNGTCTTCTTTAACCTTCGAATCCACTCCCGCATCTCAGGGCGGGTNCGGAACTGGAACCCCCCTGCAACTTCCACCAAGTGGAAGGCCCGATTCAGGGTCTCATACTCCTGTTGGAGAGCGTTGAGTCCTCGCTGAATCTCCCTTCGGTCGGCCTTACCCAAGATGGACTGGATGCGGGAAACCGTCAGAGGCTCCTGGGACACAAACAATAAGGCCTCTAGGATTCGCTTCAAGTCCAAGGAAATCTCCTGGTGGGAAGACCGCGTTGTGTTTGATATCATACGGAATCCGATCTGTCAATGGAGCCCACTGCCCCCGGATGTAAACAGGACATCCAGACACATTCCTCGGAGGAAGATGGAGGCCGTTCCCATTTTTCTCTTGACAGGGCCATCCATTTTGGACATAATCATGCACGGCTTGCCGTCTCATGGCTGGATGGCGTCGCCCAGAGGGCCGATGAGGGAGCTCATGGGCCCGGGTTGAAGGTCATGGCTGCCTTCTCACTTTTGTGAGAAGGTTTTTTTCATATGGGCTGGGCGTGACCCCGTTCGATTCAGGAAGAAGCGGGTTTCCTCTTCCCGGAGCGGGATGGGCCTTGAGGTCGAGGTTTACTACCCCTCCATATACCCAAGTCGGTTTTTTTCATCCATGTCTGTGTCTTTAGAGAAACAGGCTAGAGCGGTTGGCAGGTCCTGTCCTTTCACGANAGGNAATGAAGCCTCTTCATTGGACGAGAGGTGGAGCGGATCTCATAGGTCCCTCCATGGGGAATGTGTTGCCATCACCACTAATTTTCCAGAATTCGGTTGGTGGATGATAACTTCTCTTGGTCAATGGGGGATGGAGACATGGAAAACAGGCCGCTCAATGTGCTTATCGCGGAGGATGAAGATCTTCAGGCATATGGCATTAAGACCCTCCTCACCAATCTGAAGCACCACGTTGTGGGGGTCGCCCGAGACGGGGAAGAGGCCGTCTCCTTGGCAAAGGACCTTTCTCCAGACCTTATTTTAATGGACATCAAGATGCCCAAGTTGGATGGGATCGAGGCCGCCCGGAAGATCCTGAAAGAGCGCTCCATACCCATTATCATCCTTACGGCCTATGGAGACGAAGATTTGGTGGATCGCGCNACCAGGGCGGGTGTTGTNGGCTATTTGATGAAACCCGTGGAGGAAAAGGACTTGGGTCCGGCCATCCGTTTGGCCTACCATCTTCGGGGAGAGATCCGCGGGCTTCAGGAACAGGTATCGGATCTCCGGAAAGCCTTGCGCGATCGGAAAACCATCGAACGTGCAAAGGGATTCCTTATGGACCATCTTCAACTTAAAGAAGAAGAGGCCATGCGATTCCTTCAGAAAGAGAGCCGGCGTCAGAACCGGAAGCTGGTGGAGGTCGCGGAGGCCTTCCTCATGATCCGAGAGATGATCCCCAAGTAACTCCCCATGCCACGCCTGCGGCGTGGCACCCTTGATGGATGAAAATGACTATCCTTTCGTCTGTCTCCCACTTTTGCTCGACTCCAGCCTTTGGCGACTCCATGCTAATCTGCCTTACACTGCCCCCTCTGGTCTATCTGGTCCTTTTGGTCCGTTCCGTCCATTTCGTTTTTATTCTCGGCGAGGATCAATGCCTTTATTCGGGAGGGGCGACTAAAGTCGCCCCTCGTTTCGGAGGCTGAAGCCTCTCCTACCCAACCAAGACCAAATAGACGAGACGGACGAAATCAACCAGATACCTATGAAAAAGCCACCGTCAAGAGTTGGGGGTTTTTGGTTTGGTCTTTTTTGGGTTCGTCGCCAAACACCTATACGTGATC
>MTPG01000100.1 GCA_002010915.1 Desulfarculaceae bacterium JdFR-97 | reverse complement strand
ACCCTGTACGGCCCGTGTTTGTGGTATTCCGGCCAGGCATGCTCCAATTGTGCCCATGCAAGCCGAGATGAAAAGGGAAGGATCATGAGGAGGATCAGGAGGGCTGCTGCTCGGGCCAGCTTCATCGCATCGATGCCTCAAGGGTCGGCAAGCACAGGAAACGCCGGAGCATTTCCCATGAGGGCCTTCCCAAAAGGTTAATTTTACCATGAAAGGGCTGCTGCCTCGAGGAGTCCCCGCTTTAGGCCTTGAGCGATTCTATGGCCCCGATTATTTTTTCACGATGGATTACCCTTCGACTCCGTTTCACAACCTGGCGATGCAGGTTCCTCCTGTCAAGCCCCCGGTTTTACCGGAGCGTTATGACCCGGGGCGACTTTATTACTCACTTCCCGAAGTTGGGTGGGTGGGGGAGGCTTTAGCTGGGCTTTTCCGGGCACACTGAAGTGTCCCCTACTCGAAGGGGGATGGGGGAGGAAACAACACCTGGAGGATAAATCCAAGAACAAGCTGCCTTCCCCAAGGCTCAGGCCCGGTCTTCTCCCTGCCCGGGATGATCCCCGGTTGTCCCCTGGAGCAGCCAGCGGCGCACCTCCCGGCGAAGCACTTTGCCCGCGGGGCTGAGGGGGAGTTCGGAGGCGAAGTGTACGGCCTTGGGCGCTTTGTAGCGGGCCAGTTTGCGCTTGCAGTAGGCGATGAGCTCCTCGGCGCTGGCCGAGGCTCCGGGACGGAGCATGACCACCGCTTGCACCGCTTCTCCCCAGGTTTCATCCGGGACGCCCACCACGGCCGCGTCGGCTACAGCGGGGTGGCTGTTCAGGCAGTTTTCCACCTCGGTGGCATAAACATTGTAACCGCCGGTAATGATCATATCCTTTTTGCGGTCCACCAGGTAGAAGTATCCCTCCTCGTCCCGGTACCCTATGTCCCCCGACTTCCAGAAGCCGTTGGGGGTGAAATTCTCCCGGGTGAGTTCCGGGGAGCGGAAGTAGCCCTGGATGGTGTTGGCTCCCCGGATATACAGTTCGCCCTTTTCACCAGGGGTTACCTCCCGGCCTTCGGAGTCACACACCAGGATCTCCTGGCCGGGAAAGGGCTGGCCGATGCTGGCCAGGCGGGCCCTCTGCTCGGGGGTCCGCGCTTTATGGTCCTCGCGGCCCAGTACGGTGCAGGAAGGCCAGCACTCGGTGGAGCCGTATCCCTGCACGAAGATGCCACCGAAGTAGGACAGCAGCTCCTCCAGCTTGGCCACCGAAATGGGGGCCCCGCCGTAGCGTATGGTCTTCAAGCTTTTCAGGTTGAACCGCTGGGGTACCTTCTGGTCCAGCATGCGGTAGAGCACGGTGGGCACAGTATAGATCAGCTCGATGCCCTCCCGTTCCACAGCGCGGCCTATGGTTTCCACTTCGGCCCGGTTGAGAGTAGCCAGACACCCCCCCTTCAGATGAAGGGGGATCACCAGCGAACCCGATGCCGCGTGGTTGATGGGCGAAAATAAAAGGACCCGAGGATAGGGAAAAGGTATGGTATGAATGAAGTGGGCCGGATTCATGCCCCAAACCCAGAAGTTGGCCAGGGAATAGGCCGCGCACTTGGGGGTGCCGGTAGTCCCCCCGGTAAAGCGCATCACCGCCGTGTGCCTGGTGCTGTCGTAGTAAGGCAAATCTTCGTCTACCTCGGCCTCGCTGGCCCGGGCCACTAGCCCCCAGAAATCGTGCACTCCAGGGTAGTCCTTGCCGGGCGGGTCCATGCACACCACTTCAATGCCCCGCTCCGCCAAGGGTTCCGCCAGCATGGACAAAAAATGCCTTTCCACGAAAGCCACCCGGGGCAAAACGTGGTCTATCTGCCTGAGTTGTTGTTCCAAGCCTTCCCGGATGTCCAGCCATACCCCGGTCACCGGGCACTTGAACATCCATGGATGAAAGAAGGCCACGTGTTCGTTTTCCAGCAGTATGACGTAACGGTCACCCCTTTCCAGGCCGAAGTGCCCCTTCAGCATATGGCACATGCGGTTGCTCAAAAGGTGCATCTGGCGATAGGTGAAGCGCCGCTTACGTTCCAAGTTGACCAGCGCCTCCCGCTGGGAGAAGGTCTCAGCGGTCTGCCGGATCAGCCGTCCCATGTTGACCAACATGTCTCTATCGCCCCCGTAATGGCTCAAGGTTTCTGGTGGAGAATGGCCAATACCTCCAGATGATGAATCAGTTGGATTCCCATTTCCGATAAAAGCAGGGGAGGGAAACCGCTAGAGAACAAACCTTGCCACACTTCCGCGTCGGCCGGGCACGACCTCCAGGCGGGCATCCACGCGTTCCTTCAGCTCCGGCACGTGGGAGATGATGCCAACGAGGCGACCTTCCTCTTGCAGATCCACCAGAGCACGCAGGGCTAGGTCCAGCGACTCGGGATCGAGGCTCCCAAAGCCCTCGTCGATGAATATGGTATCCAGCCTTATGCCTCCGGCATACGACTGAACCACATCCGCGAGGCCCAAGGCCAGGGACAGGGAAGCGAGGAAGCCTTCTCCGCCAGAGAGGGTGTTGACCGGTCGCGTGGTCCCTGTGTACGCGTCGTAGACCACAAGCTCCAATCCCCCGGCCCTGCGCCGGTCGTCGACGCCGGCCAGGCGTTGGAGATCAAAGCGCCCGTTGCTCATCAATTTGAGGCGTGCCGATGCTGCGAAGAGGACGTCGTCCAGGAGGGCAGCCAGGACGAAGCGCTCGAGGGTGATATTATACTGNTTCCTCCCAGTGGCCACCTCGGCAAGGCGACCCACAACACCATATTGGGCCTCCTTTTCGCCTATTTCCCTTTCGACGTTGTCCACATCGCGTGCCCCCGAGCTCAGTTGCTCNATGTGCTTGCTCGCCTCTCCAGAACGGCGCAATGCCTCCTCGAGTTCCCTCTTGATTTCAGCGCATTTGCGCTCCAGTGGTTCGAGGTCCGGTCTTTGGAGCCCCTCAGCCTCCCTTTGGGCCCGCCGCAGTCGTTCACTTGCCTCCCGAAGCTTCCCGTTGAACTCCTGAATGGCGGCATCGAGCTGTTCCATCTCCTCCTCCGCCATCCGGGAGNCCTCGTAGTCCGTCGTGTTCACGAAGCCGGCTTCCCCAAGGCGTCTCAGGAATTCCTCCCTTGCCTTGTGAAGCAGGCCGCGGGCCTTGGCCTCGCTCTCCTTGGCACCCTTGAAGGTCACTTCGGCACGCGCCAGTGCCTGGATGGCCTTGTTCAGTCTGTCTTGGGCCTCCTGGAAGGCGTCTTCGAGTTCCCGGTGCTTCTGTTTCGCTTTGTCGATTGCCTCCTCCAATCTGTCCCTGGTGCGAAGCCCTTGGGGGATCTCGCTTTCGGACTGCTCCACCAGCCTCTTGGCTACGGCAAGTTCCGTGATGCCCTCCTGCAGTTGGTCTTGGGCATGCTTGGCTTCATTTTCCGCTAGTTCCCTCTCTCTTGTCAGTGTCTCCATGCGCTCTTCCAAGTTGGATAAAAGCGCTTTTGCCCTCTCGGCCTCCTCCAGGCGGGCCTTGGCCGCCCCGGCCCGCTGCTCCAGGGTTGAGACGTTCTCATCCCTGTATTCTCCCAATTCCGCTTCCAGGGACCGGATTTGGGCTTCCAGCTTGACCACGCGGTCGCGGCTGGAGGAGACCTGTTCTCGCAGCTCCTTGAGCCGGCTATCTATTTCCCGGACTTGCCTTCGAGCAGCATCAAGATCCGATTCCGTGGGCAGATCCCCTTCTGGCCTTGCGGGCGAGGGGTGTTCGAGCGAACCGCAAACCGGGCAGGGGGCGCCGGGCTCGAGTTCTCGGGCAAGGACAGCGGCCTGCCCTTTCCTCCATCTCTCTTCCAGAATATCCAACTCCCTTGAGGCTACATCGCGCTCCTTCTCCGCTTCCTCCAGCCGGCGGCTTATCTGGGAAAGCCCTGCCTCCGCTTTCTCCAGTTCCCCGTGGAGGTTGGCCAGTTGCTTGCGCCGCTCGCACGCCCGCCGGATATTGTCGTACTCCACTTTGCGGGTGTCGACCTGCGCGGCGAGCCCTATTGCCGCCTCCCTTTCCCCCTGGGCTCTTTGGAGCGCCCGCCCGCACTCTTCCACCCGGGTTTTTTTCTGGTCATGAATCCGGGCAAGGCCTTTTACTCTCTTCTCGATCTCTTCCAGCTTTTGGCGCGCCTTCGCAAGGTCCTCGACCTGTTTGCGGAGGGACTCCAGCTTGTCCACCTCTCTGCGTGCGCTGTCACGTTCTCTCTGGCGCGCCTTTTCCCTGTGGAATTCCTCCTCCGCCCTGGCCTTCTCTTCCCGGGTGCTCTCAAGGGCGCCTTGCGCTGTCTCGAGCTGTTTCTGTGCTTCGGCAAGTTCTTCTTCTCGGTTGCGCAGTTCCCTTTGGATGTCTTTGAGCCTGCTCGCGCTCCTTGCCCTGGCAAGTCTCTGGCTTTTTTCCTTGAATTCCTCCTTTCTTGCCTCTATTTTCTGCAGGTCGATTTTGGCCTTCTCATATTCCTCGAGTTTCCTGATCGCCTCCTTGGCGTTTTGGAGCTCCTTTTCTGCCGATGTCTCTCGTTGTCTCAGAGCCTTGATCGAGTTCTCGATGGCCTCTTTCTCCGTGGCGGCATTGGAGAGCTTCTCCTCGAGCTCGGATAATGTCTCCACGCCTGCCCGCTCCAGGATCTCCTTTTTTCTTTCCCGGAGCCTCTCCACTTCGCCTTTTATCTGGTCAGCGGCTTCTTTCAGGGCTTCTTCTATTTGGCGATAGATGCCTGTCTGGAAAAGGACCTCGAGAATCTGTTGGCGCTCCGATGAGCCGGCGGAAAGGAGTCTTCGAAACTGCCCCTGGGGCAGCACCACCACCTGACGGAACTGATCGCTGCGGAACCCCAGGATCCGTTCTATCTCCTCGTTGACCCTGCTCCACCCGTCGGCGATGACAGTCCATTCGCCATCGTCCCCCAGCGGGTCGGCTCGTCTCCAGAGGGTGGCCTTGGCGGGCTCCTTGGTCATGCCGTGACCGCGTCTTTTGGGCCGCTCCTGTTCGGGCAGACGGGTAACGCGGTAGATATCTCTTCCTAGGGCGAAGTCGAAAGTGACCTCCGTAAGAGCGCCGGGTTCTACATGGTCGCTCCGCATATGTCGCACCTGGCGTTCCGCACCGGATGTCTCACCGTAGAGGGCGAAACAGATGGCATCGAGTATGGAGGTCTTGCCAGCACCTGTGGGCCCATGAATCAAAAAGAGCGAGCGTTCTTCCAGGACGCTGAAGTCGAGCACTTGCTCGTGGGCGTAAGGCCCGAAAGCCCGCATGACCAGTCTTATGGGCCGCATCAGGTAGCCTCCCGTTCCCTGCGGCGAAGGGCCTCCACGATACGGGCAAATGCCCTGGCTTCCCGCTCGGTCATCTCCTCGCCGGTGACCTGGGAGAAGAACGCGCAGAACATCTCAGTCTCGGTCAGTCGCTTGTGGTCCGCGGGTGCCCGCGCGTGCATGGCAGACGGCGTAAACAGGGGGCGCTCGACGTGGAGCGTATTGGGGTATACCTCCCGCAGTCTGCCCATGGCATTCAGTACAGGCCCTCGATCGAGGAGAGTCACCATGATGTAATCGTCCCGGTTTTGATCCGAGCGCGCCTTCTCAAGGATATCCGAAAGGTTTCCTTGGATGTGACGGACGTCGCGACGGGGCGAAAGGGCGACCCGTTCGACAGTGCATCCGCCCTTTGCGTCCATCTCGACGATGTTGACGGACTTCCCATGGGATGCCTCGGAAAAGGAGTATTTCAGGATGGAGCCGGAGTAATGGATACGTCCTTGGCCCGATGCCTGAGGGCGGTGCAGGTGCCCCAATGCCACATAATCGAAGCCATGGAATACGGCCGGCTCTACTGTCCCGGAGCCGCCTATGGAAAGAGGGCGTTCAGAGTCGCTTGCCTCACCCCCCACAACCGCCGCGTGTGCCACAAGGATGGACCGTGTGTTTGCGGGGCGCCCTGCCTCGATGCGCCGTAGGATCTGACGAAGGGCCGAGTCATGGTCCCGGATATGGTCTGCACCGATTTTCTCGCGCACCACAGGGGGCTCTGCAAAAGGCACGGCGTAGATGCTCACCGGGCCAAAGTCGTCTTCCAAGACAACCGGGCGAGGATCCGCAGAAAAGGTGCCGAACACATGCAGGTTGCTGTTGGCCAGCAGGCGTGAGCCGAAGGCGAGTCGCTCGGGGCTGTCGTGGTTCCCGGCGATCAGCACTACGGGAACGCCCACATCGCCGACGAGCCGCGACAGGACATCATCCAAAAGGGCCACAGCGTCCTGCGGTGGCACTGCTCGGTCATATATGTCGCCAGCGACGATCACAACATCAGGATGAGCATCTTGCGCGATCTTTATAAACTCGTCCAAGACATAGGCCTGGTCCTCTGTGAGATGCACCCCATGGAAGATCCGGCCCAAATGCCAGTCTGCTGTGTGGATAAACCTCATGGGGTATCCCTCTGCTCGTGCCCGGTTTATCGCTGCTATCCGTTCATCCCTTCTCCCAACCCTAACTCGCATTATTGTCCCACTTGGGGAATGGGAGAAGACACCCCTCGCCTTTAGGCCAAGACTCTAGTATGCCTTGAAGGCGCCAGTATTGGAAATCTCCGGGCTGAAGTGCAGGGTTTTGGTGGCCTTTGTTCGATGACCACCGTCTGAAGCCGGTGGTTTATGAGGGTTGCCGAGCTGAGTTCATTCGGCGAGGCGTGGGTGGCCCCCCAAACTCAGCTTCTTCAGACGGTAATAGTTTAAGTCCGTGGTCATGTCCCAGTTGGCCATGGAACATTCGCCCCGGGCCTGCCCCGGAGCGTTCGGTGGTGCTAGCTGATTCCACGTTGGTAGAGGATGTACCGACCCGGATCAAAAGGTCCATCGCCCTGGCCGAAGAGTGTTTCAGCAGGGTCCGTTTCACCAACATCACAATGCCGGGGACCCTGGCGGCGGTGAGTCGGCTAGACTCCCTGGAGACCCTGCAACAATGCCTGGAGGGCAACCGGATGGCCCTTAAGCTGGGTTACGAGCAGGGCCTGTCGGAAAAGCGAGGCCCCGATGCAACGGGGCTATCCAGACTGCACTCGCGCCATCCAACCCACCATCCGCCACCTGGAGTCATCCCGGCCTCTGCCCAAGATTGATGCCCCGCACGGTCCCTGCCTATTCCTGGGTTGGCTGCTCCTCGCCATGGGGCCTGAACAGGCGGACCAAGTACTGGAGCCCGAGCATAGCGAACCCCACCGGTATGAACAGGTAGGGAATCACCATGGGGGTGCCTAGAGGCGTGGACATGCGATCGCCGTACTTGTAGGCCTGCAGGGCCATGCCCAGCCCTTTCCACGTCATCAAGGCGCAGAATCCCATCCCCACCAAGGCCGAGGCCCGGGTGATGCGCTGTTGGGCTGCAGGGCTGAACTTGGAGAGGAAAAAGGTTATGCGCAGATGTGAATCGCTGCGCAACACGTCGCTGGCTGGAATCACTGCAATGAAGATGACCAGGAAAGTGTTTACCTCGAGGCTCCAGTGGGTGGGCATCAGAAAGACGTAACGCATCACCACGTCGTAGCAGATGGTCACCACCATGGAGGCCAGGGCCAGTTGGCCCAGGAGCCCCAGCCCCCGGACCAAGCAGCCCACAGCTTGAAAGGAAGCCCGCAACATGGGAATCACGCCTTGCCCATGGCCAAGTCGAGGATCTTTTGGCCCAGTTCCTCGCCCACTTGCTTCTTCCACCAGCCTAGGATGGGCTTGCTCTTCTTGGCAAAGGTGGCCAACTCGTCCTGCTTGGGTTTGAAGACCTCGATATGGGACTTCTTGATGATGGGCCAGTAGACCTGTGGGTAGAATTCATTGTTGATGCGCGGAGCGCACTGCTGGTCGAACCACTTACCTGCCTTCCAGAAGGCTTCCTTTGTCTTGGCGTCGAAACTGTCCCACTTGCTCTTGAGCAGGTAGATCGAGATGGTAAAGCCGGTCACTGGCAGCTTGTAGCAGTACTTGATCTGCTCGTGGACTCGCCGCGAGATGATAGTGGAAATGTTGGCGACCACCGCGTCCACCGTGCCGCGCTGTACGGCCAGGTAGAGCTCGGAGGAAGGGATGCGCACCCCGGAGACCCCGAACTTCTTGAGCGCCTCGGTGGCCTCGTAGCTCACGATGCGACAGCGCTTACCCTTCAGGTCGGCCAGGCTGGCGACCTTCTTGGCGCCGCTCCAGATGTACTCCGGCTCCAGCACGCCGCCGCCCATGGTAAGCTGGAAGATGTTTTCCTTGGCCAGCTCATCGTTGAGGGCCTTCCACAGCGGTGACTCCATCATCAAGCGCTCTGGATGCTCGTAGAGCACCTCCACCACGCCGGGCAGACCGGTGATGCCCAGGATCTTGAAGGTGCGGGTGATGTAGGACGAGGTGTGGAACATGAACTGGATGGTACCTGCACGCAGGGCCGCGTTCTGCTCCTTGGCCTTGACCAGGGTCTGGGAGTGGTAGAAATCCACCTTGAAGGCCCCGCCGGAGTTTTTCTTGAGCTGGTCCACAAAGCCCATGATGGCTGGCATGATGTCTTTGTACCCCGGCGTCAGGTAGGTGACGCCGGTGTAGGTCGGCGCCGCCAAGGCAATACCGCCCAGCAGATCTCCCGGACCCGAGATGACCGCCACGGTGCCGGCGGTCCCGGCCAGCTTGACGAACTCCCGTCTCGATAGTTTCTTGGCCATGATTTCCTCCTCCTGGTAGTAGTTAAATAAAAACTCGGCTTTTACCCCACTCAGTCGATCAAACGGGGCAGCCAAAGGCTGAGCGAAGGCACCAGGGTGAACAGAACCAGCGATCCCAACTGCACCAACAGAAATGGTATGGAGCTGCGAATGATCTCCTCAATATTCAAAAAGGGACAGACCCCCCGCAAGGTGTAAAGATTGAGCCCCACTGGCGGTGTCACTACCGCCAGTTCCAAGTTTATGACCAGCACAATGCCGAACCAAAGCGGGTCATATCCCAGGCCCACGATAAGCGGCAGCAAGATGGGAGTAGTCACCACCATGAGCGAGGCGGCGTCCACGAACATGCCCAGCACGATGAGCAGGGCCTGGATGGTGAGCAGGATGATCCAGTCGGGCAAGTTGAGCCCCAGCAGGAACTCGGACAAGTGCTGGGGTGCCCGGATCATGTTGAGGAAGTCGCCGAAGATCTTGGCGCAGCCCATGATCATCAAGATGGCGCAACTGATCTGCAAGCTGCCCTTGATGATCTCCATGAGAGTCTTGAAATCCAGGATCTTGTAGACCAGTCCTGCTATGAGAAACGCACCGGCCGCTCCCACCGCGGATGCCTCGGTGGGGGTGGCGATGCCGGTGTAGATGGAGCCCAACACCAGCACAATCAGCAACCCGGCGTGCCAGATACGGCCCAGGCTCAAGAAGCGCTCCTTCCATGTGGCGCGGATGTCGACTGCCTTGGGGGCCAATTCCGGCTTCAAAAGGACCCGGATGACGATAAGCAGGCTCAGGAAGAAAGCCATCACCAGGCCAGGCACGATGCCGCCGATGAAGAGCTTGGCCACCGACTCGCCGGTGAGCGCGCTGTAGATGATGAAAGGAATGCTAGGCGGAATCAGCATGGCCAAGGCGCCGGCGGTGACCACCGAGCCGGCGGCGATCTTGGTGGAGTATCCCCGCTTGGTCATCTCCGGCACCGCCAGCGAGCCGATGGCTGCCACCCCGGCTACACTGGCTCCGCTCACCGCCCCGAAAATGGTGCAGGCCCCCACCGAGGCGATGGCCAGGCCGCCCGGCAGCCAATGCAACCAGTTCGAGCCCGCCTGGAACAGGTCCTTGCCGATCTCGGTCTTGGCCAGCACATTGCCCATGAGGATGAACAAGGGCAGGGCGATCATCTCGAAGACGTCCAGTTGGCCGAAGAAGGAGGTGGCCGTCAGAGTCAACATAGCCGAACCCTTGGTGAAGAGAATTCCCAGGGCTCCGGCTATCCCCAGGGCGAGGAAAATTTCGAACCCCAGGGCGATCATTGTGATCAGCCCCACGCATACAAGGATGGGAACCAGCACGGAGACTCCCTCCTATCGTCAGGGTCGGGGCGGTTCTTGTTCTCGCTGCAGTCTCTGTCTTATGTGTTCCACCAGGCCGCCGGCTGCGATCAACTCGCTGATGAACTTCGGGTATGGGACAGCCTTGAAAACCTCCCCCTGGGTCAGGTTTCTAATTTCACCGCGGGAAAGGTCTATCTGTAGCTCGTCGCCGTCCGCGGTCTGCCGGGCTGCGGTGGGACAAATGATCACCGGCAGGGCAATATTGATGGCGTTGCGGAAAAAGATGCGAGCAAAGCTTTCGGCGATGACACAGGAGATGCCCGCGCCCTTGATGGACCAGGGGGCCACCTCCCGCGAGGAGCCGCACCCGAAATTCTTGCCAGCCACCAAGATATCTCCCGGGCGCACCCGGCCTGCGAACTCCGGATCCAAGTTGGCCATACAATACCGGCCCAGCTCTTCCGGCTCGGTGAGGTTGACAGCATAGACCGGTATGATACCGTCGGTGTCAATGTTATCCCCGAACTTGTGAGCCCGTCCTCGGATCATGCCTTCGCCACCTCCTGGGGGTGACAAATCACCCCGCTCACCGCGCTGGCCGCCGCCACTGCCGGGTTGGCTAGGTAGATCTCGGCGCCGGGAGAACCCATGCGGCCGATGAAATTACGATTGGTGGAAGAGACGCAGCGCTCCCCCTCGCCAATAACCCCCAGGTGGCCGCCGGGACAAGGTCCGCAGGTAGGCGGGGTCACCACTGCTCCGGCCTGAATGAAGTCTTCCACCAGTCCCTCACGCACCGCCTGCAAATAAACCTCCTGACTGCCGGGGACCACGATGCAGCGCACCCTCGAGTGAACCTTGCGCCCCTTGAGCACTCGTGCCGCTAGCCGCAAGTCGTCCAGGCGGCCGTTGGTGCAGGAGCCGATCACCGCCTGGTCGATCTCCACGGTTCCCACTTGGCTCACATCCACCGCGTTGGCCGGCGAGTGAGGCAGCGACACCTGAGGCTCTAGATTGGAAACTTCGAATTCGTGCACCTTTGCGTAGTTTGCCTCGGGATCGGGCTCAAATACCGAAAACGTCCGCCGGGCCCGGGCCTTGACGTAGGCCAGGGTTTTTTGGTCCACCTCGAATAGTCCGGCCTTGCCTCCGGCCTCGATGGCCATGTTGGCCATGCTGAAGCGATCGTCCATGCCAAGCTCCGCGATGGCTTCGCCGCCGAACTCCATGGCCGCGTAGGTGGCGCCGTCCACCCCTATGCGACCGATGGTATAAAGGATGAGATCCTTGCCGGTGACCCAGGGCTGCAAGCGGCCATGGTAATTGAAGCGTAGGGAGATCGGCACCTGCATCCAGACGTCACCCGTGGCCATGGCCGCGGCGATATCGGTGGAGCCCATGCCGGTGGCAAAGGCTCCCAGGGCGCCGTAGGTACAGGTATGGCTGTCGCCGCCCACCACCACCTCACCGGGCAGCACCAGCCCCTTCTCGGGCAGCAGCACGTGACAGATGCCCGCCTGGCCCACGTCATACCAACGCAAGCCCTGCTGCCGGGCGAATTCCCGCAACTTCTTCACCACCTCCGCGGATTCGATGTTGCGGCAGGGAGTGAAGTGGTCCATCACGAAGACCACCTTCTGGGGGTCGAACACACGCTGGGCCCCCATCTTCTCGAATTGGTGCACCGAGATGAGGCCGGTGGCGTCGGTGGTCATGACCAAGTCCACCTTGACCCGCAAAAACTGGCCCGGCTCCACCGAATCGCATCCCGCATGTGCGGCCAGGATTTTTTCAGCCAAGGTCACCTTGCGCCCTCCTTATTACATGAGCCAGCGGGGTAGGAAGGTTACCAACTGAGGGAAGAAGATCAAAAGCAAGATGGTGGCCAGGATGGGCAGCAGAAAGGGGACCAGAGCCCGTACCACCTCTTCGAAGCTCTGGTTGGTGATGCCTACCAGCACGTAGATCACGTTGCCGAAAGGAGGAGTGATGACACCCACCGACAACGATATCACCATCAGCACCCCGAAGAAAAGCTGGTCGATCCCCAGCAGCTTTATCATCGGCACCATGATGGGCGTGAAGATCAACACCGATTCTATCACGGACATGAAGCAGCCCACGATCAGGAAAAAGAAGGTAAGGATTATCAAAAGTAGGGTCCGGTTACTGGTAAGCTGCACGATGTTCTCGGCCAGGGTCATAGGTATCTGCAGCCTCACCAAGAGCCAACCATATAGACCAGCCACCGAAATGATCAAGAGCACGATGGCGGTGAACTCGATGGTGTTGCGGAACACGTCCAACAAGTCGCGCCAGGTGACGTCGCGGTAGATAAAAAGCCCCAGCACGATGGCATAGATGCTGGCCACGGCGCCGGACTCAGTGGGCGTGAAGATTCCCGACCAGATACCGCCCACGATGATTATGGGCGTAAGTAGCGAGAGCGAGGCCTTGCGGGTCAGCGTCAGCACCTCTCGCAGCGGTGGTCTGGGTTTGAGCGGCATGGGGATGCGGTAGGAGAGGATCACGGTGGTTGCCATCAGGGCCAGACCCAGGATCACCCCCGGCACCAGCCCCCCCACGAAAAGCCCACCCACGCTGACGTCGGAGAGCCAGCCGTAAATGACCATGGCCACGCTGGGAGGAATGATGGGCCCGATCACCGAAGAGGCACCTGTGATGCCGGTACTGTAGCGCAGGGGATAACCCTGATCCCGCATGGCCCGGATCTCCAGAGCGCCCAGGCCGGCTGCGTCGGCCACCGCGGTGCCGGACATACCGGCGAAGATCATGCTGGCCAACACGTTGACATGTCCCAACCCGCCGCGCAGGTGCCCCACCAGAGAGTTGGCGAAGCTGAAGATGCGTGGCGTGACGCTGCCTTTGTTCATCACGTTTGCAGCCAGGATGAAAAAGGGCACCGCCAGAAGCGGGAAGTTGTTCACCCCGTGCATCATCTTGAGCGGCAGCAAGGTGATGGGGATACTGGTCAGGTCATTTTCCATCCACAGCACCGCCAGGCAAGTGAGCCCGATGGAGGCGGCCACCGGTACCCCCATCAGGAAGAGAAGGATCAACAGGCCTAAGAAGAAGATCAAGTCAAACATGACTTACGGCTGATCCAGTGATTGAGATGACAAATCGCGCCGGAACAACATCTTCCACAGCGTCCGGAAATGGAAGATGACCATCCCCGTGGCCCCCACCATGAGTCCCAGGTAGAAGTAGCTGATGCTGATCTCCAGGGCAGTGGTTTTGGCCGTGTACTGGATGATCATGATGGAGAGCGTTCCGAACCAGACGCAGAGCAGAAAGATCGCCGTCAGTATCCCGCTTATGGCCTGCAGGACAAACTTGGGCCCGCCCGACAGCCGGCGCGGAATCACATTGATCACGATGTGGGAATTACGGAACCAGGCCGAAGCTGAACCCAGAAATACCGTCCAGACACAGAAGAAACGCGAGGCCTCCTCGGCCCAAGGAGTGGGCAACTTGAGCAGGTTTCTGGTAACCACCTCCAAGCTGACGCAGGCCATCATGGCCCCAAAGGCGATCAGGGCGCCCAGGTCGAAGAATTTCACCAGCAACTTGATCATCCTGCCGTCCAAGACTTGAGCTCCCGAATCCGGCGGGGAAACGCCATCACTTTGTCAGTGTCCTTCACCGCCGCCACGACACACCAGTGCCATAGGCCGCAGTCGTCGCTTTCTTTCCAACTCTGGTGCCGGGAATCGACTCTCTGGCAAACCCATCAGGCTGCCTCCCCGGCGAAAGAGGGTGCAACCACGGGCCGGACGCCCGGCAGGCGCCCAGCCCCGGCTTCAATTTACTTGCAGACCCGCTGGACTTCCTTGGGAACCTCGGGATCCAGCTTGCTGATGGCCCGCTTGATGGCCGGCATAGCAGCGGCACGGATGGCGGCCACGTCGGGCTTGATGAAGATCATGCCTTTTTTCTTGAGCTCTTTCATGTAGAAGGCGTCCTTTTGGTCTTCCACCTTGTCGCCGTAGGCCCGGGCCTGGTTCACCGCGTCACGGATCAGTTTCTGGTCGGCAGGGGAGAGCTTGTCGAACCAGACCTTGCTGGCCACCCAGTGCCAGGGGAAGTAGACGTGCCCCGTGAGGATGACATACTTCTGCACCTCCCACAGCTTGCGGGAGTAGGGAGAGACCAGCGTGTTCTCGTGCGAGTCCACCTGGCCGGTCTTCATGGCCAAGTAGATCTCCGGAGCGGGGATCACCGTGGGCAGGGCCCCGAGCTGCTTCCAAACGTCCACCCAGATGGGGATGGCAGGCAGCCGCAACTTGAGCCCCTTGATGTCGTCGGGCCCCATGACCTTGCGGTTGGTGGTCATGTGACGGGGAGCCCGCTTCTGCACGCCCAGATCTATGATGCCGCCTTTTTCCTCGGCCAACTGGGCGATCTTCTTGCCCATGGGGCCTTCCAGGTAGGCCTTGACGCACTCCCAAGTGGGCAGATAGAAGGGAATCGTGATGGGGTCGTACTTCTTGGCGAACATGGTGCGGAAAATACCGCCAGTGAGCGCCATCTGGGTCTGACCCAGTTTCAGTAGCTCCAGTACGGCCTTTTCCTTGCCCAACTGGCCGCTCATGAAAATCCGCACCTTCATGCGGCCGTTAGACTTCTTTTCCACGATCTCCTTGAACTTCTTGATGGCCGCTTCCTCGGAGCCCCCCGGTTTCATGGTGCAGTTTACGTCGATGTTGATGCCCTTCGCCGCCAGGGCACTGCCTGCAGTCAACGCCAATCCAAGGCTGAGCACCGACAGGATGAACCATTTTTTGGACTTCATAATCCCTCTCCTTCACCGAGGTGGACCGGTTTTTTTGAGAACCCGTTGTCTCCTTGCGGAGGGGCGGCCCAGATCAACTCACGCAACGAAGTCCGGCACCTCCTCCGGCCGTCTCAGGGACCTGGACCCCCACGGAATCCAATAAAGCCTCTCGTCTTCCCGCCTTACTCCCACCTCCTTTCCGGGTCAGCTTTCGACCCAGTAGTTTTTCATCAACTCCTCCACCCATGCCGGTTGCCGAATCTCCCCGCGGGGAGCCAACTCCCGGAACCAGGGCTTGAGGTCCAGCACCGGGCTGCCCACCACCGCGTCCAGGCCGGTGAGCCGGATGCGCAGGCCCTCCACCGCCCGCAGGCGGCAGACCGTGGTCCCGATGGGATTGGGCCGGTTCTTGGCCCGCTGGGCAAAGATGCCCATCCGGGGCCAGGCAGGGTTGTTGCGCGGCCGCCGGGCGCCGGAGTGGATCTTCTCCGGCCGCACCCGGTGCATGAAGAAGATCACCTCCAGGTGTGAGAACTCTTCCAGCCCCAGCAGGGCCTCGGGGCCGAAGCGTCCGGCGTCCAGCTCGATGACGCTTTCCACCTGCTCCCAACCGTCGTCACGCACCTCGTGCCGGCCCGAAACCACCCAGCCGATGGGCATGAAGGTCAAGCTCTCCATCGAGGAACTCACTCTCTCCCCCCGGCGCCTCACAGGCTGGGCTCGTCGCGGCCCTCGGTGTCCTGCTCGGCATCCTGCTGCTCTTCGCGCAGCACTACCACACCCTTTTCCTCCAGTTGCTGAAGCTCCGGCTCGGTGAAGCCCAGCTCCAACAGGACCTCGCGGCCGCCCTCCCCCAGCGCCGGCGGATCACAGCGCAGGCCGAAGTCGGCCTCGCCCACCCTGAGCGGCAGCTTGGGTAGCTTGGTTTTGATGCCGCCGGGCAGGGTAGTCTCCAGCAGGCCGCCGCCTTGGTTGAGTTGGGGGTCATCGAACAGCTCGTCGGGCCGCACCACCGGCGCGAAGGGGATGCGGGCCCGGTCGCACAGCTCCACCACTTGGTCCTTGTCCATGCCCTTGATGAGCTCCTGGAGGCGGGGGATCATCCACTCGCGGTTGCGCACCCGGTCGTTGTTAGTCTGCAGGCGCTGGTCCGCGGCCAGATCGTGCACTTCGAAGATCTGACAGAAGCGCTGCCAGTGCTGGTCGCTGGTGATGCCGATAAAGATCAGATCGCCGTCTCTGGTCTCGAACAGGTCGTAGACGCCCCAGGGTGCGGTACCCTCGGGCATAGGGGTAGAAGGCTTACCGGTCACCGCGGTGACCGCCATGTGCTGGCCCACCAAGAAGGCGGTGCACTCGAAGAGGGTGGCCAGGACCTTCTTTCCTTTGCCGGTGGTCTTACGCTCGTAGAGGGCGGCCAGGATGCCCAGGGCGCCGTATGTTCCGCCCATGATGTCGATCACCGAGGCACCGGCCCGCAGGGGCCGCCCACGGGGCCCGGTCATGAAGGCCAGTCCGCCCATCATCTGCACCAGGTTATCCAGGCTGGGGCGGTGCTGGTAGGGTCCGGGCATGAAGCCCTTGAGGCTGCAGTAGACCAGGCGCGGGTTGATCCTGGCGCAGTCCTCGTAGCCGAAGCCCAGGCGCTCCACGGTGCCCGGCCCGAAGTTCTCCAGCAGCACGTCGGACTGGGCCACTAGCCTGCGCAGGATCTCCTTGCCCTCCTCGCTCTTGAGGTTCAGGACCAGGCTCTTCTTATTGCGGTTGAAGAAGGGGAAAAGCCCTGCGCCGAAGCCCAGCAGGCGCCGGGTGTCGTCGCCCTTGGGGGTGCGTTCGACCTTGATGACTTCGGCGCCCATGTCAGCCAGAATCATGCCGCAGGAAGGGCCCATCACTGCGTGCCCCAGCTCGATGACTTTGATGCCGCTAAGCGGCAGGTTTCCCGGGTCCTCGCATACCACCGTTCACCTCCTATGCTTGTAAGACGTCGTGGCCTATGCCGCACACCTGGGCGGCCAGTTCGGGGTCCCGAGGACCGCTTTTCATGACCTGACCGGGCAGGGTGCGCCCCAGGATCTTCTCCAAAAGATGCGCTGCCCGGATCACCGCCACCAGGTCGATGCCGGTGGCCACCCCCATCTCCTCCAGTAGGTAGACCACGTCCTCGGTGGGCAGATTGCCTGCGGCCTGGGGCACGTTAGGGCAGCCGCCGATGCCGCCCAAGGCGGTGTCGAAGACGGTGACGCCCATCTGCAGGGCCACGAAAAGGTTGGTCATGGCCGTGCCCCGGTTGTTGTGCAGGTGCAGACCGAAGTTGCCCTGGGGGAACTTCTTGCGGCAGTCCTCCAGCAAGGCCTCCACCCGGTTGGGGGTGGCCATGCCGGTGGTGTCGGCCAGCAGCACCAGCTCGGCCCCCTGTTCCAGGAACGACTCCACCACCCGGAAGACGTCCTGGTGGGGCACGTCGCCCTGGTAGGGACAGCCGAAGGCCACCGACACCGCCCCCTCCACCGGCACCCCCCGCTCCCGGGCCAAATGGAAGATGGCGGCCAGGTCGGCCAGGGAGTCGGAGATGGAGCGGCGCACGTTGGCCTGGTTGTGTTTCTCCGAGGCGGAGATGAAGACCCCCAGCCGGTCGGCCCCGGCCTCCAGGGCCAGTTGAGCGCCCTTTAGGTTGGGCACCAGGGCGCAGTAGGTGCACTGGCCCCGCGGCAGGGCGGCCATGACCTGGGCCGCGTCGCGCATCTGGGGGACCGCCTTGGGGCTTACGAAGGAGGTGGCCTCCATCTCGCGCACCCCGGCCTCCACCAGGGCCCGGATCACCTCCAGCTTGCGGTCGGTGGGTACGAACTCGGGCCAGGACTGGAAGCCGTCCCGCGGGGCGACCTCCCTGATCTTTACCTTTTCGGGTAGTTTCACGTATCCCTCCCAGTGAGGCACTGCCGGAGGTTTTCGCCGGCAGCGCCGGGTTCGATTACGATCCGGCCACGTGCTCGGCTACCAGGTCCCCCACCTCGTTGGTGCCGTAGCCCATGTGGCCCGAAGCCAGGCTCTTGAGGTCCTGGGCCACCACCTTTCTAATACCGGCCTCGATGCGCCGGGCCATAGACTCCTCGCCCAGGTACTCCATCATCATGGCGGCGGCGCCGATGGCGGCCAGGGGGTTGATGACGTTCTGGCCGGTGTATTTGGGGGCCGATCCGCCGATGGGCTCGAACATGGANACACCCTGGGGGTTGATNTTGCCCCCGGCGGCGATGCCCAGGCCGCCCTGGATGATGGCACCGATGTCGGTGATGATGTCACCGAAGAGGTTCTCGGTGACCAACACGTCGAACCGCTCGGGGTTCTTGATCATCCACATGGCGGCCGCGTCCACGTGGACGTAGTCGGTGGTGACGTCGGGGTATTGGGGCGCCAGCTCGTGGAAGGTTCGCTCCCACAGGTCCGAGGCGTAGGTGAGCACGTTGGTCTTGGCCACCAGGGTGAGCTTCTTCTCGCGGTTGCGGCGCTGGCAGTACTCGAAGGCATAGCGCAGGCAGCGCTCCACCCCCTGGCGGGTGTTGATGGACACCTGGATGGCCACTTCCTGGGGAGTGTCCTTCTTCAGGAAGCCGCCGGCGCCGGTGTAGAGGCCTTCTGTATTCTCGCGGATCACCACGAAGTCGATGTCCTCGGGGCCCTTGTCCTTGAGGGGGGTCTCCACCCCAGGGTACAGCACCACCGGCCGTAGGTTGATGTACTGGTCCAGCTCAAAACGGAGCCTGAGCAAAAGCCCCTTCTCCAGGACGCCCGGCTTAACCTCCGGGTGACCGATGGCCCCCAGCAGGATGGCCTTGAAGCCCTTTAGCTCCGCCAGCACGCTGTCGGGCAGGATCTCGCCGGTCTTGAGGTAGCGCTCGCCGCCCAGGTCATAATGTACCAGCTCCAGCTTCACGTCCTCGCGTTGGGCCGCCGCCCGCAAGACCTTGATGGCCTCGCGGATCACCTCGGGCCCGGTACCGTCACCGGGGATCACCGCAACTCGGTACTCTCTAGCCACGTTCAATTCTCCTCGCGCATCTTCTGTTGTAGGTAAGGGATCAGTCCTCCGGCCTGCAGGAGTCGCTGCATGAACTCCGGCGTGGGCCGTGCCCGGTAGGTTGCACCTTTGCTGTGGTTTATGATCAGCCCGGTCTCCAGGTCCAGCTCCACCTCGTCGCCTTGACCGATGCCCTCCGCTGCCTCGGGACATTCCACAATGGGCAGCCCCATGTTGAAGGCGTTGCGGTAGAAGATGCGGGCGAACGAGGCGGCGATCACCCCAGCCAGGCCGGCGTGCTTGATGGCGATGGGCGCGTGCTCGCGGGAGGAGCCGCAGCCGAAATTGTCGCCGGCTACGATGAGATCGCCGGGCTGGATCTTGGCCACGAACTCCGGGTCGGCGCCCTCCATGCAGTGGCGGGCCAGCTCTCCGGGATCGGCCAAGTTCAGGTACTTGGCCGGCAATATGGCGTCGGTGTCGATGTCGTCGCCGAATTTCCAGGCTCTGCCTCTTAGCTTCATGACAAGACCTCGTCCGGGTGGGCGATGCGCCCCAGCACCGCGCTGGCTGCGGCCACCGCGGGTGAGGCGAGATAGACCTCGCTCTCGGGATGTCCCATGCGCCCCACGAAGTTCCGGTTGGTGGTGGAGACGGCCCGCTCGCCAGCGGCCAGGATGCCCATGTAGCCGCCCAGGCAGGGTCCGCAGGTGGGGGTGCTCACCGCGGCCTCGGCCTCGGTGAATATCCTGAGCAGCCCCTCCTCCAGGGCCTGGGCGTAGACCTTGGGGGTGGCGGGGATCACGATGCAGCGCACCCGGGGGTGTACCTTACGCCCCTCCAGGATGCGGGCCGCCAGCCGCAAGTCGTCAAGGCGGCCGTTGGTGCAGGAACCGATCACCACCTGGTCGATGGTCACCTCTCCCAGCTGGCCCACCGGCTTTACCTTGCCGGGGCTGGGGGGACAGGCCACCTGGGGTTCCAGGTCGCTGAGGTCCCACTCCAGCACCTTTTCGTAGGCGGCGTCGGGGTCGGGCTCGTAGAAACGATAGGAGCGCTTGGCGCGCTCCTTGACGTATTGCTTGGTAATCTGGTCCGGGGCGATGAGGCCTACCTTGGCTCCGGCCTCGATGGCCATGTTGGAGATGGTGAAACGTTGGTCCATGGGCAGCGACTCAATCACCTCGCCGCAGAACTCCAGCGCCTTGTAGCGGGCCCCGTCCACCCCAATGCGGCCGATGGTATACAGCACCACGTCCTTGCCCACCACCCAGGGTCCCAGCCGGCCACGGTAGACGATCTTGATGCTCTCGGGCACCCGGAACCAGACCTGGCCGGTGAGGAAGGCGGCCCCCAGATCGGTGGAGCCCACGCCGGTGGCGAAGGCCCCCAGGGCGCCGTAGGTGCAGGTATGGCTGTCGCCGCCGATGACCACGTCACCCGGCAGCACTAGGCCCTGTTCGGGCAACAGGGCGTGCTCGATGCCCATGCGCCCCACCTCGAAGAAATACGGCAGCTCCATCTCCTGGGCGAAGGAACGCATCTCCTGCACCCGGGTAGCCGATGTGACGTCCTTGTTTGGTACGAAGTGGTCGGGTATGAGCCCTATCCGCTGGGGGTCGAACACCTTGCGGCCGCCGGCCCGGCGGAAGGCCTGAATAGCCAGGGGCGCGGTGATGTCGTTGCCGAAGACGAAATCCACCCTGGCCTCGATCAGCTCGCCTGGGCTCACCTGGTCCTTCCCGCAGTGGGCGGCCAGGATCTTCTCGCTGAGGGTCATGCCCATGTTTGACTCCTGCTCAAAAGCTTTGCATGGCGATGTAGACATAACGATCAGCGCGGAAGTACATGTCGGTCACCTCAACCGGCCGATCTTGCGCAAAGTAGGTGGTCTCCACGAAGAACAAAGGCGCGCCGAAATCAACCTCCAGCGCACGGGAAAGGTCGATATCGGCGATGATGGCCTGCACACGCTGCCTCATCTTGGAAAGCTTAATCCCGCAACTTTCCTGGAAGGCCTCAATAAAGCTGCGTTGCAGAATATCATCGGTTCGTATTTTGATTGCCAGCTCCGGAGAGGCGAAGTTGACGAAGTAGGAGATAGGACGGCCCTTTATGGTCCGGATGCGTTTCATCCGCCAAATCTTCTCGTTCTCCGGCAGGCCGAGGATGTTGCGGATGCGATGGGGGCAGACCACGATGTCCTGCTCCAGTATCTTCACCCCCATGCGGTGTTTGCGTCCCGAGGCGGTATGGATCCAACTCCGGAAATCACCGGTGAGGCTGATCTCCACCCGCTCGTCCTGACGCTGAGCCACCTGAGTGCCCAAACCTCGCTTAGGGACCAGGTAGCCCTCCTGGACTAGGCGGTTCAGAGCCTTGCGGATGGTGATGTTGCTGGCCTTGAACTCCTTTTCCAGCTCCCAGGCCGCGGGAATGAAGCTTCCCACGGGATACTCGGCCTCCAGGATTCTCCTTTTGATGGTCTCGGCAATCTGTATAAACAAAGGTACACCAAGCCCGCCTTCCATCACCGAGGTATCTCCTTATGAGCAGGCAGGGGTCTCTGATCAGAATGAGCGCGCCTTGCGGAGGCCCGGCAAGAGGTGCCTGCTTATGTATATTCGTATACGTTACATACTTTATAGTTCGGCCGCTGTCAAGCACAAAAAAGCCATCCTCCTGCCCTGGCAGGCGGCAAGCTTTTCACGACGATCATCGCTTATTGCCGGCAAAGACCTCGCTACAGGCCAGCAAGAGAGCCAGACCGGGGTAGACCCAAAGATGTATACCTCCTTTTTTTATCCTCCACTTCCTCCAACACCAGGCGTTTTTCGTTGTGCAGCCAGGCTAAGGCAGGCCCCAGCAGGCCACGCTCCAGCCTTAACAGGGGGGTGCTGCGTTTTATCAGCTCTTCGTAACTGACTACCATGTCGCGCCTTCGGCGTGACACCCTAGAGAGATGAAAATACAAGGACTACAAGATCAGCATAGGAGGTGCCCGGAACGGATTTGAAGGTCTTTTCGCAAGGCGTTCTTGGCGAGCCGAGCCGACCCATATCCACTTCCCGAAGGCAGAAAATACCTCCCTCAGCCATGGCAAAAGAGGGCCGACTACCTTCCTTTGAAGATGGGTTCCTTCTTTTCCAGTCGGGCCTTGACGGCCTCGAAGAAGTCCTCGCTTTCGAGCAGCATGCTCTGGACCTGGGCTGTGTAGTCCAGGGCTGAGATGATGTCCATGTCCAGGCTCTTGTCAAGTGCCCGTTTCGCCTGTCCCACAGCCAGAGGGGGAAGGCCGAGTAGCTCTTGGGCCCACTTGGAGACCTCTTGGTCCAGTTGGTCCTCCGGCACCGCCCTGTTGACGAGCCCGATGTGTGCGGCTTCCTCTCCGTCTATCATCCTCCCGGTCATGGCCAACTCCTTGGCCTTGGGGAGGCCCACGGCCCTAACCAGGCGTTGACATCCCCCCAGGTCAGGAATAAGCCCGTATTTCACCTCCGGCAGGCTGAATCTAGTCTCCAGCGAGCAGATTCGAAAATCGCAGGCCAAGATGAGCTCCATGGCCGCCCCTAGGGCATATCCATGAATGCGGGCAATGACCGGCTTTTCGAGCATCTCCATTCGGTTGTACGGCCCTTGAAACATGGCCAGCGCGTATCTTCTGGCTTGAGGTCCATGGCCGCCTCCGCTGCTGCCCAGGGCCTGAAGGTCTGTCCCGGACGAGAAGGCCCTCCCTTCCCCCCGGATGATGACCACGCCGACCTCCGCCATGGTGCTGATTTCGTCCAGGGCGGCCCCCAGTTCTTGGAGCATCTGGGGATTGATCGCGTTGAGCTTCTCGGGACGGTTGAGCACGATGGTGGCGATCCTCCCTTCTCTTTCCAGACGGATGGTGTTGAAGGACATGGCGACCTCCTGATTGATCTTTGAGATGAACGAGAAAACGGGGGCAGGTTAGCAAGCCCTGACCATGCAGTCAATGGACGGGCCAGCAAGATATAGTGGCCCCTGCAAAGGTTCTCCTTGACCCCGAGCGCCGTGAAGATGACCGCCTCTAGCCTGTGGATGATCTTGGCGAGACTCGCGACTTGCCCCCGCTCCCCGATACTTACCGGCGCACGGACGAAGCCAGACCTACCTCGAGCGGGATGTGCGAAACGTCCTCAACGTCGGGGACATCGAGACATTCGGCAGGTTCATCAGGCTCTGTGCTGGCCGGTGCGGACAGTTGCTCAACCTCTGAGAGCCGGCGTCCGACTGCGGNATCTCGCACACAACGGCCAAGCGGTGGATCTCCGTGCTTGAGGCCNGCTTCATCGTGACACTGCTCGGGCCGCACCACAAGAACTTCGGCAAGNGGCTTATCAAGGGCCCCCAACTGACCTGCCCGCGTTCAGGGGCACTCCCGNCGCGGTCCCTGATCCGTCTTCAGAAAGATGCGAAGCAGCTTTTGGGACCTCGTTATGCTCGTGAGGGGGGTGGCCGGGTACCATATGAGTGGGGCAGAGAAACCTCATGGAAGGGCAGCTGTTTTTTTCGGGTCCACTTCTAACCAGTGTCCCGCTCGATCACGCGCCTGCATGCCGCAGGCAGGGCCATGTCCCGATCTTATCTGCAGGAGGAGTGATCGGTCGTTTCGCCCAGCAACAGAGCTGTGGCGGCCGACTACGTTCGCAGCAAGCGACGAGAGACATTCTCAAGTGGACCGAGTTTGTTCTCTATAATATCCCAGAGAATAGGGACGGTGATTCCGAAATATTCGTGGATGAGGATATCTCGAAACCCTAGGATCTTTTTCCACTCTATCTCGGGTGCGGCGGCCTTCACATCATCTGGAAGGTTGCGAGCCGCCTCTGCGATGACTTCCAGGTTGCGCACCACGGCGTCTTGGGTCTTTCTGTCCCGGGCAAATGCTTCCTCGTCCATGTCTGAGGTGTATTCACGGATCCTGTTGATCGCCTCGACAATGTCGTCCAGGTACAGGCGATGATCCCTAGGCATAGACGACCTCCCTGGCTATATGAGGCTTGAGCCTCGGCTTAACGCTGTCGGCCAGGACCAGGTCGACAGACTGTCCCAGAAGGTTCTCAAGAAAAAATTTCAAGTCCATAAAATGGTCGAATGTGGGCTCATCCAGCTCGACCAGGATATCGATGTCGCTGCCGCAATCCGCTGAGCCGCGGACATGGGAGCCGAATAGGCCGATTCTGCGCACGGAAAACCGACGTTGCATCTCGTCGGCGTTTTCCCTGAGCTGCCTCAATATCTCATCCCTTGTCAGCAGTTGCGTCTCCCCCTCATGGTAATCGGGCATTCGAACGGGCGGTATAGCATCTCCCGCGCCCCCGCCGCGGACCCATTGGTCGATTTCCTCTTTCCGAAATTTCCAAAACCGGCCCAGCCTGTACGCTGGCATCTGTTTTTCGGCGATCCACTTGTAGACCGTATCCCGCTTGATGCCGAGATAGGCCGCGATCTCATCCACCGAGAGCCATCGATCTTCCATCATATTTACCTCGAATCTTGACAATGCTTCGGAGACTGGTCTTCAGTTGCCAAAACCGTTTTTTCCCTGACTCGATCTCACTGAACCTGAGTCGGCCAAATTAGGACAAACTGGATTAGATTATACGTAACCGGCCGTAACAGTCAAGCCAGATTCCGGGTTTGACCGAATTAGACCCGATTGAGCGGACTCGGCCGCGCGCCGCACTCAACTCGTGTCGCCATGTCTTGGGAGATTCTCCCCGTCGTAGAGCCAAGGGGGGACGGCGCCTCCGTGAGTGACGGTAGGGACCAACACACGCCTGTAGAGGCGGGGTCCGCTGTCGTCTCCTTCGATTTCTCCAAAGAAAAGGCCTTTGTTTTCAGGGCATTACTTACATCGGGCCGTAACCGGCCGAAACGTCGGGGGTTGCGCGGTCCATCGTCGGGCGCGGGTGTTCGGGAGACCTGGGAAAAAGAACAGCCCTCAGGTCCTCTTCCACTCGGTCCCGGTGTACTTCTCCCACTTTCGGCCGCCGGAGAGGTGGGTGTTGAACCACTCGTCACCCAGAGTGGGATTGTGAAAGACAAAACTTCCACTTCGGATTTGTACGAACAAGGGGTGCGCGAGTCTAAAGCTCCGCGAACGGCAGGGCTGTCACGCCCGGGCCAAGAGGGAGCATTATATCGCCTGGATGCACCACATACCCCGGCATCGACCTATCTCCAAAGTCCTTCTGGAATGTTCTTATTGCGGAGGCCATGGCCGGGCGTGGAGTGGCTGATAGCTTTACCTCAATGGGAACAAGCTTCCACCCGGTCTCTACCACGAAATCCACTTCCGTTCCCGCCATGGTCCGCCAGAAGTAAACTTGCGGGTCGATGCCACGATGAGTAAGGGTCTTTACAATTTCGGAGAGCACTGCAGTTTCCATGATAACGCCTCCCATGGGACCGGAAGCCGCGTGTTCGGGATCCTTCAGACCGGCAAGGTAGCAGAGTGTGCCCACATCCGTGAAATAGACTTTCGGTGTCTTGACGAGCCTTTTGCCGACGTTGGCGAAGTACGGGCGAAGCACGATCACTTGGTAGGTGGCTTCCAGCACAGAGAGCCATGCCTTGGCCGTGTTGACCGCCACGCCGAGGTCTCGGGCGACATCGGTCAAATTCAGGAGTTGGGCGCTTCTGGCCGCCAGGGTCTGGAGGAAGTTCTGGAACTGGGACAGGTCCCCGACCTGCCTGAGTGTGCGCACGTCCCGTTCGAGATACGTCTGGATGTAACTCGCATGCCACAGGTTCGCGTCCCGCTTGGGATATGCGGCAAGTTCCGGATACCCGCCTCTCAAGAATGTTTTCCAGAGCTCGCGGTACGCTAAGGGTTTTCCCGTAGACGACCGGCGCTTGGATTCCCACGGCAGGGAAAGCTGCGGCCTTCCCTCGGCCTCCCGCCTTGAAAGCGGAAAAAGGCGAAGCATCGCGGCACGACCTGCCAATGACTCGGTCACCTTCTCCATGAGCAAAAGGTTCTGCGATCCGGAGAGCAGGAATTGCCCGCTCTTGTGCCGCTCAGCGTCGATCTTCTCTTTGATGTAGGGAAGTAGGCCGGGAGCGTACTGCACCTCATCGAATATAACGGGAGGCGGATGCATTTCGAGGAAGGTGCGCGGGTCTCCCTCAGCGGAGGCTCGAACATCCGGCGGCTCCAGGGAAACGTAACGGTAATGCCTTCCGAAGAGGTGCTGGAGGAGCGTTGTCTTGCCAGATTGGCGCGGTCCGGTCAGCACCACGGCCGGGAATTCGGCAGCCGCCTTCTTGAGAACTGGCTCCAGCGATCTTTTGATATAAATCGGGCTCATGACTCTAACTTTTTGGTGAAAATTATGCATTTTGAATGCAAAATGTCAACTATAATTTGGAGCGGCTTTCGTCTCACCGGATACCTACCGGAGGAGTCCTCGAATCGTCGAAGCGGGGTCGCGGTAGATGCAGGCCTGTTAACCCGGATAATCTGTTGACCACCTGTTTGAACTCGGCAAGTCCGGGCGGTTGTTAGTAGGGCCTACAGCGCAACCGGCTAATCCGGCAATAGCGGCAAGAATCACAAGCCCCTTCGCCGCACCATTACGCAGTCTTTCGGAATCCTTCTCTCGCAAGGATCTTTGGAGGCCGTGTCAATACTTTGCTCTCCATGGGTTATTCCATTCTCTTCCGAAACAGCCATGCGGCAGCCGTCAAGGTTACAAGCCCTATCGGCGCCAATGGCCACATCATGTTCATGGCCACAGTCGCGTTGGGGCCTTCAAGGAAGATCGTGCGGGAAATTGAAATCATGTGCTGAAGTGGATTAAGGCAGGCAACCCAGCGCAGCCACTCCGGGATATTTTCGACCGGCGTTGCGAAACCACTCAGAAGAACCGCCGGGACCATGTACATGAAGGCCCCTAAGAATCCCTGCTGCTGAGTCTTGGCCAAGGATGAGATGAAAAGGCCGATTCCAACAATAGCCACAAGGAACAAGAGCATCGCAACGAATAAGATGAGTAGCGACCCGGTGAACGGCAACCGAAAGACGAATACTAACATGGTGATCATGAGTACCCCTTCGCTGAAACCCAATATGACAGCCGGCACGGCTTTTCCGAGCAAGATCTCCATGGGCCGCAGGGGAGACACAAGCAGCTGTTCAAATGTCCCCAACTCCCTCTCTCGTGCAACCGACAGCGCCGTGACGAGGAGGGCGACCAGGTTGGTCAGAATTCCCACTAAAGCCGGCACAGAGCTCCAGATTGGGCTAAGGTTGGGGTTGAACCACATTCGTGGCACCANGGTACTCGACATGATCTGTCGTCGCGGGGTTCGAAACCGTCCTTTATCCATAGACCACTCAGCAGCGAAATCCTGTACGATACGGTTTATATATCCTTGCACCACCAGTGCGGCGTTGGCCTTACGCCCGTCCAAGAGAACTTGGACGGGCGTGGATTTGCCGGCTTCCAAATCCTTTGAGAAGGTCGGCCCGATATGAACTACTGCAAGAACATCCTGGGCATCGATTGCCCGTTGAACGGCTTTAGGGCTATTGAGATGCTCTACGCGCGAAAAGGTTCTGGGAATAGCATGAAACCGGGCAGCCAGTTCGCGTGCAGCACGCCCGTGGTCCTCGATGTAGATCCCCAGCGTCACATTCTTGACTTCATGCGTAGCGGCAAAGCTAAACACCAGCAACTGGATTAACGGAGGGAGCACCAGCACTACACGGCTATGCGGGTCTCTCCAGACGGCCAGGAACTCCTTAATGATCAGTCGAATAACTCGGTTCAGCATGAATCACTCCCGCATCATTCGAGCTTGGTTTTTGTCTTCCGTGCCGTCATCGTCAAAAAGGAGGCCGCGAACATAGCCATTACACATGTATTCGGAACGATCACCTGCCATACATCTCCTGCCAAAAACAACGTTCGCAGTGACGATACGAAATATCTTGGAGGGAACAGGTAGGTCAGGTATCGGATTGGCCACGGCATACTGTTGAGCTCGAAGACAAGGCCAGAAAGTATGAATGAGGGCAGAAAACCCACGATCAGCGCTGCCTGCGTCGCCACGAATTGATTGCGGGTCACCGATGAGATCAGAAGTCCCAGACCCAGGGCAAAGCACAGGAAAGTCGCTGAAACTACGGCAAGGAGCCACAAGGAGCCACGCAACGGGACACCCATGACCAGAGTGGAGACGGCGGTCACCAGTCCCATGGCCAACATTCCAAGGAGGAAGTAGGGTATAAACTTGCCCATCAATAGATCGCCGCGCGTGAGGGGAGTGGCCAGAAGGGCTTCCATTGTTCCGCGCTCCCACTCACGGGCCACGACCAGGGATGTGAGCATCGTGCCGATAAGTGTCATGATTACTGCAATCGAGCCCGGCAAAAGCGCGGCGCGTGACTCAACCTCTTCGTTGAACCATATTCGTGGTTCCACTGTTACAATGCCGATATTCGGAGCTTCGCCACGATTGATTCCTTCGTGAACCAGCCAGCTTTGCCAGGTCCCCTCAATATAGTTGAGTACTAATTCGCCTGTGTTGGCATCGGTACCCCGCACGAGGACCTGCACGGGATTTTTGTCGCCACGGTGCAGGCGTTCCGTGAAATCAGCAGGTATGACCAAAACAGCGCTCAGCCTTCCGCCGACAAGGAGTGGCTCGAGATCCCGCCTATCTCGTGCCATGCGGACCTTGAAGTATCGACTGCTTTGGAACGAATGCACAAGATTTCCTACTTCGGGTGATTGTGCCTCAACCACCACTCCGAGATTGATGTTGTTCAGGTCAAGGGAAACGCCATAACCGAACAGAAACATGAGAACCATCGGCAGGACAAACGCAATGAGGATGCTACTCGGATCTCGGACGATCTGGCGCGTCTCCTTTCGCACCAGGCTAAAAATGCGCAAGAGCCGACCGCCCTTTTGCCGGACGCGTGCCCTCCTCTGTTGTGCTGTGTTATTCGCACTCACTGCAACCTCCTAACCACTATTCATCGCTCCGGCGTTAGACGACATGTTGCGCTCGATCAATTCGATAAAGGCGTCCTCAAGGGTTGGGTCCGGTAGCCGTTCCGTTCTTGCAATCTGTTTGATTACATCTGGAGTATCTTCGGCAATAATTTTGCCTTGATAGATCAATGCTATGCGGTCGCAGTATTCGGCTTCGTCAAGGAAGTGGGTCGTAACGACGACCGCCATTCCAGCCTGGACCATAGAATTGATACGTACCCAGAATTCTCGCCTCGTGATCGGGTCCACTCCGCTCGTTGGTTCATCCAAAAACAATATGGCAGGCTGATGCATGATCGCACATGCCATCGACAGTCGTTGTTTGAAGCCCAGGGGCAGGGCCGCGGAATTGGTGTTTACGAAAGGACCGAGTTGGAATGTATCAATCATACGATCAACGGTGTCTCTCAACCGTTGCCCCTTTAGTCCATATACTCCACCGAAGAACTCCAAATTTTGCCGCACACTGAGGTCGCCATACAGACTAAACTTCTGGGCCATGTACCCCATACGTTCACGGGCCTTTGCAGGCGCCTTGAGCAAATCAACGCCAGCAACTCTCGCTTCGCCTGCAGTCGGCTTGAGCAATCCGCATAGCATTTTGAAAGTTGTACTCTTCCCTGCACCATTGGGCCCAAGCAGGCCGAACACCTCTCCCCGGCGAACCTCGAAACTCACTCTCTCCACGGCGGTGAAGGAACCGAAGCGCTTGGTCAGTTCCCTTGCTTCGACGACAACATCCTCTCCCGTCTCCTTTACCTGCAAGGTACCGGCGAACACCTCCCGGGCATTCTGCACCCGCTCCTTTGGGATTCCTCCCATAAGGGACATGACCGCGTCTTCGAAGCGTGGGGGTGCAGGTTCTAACTCTATGTCTTTTCCAAATCGAGCATCGTCCTGGGAAGGTGTTCCCATTACAAGTCGCACCCTTCGACCTTGGATAACGCTATCCAACACCCGCTGGTCTTGAAGGGTCTCGATGGCAAATCGCCTGCGACGCCTTTCGGATAGGCTGACGAGAAATGTGCGTCCCTTGATCCTCTCAGTTAATTTCTTGGGAGGGCCTTTGAACAACAGACGCCCTTCGTTCAAGACAAGGACCTCGGAGCAACGCTCGGCTTCGTCCAGATAGGCGGTGCTCCATACCACAGCAATTTCTTCCTGGACAAGCTCATAGACCATCTGCCATAGCTCACGACGTGACAGGGGGTCGACGCCCACGCTCGGCTCATCGAGAAGCAGTACCTTGGGGCGCTGGATAAGCGAACAGGCCAACCCGAGCTTTTGTTTCATCCCGCCAGAGAGCCTACCTGCAAGCCGGTCAGTAAAAGGGCCTAGGCCAGTAAAAGTGAGAAGGCGCTCAATTGCCACCCGCCTGTCTCGACCGAATACTCCCCGTAGATCTGCGTACAGGTTCAGGTTCTCCATCACGGTGAGGTCTTCGTAAAGGCCGAACTTCTGAGGCATGTANCTGAGAACTTCGTGAATGTTGGACGCAGGATTAGAAGGATTTTCCCCCAGTATGCTGATTTCTCCCTCGCTGAGACTCAGAAGGCCCGCCATCAGGCGTAGCAAAGTCGTCTTGCCAGCACCATCCGGACCAACTAGCCCAGTAACGCAGCCGCCCTGTATATCAGCGGTGACATCCAGGATAGCTGGCGGAGTGTGTTGGCTGAACCGTTTAGTTACATTTCTCAACTCAATTACCGCCTGCATCTGAGTAGTCCTGTCACTTATCCCGAGGCTCGAGATCGATGAAAACGGACACAGGCATTCCCTGGCGCAATTCGTTCTTGGGGTCCTGCACAACTATCCGGATCCGATACACGAGATCTGTCCGTATTTCTTTTGTTTGAACCGTTTTGGGCGTAAACTCTGCAACCGGCGATATAAAGCCAATCTGACCATCAAATGATTTTCCCGCGTCCGTGCGCACTATGGCCTTCATTCCTGGCCGGATTCTCCCCAAATCAACTTCGTTAACATAGGCTCTTATCCAGACCGGATTGGTTATACTCACGACATAAACGGGTTCTCCAATATTTACGAAGTCGCCTATTTCCCGAACCTTTGTCTGAATGACGCCACCCACGGGAGAATGCAGTTGTGTATCTGCCAACCGACGCCGCGCCTCAACCAATCGGGCTTCTGCTTCCTCAACCAAGGCTCGTGCTCTTGCTATATCTTCTTTTCGCGGCCCTATCTCAACGAGTCTCCGTGTGGCTTCGGCGACCTTGAGTTGCGCTTCGGCTTGATCACGAGCGGCTTTTGCATTGTCGAATACCTCCTGTGACACCGCTCCACTCGAGACAAGGTTTTTCACTCTTTGGAACTGTTTTTGAGCGTTCACAAAGGCCACTCGCGCCGCCAAGCTGTTGGCCCTTACTTGTTCTATTTCCTCAGGTCTTGACCCATTCTTGAGCTTAAGAAGTTCCGCCTTGCGGGCCTCCAGTAATGCTTCGGCTTGCCTTACGACATCTTCAAAGTAGTCTGGTTCGAGCTTTGCCAGGAGTTGCCCCTGTGCCACTTTGTCCCCTTCTTCTGCGAGCATATCCGAGATGCGGCCAGACACCTCAAAGCCGAGTCTCACTTCCCGCACTTCTACATTGCCTTGCAATTCAAGCGTGGATGTAGGTGCGGACTGTAGATAGGTGCGTAGGATTTGCGTCACTTCCTCGATAGACATGCCACCGTCGGTCAACAGCCAAAGCGATACCCCAGCGGATGCAACAATCAGAAGAAGTATCGCGATTACTAGAAGTCTTCGTTTCATCACTATCTTCGTTCGATTGATTCTTTCGATGGTCCAACGCCGATGCTTCGGCATGCCATTTCCGCTACAATCGTGGCGATCCGCTCAGCCTGTTCATGGTCAATTGTTTGCAAGTCGAGGCGCCGGCATAAGGTGGTCGCGCCGGTCCTGAATATCAGTGCTTGTCCCAAAATGGCATGGGCGCGAATGATGGCATCGGGGGAGTTTGCTGGAATCCCCAGAGCACAACCAACGAGTTTGGCTATCATGCCGTGCATCTTAGAGATAGCGTCATAGATAATCTCGTATGCTGCGGTAGGGTTGAGATGCTCTCTGGTGGAAATGCCGGCAAAGAATTGCGCTTCAGGGGTCAGCAAGATTCTTGTCACCATATTTCGGAGGAGTTGGAAGAGCAAGATTCCAGCGTCTCTTGAGTTGGGCTCGGAACGATCGAATCGGTCCGAGATCTCGTCGAGCACGGCAAGAAACGGCTTGGCCAGTTTTTTCATGAGATATCTGACCACAGCCAGGTAGTAGCCTTCTTTTCCACCGAAATAGTATTGAATGGCGGCACTGTTGACCCCAGCTACCTTCGCCAAATGCCGAGTAGTGACGCCCTCCGGCCCAAATCTGGCAAAGGCCTCAACACCAGCGGCAAGCATCTGTTCCATGGTCTTTTCGCCCCGCCTGGCTCTGGATACAGGATTTTCGCTCTTGGTCTCCATAGCCCCTCCTTTCGTCCCACCTATTATAATCAATCGANTGATTAAGTCAAGCGGTTGAATTAAAAAAGAGATGCTCCGAGTGNCCTTAAGACNGGGTTACCCCGTGGGTTAGGATAAGTGTCGCTCCTNCAGCAGCTTTGCCCANATCNTGCGCTGGCGGTTCCAATGGAGGACGGCGGAGATGGAGCGGACGTCCCTCTCCCGGATCGCATTTTCTAGNATGTTGGTTCCAAATCAACTTGTCGTCCATGAGAAAGGGGCCCCTNTTGGGGTGGGAGCCGGAGGCATGGAGGAAGGGTGTAGAATGCCGATCTGGGGGGTGATTTTTGGAAAGGCCGTCCCTAAGGACAACCGCTATGAACCCGTTTTATGTTGTTTGAGAAACAATGTTATACTCGGCCTCTAAATGTTCATCCCTTATTGCTCTCTCTCAAAAGGAATTCCAAGCGCCGCAGGGGCACCAACCTTTCTCTTGGCAGCCTCCCATTTTGTAATAATAATGAGGACACCTATGGTGAAAAGATAAGGTAGCATTCGAAGCACATAGCTTGGGATTATTGTCAGGCCGGCAGCCTGACAATAAAATTGGAATGCATTGATAAATCCGAATAAAAGAGCGCCGGCAACGGCTTTGAGAGGATCCCACATCGCGAAAATTACCAAGGCAATGGCAATCCAGCCCTGGCCGCCTGTCATTTGCTCTTTCCACCCCGGTGTATAGGCGAGTGATAGATATGCCCCTCCAAGCCCAGCAAAGGCCCCCCCGATGAAGGTATAGAAGTAACGAAGCCCGAGCACATTTATGCCCACTGTATCGGCGGCCGCTGGATTTTCTCCAATAGCTCTCAACTCGAGGCCGTATCTCGTCTTACTCAGAAAGAAATATGAAATGGGAACAAGCAGATACGCCAGATAGACAAGGACATTCTGACTGAAGAAGACACTGCCGACAACAGGAATTCTATCCAGCAAAAAGAGGCCAACAGGTTCGAATTTAAGAGAAACCTTACCAATAAATGGTCTCCCGAGGAAGTTGCTGAGACCGATGCAAAAGAGCGTTAGGGCCAGACCGGAGACTACCTGGTTCACCCTGAGGGTGATTGCGAAAAAACCATGGATCATGGCCAAGGTACCACCTGTCAGCATGGCTGCCAGGACCCCGACCCAGAGGTAATGGGAGGAGCACGCCGTGGCAAATGCCGTCAATGCCCCCATAAGCATCATCCCTTCGACTCCCAAATTGAGGATGCCGGAACGCTCGGTGAATATCTCACCGATCGCGGCATAAAGGACGGCCATTGAAGAGGTTATCGTGATTTTTGCAACAAAGACTATCTCGGGTTCCATGACCTATCGTTTCTTAGGCAGGATACGAAGCTCATATTCCTGGAATACCTGTCCGCCTAAGATACAAAAAAGGATCGCGCCCTGCAGGACTAAACTGATGGCGGACGGGACATGCATGCTGATCTGAATCCGATCTCCCCCTACCATGAGACCGCCGAGGAGAATGGAAATAAGCACAATCGACCCCGGCTGAAGTCTGCCCAACCACGCGACAATAATGCCCACGTAACCATTGCCAACGGCCAATCCCTGCTGGAGTCGATAGTGGATACCAGCAGTTTCACAAATGCCCGCCAGTCCCGCCAGGCCTCCGCTGATCAGCATGATCCACAGGGTATTTCGTGTGACATTTATCCTGGCATACTGGGCAGCCCTCATATTTGCTCCCGTCACCCTGATTTCATAACCCCAGCGCGTATAGGCGAGGACGAGCCAGATCAAGACGGCAGCGGCTAATCCTATCAGCAGACCAACATGGACTCTCGTCCCAAAAAAGCGAGGGAGCCACGCCGAATCCGGAAACATGGCAGTCCCCGGGAAGCCCCTTCCCGCCGGATCGCGCCATGGCCCGAAATAGAGATGCTCCAACCACAGTATGGCTACATAGTTGAGCATTAAAGAAGTTATGATCTCATTGACTCTTAACCGTGCCTTGAGAAAGCCAGGGATAAGGCCCCAAAACGCGCCGCCGAGAAAGCCTGCTGCAATCATGATGGGAATGATCACAGGGCCCGGTAGATGTGAAGAGAGGAAAAGGGCCACCCCGGCCCCTGCAACACCTCCCATGACGAGCTGGCCTTCGGCCCCGATGTTCCAGATTGACATCTTTCCGGCCAGGCCCACGGACAGACCGCAAAGTATGAGTGGCGTAGCCCGTACCAGCACTTCTGAAAAGTCATAGGGACTCCCAAAGGCCCCATTAAATATCTCCATATAGGCCCGCGCCGGATTGACACCCAGCCACAAAAAAAGAACAGCCCCAAAGATCGCGGCAGCCAGGATGGATGCCGGTATGATCAAATGCCTGGTCCATGGCAAAGGGGTCACCCGCCGTTTAAGCGTGATTCTCATTTGCTACTTCTCACTCCCGCCATGAGGGGGCCAATACGTTCCAGCCTTTCTTCGTTCTGGGTTGAAATGATATCCATCACCTGCCCCCTGAAGATGACAAGAATGTTATCTGCAAGGGATAGAACTTCCTTTAAATCACCCGACACCAGGAGAATGCCGCAATGTTCTCGCAGACGCAGGAGTTCCTGCCATACCTCTTCCGTAGCGCCGATGTCCAAACCACGTGTCGGCTGTTCGGCAATGAGCAGCAATGGTTTCTGAGCAAATTCCCGGGCAAGAATAAGCTTTTGCAAGTTTCCCCCGGATAGTTGTCGGGCCTTCATATTCAGACTGGGGACCGCGATCCTGTATTGAGAGATCAACCTCTCTGCCAGTCTTTCTAGGGCCTTCCATCTAAAGAAAGGCCCTTTCGAGAACCGACCTCGGAGTGTAAGGGCAAAATTTTCCAGGACTGGCATGTCCGGGACGCTTCCAAGGCCCGTTCGATCCTCGGGAACATAGGCGATTTTTTCCAAGGCCGTGGCGATATCCTCACCGTCCAAAAGGACCTGTCCGTCCTCTTTAGGACGAAGACCTACAAGGGCCTCCACAAGCTCTCTTTGACCATTTCCTGCCACACCCAATATGGCGAAGATCTCCCCCATCTTGAGAGAGAAGGTGACGTTTTTTACCGCGAGTTCTCCTCGGTCCCCCCTGACAGAAAGGTTTTCAACTGTTAGAAGAGTATTATCGCTCTTTATCGGTTCCTTACCGACTTCAAGGATCACCTCCCGTCCCACCATCATACGAGCAAGCTCAGTACTGGTTGCGCCCCCCTTTTCTTTCACCTTTGAGGGCCTGATAGTGCTCATGACCTTTCCTCTGCGGAGAACCGTGATATAGTCAGAAATCTCCAGGACTTCCTCAAGTTTATGTGTGATGAAAACGATGGATCCACCCTCTTCCCTGATTCGCCGCATGATAACAAAGAGCTGCTCAATCTCCTGGGGAGTAAGGACGGCCGTAGGTTCATCCATAATGAGAATATTGACCTTCCGGAAAAGCATGCGCAGGATTTCAACACGTTGCTGCTCTCCCACGGAAAGCTCCCAGATTCGAGCCCGGCTGTTGATGGAGAGTCCATATCTGTCAGAGAGTTCGGCCACCTCCTTTTCGAGGACGGTCATGTTAAGACGTATGGGCCCAGACATGCCCAAAATTATGTTTTCCGTTACAGTGAAGTTATTCACCAGCTGAAAATGCTGGTGGATCATGCCAATTCCTTTGGCCAGGGCATCCCTTGGGGAACGAAAGACAACTCTCTCGCCGTTGACAAAGATCTCCCCGGCATCTGGCTGATAATAGCCGGACAGAATCTTCATAAGGGTAGATTTACCCGCTCCATTCTCTCCAAGAAGGCTGTGTATCTCACCCTTCAAAAGTCGGAAGTCAACTCCCCTGTTGGCCATAACCTCAGGAAACTTCTTGACAATTCCCTTCATAATGACGGCTGGGGGGTTTTCGGGGGAGATAAAAGACATCTTCAAGTTTCTGATTTGTTGGGAAGAAATTGGGGCGCAGGGAGGGTTCCAAGCCAGTGAATCTTGTACGACAGGCCCTTATAAAGCGGCTTCAGTTCTCCTTCTCGCGCAACACAAAAGATACCCAAGATTTTCAATGCTTCTTTGTCGCTTGACGTCCTTTCTGCGATTTCATCAAGGATAGTTGCCAGGGCAGCAATGGTCCCACCTGTGCTGACCACGTCATCAATAATAACGATACCCCTTTTCGCGGATCTGAGAAGATTGAAATCTCGCTCATAGATCACGAGATATTTGTCCCCGCTTGTGACAGAGCCGCCTCCCACCTGGATGAACGGTCTTTTTCTTCCGGACTCTATTTCCATGTGGGGTTTGCGTCTGTTGTATGCAACGGCCATCATTGGCACGTTCAATTCCTGGCACACCACCTGGCTCAGCTGGAGGGATTTCTCTACGGCCGTGAGAAAGACCACACCCTCAAGGTTCGGGACATTGGCCTTAATCAGCTTTGCCAGGGCCCTGCCAAAAATCCGATTCCACTCGATCATGCCAATTAGATTTAGGGATGCGATTCTGATGAAGCCGTCAGCCGCGGGCAGGAGCACATAAGGCAATTCGGCGCGGAAATTAAGGTCGGGAATTTCAAACAAATACTTTTCCCCGGTCTCAAGGGAGTCCAAAGGGATATCCATAGGGACCTCCTGCTCCCGCAGGCTCAGGCTGTATGTGTTGCTTTGAAACTGATTCAGGGGGCGATATTCCCCCTGAAACGGGCTGGCTCTTAATCGGGTATCCTCCCAGAAACACCTTCCACAAGCCACCTCATGGTGAGAAGGTCTTTGTCGGATGCCTTTTTCCCTGCAGGAATTACCACCTTCCCCGACTGATCCTTAATGGGACCAGCAAAGATGTTATCCACGCCCTTTTCGAGCAACCTTTTCTCAGCAATAACCTTCTCTCTTACTTCTTTTGGAACAGATGCGTTGAATGGAGAGAGTTTGATACCGTTCTTTTCAAAGCCCCACCACACCTCTGCAGGCCTCCAAGTGCCGTTCATGACCCGCTTTACCGCATCTACGTAATAGACACCCCAATTCCACTCAGTGGAGACCAGGGCACACGGTGCCTGGCTGCTTACATCTATACCATATCCAATGGCTGGAACATTTTTTCTACAGGCAGCTATGGCAGAGTCCGGTGTGTCGGCCATCTGTCTGATAAGGTCGTGGCCTCTACTGGCCAGGGTCTCTGCCAGGAGGGTCTCGTTTGTGGCGTCCCGCCAGCTTTTCAGCCAGACAATCGTATTAACTTTTTTGGGATTATAGGTAACCCCCGCTTCTCTGAGCCCTTTTTTGAGCCCAATAGTGAACGCATTGATGCCACGAATCGGCTCTGGGATAGGTTGGGTTGCCACAGTCCCGACATTCTTGTACCCCATGAGTCCGGCCATATAACCGGCAAGATACTCCGCCTGATACATACGGACAAAGTAATTTCCCATATTCTTGTCGTTTTTCTTATATCCGGAACAATGCTCGAATATGACGTTTGGGAAATCTCTTGCAACCATAAGACATGGATCCATGTGTTCAAAGGTGGTCGCAAAAATTATGTCGAATCCGGCTTTTGCGTATCCTCTAAGGACCTGTTCAGCATTGGCTGCCAGGACCTTTTCTGTGTAGGAAACTTCAATCTTATCTCCCAATTTTTTCTTGAGATATTGGATGCCCCGGTAATGAGCTGTTGTCCATCCCATGTCATCAATGGTCCACAAAAGGGCAAAGGCAACTTTTGTTTTTCCTGCAGAGGCCTGTGGACTCAATAGTAATCCAATGCCAAGAGCTACAATCAGAAATAGATTTGGTCTCTTGCCCATAACGGCCCTCCTTGATCAACAGATCCTCGTTTTCGGGGATTGAATATTAGGTAATAGACGGCTGTTTGTCAACCAGGGAGCATCAAGGTATCAAGAAGAGAGTCCACGATTTCAGGAAGGAAATAAATCCTTGTTATTGATCTCATACTAGTGTCTTTAACCCAGACAATTCATGAAAGGCTAGCGAAGTTGGGGGCTTTCGCCCCCAAACTCCAGGATATTCTAAGATAATCCCCTTATAGGTCTTCTCGGAATTAGCAGAGGGTAGTGGAAAAATGCCACAGAGCCGAAAGGAAGAATATCTCGTTATTCTGAAGAGTTAACCCGCATTATTCCCCTGTTGGTGGATAATGCAGGTTAGATCTTTGGGGACATCCTATTACCTCGCTGTCAAGTAGTTTCCATATTCAACATATGTGTCAAATGTTGAGACCTGACCCTCTGATACATCTTGCCGGCTGATATCTTGAGGTTCGAAGAGAGATATCCGGAACGATCAGTTTCTTTGATAGGTTGTTTTTACCATCATGAATTTTAGAAAATTACGGGCATTCCACTCTTCATATTAGTATCCGCTTTTTTCCTACAAATCATTATCGTCAGAATATATTGACTTTTCTATACAAAGTGATATGTATTATTTTTTTAGAAAAACAGTGTAATTAAGCTTGATCTATAACCACCAGGGAATAAGTCTAGTCACATAATATTTATTTGTTGATAATATTGGAAAAAGTCTGTAGATTGATTATAGAGATTTTACTTATATGCCATAGGGAATCAAAAACACTGTTTCGGAAGGATTCGATCGGCGATTTTTTCGTTAATAATCATACAAAAGGAGATTAAGAAATGACGACAAGCGACGCGACGGAAAAAAGGCCTCTCTGGTTGTTGATCGAGGAGAATTTCCTTGAGCTTGCTTCGCAGGACCTCTCAGAGGAAAACCGGGAAGGAACGATTCAACGGATTGCAGGTGAACTTGACAATATGGGTTACAATGTTTCGCTTCATGGGGGCAATATGCTTCAATTGAGACAGGCAATAGATGAAAGGTGCAAAGTCGGAAGGCCCTTTATGAAGGATTTCAACGATGCCATCGCGGCACTTACACTGGAGGACGTGGCTGACCCTATTATGGCAACTGCTAAGCTCGTCCGTGACCTCGGAGAGGCGTGGCCAAAACTCCGAGGATCCGAACGCAAAGCGGATGTGCTGCGGGTTGTCGAGAAGACAAAACTCGATCTGCTCATTACCAAGGCAAAAGGCCTGCCTGGCGATGAAGGTATCCGATCACTCATTGAGGAAGAAGTGGCTTCAGAAGTGATCACCAAGGCGTTGGGCATTACCGGGGAGAAGTTGGGACAGGTGAACACCGAGGTGGAAAAAGAACGCGCAGAGAGGGCAAGAGTAGAAACGCTGCTCGAGGCGGTAGAGGGCAAGTCTAACGAAGAAAAGGTGAAGCACCTCTTTGCGAGTAACGTCTCGGACGAATTGATAATCGAGATGGCGGATGTTGACCAGGGCACGGTCGATGAAGTCAAACAGGCGATGGAACCGGAGCTTAAGGAAAAACGAAGGGCGGAAGAAGAGGCGGCCACGCGGAAAAAGGAAGCGGAAGAAGAGGCGGCCGCGCGGAAAAAGGAAGAGGCTGCTGGACCTCCGCTGGGAAAAATTCCGCCGGATCAGATGCTTGAACACATCGAGGCCATTCGCGAAATCCTGGAATTCACCGATAAGGAGAAGGAAATCAGAATTATGTGCGAGCAGAGCGCCATCCCCACGAGCCTTGTGGACATTGCTGTTTCGGAGCCCGAAAAACTAGATGAGCTCGAAAAAGAGGCGGAGGGATAACAGGTATATTTGTTTAAGGGGGTGGGGTACATTATTAGGGCTAGGGGACGCTCTTGTGAAGATATATAACGTTGGTTCTGAATCAACTTGTCGGTTGGAGTATGTGGTGAGTGTGTGCATGAAAAAGGTTTGTTCCGCAGCAACTTTATAGAATCGAGACAAGAATTCTGCCATTGAAGGAAGTCCAATAAAAGGAAATTGATTTTTCACAATAGTTTGATAGAATGCGCTGCGATATCCAACACGCCGTAACCCCTTACAAAAACAGGGGAAGCGGAACTCCCTCGGCCTCCGCTTCCCACGCTCTACCCGTTAACCGAACCCCGGTCCGCAGGTTTTTGTCTGGCTCCCCGGGGGCCGGACTCGAATTCGCCACCTGGCGGAATTAATCCCGCTTGTAGCGGGACTCTGCCGATTGAGCCACCTTGTGATAATATCTTCCGACCCCTCTTTTTTTGATCGACTTTTCTAGCTTCATGGCTTCGCTGCGAGTTTCACACGCCTGTGACCAAACGAGTTTCCATGGTCCTTGGAATACCTTTGTTGTTCTAGAGAGGCGATAGTTGGGATCATTATGCTGATTGAGACGCCGGACCAAATCGCTGGTATGCCCGCAATAGAATCGACCAGTGCTTTGGCTTTGTAGTATGTAGCCCCAAAATTTCATGATAAAAAGGCCAAGCATAGCTTGGCCTCTAATTTGCTGGCTCTCCGGGCCGGACTCGAATTCCGCCTCAGGCGGAATTAACAGCCACCCGCTGTTATCTTGGTGGTTTGCTCATGGAGGAACCTTTGGATGCCCCTCTTTTTGATCTTCCTTTCGAGTGTCATGGCATCAGATCTGGAATGGCATTTTGTAGACCATATGAGTTTCCAGGGGCCTTTAAAACGCTTGGTAGTTTTGGTTTTGGTATAGTCTGGGTCATTGTGCTGTTGAATGCGTAGGGCGAGGTTGCTGGTTTGGCCGCAGTAGTATCTTCCTGTTGATTGGCTTTGGAGTATGTAGACGTAGTAAGCCAAGATTTACAAATAAGGCCGGGATTATCCCGGCCTTTACTTACAATTGGCTCCCCGGGCCGGACTCGAA
>MTPG01000023.1 GCA_002010915.1 Desulfarculaceae bacterium JdFR-97 | reverse complement strand
TTTTTTTTCAATTATTAGGAGGAGGAGATGGCAAAAGATGTGATGGCCAAGTATCGGGCTTTTGTGGAGGATTATCGGCGTGGTCTGGATCGCAAGGGGCTCTGCGCCAAGTACGGGATCCCGGAAGGCAAGTATGAGGTCTTTCTTTCATTTCTCAAGCGCAAGGGGTTCCGGTTGGAACTCCCTTCTCAGACCTTCGCCTCGGCTCACGAGATCGACTTCGAGGTCTACGGAGAGGATCTGCAGTTCGTGGAAGTGGAGCTGGATCCCGGGGAGACGGCCATCGCTGAGGCCGGAGCCATGATGTATATGGACCAGGAGATCGAGATGGAGACCATCTTCGGGGATGGAAGCGCCCGTAGCAACTCGGTCATGGCCAAAATCTTCGGTGCGGGAAAACGGGTCCTTACCGGGGAGAGTCTCTTTATGACGGCCTTCACCAACCGAGGGGCCCGTAAAGCGCGGGTGGCCTTCGGAGCCCCCTATCCGGGGAAGATACTCCCCGTATACCTTCCAGAGGTCTCCGGAGAACTCCTCTGTCAGAAGGACGCCTTTCTCTGNGCGGCCAAGGGGGTTTCCATCGACATAGCCTTTCAACGGAAGCTGGGCGTGGGGCTCTTCGGAGGCGAAGGGTTCATCCTTCAGCGACTTCGGGGTGAAGGGTATGCATTCCTCCATGTGGGTGGTGCAGTGATGGAGCGGACCCTTGAGGCAGGGGAACTCCTTAGGGTGGATACGGGCTGCATCGCCGCCTTCGAAGCGCAGGTGGGTACGACATTCAGTTTGTGGGGGGAATCAAGACTGCCCTCTTCGGTGGCGAGGGGATCTTCTTTGCCACCCTGCGCGGCCCCGGTCGCATTTGGATTCAATCCCTACCCTTCAGCCGTCTCGCGGATCGGATCCTCGCCGCCGCTCCAGCGCAGGGGGGAAGCGTGTGGGGGAAGGTTCCATCCTTGGAGCCTTGGGCGGACTGATGGATGGGGACAACCGCTGAGGGCATCCATGGATTTCACTCCCGCAGCCCTTGGAGGGGCAAAAGGGGACTCCCGCTCAGGGGCGTTCCGCAGCCTGGGCGAGGAGTTCCTGAAGCTGGGGCGGACTGAAGATATAAGGTCTCCCGCAGAATTCACACCGGATATCCACACGTTCGTTCCTTTGGACTAGGGATTCCAACTCCTTGGATCCGAGGGCGACTAGAGCTCCGGCCACCCGGTCCCTCGAACAGGGGCAGTGGAACCGTAGAGGCTTCTCCTCCAAGAACTTCAGTTCGAAGCCTTGCAAGGCGTCCCGTAAGATCTCCTTGGGGGAAGCCCCCTGGCGAATGAGATCCGTGGGGAGAGGCATGCCTCGGATATTCTCCTCCACCTGATCGATCTCTTCGTCCGTGGCACTGGGAAGGGTCTGGACGAGGTAGCCACCGGCAGCGGTGACCGTGTGGCATGGATCGGAGTAGACTCCCAGGGCCACGGCCGAGGGAATCTGCTCGGAATGGAGGAGATAGTAAGCCAGATCTCTGGCGATCTCCCCGGTGGTCAAAGGGACCACTCCCCGGTAAGGCTCCCGCAGCCCCAAATCCTTCATGACGGTGAAGGTCCCCCTTTGCCCCACGGCTTCCCCCACGGGGAGCTTTCCGTCCTGGGCGGGCAGATCCACCCCCGGGCGACGGACGTAGCCGCGGCATGTGCCGTCCGCGGCGGCCTCTGCATAGACCTCCTGCAGGGGGCCGTCTCCCAAGATCTGGAGAACGACCCGCTCCCTTCCCTTAAATTCGCTGGCAAGGAGGAAGGCTCCGGTGATGGCGCGGCCCAATGCCGCCGTGGCCACCGGGGAGGCGCCCTGAAGCTTCCGGAGGGTTTCCACCACGCCTGTGGTGAGGGCGGCCACGGCCCGGAAGTGACCGCATCGGGTAACGGCGCGGAGCATGTGGTCTCTCATAAAGGGCGCCTCCTTTGAAGTCCCCGACCTTGAAGAGCTGTCTCTTTCAGGTAGGGGAGGGCGAGTTTGGGGTCGGGTTTTCGTTGCAAGGCAGAAGGCCCTCCAGCTGGATCGCCAGACCGTGAGATTCTTTTTTACCTTCCACCCTATAGAGGTAGATGGGATCATCCGGGGTTCCACGGCGGGTTGTGGGCCTCAGGATGCGGTGCGGGGAGAAGCCGGGAATAGGGAAGTTGCAGGAGGCGATCCAAGAGCCAGCCTTGAGCTCCGTCTCGAGCTTAGGCGCGAGGGATCGCAGGACGTCGGGGAAGAGGTAGCAGAATATCACGTCTGCGAAGGAGAGGTCCTGGTTCCGAAAGTCCACCCTCCGGACCTCCACTCCCTTCCATCCAGCACAGAGGATCTTTGCCTGGAGATAGGCCATGGGGTTGATCTCGAAGCCCACCGCCCTCACTCCATAGCGCCTTCGCGCCATGCGAAGGACCCTGCCATCTCCGCATCCCAAATCCACCAGGGTCTGGTTGGACTCCATAGGGACGGCGTTCAGAAACGCCCGGATCCTCCTGGAAGAGGTCCCAACGAAGAGGGCACCTCCTGTCCGTGGAAGGACCAGTGCTGTGCTTGCCACAAAGGTCAACTTCAACCCGAACAGGACTGCGACCCCAAAGAGAAACATCCAGAAGATGGCGGTCATGGGTTGTTCCTCATCGTTCCTGCCAAGTGGACCTGAGGGTGAGTTCGTTCAAGGCCACTCTGTCTGGGCATGTGAGGGCGAAGAAAATCCCCTCGGCCACATCCTCCGGTCGGAGGAGCTTCTCCTCCTCCAAGGGAAGGGAGGATCCCTCGGGGATGAAGCCATACAGAAGGGAGGTTCGGGTCATGCCGGGTTGGATCAGAGTCACACGGATATTGTGGGACTGCACTTCGTTGCGGAGGGCCTCGGAGAAGGCCCGGACCGCGAACTTGGTGGCCGAGTATATGGCATACCCGGGCGAGTACTTGATCCCGGCTACGGACCCCATATTGACGATGTGTCCCCTTTTTTGCTCCATCATGGGAGTGAGGACCGATCGGGTCATGTAATAGACACCGAGGAGATTGACACGGACCATCCTCTCGCAAAGGTCAGGATCCGATTCCACAACCGTGCCCGAGTGGGCCACTCCCGCGTTGTTGATGAGGATGTCGATGGTTCCGAACCGGTGGAGTGTCTTTTCCACCATCCTCTTACAATCCTCGAGGCGGGTGACATCGCAAGGCTCAGCCATGCAGGCTACGCCCAAGTCTTGCATCTCCTCCTCAAGTTGCGAGAGGAGGGCCTTCTGGAGATCGCACCCTGCAATCCGGACTCCCTCTCTGGCGAGCTTTCTGGCCGTGGCCCTGCCGATCCCCTCACCCGCACCGGTGATGAGGGCCACCTTATCCTCCAGGGAAATCATTGCTCCTCCTTCTTTTGTGGTTCTCTCCCCCGCACCTGAAGATCGGCTTTGAGGCGGTCCGCCAAGCTCCGGAGTGAACTCAGAGACTCCAAAAGAAACCTCGAGATCCTCCCCGAGACCAGGATTCCACAGCCCCTCATATGGGGTGTCGGTCGGTCCCTCGCTCTCGGCCAAAAGAGCTCCAGCACTATCCCACAGGGCGGATTGGGATCAGGCTTCATCCCTTCCAACACAGGATACCACAGAAGCGATGAGGTTCCACGACGGACTAGATCTTGGACCAGGGCCATGGATCTCCTTCGGTCCGCCTCGTGATCAGGATTATAAGGAGGATCGATCAGGGCCAGATCCCAACCCCCAGGTTCGGGAGGAAGGGAGAAGCCATCAGCATTCCGGAACCGGACTTTCCCTCCCGTTGCCTCAGAGATACCCATGGAGCTCATGTGACGGGCCACCTCTGGAGAGGAGTCGCATAGCGTAAGACGGAAGTCCAACCCCCGTTGCTGGAGGAGGACGGCCACTAAGAACCAGGATCCGAAGTAGAGTCCGCCCGGGCTTGGCCGAGGTCCCAATAGACGGAAGTAGGGGTGAAGACGTAAAGGCCGCGGCGGCGGAAAGGCTCTGCCCACGCCCGAGCCCCACTCCCCCTTTGGAGGAAGGAGGTAGACTCCTCGCCCGCAGTGGGATTCATAGTAGCGGAAGGGGCGACTGCCGAAGTCCTTTTCAAGGGACATGTGGTCCACTACGGTCAGGAGTAGGAGATGTTTCCAGACGTCGGCCGCATTGCCCACTTTCCTCCGATGATCGTAGATGCCAATGCGATCCGTCACGGAATTGGACCCTCCACATCGAGAAGGAAATCCAGAATTTACGGGCCGGGAAATGGGATCCTCCCCTGCAAGGGTTTATTGTAGCAGAGGCGTCCCTCCAACACACGGGCGGAGGGGTGGAGTCGGTGGATCGGAGCCTCTTTCTCGGAGAGGATATGTCGCACCGAGGCGCCTTGGATGGTGAGGTAGTCGGCCAGAAGCCTCCTGTGGCATCGAAGGGGATCCGTCTCAGCGCAGAGGATGACCAGCCGACCTTCCTCCCGAGCTAGTTCCAGGACACGCCCTGCAGCATCCCGGAAGGCAAGCGTCTCCATATGATCGGCGTATCCCCGAAATCCTTCCTCTTCCAGGGCCGTATGAGGAGAATCGACCCTGGCCTTCCGGAACCCCCCCAATCCCTTCCCCTCCCACACATACTCCATCCCTTCTCTTGTAAGGGCCGTCTCCAGTTGGGGTCTGCTGAAGTGCGGGTTTCTGCCAGAGCGGGGCAAGGCACGCACATCCACCACCCAATGGATCCGCCAAACGCGAAGGAGATTCAGGAACTCCTCCCAGCTGCGGTTTCCGTGGCCGACGGTGAAGATTTCCATCCCTATCCTCTTCCCTTCCAAGCCTCCAGATCACACTAGCCGGGAGACGCCAGTTGCGACCATGGGAAAGTCTTCCAGCATTCGGGCGTCGTGTCCTGGAAAGAGAAGATCCGGGCTGGAGGCCAGATCGGCCAGGCGTTGATAGCTTTTTATCCAGGCTGCCAGATCCGCGATGAGGATGGAGGGCCATTGCTCCCTGAAGTTGCGAAAGAGGTGGGCGCAATCCGAGCCCAGAACGGCGGCCCCTCGAGAGGTCTCCAAGATTACGGCCTGCAAGGCAGGGGTGTGGCCCGGCGCGGGAACACAGCGGACCCCGGGGAGGATCTCCTCCTCGCCCGGAAGGAGGACGAGCCTCCCCGATGTTTCCAGACGAGACAAGGCCTCGCGGGAATCGGGATCCAAAAGCTCCAGAAAAGGGGGGGTCCTGGCCACAGGATCATGGATCCAGAAGCGGTATTCGGCTTCCTGTACGTAGAAGGTGGCCCGAGGGAAGAGGATCACCCCGTTTGCATGATCCCAGTGAAGATGGGTGAGGATCACGTGTCGGACCTGTTCGACCTCGACATCGATCCTCCGGAGGACCTCTGCAGGGTTCTCGTAGCCTTCAAGCTGACGCTCCTTGGCCATTTGAGGGGAGAGGCCCGAGTCCACCACCACGGTGGCCTTTGGGCCTTTGGCGCACCAGATGTAGTAGTGGATTCTCTCTGTTCTCTCCCAGTCCCGGAGCCACAGGAGGAAGGCCTCGGGCCTGACGAAAGGGCCTGCGAACTTTAGGGCATAGATCTCGTAGTGGGACATGTCCGACTCCTGGAGTCAGGATTATGGGAATGGCCTTTCGACCTCGATCCATCCCATATGGAGGCGCAAGAACCGAGGGCGGTAAAGTTGTGGGCCACGGCGGAGTAACTCCTTCAGGCTTCCCAGGATGTTGACGTTGTAAGAGATCAAGATGCGATCTCCTCGGGTGAATTGAGGATGCCCCAAGGCGTTATAGACCACGAGGTCATCTTTCTCCAGAGATATCCTGTGTAACAGGAAAGGCCCTTCCCAGGGACCCCAGGGGGCTGGGGCGTAGTATCCCACCAAGGTCCTGGAGAAAGGGGCCCGGGAATCCAAGGTGATCAGGCAAAACTTCCCTCTCCATGGGATCACGCTGAACTGATTGGAGACCCCTTCCAGCATCCGGATGGACCCCGAAGGGTCGGGGCTCCATCCCGAGCCCGTCCAGAAGGTCCAGGGCCCCTGAAGCCTGCCTACAGGAGTACGGGCCAAGTGGACGAACTTCCGGGTTTGGAGGTCTTCTACCCCGTAGATATAGATCCATGGGGTGGCCTCCAGGAGGACCGCCCCCCATAAGACGTTCCTGTGAGGGATAGGGAAGAGGTCCTCTTGAAGATCCAGCTCAGGGAGGGACATGGAGGCGATCCAGGTTCCAATCCACCTGAAGTCCCATCGGTCGGGGCCTGTGCGCCGGAATCGGAAGAGGAAGAACCGAAGAAGCCCATCCTCCAGAGTGCCGTCCCCCGGCCAGTACCACTCCTCCATTGAAGCGGACTCTACCAGGGATCGCGGGGCCTTCTTGGTGCCCCCGTGAAGGAAGGTCCCTTCACGTCCTCGTTGAACGACCAATGTATTATGTAAGAGAACAATTTTGCCGGATCTATCGGATTCTTTCAGTAGAGTGTCCCCCAAAAGCCATATTGTTCTTCCATCAGGCAAGGGGATGGATGCCGTAAGGTCTCCTCCCACCCATCGATCATCCCATCGGGATAAGAGGGCATTGAAGATCTCGTCGGAGACAGCCCACGGGGCCCGNGTTGGCGGTTCCGGCTCCGCCCGCAACGGGGCGGCAATGGAGATGCCGAGGAGTAAGAGGATGAATCCGTAGAGAGGCCGCCGCTTATCGGCCTCAAGTCGGCCGTTTAACCCCTCTCTCGGACATGGTCCTTCCTCTGGCTGGAAGAGCACATCCGATCCCATGCAGATTCCTCACCTAGACCATCCTCGGCGGTGGGTCGGGCACCTTCATTCCTCATGGAAGCCCGTCAGGGCCTTGGGGTTACGGAAGGTCACTGGTCTTCCCAGCCCCTTCGCTTTCATATCGGAAGAGTTGTTCGATAACGAATTGGATGTAATGGTCACACTTCTCCTGCCAGATCTTGGAGCCCAGAAATCGTTGGTACTCCTGAGGCCTTGAGAAGTCGATCCCCACCAAATCCAGGCATGAGACAGCACCGAATCGTCGGGCGAACCTATGAACCAATTCGCCGGAAAGAAGACGAACCTTGCGTCTTGCCTCCTTGGCCTTCTCTTTTTGTTCCAAAGGGCATCGATGTCGGAGCCCGAGATAGATCACGGCGGCCGACAGCGCCCCACAAGGCGCCCGCTGTTCTCCCGCTATTCCGCCCATAAAACCCACAGCGCTCCAAAGAAAGTCCTCATTGCCCAACGACGAAACTTCCCACATAACTTGCAGGAGAGCTGGGCCTCAATGGTACCCTTTGTGCATGAGCTGCAGGGCGCGTTGCTGGGCTTGCTGTAGCTCCAAACGGTTCTCAATATTCACTTTGATCCTCCTTTTCCAGTTGTTGATTTTGGTATGGAGGAGGAATTCCTTTCCCATCTTAAGGATCCGCGGTCTGATTGACAATCCCCTCAGTTTTACCCTCTTAAGTTCCCCTGGTTGGCTTCCTGTGATCGGAAGGTAAACTACGTTGGGGAGGATCGACAGAGGTGGACTACCTTAAGCTTGAACAGGACCGGCAACTCCGCGAAGACGGCCTGGGTGAGGGGTTGCGCTGGTATTGCTGTGGCTGCTATGAAAGAAAGAGAGGATCAGGGGTATTGTGTCGAACTCGATTGGTGGAGCTTGGAGATGAGGCGTAAGACGTTTTGGCAGGTGGATGCATTCACCACCGAGCCGTTTTGCGGAAACCCGGCCGCCGTGGTCTTCGAGGCGGATGACCTTCCAACGGAGACCATGCAGGCTGTGGCTCGGGAGATGAATCTCTCGGAGACGGTCTTTGTGGTCGCTCCCAAAGATCCCAAGGCGGACTACGGGATCCGAATCTTTACGCCCCGAAGCGAGCTACCCTTCGCGGGTCACCCGACCCTGGCTGCGGCTTTCGCCATGCTCGAGAGCGGGCGGATCCGGAAGGCCCCCCTTCCGCGTACTCTCATGCAGGAATGCGGCATGGGATTGGTGCCGGTGGAAGTCTCCAAGGCCGATCCCGCTCCCCTTTTGGTCATGACTCAGGGGCGGCCATACTACAGTGCGGCCGAGGTGGACTCCGTCACCCTCATTGGGATGCTGGGCTGCGAGGAAGACGATCTCATGGATCGGCCCGTGGAGGTTGTCTCCACCGGAGTCCCGTGGATGATCGTCCCCTTGAGGACCAAGGAGGCGATCTCGTCGCTTCGGCCGGACCTTGGGCTGGTGGAGTCGGTCTGTAGGGAATGCGGAGCCGTTGGGGTCACCGTCTTCTGTCTGGAGGCCGAAGATCCTTCCTCCCAGGTGAAGGTCCGCACCTTCGCCCCGGGCGAGGGGATCGTGGAGGATCCGGTCTGCGGCTCGGGAAATGGATCGGTGGCCGCCTACATTGCCCGGCACGGCCTTATGGGGGAGGGGCCGGTCTCGTACTGGGCCGAGCAGGGGAAAGAGATCCTACGTCCCGGCAAGGTCTTGGCCGCCTTCTCGCCAAGCGGTTCAGGGGATTGGGAGATTCGTGTGGGCGGGCAGGCGGTGAGGGTCATAGAGGGCGAGATCTTCACCTGATCGGGTCCTATGGGGCTGGCTGGGGATCGCCCCCGTCCGGTCCTATGCGTGGATTTGGAGGGCGGAGATTGCGCTTCGTCCATACGGCGGATACCCACTTGGGGTTCGATCTTCTCAAGAGGATCCCACCCGATCCCGAAGGCCGGCGCAGACGTGCGGAGGCCATCTCCGCCAATTTCCGTAGGGTGGTGGATCATGCGCGTGAGGCAGAGGCCCATCTCTTTATCCACAGTGGAGACCTCTTCCACAGCCACGCCCTCCCCCGGGAGGCCTTGGAGAGCTTCATCCGTCCCATAGCGGATCTGGCCCGCTCGGGCATGCCCGTTGTAATCCTCCCAGGAAACCACGACCGCTCGGTGTTTCCCTTCGATCTGTTTCATGGGGAGAAGAACATCTACGTCTTTGATCGGCCCCATTCCCTGGTCCTCACCCTCAACGGGTACGACGTCTGTCTGGCCGGGTTCCCTTTTCTCAGGAACGACTCCCGACGCCTCTTTCCCTCCGCCATGGAGGAAACGGGATACGCGGGCATCCGGGCGGATCTCAAGATCCTCGTGACCCATCAGACCTTCGACGGGGCCAGATGTGGCTCTGGGGGGTTCACCTTTACGGCCCGTCGCCCGGATACATTTCCCCGGAGAGAACTTCCCCCCGACCTTGACTACGTTGCCGCGGGCCACATCCACCTTCATCAGGTTTTGTTTCATCCATTGAAGCCCGAGCTCAAGGTCGTTTACCCAGGCTCCATTCAGCGGATGAGCCTGGCAGAGCGGCGTGAACCCAAGGGCTTTGTGGAGGCGGAGGTCGAGGGGAATACCATCCAGATCCGGTTCCGGCCGCTTCCCACTTTAGAGATGGAGGTCGTGGGGATCCGAGCCGTGGGGCTGACCGCTCAAGAACTGAGGCGGGTCATTCGTGGGCACTATTGGCGGTTCCATGCCGATCTGGTCATCCGATTCCAGCTTACGGGCGGGGAAGTGCCGTCCGATTACCCTGAGCTGGACTTTGATGAGATCCGGGCCGAGATGCCTCCGGTGCTGGAATGCACCTTCGCCGTGCAGGTAAAGGACCGGTGGATTCTCAAATAGGTGGTCGAGGGGACTCCCTTTGAGGATCACCCCTTAGCCTGCATCACAGGTGAGACGGTCAATACAGGGCAAGGGCAGCGACGGATCACCCTCTGGGCCACGCTCCCAAAGACGAACATCTCCACGGGGGAGCGCCCCCGGGTGCCCATGACCACAAGGTCGATCCCTTCGGTTTCCACCACCCTGAGGATCTCCTGAGCAGGAGGGGCGTAGTGCACTAGGACTCGGCGTGAGAGGTCCGGAGGAATGCGGGGAAGGTACCGGTTGCGGATCTCCTCCAAGGCCTCCTGACGGAGGCGTTCCTCGGCGGTCTCGAGGATCCCGCCCGCAAAGTAGGGCTCGGCCAAGGCTGGATAAACGGGTTGGTGCACCGCGTGAAAGAGGATCAGCTCGGCTCCATAAGTGCGGCTCAGCTCCAGGGCGTAGTCGAAGGCCTTTTCCGCGGTATCCGAGAAATCCGTGCAGTAGAGGATCCTTCGAAATCCCTCCATCACGGTCTCTTTCCGAAGGCTCGAACCAAGAACACGAGCTTGGGACTGTGGCGAAGAACCCGTTCTGCCACGCTTCCCAGAGCCCAACGGCCCAGACCCGTTCTTCCATGGGTGCCCACCAGATCGATGTCCGGCTGTCCGGCATGCTCCAAGATCTCCCCCGCCTCATGCCCGTAGCGCACGTGTCCAGAGGCCTTCAGGCCTTCCGCCTCCAGGACCTGTTTGACTCCATTGAGGTAGTCCTCCGCTTCCTCCACAGCATCCACCTGTCGTTGCGTCGGGTCGGTGCCGGGGAAGCCATGGACCATGACCACCCGAAGAAGGCAGATCTCCGCATGAGTCAATTTTCCCAAGGCCTTGACGTGGGGGAGGACCTCCTCGGCCACCTTGGATCCGTCGAATGGAACGAGGGTCTTTCGGTACATGGATCCCTCCGTAATGGGCCTCCCTTGGGGTTTTGTCCTCCATCCGGGTCCTTCCGCAAGCCGCGTCGGTTCTAGCAAAGGGTTTTCCCCTTGAGCCCGGTCCTCCCTATAGGTGGTTTTTGATGAACTCCACGGCATTGCGGAAGAGACGAATGCCGAGATCATCATCTCGGACCGCCTGGCGTGTCCATCGAGGATGGTTGGTGGGGTGGTTGAAGGCCTCCGGATGGGGCATCATCCCGAAGAGGCGGCCCGAGGGGTCGCAGATCCCCGCTACCGCGGCAAGGGATCCGTTGGGGTTCCAAGGGTACTTCTGGGTGGGTAGACCCGTTTCGGGATCTAGATAGCGAAGGACTACCAATCCCCGGTCCTCCAGCTCCTGGAGGAGTCGGGGATCGCGGCAGTAGAACTTCCCTTCTCCGTGGCGCACCGGGAAGTAGAGGCGGCGGCAATCCCTGGTGAAGACGCAGGGGCTCTGAGGGTTGACCCCGAGATGGACCCAGCGGTCCTCGAAGCGGCCGGAGTCATTGAAGGTCAAGGTGACCGTCTGATGGCCGTAGTCTCCATCGAGGGCGGGCAGGAGGCCCAATTTGACCATGAGCTGGAAGCCATTGCAGATGCCGAAGATGAGTTTGCCATCCCGGATGAAACGATCCAGTTGGTCCCGAAGGCGCTCGCCGGTGGTCTTTACCTTGGCGTAGCGGAACCGGTTGGCTGCGGCCTTGGCCGCCCCCAGATCATCCCCATCGAGGAATCCTCCCGGGAGGCAGAGAAGGTCGTAGTCATCCAGGCGTCGGTCTCCGTAGAGGAGATCGCTGAAGTGGACGATCTCCACCACATCGGCCCCAGCAAGGCGGCAGGCATGGGCGGTCTCCACCTCACAGTTGATACCGTTTCCCCAAAGGACCATGGATCGAACACGCCGGCTCACCAGCGCCTCCCATGGAGGGCCGCATCATCACGGACCGCTTCAAGCAGAAGAGATTATGGCATCCGAGGCGTTGACCGTCAACTTAAGGGAATCCCGGGGAACCTTTCCCCGGGATTCCCCTCAGGCCGTCAGTTGCAGGGTCAGGATTTTGGCGGGAACGTGGCCTTGAACGTGGAGATGATCGACTCCCCGTCGGGCCTCTGGAAGGTAGCCACACCGTTTCGGACCTCGATGGGGAAGGCGAAATCGCCCACGGTCTCCCACCATCGCTTGATGAGGGCAGCGGGCTTGACTTTCATCTTCTTCCAACGCTCTACGTTTCCGGCTGGCACCAGCATGGACAGCAGTGTGGTGAACGCGTCCAACGTGGCGTGGACCCGGATCTGGTTGGTAGTCTCCGGAGGGATCCACTGGTCCTCATAGACCGTGGGCTCCATCAGTTCGAAACCCTCAAAGGCCATGGTGAAGCGGAGTTCGTCGAGCATGACTTTGTACTTGTTGGGGTTGTACACATTGAAGACAAAGGCCAACACCAAGGGGCTACCCCTTCTCTCCTTCCCATTGATGTAGAACTCGGGTTTCTTTCCCTTGATCCCGCTGACCCACGAGTGGGCGACCTCGACTCGCTCCAGAGTGACGACAGGGGGCTGGGCTTTCTCCGAGAGGTACATGCTCTCGCACCCCGCGAGGCCTAAGGCAGTCACGAGGACAGCCAGCAAGACGATCCGCATCCCTTTTCTCATCGCTCCCTCCTTTCTGCACGGTTGGGGAGGTTAGGTAAGCCATCGCTTCCTCCGCTTGTAATGTTTCACGGAGCGGAAGCTCTTTCGGGTCCCTAGATCCGTCAGCCCCAGGTAGAAATCTCGGATGTCGGGGTTCTCCCGCAAGACATCCGACGGGCCGTCCATGACGATGCGGCCGTTCTCCATCACGTACGCGTATGGGGCCACGGTAAGGGCTAACTTTACGTTCTGTTCCACCAGGAGGATGGGGATCCTTTCCTCCTTGTTGAGCTTCTGGATGATCTCGAAGATCTCCTTGATGAGTAGCGGAGCCAGCCCCATGGACGGCTCGTCCAGGAGCATGAGCCTGGGGCTGGCCATGAGTGCCCTGCCGATGACGCACATCTGCTGTTCGCCGCCGCTGGCGAACCCGGCGGTGAGATTGCGTTTCTCCTTCAGACGCGGGAAGTAGCTGTAGACCATCTCGAGCCGATCCCGTAGTTGTCTTCCATTGCCTCGAAGGTGACCTCCCACCCGCAGGTTCTCCTCCAAGGTCAGGTGTTCGAAGACGCGGCGTCCTTCGATGATTTGGAAGATCCCTCGCTTGGCGATCTCCTCAGCATCCTTCCGATGGATCTGCTCTCCCATGAACTCAATGGCTCCGTCGGTCACCCGGCCGTCCTCGTGTTTGAGCAGACCAGAGATAGCCTTGAGGGTGGTGCTCTTTCCTGCACCGTTGGCCCCGAGGAGGGCTACGATCTCTCCTTCGGGGACCTGGATGGAGACCCCCTTGAGGACCAGGATCACCTCGTGGTATTTGACCTCGATGTTGTGAAGCTGCAGGATCGGCTCTTTGGAGCTCACGACGTGGCCTCCTTCCGAGTCCTTACCACCCGAGCCACTCCTTCTCCCACTTTTCGGGCCAGCGCTTCTTGAAGTCGATGCGCTCCAGGAGTTGGAACTTCCCATCCTTATAGATGTAGGCCTGTGCGATGCTGGTGGGGCGGTGGTCCGTGGGGGTGAAGGTCACTGGGGGGGCGCCAAGGCCGAAGTCGAAGTTTCGGAAGGACTCGAAGCCCTTCTTCATGATGGCCTCGCCCGTGAGCTTTCCTGCCTTGTCGGCCCTTTTCATGGCCTCCACAAGGATGGTGACGGCGGCCCATGCCTGAACGGTTCGGATCAGGCGTTTCTCCTTGGGCACTCCGGGGTTGAGCTTCTGGGCGTACTCCACCACCTTATCCATGAGTTTGACGGGCTCCCCGAAGAAGGCGCAGGGTACGGCCCCGATGGCGTTGTTGGCCGCCTCACCGGCCAGTCGGGGCAGATTTTCGTCATATCCCCAATTGTTGATGATGTGCCAGGCTCCCAGCTTCTGGGCGTAAGCATCCTTAAGGGCCGTGGATACGCTCATGGTGGTGTTGCCGTGCCAGATGAGGTCGGGTTTGAATTTCATGGCAGCCAAGACTTGGCTCTTGGTATCCAGGGCCGTAAGGGAGACGTCCTGGTCGGGCCCCAGCTCGAACCCCAGTAACTTGGCCTGATCCTTGATGGCCTTGATGGGCGCGCTGGAGTATGGAACCGCGAAGGCATAGAAACAGAGAAACCGCGGTTTGTCTCCCTTCTCCCTTCTCTCCTTGTACCTGGGATCCTTCATCCAAATCTGGTCGTACCAGGCGGTGATGCAGGCCCGGGCGTTGGTGGAGTAGTCGGCCGAGAAGAAAAGGTTGTAAGGGGTCTTCTTGGGATCGGTCAGGTGGGCTGAGTAAGATGCCGACACATAGGGCATCTTGTCCTTATTGATAATGGGGGAAAGGGCCTCAGTATCTCCGGTTCCCCATCCCAGGACCGCGATGACCCGGTCGAAGTTCTTGAACCGCTTGTATGTGGTGATGGCCTCGGGGATGCGGTACCCGTAGTCGTAGAGGAAGAGCCTGATCTTCTTTCCGTTTATCCCACCCTGATCGTTGTAATACTGGATAGCCTCCCGGACCCCCATGGCGTAGTCCTTGCCCACGTCCGAGGTGGCACCGGTGATGTCCATGATGGCACCGACCCGGATCTGTTTGGCGGCGAGAACCTGTCCGGCACCGAGCAGCATTCCCATGAGAAAGATCAAGACAAGGACGCAACGTACCCATACCTTCATGGTTCACCTCCTTTGATCAGAAAAAAGTGGAAGATTAACGTATTCCACGGAAATTCCAGACCACGGTTTCGGCTTTCACCTCCTTTTGCTTCTGCGGCCGTTCAGTAGGAGAAGGGCCACAGGTTGAAATAGTTCTTCAGTTGCCACCAACGATACGCGAGCCCGTTGGGCTCGTAGATCAGAAACAGGGCGATGGCTAGGCCGAAGACGGCCTCCTTGATGAAGAGGAATCGGTCGAGCAGCTGGGGGAAGACATCTCCCAAGGGGATCAAGGCAAATTTGAGCCCCTCCAGCACAAAAACCATGAACATGGACCCGAAGATGGTCCCGTGGATGCTCCCAACCCCTCCGATGAGGATGACGCCCACCCACCATAGAGACCAGAACCACTGAAAGTGCTCGGGGCTGACAATATAGTTGTAATTGAGCCAGTAGACGCCAGCCACCCCCCCCATGGCCCCGGCCACAAAGAAGGCTAGAAGTTTGTAGGTAACGATGTTGACCCCCATGGCCTCCGCAGCGATGTCGTTGTCTCGGATGGCGATCCAGGCACGCCCGGGTTTGGAGCGAAGCAGGTTGGCCATGGCGGCGGTCAGCAGCAACACCAGCACCACCCCCAGGAAATAGACCTTCTTGTCCGAGTCGATGACCAGTGGCCCGATGGCGAAGTTATCGGGCATGATGGAGAAGGCCTGGGCCCGTCCTCCGATCTGACTCACGTATTGGGTGATAAAGAACTCCACGGTAATCCACTGGGCCGCGATAGTGGTCATAATCAGATAGAACCCTTTGACCTTAGCCGAGGGGAGCCCGAACAGCACACACCACAGCCCCGCCGTCAGGCCGGCCAGGATGATGGCTGCAGGATAGAGAAGCCCTGCCTTGACCCCAAGTTTGCAGATTCCCACAAGGAGAGCGAGAAGAGGGTTGGATACTTCCGTCATCCTGGCCAGTTCCGGACCGTGCATCAGGACCAGGGCGGCGGTATAGGCCCCTACGGCCACGAATGCGGCGTGGCCCAAGGTCACCTGCCCGCAAAAGCCGATGAGGAGTTGTACGCCCATGGCGGCCAAGATGGTGTAGAGGAGGATCACCAGGACATTGAGTAGATAGGGACCGAAATCCGGGGAGATGAGATCGAAGAAGGGTAGCAACACGAAGATCCCGAGGCCCAGGAAGAGCATCTTTCCCCGCACAAAGGGGGTCTGCCACCACGCATGATCCTGTCGGTAGTGCTCGTGGTAGATACCGCATGGAAGCCAGCTCATGTCCTACACCCTCTCGATTCGTTCCCAGCCCCAAAGGCCGTAGGGCTTGAACAGAAGCAGGATGACCATGAAGGCCAGGGGGGCCACTTCCTTGACCCCTCCTGGGGTAAACTGGGAAAGATATCCGTCGGCCAAGTTCTGGAGGACCCCGATGATGATGCCCCCCACGATGGCCCCAGGGACCGAGTTGAGACCACCCAGGACCACGGCCGGGAGGACCAGCAGACCCAGATACCCCACCGAGATATTGATCCCGTTGACGTTCCCGAGGAGGGTCCCTCCTACCCCGGCTGCCATGAAGGCGATGGCCCAAGCCAAGGCGTAGACGAACTTGGCGCTCACCCCTAGGGAGAGGGCGGCCATCTCATCGTCGGCCGTAGCCTGCATGGCCAGACCCCATCGGGTGTACTTGAAGAAGCTCACGAAGACAATCAGGAGGATGATGGATGCCACAAAGCTCCAGAGATAGACCGAGTCCAGATAGATGTTGCCCATCAAGGGGATCGGTTTCTTGCTGAAGACCTCCGGTGTGAAGACTCGGGTATCCGTCCCCCAGATGAACTCCACTACCCCCTTAAAGAAAAAGGAGAGCCCCACAGTAACCATGATGACACTAAGGACTGGCTCTCCGATCATCCTCCGGAGGAAGAAGCGTTCGGTCAACAGTCCCAGACAGGCTCCGATGACGAGGGTCCCCGCCAGGGCCAGAAGAAAGGCCAAGGTGGGCTGTCCTATGGGCCTCACGAACCATGTATAGAGGGAGAGGCAGACGTAAGCCCCTATGAGGGTCAGCTCCCCCATGGCCAGGTTCAGGACCCCTGAGCACTTGTAGATGAGGACCCATCCCAAGGCCACGAGGGCGTAGATGCTACCCACCATGATTCCGGAGATGACGAGGTTCAGAAAGACCTCCATCAACCACCTCCCTGCTCGGGGACGCTCTCGATGCGCATGTCAGTCTTGATCTCCACCACGCGTCCATCCTCGTACGTGATGGTGGTATCCATATGAACCATTGCTGCATCCGTNTAGAGGGCATGCACGATGTCCTTGTACCGTTCCTCCACAAAGGCCCTCCTGAGCTTTCTCGTGCGGGTGAGCTCCTCGTCGTCGGCATCGAATTCCTTATAGAGGTTGATGAATTTTCGGATACGTGCTGATGGACGAAGGGTGCGGTTGACCTCCATGATGGGGGCTTTGATCAATTCATAGACCTCGGGTTTCTGAGAGAGCTCCGGGTAGCTCGTATAGGGGATTCCCTTGGATTCGGCCCATTTGCCCACGGTGGCGTAATCGATGCAGATGACAGCCGTCACATAGGGTTTCTCGTGTCCGATCACCCAGGCGTCCCTCACGTAGGGACTGAACTTGAGGCGGGCCTCCAGAAACTGGGGGGAGAATTTTCGACCGTCGCTGAGGATCATGATGTCCTTGGTGCGGTCGAAGACCACCAAGTGTCCGTCTTCGTCGATGAATCCCGTATCTCCCGAGTAGAGCCAGCCCTCCCGGAGGGTCTTCTCAGTGGCCTCGGGGTTCTTGTAGTAGCCCTGGAAGACGCTGGGGCTCTTGGAGATGATCTCGTCGTCCTCGGTGATCTTGATTTCCGTCTCGGGGATGGGCATCCCCACGGTATCGAACTTGACATCTCCATCCCGGTGCAGGACAGAGATCCCGGCGATCTCGGTCTGGCCGTAAATCTGCTTCAGGTTTACCCCGATGGCGTGGAAGAAACGGAAGTGGTCCGGTCCCATGGCCGCTCCCCCTGTGTAGGTGTGACGTATCCGGGAAAGGCCGAGGTGGTCCTTGAGCTTCTTGAACAGGAGCAGATGGGCAAGATACCGCTTGAAGCGGAGCCAAAGGCTCACCGGACGCTTTTCGAAGAGACAGTCCGACCATTGGTAGCCTACTTTCATAGACCACTCGTAGATCTTTCTTTTGAGCCAGCTGGCGTCCAGGTACTTGACCTGCACAGTGCGGACCATCTGTTCGTAGACGCGGGGGGGAGCGAACATGGTCTGAGGTCCGATCTCCCGGATGTTCTCCTGGGCGGTCTCGGGCTCTTCGGGGAAGTTGATGGTGAACCCCACCTGAAGTCCGCAGGAGATGGACATCATTTGCTCCCCGATCCAGGCAAAGGGCAGATAGGAGACGAAGTCGTCCTCGGGGTAGCATGGGTCCACGCGCATGAGATTCTGCCCCATCTTTAGCATGTTGTAATGGGTCAAAAGCGCCCCTTTGGGCAAGGCCGTGGTTCCGGAGGTGTAAAAGAGGAGACAGATATCGTCGCCATGACCCTGCTCCACGAGTTCGTAGAAGAGCCCGGGCTCCTTTCGATCGAGCTCCCTTCCCAGCTTCTGGAGCTCCTTGATGCTGATGAGCATGGGATCGTCGTAGTGACGCATCCCTTTGGGGTCATCCCAGATGATCTTCCGAAGCTTGGGGCACTTCTCCCGGATGGCCAATCCCTTGTCCACCTCTTCCTGTCCTTCGCCGATCAAGAACTTGGCGTCGGAGTGATCTACGATGTATTGAACCTCATCCAGGAGGCTGTCCTGGAAGAGCCAGACCCCCACGGCACCGGCGCACATGGCGGCCATCTCGGCCCAAAGACCCTCGGGACGATTGTCTCCGATGAGAGCTACCTTGTCCCCCTTCTCGAGGCCTAAAGAGACCAGCCCCAAGCAAATGGTCTTGACGTTCTCCAGGTAGTCCTTCCACGTAAAGGGCCGCCAGATGCCGAACTCCTTTTCCCGCATGGCGACCTTGGCCTCGCCGTACTGTTGGCACTTCCTGAGAAAGAGCTTGGGCAACGTCAGGTCCTTGGTGATCTCCAGCTCTTCTGGCCTACCTTCGTGTGGCATACAGGTCCTCCACGTCTCCCAGATAGGCCCGGATGACCTCGGGGTTCTCTTGTATCTCCTGGGGGGTCCCCTCGGCGATCTTTTGTCCGAAGTTGAGAACGGCCACCCGGTCCGAGATGTCCATGACCACGCCCATATCGTGTTCCACGAGGATGCAAGTCACCTGCCAACGTTCCTCCTCGTTGATATCCAGGATAAAACGGGCCATGTCCTCGACCTCCTCCAAGTTCAATCCTGCCATGGGCTCGTCCAGCAGGAGCACCTTAGGGTTCAAGGCCAGGGCCCGGGCCAGCTCCACGCGCTTCTGAAGCCCGTACGGGAGCATACCGACGATTTTGTGTCGAATATGCTCGATCTCCAACAGGTCGATGATCTCCTCCTCGATGAACTTTCGGCTCTCGATCTCCTCTCTGGCGGTCTTTCCCAGGTAGAAGGCACTGCTCAGAATCCCGGACCTGAGATGCACATGCCTTCCCAGTCGGATGTTATCCAGCACGGTCATTCCCGAGAAGAGCTCGATCTTCTGGAAGGTCCGCGCTAAGCCTGCCTCGGCCCTACGATAGGGCTTCCAGCGGGTGATGTCCTTCCCCTCCAGCAGGACCCGCCCCCGTTCCGGCTTATAGAGGCCGTTGATGCAATTGAGGGTTACGGTCTTTCCTGCTCCGTTGGGTCCGATGATGGAGAAGATCTCCCTCGGTTTCACCTGGAAGGAGACGCCGAAAATGGCCTGTACCCCTCCGAAGGAGATGGACAGATCTTCCACCTCGAGGATAGGTGCAGAGGAGCTGTTAGGGACGGACTTGGGTTCCATAGGCAAAGACTCCTCTCGATGATGATCCGCAGGCGAAGACGTCCCGAATGGTAAAGGTTGCCCTCCGGCGCCCTCCGATTTGGGGGCCCTTATTCAGCGACGTTGGGCTAAAAAAGCGTTTTCTCTTTCTGTTGTTATCGCATTGCGTCGTCCCTCCCCAGGGGGAGGACGAGCCGTTTCCACGGCGAAATCACCGGGCCGAACGGCGCAGCGTCGATATGGAACATATGGGAGACGTTTTCGCGGAGATGATCCCTGAGGAGCAGGTCACGGCAGTTCCAGGTGAAAGGCATCGCCGGGCAGGCCCTCCGCTGCTGCAGATCCAACGACCAAATTGGGAACAACGGCTAAACGTGTGTGCTATGTAGCAAATGGGCGGGGAGTTTGTCAACCCTCTTGCGTCTCCGCTTCGGAGTGGGGGGCGGGAACGGCTGTGGAGATCAGTCGGCTCGGATGAAGATGATGTAGACAGCGGAAGCCACAATAAAGGTCCCACCGATGAATAGGGTGACCAGTTCTTGGAGCCCCATGGGCTGGCCCTTTTCCGGGATGGTGAAGTGAAGCAGCACGGTGACGGCGCAGAGGGCCACGATAAGGGTGGCCACCCGGATCATCCGCTTGATCAGACAGAGGATGACCAAGAGGGCCGTGGCCCCTCCCAGGATCATGAAACCCTGCTGATCAAGATGGACGATGGTGTCCCGAATGCGCTCGGTCTCCAGGTAGGAGATCCACTCGGAGGCCCGATTCAGAAGTTCCTGCCATTGCATGGCCACCTCCCGGGCAATGTGCCTTTCAATCGGTGTTGGGATTATATCAGAATTCGAAAGACGTTCGCCAGTTGAAGGGGTCTGGCCTCGGTGTTGATTTCTTGACAGGGGGGGCTAAGTGTCCTACATTGTCGCCGCATTTCCCAGGGGACCCGCGTTGGGAGGGAAGGAGAGGCATGGCCGCCAAAGGTGCTTCACGTCGTGCTCAGCGGAAGGGGCGAAGCAGGAAACGTCCTTCCTCTTCCAGGAGGGACGGCGGCCGGGGCGGCCTCGGGACCTTCTTTCGAATCTGGTTCGGTCTTATGGCTGTTGGTCTTGTGGTCGCCGCAGGTTACTATCTCTGGAGCCATAGAGGGCTGGAAAGGATTCCGGGGCCAAAACCCCGTCCGACTCCGGCCCCGCGGATCGTTGAGATTACTCTCTATTTTGCGGACGACCAAGCCGACTTCCTGGTCCCGGAGCGCAGACGAATGCGCCTTCCATCCAGGCTCGAGGAGAGGGCAAAGGCGGTCCTCAACGCCCTGATCTCCGGTCCCAAGGGACAGCTTCAACCCACCATCCCCGAGGGGACGCGGCTGCTGGGAGTCTCGTTGGATCCGGAGGGGGTGTGCACCGTCGATTTCAATAAGGAGTTCGTTAGCGCTCACCCCGGTGGGACCACAGGTGAGCTTATGACCGTCTACTCGGTGGTTCAGAGCTTGGTCTCCAATGTCCCTTCCATCCGTGCGGTTCGTTTCCTGGTGGAGGGTAAGGCCATTGAGACTTTGACTGGTCATCTCTCCTTGAAGGATCCTATCCGGCCGGATCCCCAGTACACGAGACCATGATGAAGCAGAGAGCGGGCGGCTTCATGAGTGAGAGATCCGGAATGAGCCGAGTCCACTAATTGCAATCCGCTGGGAAGAGAACCATGGCCAAGAGGATTGAGCGAATCCGCAACATCGGGATCATCGCGCATATCGATGCGGGGAAGACTACCTTGACCGAGAGGATCCTCTACTACACTGGTCGGTCCCACAAGATGGGGGAGGTGGATGAAGGGACGGCTGTCATGGATTGGATGCCGCAGGAGCAGCAACGTGGTATCACCATCACGGCCGCTGTGACCACATGCCATTGGATGGATCATGAAATTCACATCGTGGACACCCCTGGACATGTGGATTTCACCATCGAAGTGGAGCGCAGCCTGCGAGTGTTGGACGGAGCCGTGGTGGTCTTCTCCGCTGTGGAAGGAGTGGAATCCCAGTCCGAGACCGTTTGGCATCAGTCAGACCGCTATGGCATCCCGCGAGTGGTCTTCATCAACAAGATGGACCGAATCGGTGCCGATTTCCACCGGACGGTCGAGATGATGCGGGACAAGCTGGGCTGTCAGCCGGTGCCCCTGCAGATCCCGTGGGGCCAGGAGGACCGATTCGTAGGGGTGGTCGATCTGCTGGAGATGAAGGCTATCCGGTGGTATGAGGAGACCCTAGGGGCTACCTTCGAGAAGGTCCAGATTCCCGCAGAATTGATGGAAGAGGCTTCCAAATACCGGGAGGAGCTCCTTGAGGCCCTTGCGGATCGGAACGACCGCATCGCTGAGCTCTATCTCGCTGGAGAGGCCATTGAGGGCAGCCTCCTTTTGGACGAGATCCGGAGGGGGACCCTGTCTTTCGATCTGGTGCCGGTGTTTTGTGGATCCGCGCTGAAGAACAAGGGGGTTCAGCCACTTTTGGATGCCGTGGTCCGTTTCCTCCCCTCTCCGGCCGATATCCCCCCGGTAAGGGGGCAGGTCCCAGGGGAAGACCGTTGGGAGGAGCGTCCCAGTACGGATGAGGCCCCGTTGGCAGCACTGGCTTTCAAGGTTGCCATGGATCAAGGAAGGAAGCTGGTCTACCTGCGTATCTACTCCGGAACCATGGAGGCTGGCCAGGAGGTCTACAACGCCACCCAAAGGAAGCGAGAGAAGGTGGCCCGACTGCTTCAAATGCATGCCAACAAGCGGGAGAGGATCCCCAAGGCGGGGGCTGGGAGCATCGTTGCGGCCGTGGGCCTCAAGGAGACAGTCACTGGAGATACCCTTAGTTCGGAGGCCCATCCCATCCTTCTCGAGTCCATCCAGATCTACGAACCTGTGATCTCCGTGGCCGTGGAGCCCAGAACACGGGCCGATCAAGAACGACTTGACTTCGCCCTCCGGAAGCTGGCCGAGGAAGATCCCACTTTCCGGGTCAAAGAGGATGAAGAGACGGGACAGACCATCATCTCAGGCATGGGAGAGCTCCATCTGGAGATCTTGGTGGATCGGATGCGCTCCGAGTACAATGTGGGTGTCAACGTGGGTCGGCCGCAGGTGGTCTACCGGGAAACCGTGGACGCCGCGGCCGAGCAAGAGGCCCGTTTCGAGCGAGAGATTCAGGGATCTCTCCAAAAAGGACACGTCCGGCTGAGAGTGGAACCTCTCCCCCGTGGCCAAGGGAATCGTATCTCCATTGAATGCCCTGTGAAGGAGATCCCCGAGGCATACCATGACGCAGTGCGCCAGGGGATCGAGGAGGCCTGCTACAGCGGCGTCCTTCGGGGTTATCCGGTAGTGGACGTCCATGCCCGTGTCTTGGGTGGGTCCTACCAGGAGGGGGCCAGCACAGAGTTGGCCTACAAAGTAGCGGCCTCCATGGCCTTTCGTGAGGCCTGCGAGGCTGCAACTCCCATCCTCCTTGAGCCTATCATGCGGGTCAACGTGCTCGTCCCTTCAGAGTTCCTGGGCGAGGTCATCGGGGACCTCAACGCCCGGGGAGGAAAGGTGGAGGGGATCGAGAGCAAAGGCGTGATCCAGGACATCACTGTCTTGGTCCCCCTCAGACGGACCTTCGGATACTCCACTGCATTGCGTTCCTTGACCCAGGGGAGGGCTACCTTCAGCATGCACTTCTCCCACTTCGACAGGACGGAGTAGTGAGGAAAGCCTGAGGTCTTTCCAAGAAGGGAGAATTCCATTAGGATCTTTATTATCAAACAAACGTTTGATTGAAAATCCTTGATCGGCCTTGACAGCTCCCGGAAGGAGGCCCTATGTTCCACTACAGGGTCTTCCAAAAACCCAAGGGTGGAGGAAAGAAGCCATGTGTGGACCGAAGCGTTGGATCCTTCTGGGTCTTATGGGGGGAATGGCCTTTTGCGGGGCCCGGACATGGGCCCAAGAGGGGGCCCTCAGCCTGAAGGAGGCCATTCGGATCGCCATACGCAACAATTATGCGGTCCAATCGGCCGATGAGGCCATACGAGGTGCCGAGCACCAGCGAAAAAGCGCCCTTGCGGACTTCTTTCCCAAGCTTTCGGTCCAAGGCAACTATACTTGGCTGAGCGAGACCCCTACATTAACCCAAGAAGGCACCCCTAAGATTCCGGTTCTCAATGCAGCCGACCCCGATCTGCCGCCCGGAGCTGCCATCGGTTTCATCCCCGCTACCCCTCCTTCCTCCGTCCCCATCGGCAAGAGGCAGACATGGGCCATCCAGGGATCCGTGAAGCAACCGGTCTTCACTGGAGGAGCTTTGCTGAACCAATACCGCCTGAGTCGGATCGGCGTGGAGTCGGCCCGTACCGTCAGAGTTCGAGTCGAGCAGGACTTGGCACTGGAGGTAGTCAAGGCCTACTTCAACGTCCTTAACGCCATCGAGCTCAAGAAGGTGGCCGACCAGGCGGTCCGACTTTTGGAGAACCAGAGGGAGGTGGCCAGACAATTCTACCGGGTCGGGATGATCCCCAAGAACGATTTGCTCAAGACGGAGGTCCAGTTGGCTGAGCGCGTTCGGGAGCAGATCCGGGCCGAGAACGCCATAGAGCTGGCCAAGTCTCAGTTCAATCTGGTCCTTCAACGGCCCATCCACACCCCAGTTCACCTGGAGAATATCCTGGAATACAAGCCCAGCGTCATCGATCTGGAGCAGGCGATCCGAACCGCCCTGAAGCGGCGCCCCGAGATCCGGGAGGCCCAGCTCAAGGTGGCCGCCAGCCAACGCCGGGTCCGATTGGCACAGAGCGCCTACTTCCCCCAGATTCAGCTTACTTACAATCTCTTCAAGACAGAAGGGGCCTCCTCTTCGACCCTGGAGGAGGGATGGACGCTGGAGGCCGGGGCCACCTGGACATTCTGGGAGTGGGGGAAGAAGTATCACGATGTCCACGCAGCAAAATCCCAGCTTCTCCGGGATCGGTATGCCCTACTTCAACTCCGGGATCAGATCGCCCTTGAGGTCAAGAAGGCCTACCTGGAGCTGGAGGTGGCCGAGCGCAATATCTTGGTCGCATTGAAGGCCATCGAGCAGGGGGAGGAGAACTTCCGTATGAATCAAGAACGCTACAAGGAGCAGGTGGGGACCATCACCGATGTGCTTGATGCCCAGACCCTCCTGACGCAGGCCCAGACCGACTACTATAATGCCCTCCGAAACCACAACGTGGCCAAGGCAGCCCTCCGAAGGGCCATGGGGGTGCCCGTCTACCCCGATCAGATGCCCTTGAAATCATCCAAGCCATGAGACGCGCAGTCTTTGGGATCATGATGGCGGCCGTGGGTCTCTTGACGGCGGGTTGCAAGCCCGAGGCCGAGCAGGGCGATGCCACCCCCCGCGAGCCGCCGCCAGTAGTGGTGCGCGTCATCGTGGTGGATCGGGGGGATGTGGAGGTCCATCTGGAGACCACAGGGACCCTGAAGGCCCACCGGGAGTCCAAGGTGGGCCCCCGCATCTCGGGCATTGTACACCGGGTGTTAGTGGAGGAGGGGATGGAGGTCAAAGAGGGAGATCCCCTCATCCAGATGGACACGAGCGAGCTGGTGCTGATCCGCGATGAGGCCCAAGCGGCCCTTGGAGTTGCCAAGGCCCATTTAGCCCGGATCTTGGCAGGGAGTCGTCCGGAGGTGGTGGAGCAGGCCCGGGCCCGTCTGAAGGAGGCCGAGGCCCTATACCAGAACGCCAGCGCTGAACGGCGCCGAGTGGAGACCCTATTCCGCAAGGGGACCGTTCCCCGAAAACTCTACGATCAGGCCGTGGCCCAGCACGAGGCTGCCGAGGCTGCCCTCGAGGCCGCGCGCGAAGGACTCCGGATGGCCCTCAAGGGGGCCACAAAGGAGGAGGTGCAGGTGGCCCGAGCCGAAGTAGCGCGGGCGGAGGCCGCGCTGCGGAGGGCCGAACAGGCCCTGAAGGACGCCGTTATCCGAGCACCTTTCGGCGGGGTCGTGGTCCGCCGTTTTGTCAACAAGGGGGAATATGTCTCCACTGTGGCCCAGACCCCGCTGCTCTGGCTTATGGATATCGATCCCGTGGAGCTGGAGATCCAAATCCCAGAAGAACACTGCCGGGAAGTGGCCGTTGGCAGTCCCGTGGAGATCTCGCCCGATGCCTTGCCGGGAGAGAGCTTCCAAGGACGCGTCACGGAGATCATCCCGGTGGTGGACCCTCTCAGCAGAACGATCCGCGTTAAGGTCCGCATTCCCAACCCCAACCGGCGTCTGACCGCTGGGATGTTCTGTAGAGTGCGCCTCACCGTGGCCGAGAAAAGGAATGTGGTTCGGGTTCCCATGCAGGCCGTAATCTATCGAGAGGGCCAGCCCGTGGTGTTCCTCCTCCGGGGGGACCGTGTCAGGAGGAGGGCCCTCCACCTGGGTGCGGTGGACGATCGGTATGGGGAGGTCCTCTCCGGGCTCAAGCCCGGAGATCGGATCGTGATCGAGGGACAGGAAGTGCTGGAGGAGGGCATGCGCGTGGTCCTGGCTTCTGCCGCAGGACCGGCGTCTCCTACTCCGGCGTCGGAGGAGAAGGCACCTTGAACCTCCCGGAATTCTCCGTCCGGCGACGGATTACCGTCCTGATGATCATCTTGATCGTCTCCCTCTTCGGGGTAATCTCCTTCTTCCGCTTGGGTCTGGATCTGATCCCCGAATTGGAGTACCCGGTCTGTTCCGTAGTGACCACCTACGAGGGGGTCTCCCCGGAGGAGATCGAGACTCTGATTACCCGTCCCATCGAGCAGATGGTGGCCACGGTCCAGCGGGTAAAGAAGGTCTACTCCACCTCCAAGGAAGGGGTCTCCGCCGTGGTGGTGGAGTTCGAGTGGGGGACGCGACTCGATTTCGCGGCCCAGGACATCCGCGAGAAGATCTCCTGGATCGTCGACCTCCTGCCTGAGGAGGCCGATGCCCCCACAGTGATTAAACTCAACCTCTCCGACTTCCCGGTCCTCATTTACGGGGTGACAGGACTGGACAACACTCAGGTCCTTCGAGACTACCTGCGGGAGAACGTCCGTTCTCGACTGGAGCGTCTGGACGGGGTGGCCTCCGTGTTGATCCTCGGAGGCCTGGAGCGGGAGATCCAGGTCTTGGTCTCCCGAGACCGCCTCAGGGCCCTCAACCTCTCCCTGGATCACATCATAGAGGCCCTCAGGAGGGAAAACCTTAATGTCTCCGGCGGGCACCTAGTACGGGGGAAGCGAGAATATCTCCTTCGTACCTTGGGAGAATATAAAGACCTGCGCACGATCCAGGATACCGTGATCACGGTGGCTGGCTCCACACCCATACGCATCCGCGACGTGGCTCAGGTGTTGGACGCCCACAAAGAGATCCGAAACTACTGCCGAGCCGACCGCCGGGACTCCACCATCATGGCCATCATGAAGCAGTCGGGAGCCAACACGGTGCAGGTCATCGATCGAGTGAAGCGGGCCCTGAAGGAGGCCCGCAAGACCCTCCCAGAGGATATCCATTTCTACCCCGTCTACGACACAGGGGGAGAGATCAAGAAGGTGGTGAAGCGCTCCGCGGCCAATGCTGCAGTGGGGGGTGGACTTGCGGTCCTCATGATCCTGCTCTTCTTGAGGAACTGGCGTCCCACCCTGACCATCACCCTCGCCATCCCTTTGTCCATATTGACCACATTCATCGGCATCTACGCCATGGGCTACACCTTCAACATCATGACCTTGGGTGGGATGGCCCTCGGTGTGGGGATGCTCGTGGACAACGCAGTAGTGGTCATCGAGAACATCTTTCGTCACCTGCAGGAAGGAAAGGAGCGCAAGCGGGCGGCTGTGGTGGGAGCCTCGGAAGTAGGGCTGGCCATCACGGCCTCCACCTTGACGACCATGGCCGTCTTCCTCCCCATGTCCCTCTCGGGAGGCATCTCCGGAAGGCTCTCCAGACCCCTCTCCCTTACCGTATGCCTGGCTCTGGCCTCCTCCCTGTTCGTGGCCATCACCCTGGTGCCCATGATGGCCTCCACCATATTTGGAGGGAAGAGGACCGTCCCCCAAAGTGTGACGTCCGAGGAAGCCAGGGAGGTTCGATACCGGAAGGCGTTCAGGAAAAGCCTTGTCTGGGCCCTCCGCCACCGCCTCCCCATCCTTGCCGTCGCAGGGGTGCTTTTCGTCTGCAGCCTCTATGTCATTGGGACGCAGTTGGGGTTCGACTTCATGCCTAAACAGGATACGACCATGCTCATGGCGGTGGTTCGGATGCCCGTGGGGACCTCCCTGGAGGAGACCGATCGCGTGGTCCGGCACCTGGAGGATGTGGCCCACGAGCAGCCGGAGACCCTCCACACCAGCACCTTCATAGGACTCCAGAAGGCCACCAAGCAGGATGTGGCCTTTGGGTTCGGGGCCTCCGCCATCAACGAGGCCCAATTCATGCTCCGGCTCAAGGACAAGATGCAACGGAAGCGCTCTTCCGAGGAGGTGGTGGAGGCGATCCGATCTCGGATGCCCTACATTCCAGGAGCCGTCTTCGAGTTCTTGGATGTGGGGCAGATGATGATGGGGACCTTCGAACAGACCCCGGTGGTCATCAACATCTTCGGGAAGGACCTGGATCGTCTCCAGGTTCTGGGTCAGGAGGTGGTGTCCCGCATCCGGGAGATCCCCTGGCTTCGAGACGTACGGGCCACCCTGGAGAAGGGGAAGCCCGAGATCCGTATCTATGTGGACCGCCAGAAGGCCGCGCAGTTGGGTCTTTCGGTGGGCCATGTGGCACAAACGGTCAAGACCGCCCTGCTGGGGAGGGTCGCCAGCACCTACAGGGTGGGCGGGGATGAGTACGACATCCGCGTGCGGCTGCGACCCGAGGACCGTAAGACCCTGGAGGACGTACGGAACCTCACCCTTTACTCACCCTTGGGCTTCCAGGTCCCCCTATATCAGGTGGCGGATCTGCGATTCGAGAGCGGACCAGTGCAGATCCTACGGGAAGCACAGGAGCGCAAAAACACGATCACAGCCAATACCTACGGCCGAGACATTGGGACCGTGATCCATGAGATCAAGAGGAGGCTTTCGGGCTTGAGGCTCCCCTCAGGGTATTTTATTGAGTATGCCGGGGCCTACGAGGATATGAAGGAATCTCAGAAGGATCTCCTCTGGGCACTGGCCGTGGCGGTCCTTTTGATCTACATGATCATGGCCGCCCAGTTCGAATCCCTGCTTCAACCCTTCATCATCATGTTCACCCTGCCCTTGTCCCTCGTGGGGTCGGCTTTGGGGCTATGGGCCTTCGGTCGGAGCCTCTCTGTTCCCGCCCTGATGGGGCTGATCATCCTGGCGGGCATCGTCGTGAACAACGGCATCGTCATGGTGGATTACATCAATCAACTCCGTCAGCGCGGGACTCCTCCCTGGGAGGCCCTGATCCAGGGGGTGACGGTCAGGCTCCGTCCCATCCTAATCACCGCCCTGACAACGGTGTTGGGCATGCTGCCCATGGCTCTGAGCCGCTCGGAGGGGGCCGAGTTGAGAAGCCCCATGGGCATCACCGTCTCCTTCGGATTACTCTTCGCCACGTTGTTGACCCTCTACGTGGTCCCCATTGTCTACAGCCTCTTGACCGGGACTAGGCCGCCGCAAAGAGGGACTCCCCCCGAGGGTCCTGTTGGTTGACACGGGATCCGCTTCCATGGAAAATCGAAAAATTGACATTATCCCAAGAGGGCCTTTGACCCAAAGGAGGGGTCACGGCATGGTCCAGCAGATGGCCAGGGAGATCCTGGAAAAGTTGGATCCCTACGTGCCGGGCAAGCCGGTGGAGGAGGTCCAGAGGGAATACGGTCTGCGGGAGGTCATCAAGATGGCCTCCAACGAGAATCCATGGGGCGTCCCCCCACGAGTGATTCAGGCACTGACCGAGGCCCTTCCCCACCTTGCCCAATATCCCGAGGGCTCCTGTCTGGAGCTTCGACGCTCCTTGTCCCGGCGGCTGGGCGTGGAGGAGGATATGGTGACCGTCTCCAATGGTGCGGACAATGTCCTGATGATGATCGCCCAAGCCTTTGTGGAGCGCGGGGATGAGGTGGTCATGGCTCGACCCACCTTTCCCGTCTATCGGACGGCCGCGTTGCTCATGGAGGGGCATCCGGTGGAGGTCCCCCTGCGGGAGCATACCCATGACCTGGAGGCCATGGCTCGGGCAATTACTCCTCGGACCAAGGCCATCTTCCTCTGTAATCCCAACAACCCCACCGGGACCCTCGTGATCCGAGCCGAGCTGGAGCGGTTCCTCAAGCGGATACCTTCGGGGGTCCTTCTGGTGGTGGACGAGGTCTACGGGGATTTCGCCGACTCCGAAGACTATCCGGATGCCCTGGAATACATACGACAGGGGGCCCCCATCATCTCAGTGAGGAGCTTCTCCAAGATTTACGGCTTAGCTGGGTTGAGGATCGGATACGCCATAGCCCCGAAGGAGATCATCGGGTGGCTCAACCGGGTCAGGGAGCCTTTCCCTGTGAATCGGCTAGCTCAGATCGCGGCACAAGCGGCTCTGGAGGACGAGGATTTCCGCAGAAGGGTCCTCGAAGAGACACGAAGAGGGAAGGAATTCCTTCGGGAGGAACTCCGTCGACTGGGCATGCATTGTCTGCCCTCACACACCAACTTCCTCTTCGTGGACCTTGGAGTGGATGCCCAGCTGGTCTTTTCCGCCCTGCTCCGCAAGGGCATCATCATCCGACCCGGAGGGATCTGGGGGACCCCCACATGGTGCCGAATCACCATCGGCACCCAGGAGCAGAACGAACGGCTGGTGGAGTCCTTGAAGGAAGTTCTCCCTGAAGTAGCGGGGAGGACGCACCCAGAGGGCGACCGTTGAGAGGATGGGGATCCTTGGTATTCTGGTACTCGTATGGAGGTAAGGGATGGGCGAGAGAGAATCCACCAAAAGGAAGAAAAAGAAGAATTACCACATCGTGGTCCGCCGTGAACGCTGCAAGGGATGCTACCTCTGCATGGAGGTCTGCCCCAAGAAAGTCTTCGAGCTGGACGAGGGGTTCAATGCCAAGGGATATCAGCCCGTCAAGGCGGCCCGGCTTCAGGATTGCAATGGATGCCGCTCCTGCATCACGGTATGTCCCGATGTAGTCTTCGAGCTCTACGAATTGTTGGAGACGGCCTGAAGGCAGATAGGTTCAGCCGGATCACCTTTTACGGGGCGGCTGGGCCTTTTTTTGTCTGAGGAAGGCGTCCCTCAATTTGAAAAGACAATACATGATGTTGGCCTCTCCCCGGATGATGTCCTCCGCCAAGGCCCTGCAGTTGGGGGCCCCGCACGATCCACAGTCGATGCCGGGGAGACTTTGGAGGATGCGGGAGCGTTTTGCCAGCTTCTCGATGGCCTTCGATGGGTCCGGATCCAAGGTTTCCGTGGGCAGGGCAGGGAGCCTCCGGTCCATATAAGGCTTCAGACGGCGGTAGAGGTCTTCCTCCTCGGGACTCGCCTCCGATGGAGCGCTTTGAAGACTCCGAGAGATCCGCTGGATCTTGGCCCTTCCTCGGTAAGGGTTGTCTACCATCAGAGGTCCCCCTGCACAACCTGCATAGCANGCCCTACACTCCACGAAGGCGATGTCAGAGAGCATGTGGTTGTCGATCTCCTCGATGACGCGGAGCAGGTGTCTGATCTCGGAGACCGCGATAGTGTTGTCGGCTCCCAAGGCCTCCATCTCCCCTCCCAAGGTTCCCCATCGGATCCCGAGCCCGGAAGCCTTCCTCAGCGACTTGGGAGCATGTCCCTCCCGTTGACGTCCCTGGATGGCGAACATGAGATCCCTATAGATCTCCCGGACAGCCAGGGCCCCGTCCAGATAGGTCTTCCCTCCCGTATAAGGGTGGTGGATGGTGGTGATCCTAGCGGGGCATCCGGCCAGGTAGATGGCGCCGATTCGTTGGATGGGGATCCCCCTTTCCTGGGAACGCCTCTCCTTGAGGTCCTTGATGGCCAACTCCAAGGCGGCATCCACGGGGACTACAAGATCAATCAGTTCGGGAAACCTCAATTGGATGAGGCGGACCACCACAGGACAGAAGGAACTGATGAGGGGCCTCGGGCCTCGATACTCCTCTAAGTAGCGCTTCAGGAGGCGGGAGACACGCTCGGTGGCCTGGGCGGCCTCATAGACCTCGTGGAAACCGAGATCGAGGATCCCGGATAGGATCTGATCCGGAGTGACGGAGGGGGCGAACTGACCGTAGAGGGAGGCCTCCGGAACGGCGATAAGGTAGTCGAACCGCCGGATGGACTCCATGGGATCCGTAAGGATGTCCCAGGCATTGTGTTCGCATACCCGGACGCACTCGCCGCAGTCGATGCACCGATGGGCCTTGACCACGGCCTTGCCCTGACGGATGCGGATGGCCTCGGTGGGGCAGACCCGCATGCAGGCCGCACAGCCCACACACCGCTCCTCGGCAAGGCGGATACTGGATCTCGGAGGCGAGGAGGGCGTCCTCCGCCGTGGGCCCTGATCCTGCTTCTCCTCGAGATCGGAGATCAGTGCCTGGAGATGATCATCCATTTCGGCCATGACAGTCCGTCCCTGGCCTTTGCCCCTTGGTTCCAAGGAGAGAGGTCCCTTTCTTGAGAGCGGTCCGAATCCACTGGAGGTCTCCATGAGGACGGGCTTTTACCCTCCACCCTAGGATAGACACTTGTCTTTAGGGCGTCAACAACGGGAGGCGATGGAAGAGGTATGGCCTTTATGAGGCCTTTGCGGCGCTTTTCCCCGGATTCAGGAGGTGATATCCCGAAGGGTGTCTTCGAACGTGCGGTAGCTTTCCTCCCCGAAGAGGCAGAAGACCACGCGTCGCAGTCCGGTCTCTCCGCGTAAATAGTCACAGACTGTATTCAACATGATACGGGCGCATCTGTCCATGGGAAACCCGAAGATGCCGGTAGAAATGGCGGGGAAGGCGATGCTCTGAAGCTTGTGCTCGTCGGCCAACTTCAAGCTGTTGAGGGTGGCGTTTCGCAGCTTTTCGTCCTCATTCCCCTCTCCCATTCGGGGACCCACGGCATGGATCACATGTCGGGCCTTGAGGTCGCCCGCACCGGTGATCACGGCCCCTCCCACTTGGGTCCCTCCGATGCGGTTGCATTCCTCCTGGATGGAAGGACCTCCCTTTTTCCGGATGGCCCCGGCCACGCCGCCTCCCATGATGAGCTGAGCGTTGGCGGCGTTGACGATGGCGTCGGTGTCCATCTCGGTGATGTCACCTTGAAGGATCTCCAGCTCCGATTCGTGGATCCTGACCTTCATGGCCAAATCCCCTCCTCAGGGACTGTCGACACGTTCCTTGAGCTCCTTTCCCACCTTGAAGAACGGGAGCTTCTTGGCGGGAACGAGGATCCTCTCGCCGGTCTTGGGGTTTCTTCCTGTGTATGAGGGGTAATGCTTGACCTTGATGCTTCCGAATCCGCGGATCTCGATACGTTCCCCTCGGATCAGGGCTTCTTTCATGCTCTGGAAGATGGTGTTGACCACCACCTCCGCCACCTTATGAGTGATCCCGTTGGCCCTCTGTGCCACCTGTTCAATGAGCTCGGATTTCGTCATTTTCATCCTCCTTGGGAGATGAGGGTCTGCGGCCTCATCTATGGAAAGCGGATCCTTCCGGAATCGTTCGCCGTCCCCAAGGTTGTGGGAGGTTGGAAGACCCGCATAACGGACTCGAGTAGCTCATTAGATTTATTGCACAATCAGGGCTCTCTTTATACCGGGCTTGGCGGGGGTTGTCAATCCATATTTCCGCTTTCCAACCCTTTCGTGGAACGAACCTTCACCCCCACCGTCCCCTCGGGGTGGCCGCCGGAGACTCCGGCTTCCAGAAACGTAAGGATGCCCTGCCGGGCGTCGAGCCTCACGGGAATCCCTAGGGGCAAGGTAAAGTTGATCTCTCCGTGTCCGGAAGGGACTCCNAAGAGGATGGGGACCTCCAAGGGAGCGAGCGCATCCAAGACCGTTTTGCGAAGAGAAGAGGGAGGGATCTCTCCCTGGAAAGGTCCTAGGACGACTCCCCGAATCCCCTCCAAAGCACCGGACAAGCGTAGCTGAAGGAGCATCCGGTCGATCCGATAAGGAGGCTCTCCGGTATCCTCGAAAAAGCCGATACAGCCCGAAAAGCGGGGGGCATATGGAGTCCCCGTAAGGGCACTGAGCAGGGACAGACATCCCCCTATCAAAGGTCCCTCCGCCACCCCCTCCCGCAAGATCTCCCCACGGAGCGGCTCGGGTGGTTTCCCCTGGAGGAGGACGCGCTTGAGCGCCCGAGCCGTAAGGCTCTCCGGCCCCCGGGCTAGGTCCTCATGTGCCAGGGTGGGACCATGGAAAGTGACCATCCGGCCTTGGAGAAGAAGGTGGAGCAGGAGGGCCGTAAGATCGCTGAAACCCACAAAGACCTTGGGATGCTGTTGGAGGAACTCCGGCTCCAGGAAGGGAAGGATCCTCATGGAACCATAACCGCCTCGAAGGCAGAAGATCCCCCGAATCTCCTCCTCCTCCAAGGCCCACTGGAGTTGACGTGCCCGTGCCTTGTCGGTTCCAGCTAGGTAGCCCCTTCGATCCCAGAGACCCGGGGCCTCTATGGGCCTGAGCCCCAGGTTCTCCAGGACGCTGACGCTACGCTCCACCGTCCGCCTCTGATGGGGCCTGAGGGGGCTTGCCGGAGCCACAACACCCACTGAGTCCCCAGGATGGAGTCTTGGTGGCCTGACCAAAGGTGGGAGAGTGGGGGAGGGGCTCATACCAGCCCGTACTCCTTGATCTTGTTCAGGAGAGTCTTCCGGCTGATGCCGAGGATGGCCGCGGCTCGAGTGCGGTTGCCCTGAGTTTCGCGCAGGGTCTGGGCGATCATCTCCTTTTCCACTTCCTTGAGCGTAAGGCCCACGCGAATTTCCGGGGCCTCGGGCTCCCTTTCCAACAACTTCTGAAGCGGAGGGGGGAGGGTATCCACCCCGATGCGGTCCTCTTTCGTCAGGATGACGCCCCGCTCCACCACATTCTCCAACTCCCGGACGTTTCCGGGCCAAGGATACCGCAGGAAGAGGTTCATGACCTGAGGTGTGAAACCCAACACCATCTTCCGGTTCTTCTCTCGATACACCTTGAGGAAGTGCTCGGCCAGGAGGGGGATATCTTCCTTGCGTTCCCGAAGCGGGGGGATGTGCACCGAGACGACGTTGAGGCGCCAGAACAGGTCTTCCCGAAATCGTCCCTGGGCTACCTCCTCGTTGAGGTCGCGATGGGTGGCCGCGATGATTCGGACGTCGGCCTGAAGGGTGCGCTCGCTACCCAGAGGTTCGAACTCCCTTTCCTGCAGGACGCGCAGGAGCTTCACTTGGGTGGAAGGAGGCATCTCCCCTATTTCGTCGAGGAAGAGGGTTCCGCCCTGGGCCAGTTCAAACCGGCCCCGCTTCCGTGATATGGCCCCGGTGAAGGCCCCTCGCTCATGGCCGAACAGCTCGCTCTCCAGGAGGGTCTCGGGGAGAGCGGCGCAGCTGACCTTCACCAAGGGTCGATCCTTCCTGGTGCTGTTCTGGTGAATGGCCTTGGCCACCACTTCCTTGCCCGTTCCACTCTCCCCGAGGAGCAGCACAGTGGCGTCCGTGGGTGCGACCATGGCCAAGGTCTCGAACAGCTCCCGCATCTTGGGGCTGGATCCGATGATGGAGGAAAAATCGAAGCGTTCGCCAAGGGCCTCCTTCTGCAGGAGATTCTCCTGACGCAAGCGTTTGATGTCCAAGGCCTTTCGAATTTTGATGAGCAGTTCGTCCATATCGAGGGGCTTGGTCAGGTAATCTTCGGCTCCTTCCTTAAGGGCTTCTACTGCCGACTCGATGGATCCGTAGGCGGTCATCATGATGACCGGGGTTCCGGGACAATTTCGTACGATCCTTCGCAGGGCCTCCATGCCGTCCATTCCGGGCATGCGCACGTCCATCAGGATCAGATCGAAGGGGCAGCGCTCCGTGGCAGCAACCGCCTCCTGCCCGTCGCCGGCCTCCTGGACCTGAAATCCCTCGGCCACCAGGTGGGCACGAAGCATCAGGCGGTGATGCTGTTCATCGTCGACCACGAGGATAGTCGGTTTCATTGGTGGCTCCTTTGGGAATCCACCGCGGGTATTCCGCTGAGTCGGGATCCCCGTCCAGAAGTCAATGAGGCCCTCCGGAGAGGATCCTAATCCTTTCGGGGAAAACGCAGGACAAATCTCGCACCCCCTTGGGGGATGTTTGTCGCCTCGATGGTCCCCCCATGGTTTTCCACGATGCGATGAACGATGGCCAGACCGAGACCCGTGCCCCGTTTCTTGGTAGTGAAGAAGGGGTCGAAAAGCCGGGGGAGGTCCTGGGGAGGGATACCCGGTCCCGAGTCCCTCACCTCGATGAACCACGAGGAATCTTGAGAATCCTCCCCGAGTCGGACGGTGAGAGTCCCCCCGCTCTCCATGGCCTCCAGGGAGTTGATCAGGAGGTTCAGGAGGGCCTGGGTCATCTGGTCTCGATCCAAGGGGCATGGAGGGGCCTCGCCCTCGATGACGACCTCCACACCTCGATCCTTCGCTTCCCGCTGGACCAAAGTGGCCGCATGGGCGACCACCTCCTTGGGATCCACTTTCCGCAGCACAGGATCTTTGGGCCGGGCGAAGTCGAGTAGGTTGCTGATGACCCGATTCAGACGGTCGACTTCCTGGATCATGACCCCCGCATATCGATGATGCTCGGTCCCTTCCTGGAAGCTTCGTTGGAAGTATTGGGCGAAACCACGAATGGAGCTCAAGGGATTTCGAATCTCATGGGCCACACCAGCGGCCAGCTGACCCAAGGCCGCAAGACGTTCGCTTCTCTGGACCCTCTGCTGCAGGGCTCGGATCTCCCGCAAGTCCTTCAGGAGGATCACCACTCCCAGATCCTCTCCACGATCTCCCTGCACTCGGGAGGCGCTTAATGCCACGGGTATGGTGTCTCCCGACGGTTGGGGCAGCTCCACTTCCTTTTCCAGAAAAGGAACCTCGTCCCGGATTGCTCTAAAAATCCCTCCCAGGGGATCCCCAAGCTCCTCGATCTCCTTTCCTTCCAAGGGTTCCTCCAACCTCAAGAGCCTCCGGGCTTGATTGTTGATGCGCACCACTTCTCCCGTGGGACTCACCGAGATGAGACCGTCCGGCATATGCTCCACCACATGGCCGATGTAGGTGGTCATCCCCCTCAAGGTGCGGCGGACCAATTGTAGATTCTGGACCACGAAGATGAAATAGAAGGAGGCCGAACCCAAAACCAGGAGGATTAGTCCCATGAGAAAAGCGTGGCGGATATCTTCCCGCTGGGCCTCCATATAGGGGTGGAGATACATCTCCACAAAAGCCACCCGTGGGGGTGCCCTCCGTCCCCACAGCCTCCCCCTCCAAGGGGAATGCATCATCATGCCGGATCCAGAGGAGAGAGGAATGAAGCGTTTGGCCACTATATAGAGGTCCCCTTCTTTCCATCCCTTGGCTTGAGGGGAATCCAGGAGCGGGGCCAAGGGCACAGGAGGAGTGACTCTTCTCCCCACCGCCTCGGGATTGCTGTCCGCAAGGACTTTGCCCTCCGGATCCAGAATCCGGACTCCAGCCAATCCCGCCTCCTTGGAGACCTCCTCCACTAAGAATTGTAGCTGCTCTTCCTGCCACATCATGCGCATCATCCCCGCCCGGGCACCTGCTTCCAGACCTCGGATGATTGTCACACCCTGGCGGAAGAGGAACTCTTCCATGCGTCGTCTTTCCCGGTCCAGGTTCCTGTAGGTGGAGACGGCCAGCAGGATGAAGAGGGTAAGGACAGTGGCCAAGAGGCTCACCAGGGGGAGGGAGGCTACAATTCCCTTGCGGGGGATGTCCATGGGGATCCTGTTACGAATGGTTATAATATTCCTTAACGTGAGTATATCTTACACAAAAGCGCGATTCTTTCCAAGGAATCCTGTATTGGAACAGCCTGTGTGGGCTGCTGATTCAGAGACTCGAGAGGGGGTGCTTCCGTTGACCTTCCTGGCGATCCCTCCTACACTGGAGCGGGANGAAGTCGGTTTGAGGGGATCGGGCCGAGGGGAGAGGGATATCCTAATTAAGAAGGAGTCGAAGATGGGAAGTTTCCTGCGAGCATCTCTGGTTCTCTTTTCGGTCTTGACCCTTTGGGAAGGATGGGCTTGGTCCGGGGAGAGGGAAGAGGCGGAGGTCCTGGTGAACAAGGCGCGATTGGTCATCGAAGAGTTGAAGCTCCACAAGGAGATGGACCAAGCACGCGATCTGATTGGCCGATCTGCCGGGGTCGCCATCTTCCCTGGCATGGTCAAAGGAGGATTTATAGTAGGAGGAGCCTACGGAAAGGGAGTGGTCCTCTCCCATCGGGACGGGCGATGGAACGGCCCTGCATTTGTCTACATAGGAGCGGGGAGCGTGGGGTTTCAGATCGGGGCGCAGGCCGTGGATTTGGTCTTGGTGGTCATGGGCCAGAGGACCATGGAGGCCTTTATGCGTTCCAAATTCAAGCTGGGGGCCGACGCGCAGGTGGCCGCGGGCCCGGTGGGAATCCAGGGTTCGGCGGCCACGGAGATCTTCCTCCGAGGGGGGATCTACTCCTATTCCCTTACTAAAGGGGTGTTTGTAGGGGTTTCCTTGGAGGGGGCTGGCATCGGGAGACAGCCTGAGCTCAACCGAGCCTATTACGGCCAGACGGTCCGCACGGATGAGATCCTTGCGGGCAAGCTCCCTCCTCCCCCTTCGGGCAAGGCCCTCATCGAGTCCCTGGAGAGGATCCGTTGAACTGCACGCGGAGATGTTCCGGCCCGACAATCGGACTTGTGTCTCCGACATGGCTCACAAGAGGATGAACCGCAAGACGTAACGAAGATGCCCCGAAGCCTTGACGAAGCCCTGGATCTGGCCCTCTCCTTCCAGCGGAGTCGGGTCCTGCTCACCGCCTTTGAGCTGGACGTCTTCACCGCCGTGGGGGAAGAAGAGGTCACCTCCGAGAGCGTCGCCCTCCGATTGGGGACGGATCCGAGGGCCACGGATCGCCTTATGAATGCCTTGTGTGCTTTGGGATTGTTGAGGAAGCGGGGGGTGCTCTTCTCCAACACGGAGGTGAGCGGCCGTCATTTGGTTCGGGGAAAGCCTGGATATGCGGCTGGCCTTCACCATTACATCCACCTCTGGAGACACTGGAGCACCCTCACCGAGGCCGTACGCAAAGGTACGTCTGTGACGTACCGCCCTCTCGAGGAAAGAGGGGGGGAGGAGATCAGGGCTTTAATCGCTGCCATGCACGAGAGGGCCTCCAGGCGTGCTCCCTCAGTGGTCGCTCTCATCGATCTGTCGGGGGTGTCGGAGGTCCTGGACGTAGGCGGAGGCTCGGGCGCCTACGCCATGGCCTTCGTCCGGGCCCGCGACGGTATCCGGGCGACGATCTTCGATCTGCCTCATGTCCTTCCACTTACCCTGGACTATATCCGGGAGGAGGGATTGGAAGATCGGGTGCGTCTTGTGGAAGGGGATTTGATCCGGGACAATCTGGGGGAAGGTTACGATTTAGTCTTCATCTCGGCTGTGGTCCACATCTTTTCCCCCACCCAGAACCTCGATCTCATGCGCAAGGCCGCCCGGGCCTTAAATCCGGGAGGCCGCCTGGTCATCCAGGATTTCATAATGGACGAGGATCGAACCTCCCCTCCATTCGGAACACTTTTCGCCCTCAACATGCTGGTGGCTACAGAGGCCGGTGACACCTACACCGAATCGGAGGTGAGGGGCTGGATGGAGGAGGCAGGGTTTGACAATGTTCGCCGGACGGATACCCCATGGGGGACGGCATTGATGGAGGGGACCAAGCTCCGCCAGTAAGTAATGAGTAGCGTTCAAAATTTACCAGAGTTTGCCATGCTGACTTTCGTGTCTTTTTTGTTCACTATCAGTTCTTTCCTCTGCCATCGTTTGCCGGTAGCACGGTTCACCTCCTCCAAGCTCGGTAGTAACCAGGCCGTATCCGGCAGGGTTGGTTTTTCTGCTGGTTCCGTCCAGACTAAGCTTGTCAATCCCAGCAGACAAATACAAATCATGGCTGACAGTTTCATGTTCTAATATCCACCGCTACATCTATCCAAAATAAATTTTAGAGAGTGCTTGATTTTTTGTAATGTAACCCTTCCAATTTATCTAATAAGGTCTCTTTATTAACCTACACTATCTTGATACATTCTCCACGACCTCGCAGAGTCTGTCCATACCTTTTCTAATCTCCCTTGGATCTTCAGATACATGGGGTAAGATCAGGTAAGCCCACTCTTTATCCACTGCAATAAAGGAAGATTGTTCAGAGATTATTTTTTTCTCCTCTACCGAGAGGTTATGTCTCATCTTGATACCTGTAAAATTACTGATCTCAAGAGCGGCAAAGGCTCCCTCACCCGAAAGGGATGTGAGGAGTACTCCCATACCTCCAAAGGCATCGGTACTGGTGTAGACCCCAATCTCTGTTTCATGGCCCTTATACTCTCCCCTTACAGTTCCATACTTGAATAAATCCTTACGAAATTTCAGACCCGCATCCTTTGCAACCTTTGCCATTGCAAGGTCGCCCCTCTTCTTCTTGACACCATATATCCACCAGACAACTATTCCAGAGAAGACCAGAATAAAAAGTCCCAGATAAAGATTGATCAGGAAACATAAGACAATTGTACTTATAAGTAAGATTCCAAGAAGTCCGTAACCAATCTTTCTGCCCATCTAAAATTCTCCTTTCTATTTTGTTGAGAACTATGTAGAGATCCAGTGAATTCCTTGTTGTTGAGAGATTCTCATGTTTAGTACCATATTATTCCAGACACACAACAGTCTCTTTTTACTGGCCCAGGGACTCCGTATTTAAGCCAACAGCGTGGGGTTGGCCCCTGGATTGTATCGGGCTTCACATAAGTCCAGGCCTTGCATCTTGGATCATCCAGGCAGGCCTTCTCGCATAGTCCGGGATCAGCATAACCCTACAACGCAACTTATACTAGTTTACCCTTGACTATTGAATCGTGGTCTGCCATATACGCCACACCCCTAAAAAAGGAGGCAGGCCATGTTACCGAATTTCCGAAAGGATGAGTGCATTTACCCTGTGCCAAAATTCGACATGCACTCTGGTGACGTCAAGGATTTTCTTAATGAACTGAAAGGCTTTCATGAACAGTTCAGCGACTGCTTCCAGCGGAGTGAGTCCAGGAGCCACTTCTTTCGATACACGGTCGGTCAATTCAGCGAACTCGAGCGGAAATCCATTGAGCCCATAGCTCTCAGCGTCGAAGACGGAAGAGTTGGTGTCGACCCCGGCTGATTTTGTCTTGATTTCTCCGGGATAAAATGTCCCCTGATGGGCGGTTTTTCCTCTGGTTGAGATGTTGGTCACCCCCTTTCTGGTCTTAGTTGGTTGAGGGCTCTATGGGTTTTGGGGCAGAGCCCAGAAGACCCGCCTTTCGCTTCTCTTTGAGCCTGTAGCTTTCCCCCTTGATGTTGATGGCGGTGGCAAGTACCTGGTCGTTGAAGATCTCGCCCCAGTCCACGAAGCTCTTGTTGGAGGTGATGATGAGGCTCGCCTTTTCGTATCGGCGGCTCAGAAGCCGGAAGAACAGCCCCGCCTCCTCTCGGCTCATGGGAAGATAGCCCATCTCGTCTATGATGAGCACCTTGGGGTAGATAAATTGCCTAAGCTGCTGCTCGATGCGGTTTTCCCTTCGCGCCTTGCGCAGTCGCGTGAGCATCGACTCCAGGGTGAGGAACTTACCCCCAGGGCAATGGCCAGGTGGGTCTTGCCCACCCCAGGAGGGCCCAGAAGAAGCACATTCTCGGCGCGCCCCACAAAGGCCAATGTGGCCAGCTCCCGGATGACCTTGCGGTGGGAAGTCGAACCTGCTCCAGGGTCTTGATCGATGGGAAGCGGGCAGATTTGAGCCGGCTTTCCACAGCCCTGTGATGACGTCCGTTCCACTCGGCACGCAATGCCTCGGTGAGAAACTCCCTGTAGCCCAGATCCCTCTTGGCCGCCTGCTCACACAGCGAGTCGAGCTGACAGTACAAGTGCTCCATCTTGAGCCTCTCGAG
>MTPG01000022.1 GCA_002010915.1 Desulfarculaceae bacterium JdFR-97 | reverse complement strand
CCCATTGCGATGGAGAAGGAGTTGAGGTTTGCGATTCGGGAGGGGGGCAAGACGGTCGGTGCAGGCGTCATCAGCGAAATCCTGGAGTAGGGATAAAAGCCATGATGGAGAGTCAAAAGATCCGGATCCGTCTGAAGGCCTATGATCACAAGATCCTGGACCGGGCCGCCATGGAGATCGTCGAGACGGCGCGGCGCACCGGGGCCAAGGTGGCAGGCCCGGTTCCTTTGCCGACCCGAATCAGCAAGTTCTGCGTATTGCGCTCGCCGCATATCGACAAGAAGTCTCGGGAGCAGTTCGAGATTCGCACACACAAACGGCTTCTGGACATCCTGGAGCCGACCCAACAGACCATCGACGCCTTGATGAAGTTGGAGCTTTCTGCCGGGGTGGACGTGGAGATCAGGCTGTAACCGTAAGTCGAAAACGCTGCGTTCCATCCCAGGCCGGATGTGCATCGTTTGCGGTGCACCCGATGGAAAGTCGGGATGTGGATCAGGGAAGGGGGCAGCAGAGTCCAACTTCCGCTCAAGACGGAGAAGCGGGCATCGAGGGAGCACGCATGAAGGGCATCATAGGTAGAAAGGTGGGGATGACACAGATCTTCGACGGTGAGGGTGGAGTGATCCCCGTGACCGTCATTCAGGCGGGTCCTTGTCATGTGGTCCAGCGCAAGAGCAGAGATGTGGACGGATACGAGGCGGTTCAGCTGGGGTTCGAGGAGGTCAAACCCACCAAGCTCAACAAGCCTCGCTCCGGTCACTTCAAGAAACACGGGGTCCCTCCGTGTCGTGTTCTGAGGGAGTTCAGAGTCGAGGACTCCTCCTCCTTTACCCCGGGTCAACAGATCACGGTGGAGATCTTCCGCGTGGGAGAGAAGATCAAGGTGACGGGTTGGAGCAAAGGACGGGGGTTCACCGGGGTGGTGAAACGGCACGGGTTCAGTGGGGCGCCGGGTTCCCACGGCACCCACGAATATTTCCGACATGGAGGTTCCATCGGTGCGGCTGCTGATCCCGCCCGCGTCTTCAAGGGAAAACGCATGGCGGGACGCTATGGAGGGGAACGGGTCACAGTCCGGAATCTGAAGGTGGTCGACGTTAGGCCTGAGCACAACCTCCTTCTGGTCAAGGGGGCGGTGCCTGGCCCAAGAGGGGGGCTGTTGATTCTCCGCGGCGAAGGAGAATTTCCGGCGGCCGAGAAGGGAGGAGGGCCTTCCACCCCGGAAGGAGAGTCCTCCTCTGCCTGATCCTCTATGGACTCCATGATGAAGCGGGGGTCGTGAAGTCTCAAGTGCGGGAAATCTTCTCCAAACCAGGGGATGGAAGGGAACGGGACGGTCATGCCGAGTGTGGATGTGATCAACGCGGACAATCAGGTGGTCGATAAGGTCCAACTGGACGAGAAGGCCTTCGACGGTCCGGTCAAACCCTATCTCGTCCATGAGGTGGTCCGATATCAGTTGGCCAAGCGCCGGGCCGGGACGGCCAGCACCCGCAATCGCGCCCTGGTCTCTGGGAGCCGGAGGAAGCCTTGGAGGCAGAAAGGCACGGGGCGTGCCAGGGCCGGATCGAGACAGTCTCCTCTTTGGCGCGGCGGCGGGGTAGTCTTCGGTCCTCAACCCAGGGACTACAGCTTCAAGGTGAACCGGAAGGTCCGGAAGGCTGCTCTGCGTTCCGTGCTCACACAGCGGCTTCGAGACGGGCAGTTGAAGGTCATCGAGAAGCTGGAGCTGCCCGAGATTCGAACCAAGCGGATGGCTGAACTCCTCCAGCGGTTGGGGCTGGATAATGTCCTCATCGTGACCCCCGGACGCGATGAGGTCATCGAGAAGTCGGCCAGGAATATTCCCGGAGTGAAGGTCCTCCCGGTGGAGGGGATCAATGTTTACGACGTCCTTCGGTATCGGGAACTCCTTGTACTGAAGGAGGCATTGCCTGGGATCACCGAGAGGGTGGTGTCATGAAGGATCTCTATCAGGTCATCAAGGGGCCTCTGATCACCGAGAAGAGCACCATGCAGAAGGAAACCTCCAACGCCTACGCCTTTATCGTAGATCGTCGGGCCAACAAGGCTGAGATCAAGGAGGCGGTGGAGAAGATCTTCAAGGTCAAAGTGGCCAAGGTGCGAACCCAGAACGTGAGGGGAAAGGTCAAGCGCTTCCGGCAGTATCAGACCCGGCGTCCTCACTGGAAGAAAGCGGTGGTGACCCTGAAGGAGGGGACCATCGAGATCTTTGAGGGGGCCTGAGCTCCCTCCAGCAGTGGAAGGAGACGATCCGACCGCCGGCATCCATGAAGCGGCGGATCCGAGATGGGGAAGGAACAATGGGGATTAAGACTTATAAGCCCACATCACCCGGCAGACGGTTTATGACCTGTGCCACCTTCGAGGAACTCACCCGCTGGGAGCCGGAGAAATCCCTACTCAGGCCGCTTCACAAGACCGGCGGTCGCAACTGCTACGGGAGGATCACCTGCTGGCACCGGGGGGGAGGGCACAAGCGCCGCTACCGTCTCATCGACTTCAAGCGAGACAAGGACGGGATTCCGGCCAAGGTGGCCAGCATCGAATACGATCCCAACCGCTCCGCCTATATTGCCTTGCTGCATTATGCGGATGGCGAGAAGCGGTACATTCTGGCCCCTCTCGGCCTGCAGGTGGGGGATACGGTCCTCTCCGGGGAGGATGCGGACATCCGTCCTGGAAACGCCCTCCCTCTGAGGAAGATCCCTTTGGGGACCCTTGTGCACAATGTAGAGTTGAAGATCGGCAAGGGCGGTCAGCTTGCCAGAAGTGCCGGCACATACGGTCAGGTCATGGCCAAGGAGGGCCGATACGTCCAAGTCAAGCTGCCCTCGGGTGAGGTTCGGATGATCCTGGAGGACTGCAAGGCCACCATTGGGCAGGTGGGCAAAGTAGACCACGAGAACATCTCCTTGGGAAAGGCGGGTCGGATGCGATGGCTGGGACGTCGCCCCCACGTCCGGGGTGTGGCCATGAACCCCGTCGACCATCCCATGGGCGGCGGAGAAGGAAAGAGTTCGGGCGGAAGACACCCCTGCACACCTTGGGGGGTCCCCACCAAGGGGTATAAGACCCGAAGGAATACCCAGAGCGACAAGTATATCGTCAAACGAAGGAAATCCTAACGGGAGGAGAGGGAGACGCCATGCCCAGGTCCNTGAAGAAGGGCCCCTATGTGGACCCCAAGCTCCTGAAGAAGGTGGAGGAGGCCAAGCGGACGGACAGCCACAAGGTCATCAAGACCTGGTCCAGGCGGTCGACCATCGTGCCCGAATTGGTGGGGCACACCTTTGCGGTGCACAATGGGAAGAAGTTCATCCCGGTCTTTGTCACGGAGAATATGGTCGGCCACAAGCTGGGCGAGTTCGCCCCCACCCGGACCTTCTACGGCCACGCCGGGGCCAAGAAGGCAAAACTGCGCGGCAAGAAGTAAGAGCTCTTCGGCTGTGGGGATATGGTGGGCTTCGGTTCGGAGTGAAGACAGGGTTGGAGCAAGAGGAGATACATGGAAACCAGGGCTGTTGGACGCTACATTCGAATGTCGCCGCGCAAAGCGCGGCTTGTGGTGGATTTGGTGCGCGGGAAAAAGGTCGATGAGGCCTTGACCATTCTGGCCCTTTGCCCCAAGAAGCCGGCCAGGCTGGTGGCCAAGGTGGTGAAGTCCGCTGTGGCCAACGCCACCCAGCAGCAGAATGTGGACGTGGACGATCTCTACATCAAGACCATCCGCGTGGACGAAGGGCCGACCCTGAAGCGGTGGAGACCCAGGGCCTTGGGTCGGGCCACCCGCATCCGGAAGAGGACCAGCCACGTGACTGTGGTCTTGGACGAGGTGTAGCTGACAGCAAGGAGGGGAGTCTTGGGTCAGAAAGTTCATCCCATTGGGTTTCGGCTCGGAGTGATCCGCACGTGGAGTTCGCGTTGGTACGCGGAGAAGAGCTACGGCGAACTCCTCCACGAAGACATTCGGATCCGCAAGTTCCTTAAGAAGCGGTTGTTCAATGCGGGGATCTCCCGGATTGAGATCGAGCGGACGGCCAATCGGGCCACCATCGACATCTATACTGCACGCCCCGGAATCGTAATCGGGAAGAAAGGGGCGGAGATCGATGCGCTCCGAGACGAACTCCAGAGGATGACGGGCAGGGACATCGTCATCAACATCAAAGAGGTGCGAAAGGCCGAGATCGATGCCCAGTTGGTGGCCGAAAACGTGGCTCTGCAACTGGAACGTCGTGTGGCCTTTCGTCGGGCCATGAAGCGGGCCGTCAGTACCGCCATGAAGTTCGGGGCTCAGGGGATCAAGATCCACTGTGCCGGTCGGCTCGGAGGGGCCGAGATGGCCCGGAGGGAGTGGTACAGGGAGGGACGTGTGCCGCTCCATACATTGCGGGCCGATATCGACTACGGCTTCGCCGAGGCCCACACGACCTACGGTAAGATCGGCGTCAAGGTTCACATATTCAAGGGGGAGATCCTCTCCTCCGATTCGCAAGCCAAGCGAAGTGCCTGAGGAGCGATCCGATGCTTTCTCCGAAAAAGATCCGTTATCGGAAGCAACAGAAGGGAAGGATGAAGGGGAAGCCCACGGCAGGGGTGACCGTGGCCTTCGGCGAATATGGACTCAAGACCGTCCAATGCGGATGGATCACGAACCGTCAGATCGAGGCGGCCCGCATCGCCATCACCCGACACATGAAGCGCAGCGGCCGAATGTGGATTCGGATCTTCCCCGATAAGCCCATTACCAAGAAACCCACGGAGACTCGGATGGGCAAAGGGAAAGGGGCCCCCGAGGGGTGGGTGGCGGTGGTCAAACCGGGGAAGATCCTGTTCGAGGTGGATGGTGTGGCGGATGCCGTGGCCCGGGAAGCCCTTCGGCTGGCCTCCCATAAGCTACCTGTGGCCACCAAGATCGTAAGACGGGGAGAGCTGGCATGAAACCCAGCGAGTTGAGAGGTCTCAGCGAAGACGAGCTCAAGGCCAAGGAGGAGGAACTGGTCAGGGAACTGTTTAATCTTCGGTTCCGCCATGCTTCCGGCCAGCTGGACAACACGGCCCGTCTGAAGCAAGTGAGGCGGGACTTGGCCCGTGTGAAGACGATCCTTCGGGAACGTCAGTTGGGCATCCGGTGAATCACAGGAGGCCGTGAGGCGGGGCCCCCCCGTTGGGAACAGGAGGGGAAGCGCCCAGCGAGTTTTCCCTCTGATGCCTTGCTCGGTGTGGGCCCTTTGGAGAGTGAGGAGGTCCGGTTCGAACCGGGAGAATGGGGAAAAGATGGAGAGGAAGAGAGGACATCGTAGGACATTGGTGGGGATTGTGGTCAGCGACAAGATGGATAAGACGGTGGTGGTCCAGGTCGAGCGGCTGACCATGCATCCACGCTTCAAGAAGTATATTCGCAGGCGCAAGAAGTACAAGGCCCACGACGAGCAGAATGCCTGTCGCACGGGGGATCGTGTCCTCATCATTGAGAGCAGACCCCTGAGCAAGGATAAACGCTGGCGGGTCCTGGCCACCCTTGAGAAGGCCCTCTAGCGAGGGTCTTTTGGCGCGCCACGATCCGATCGGCCGGGAATCGGGAGCGGATTGGTCATGATACAGATGCAGACGATCCTGGATGCGGCGGACAACTCCGGTGCCAAAAAGCTCTACTGCATTCGGATCCTTGGGAGCACTCGGAAGCGCTATGCCCGCTTGGGGGATATCATCGTGGTGTCGGTCAAGGAGGCCATCCCCAACACCAAGGTCAAGAAGGGGGATGTCATGAGGGCCGTGGTGGTGCGCACGACCAAGGAGACCCGACGGCCGGACGGCTCCTACATCAAGTTCGACACCAACTCGGCGGTGCTCATCAATCCCCAGAGGGAGCCCATCGGGACCCGGATCTTCGGACCGGTGGCCCGGGAGTTGCGGGCCAAAGGTTTCATGAAGATCATCTCTCTGGCTCCTGAAGTCATCTGATGGGCGAGGGGTNGGAAATCATGGCGCGCAGATGGACACAGCTGAAGAAGGACGATGTGGTGATGGTCATCGCCGGAAAGGAAGTGGGCAAGTCCGGCAAGATCCTGAAGCTCCTCCCCAAAAAGCAGCGGGTGATCGTCGAGAAGATCAACATGATCAAACGGCACACGCGTCCCACAGCCCAATTCAGGCAGGGTGGGATCATCGAGAGGGAGGGCCCCATCCACATCTCTAATGTGATGATTATCTGCCCCAAGTGCAGCGGCCCCGTCCGGATCGGCAAGCGGGTGCTGGAGGACGGNAGCAAGGTGCGGATCTGCAGAAAGTGCGGGGAGATCCTGGATAAGTGACGGTCCTTTCTGTAGCGGGTCGAAAGCTNTCGGGGACCCCTCGGGAGAGCCCGACGGTCAGAGAGACACGGCTGTGAGGTCGAGGCAGATGGCGAGACTCAAGGATTACTATCGGAAAGAGGTCGTCCCGGCCCTGATGAAGGAGCGGGGGTACCGCAATATCATGGAGGTCCCCCGCCTGGAGAAGATCATCGTGAATATGGGCCTTGGGGAGGCCATCCACAATATCAAGATATTGGATTCCGCGGTGGAGGAGCTGGCCCTCATCACCGGGCAGAAGCCGGTGGTGACCCGTGCCCGCCGGTCCATTGCTTCCTTCAAGTTGAGGGCCGGAATGGCCATCGGGTGCATGGTGACCTTGCGTAGGGATCGCATGTACGAGTTCCTGGATCGACTCATCAACGTGGCCATCCCCCGGGTCCGGGACTTCCGGGGCCTCAACAGCCGATCCTTTGACGGCAGGGGGAATTATACCCTGGGGATCCGGGAGCAGATCATCTTCCCCGAGATCGACTACGACAAGGTGGAGAAGGTCAAGGGGATGAACATCACCATTGTGACCACGGCCAAAACGGATGAGGAGGGGTATCTACTCCTGAAGTTGCTGGGGGTCCCCTTCCGAAACTGAGAATGTTCGTCGTGCTTCGCCCTCGGGCTCGGGGGCGAAGATGAGATCTCGAGGGGGTAGAACGGTGGCGAGAAAGGCCTTGATGGTAAAGGCGCAGCGGGAACCCAAGTTCAGCACCCGGAAGTACAATCGTTGTCCCCTGTGCGGTCGGCCTCGGGGATACCTCAGGAAGTTCCAGATGTGCAGGATCTGCTTTCGGACTCTGGCTCTTCGAGGCGAGATCCCAGGGGTGACCAAATCCAGCTGGTAAGCACAGGACCTTTTGGAGGAGGGGAGGACCTTGAGCATGACCGATCCCATCGCCGATATGCTGACCCGGATTCGGAACGCCTGCATGGCAAAACACGAAAAAGTGGACATTCCGGGATCCCGGCTGAAGCTGGAGATCGCCCGAATCCTCAAGGAAGAGGGCTATATCAAGAACTACAAGTTCCTCAAGGACAACAAGCAGGGTGTCATCCGGATCACCCTCAAGTATGAGGAGGACCGGAGGCCCGTTATTGAGGGAATGGAACGGGTGAGCAGGCCGGGAAGGAGGGTTTACATCGGGGCCAAGGAGATACCTAGGGTCCTGGGTGGATTCGGCATCGCCATTCTGTCCACTTCCCGTGGTGTGATGACGGATCGGAAGGCCAGGGAAATGAACACCGGGGGCGAGATCCTCTGCAAGGTTTGGTAGACCATCGCCGGGCTACATGGAGTGGGGCGGAGAGGGATTTCGAGTCCAAACCATGGTGTGAAGGTGAGAAGATGTCTCGGATAGGGAAAATGCCCATTCCCCTGCCGGCGGGCGTGGAGGCCCGACTGGACGGGGATCGTCTCGAGGTGAAGGGGCCCAAAGGAGTCCTGGAGCATCGTATCCCCAAAGGCATCCAAGTGGAAGTGGCCGACGGGGTGATCCGAGTCCAGCGCGAAAGCGACCGTCGTCCGCATCGAGCGCTTCACGGTCTGACCCGGACCCTCGTGGCCAATATGGTCACTGGCGTGACCGAGGGGTTTCGAAAGCAGTTGGAGATCGTGGGGGTGGGATATCGGGCCGAGGTTCAGGGAAACGTCCTGAACTTGACGCTGGGATACTCCCATCCGGTGCGCTACCCCATCCCCGAAGGAATCGGAATCACGGTGGAGCGCAATGTACTAATCACCGTTGAGGGGATCGACAAGCAAAAAGTAGGGCAAGTGGCCGCGGAGATCCGGGCCTTCCGAAAGCCCGAGCCCTACAAGGGGAAGGGGATTCGCTACGTCGGGGAGCATGTGCGAAGGAAGGTCGGCAAAGGATCGGCGGCCGGCCGTTAGAACGAGAAGCGGGGTATACCCCGGATCGACTCCAGTGGCATTGAGGTGGTTCCGTGCTGAGCAAACGCGAGAGGAAGTCTCCCAGCCTTCGGCGGAAGAGAAGGGTCCGAAAGAAGATCTTTGGAACACCGGAGCGGCCCCGGCTTTCCGTCTTTCGGAGCAACCGGCATATGTATGCCCAAATCATCGACGACCTACACGGGCGGACCCTGGCCAGCGCCTCGACGTTGTGTGCCGAGCTCAGGGGTTCCCTGAAATCTACCTCCACCGTGGAGGCGGCCGCTCAGGTGGGTACGCTTGTGGCCAAGAGGGCCCTGGAGGCCAAGATCACCAAGGTCGTCTTCGATCGGAACCGCTACCGGTACCATGGACGCGTAAAGGCCCTGGCGGAGGCGGCTCGAAAGGCCGGCCTCGAGTTCTAAGGAGGGATGCAGGTGGAACCATTGGAGACGCAAGAGAAACAGTACGTCGACAAAGTGGTGCACATCAATCGGGTGGCCAAGGTGGTCAAGGGCGGCCGCCGTTTCAGCTTCAGCGCTGTGGTGGTGGTGGGGGACGAGAACGGCTCTGTGGGGGCCGCGCTGGGCAAAGCCAATGAGGTGCCCGAGGCCATCCGTAAGGGGATCGAGAAGGCCAAGAAGAGCATGATAAAGATCCCCTTGATCAATGGAACCATCCCCCACGAGGTGATCGGGCATTTCGGGGCGGGGCGGGTTCTCCTCAAACCGGCTTCCGAGGGGACGGGCGTCATCGCAGGAGGGGCCGTCCGAGCCGTTTTGGAGGCCGCGGGCATCCGCAATATCCTCACCAAATGTCTGGGGACTCATAATCCCCACAACGTGGTCAAGGCCACCATGGAGGGACTGCGGAGGTTGCGGCATCCGGAGGAGATCGCCAGGAAGCGGAACAAGAAGCTCCACGAAATTCTTTGAGCGGGGGGAGGCGTTCTGATGGCCAACAAGCTCCGAGTGACCCTGATCCGAAGTGGTATTGGCCGCCCCGCGACCCAGCGCAGGACACTGCGCGGGCTGGGGCTGACCCGCATGCATAGAACGGTGACCTTGGAAGATACGGCCGAGATCCGAGGGATGATCCGGAAGGTCTCCCATCTCGTTCGGGTCCAGCCTGTGAAAGGGGAATAGATCATGAGGCTCGATCGACTTCAACCAGCTCCGGGCTCCCGCAAACGGCCCAAAAGGGTGGGACGGGGGCCGGGCTCCGGTCACGGGAAGACGTCGTGTCGGGGTCAGAAGGGACAGAAAGCCAGAACCGGCGCGGGAGTGGCCCCGGGGTTCGAAGGGGGACAGATGCCCCTTCACCGTAGGCTTCCCAAGCGGGGCTTCCGCAATGAGTTCAAGAAACACTACACCATCGTTCACCTGCGGGATCTGGAGCGATTCGAACCCAATACCGTGGTGGATGTGGATCTGCTCAAGAAGGCGGGGCTGGTCCGACAGATGCGCGACGGGGTGAAGGTCCTCTCAGACGGAGAGATTACCAGACCCGTGGTCCTGAAGGTGCACAAGGTCTCGCGGAAGGCCAAGGAGAAGATAGAGGCGGCGGGAGGGCGCGTAGAGGAGATCTGAAGTGCTCGGAAGCTTTCAAGCCATCGGCAAGATCCCGGAGCTGAAGCGGCGCATCTTGATTACATTTGCGCTGCTGGCCGTCTATCGGATTGGAGTTTTCATCCCGGCACCGGGGATCGATACGGCCCAGATAGAGCAGTTTTTTCAGGCCCAAGGAGAGGGGACCATCCTCGGTCTCATCAACATGTTCTCTGGTGGGGCTCTGCGGAGGTTCTCCATCTTCGCCTTGGGGATAATGCCTTACATCAGTGCCTCCATCATCCTGCAGCTCCTTACGGTGGTGGTGCCACACCTGGAGCGGCTATCCAAAGAGGGGGAGGCGGGCCGGAAGAAGATCACCCAGTATACCCGATACGGGACGGTGATCTTGAGCATGATCCAGGGATTCGGCATCAGCGTCGGGCTCAAGCAGATGGGCGTAGTCGTACCGGGGGCGGGGATCGGCTTCCACCTGATGACCATGATCACGCTGACGGCAGGCACCGCGTTCCTCATGTGGCTCGGGGAGCAGATCACCGAGAGGGGGGTCGGAAACGGCATCTCCCTGATCATCTTCACGGGGATCGTCGCCGGCCTTCCGGGTGCTGTCGGAAAGGTGATTACCAAGATCCGCCTGGACGAACTGAGTGTCTTCACGGCATTGGCCCTTCTGGTGCTCGCCGTGGGCGTGGTTGCGGCCATCATCTTCGTGGAACGGGGGCAGAGGCGGATCCCGGTCCAGTATGCCAAACGGGTGGTCGGACGCAGGATGTATGGAGGGCAAAGCACGCATCTGCCGCTGAGGGTGAACACCTCCGGGGTCATTCCCCCCATCTTCGCCTCCAGTGTCCTGATGTTTCCTTTGACCATCGGACAGTTCCTCTCCCCCGACTTCCGCGATGCTTATCCATTCATCCAGCGGGTCATGGACATGATGTCCATCACGCATCCCTTATACAACATCCTCTATGTGGCCCTGATCATCTTCTTTTGNTACTTCTACACCGCCGTGACCTTCAATCCTGTGGATGTGGCGGACAACATGCGCCGATTTGGGGGGTACATCCCCGGGATCCGACCCGGAAAGCCCACGGCGGACTTTATCGACCGGGTTCTCACCAGGATCACCTTCGGGGGGGCCCTTTACCTGGCTGCGGTCTGTGTCCTGCCGCAGTTGCTCATCGCGGAGTTCGGTGTGCCTTTCTACTTCGGGGGGACATCACTCCTGATTGTGGTCGGTGTGGGCCTGGATACAGTGGCCCAGATCGAATCTCACATGCTTGCCCGCCACTACGAGGGTTTCCTAAAGGCGGGGCGAGTGCGGGGACGGGTTCGTTAAAGGAGCGGACGGCTTTTGGGCGAGATCTGGCGAACGGAGGGGCGGAAGATGAAACTGATCCTGTTGGGACCCCCGGGTGCGGGGAAAGGAACCCAGGCCAAGATGCTGGTTCAGGAACTCGGAATCCCTCAGATCTCCACTGGAGATATGCTTCGAGAGGCCGTCAAGGCCGGCTCCCCCATGGGGATGAAGGCCAAGACTTACATGGACTCCGGGGAGCTTGTCCCCGATGAGGTGGTGGTAGGTATTGTGGAGGAACGGATTCAGCAGCCCGACTGCGCCGACGGGTTCATGCTGGATGGATTTCCAAGGACCACGGCCCAAGCCGACGCCCTCACCGAGATGCTGGAGAAGAAGGGTTTGGCCATCGATCATGTCATCTGCATCCAGGTGGATAACGACGAGTTGATCCGAAGGCTTTCGGGCCGGAGGACGTGTAGGAACTGCATGGCCCCCTACCACGTGGAGTTCAATCCCCCCCAGAAAGAGGGGGTCTGCGACAAATGCGGGGGAGAGCTCTACCAACGTGACGACGATCGGGAGGAGGCCATCCGAGCTCGGCTCAAGACCTACGATGCCCAGACCCGGCCCCTCATCGAGTACTATGAACAGAGGGGTCTGCTTCGGCCCGTGGATGGCTCGGGCCGGGTGGAGGAGGTCTTCGGACGGATCCGTCAAGTGCTCCGATAGGAGTCCACGGTTTCCAACTGGACGGAGAGACCATGGCCAAAGAAGAACCCATTGAGGTGGAAGGTACGGTGATCGAGCCCCTGCCCAACGCCATGTTTCGGGTGGAGCTCGACAACGGACATCGAATCCTGGCCCATATCTCCGGGAAGATGAGGATGCACTTCATCAAGATCCTCCCGGGGGATCGGGTCACCGTCGAGCTGTCCCCGTACGATTTGACGAGGGGTCGGATCATCTACCGGGCCAAATAGCCCGCCACCGGAAGGAAGGTCCGAGATGAAGGTCCGAGCTTCGGTCAAGAAGATTTGCGACAAGTGTAAGATCATCCGTCGAAAGGGGATCGTTCGAGTGATCTGCGAGAACCCCCGGCACAAGCAGCGCCAGGGGTAGATGGCTCGGGCGTCTCAGTCTACGGGAGGTGAATATTGGCACGCATCGCGGGGATTGATCTGCCGAGGGGCAAACGTATTGAGATCGCCCTCACCTATATTCACGGCATCGGCCGGTCCACGTCGCAGAAGATCCTGGCCAAGGCAGGGGTGGACCCCAATACCAAGTCCGATGCCCTCACGGAGGGTGAGATCTCCCGGATCCGCGAGATCGTCGAGCGGGAGGTCAAGGTAGAGGGGGACGTGAGGCGCGAGGTGGCCATGAACATCAAGCGTCTCATGGATATGGGATGCTACCGAGGCCTCCGTCATCGGAAAGGACTGCCCGTGCGGGGGCAGCGGACCCATACCAATGCCCGTACCCGCAAGGGCCCCCGCCGGATCATCAAAAAAGGGAAATAGCGGCCCGCCGTTGCGCCTCCATCGGGGGCGGGGGAAGAGGGGGGGATGCCCCGATCTCTCCCGCATCCAGGGAGGGAGGCGGTCTGCTGATGGCATAGAGAGGTGGAGGCATGGCTAGGCCCAAGAGACGAGGGGGCAAGAAGGAAAAGAAGAACATCGAAACGGGGATCGCTTATATCCAGTCGACCTTCAACAATACCATCGTCACCATCACGGACCCCAAGGGCAATGTGGTGGCCTGGTCCAGCGCAGGAGCCATCGGGTTCAAGGGCTCCCGCAAGAGCACGCCCTTTGCGGCCCANATGGCAGCTCAGGACGCGGCCAAAAAGGCCATGGAACATGGAATGCGAACCATCTCGGTCTATGTGAAAGGGCCCGGCTCGGGAAGGGAGGCCGCACTGCGGGCGCTCCAGGCGGCTGGCTTCACCATCAATCTGATACGCGACGTCACCCCCATTCCGCACAACGGCTGCAGGCCGCCCAAGAGAAGAAGGGTCTGAAGGAGGAAGTCTCGTGGCGAGATATCGAGGAGCCGTCTGTCGGCTTTGTCGTAGAGAGGGGATGAAGCTCTATCTGAAGGGGGACCGCTGCTACTCGGATAAGTGTGCGGTGGAGCGTAGGAACTATCCTCCTGGTCAACATGGGCAGAGGCGTCCAAAGTTCTCCAACTACGGGGAACAGCTTCGAGAGAAGCAGAAGGTCAAACGGATCTACGGGGTCCTGGAGAAGCAGTTTCGGCGCTACTTCGAAATGGCCGATCGTCAGAAGGGGATCACCGGTGTCAATCTCCTGATCCTTCTGGAGCGACGCCTGGACAACATGGTCTTTCGACTGGGATTTGCATCCTCCCGCAACGAGGCTCGTCAGCTGGTGCGGCACAACCACTTCCGCGTCAACGGCCGTAAGGTGAACATCCCCTCCTATCTGGTCAAGCCCGGCGACGTGATCGAGCTTCGAGAAAAGAGTCGCAAGATTCAACGGATTCAGGACTCCTTGGAGGCCGTGGTTCGGAGGGGAGTGCCTTCGTGGCTGGAGCTGGACAAGGACCGGTTCCGAGGGAGGGTCTTGGCCCTGCCCACGCGGGAGGACCTCACCATGCCCATCCGGGAGCAGCTCATCGTGGAGCTGTACTCCAAGTAACGCCGGCTCAGCTGTCCTCAGCGTATCCCCGAAAGCCGGGGGGAATGGGTGAAGCAGGGCAGGTCGAACCTTTTTCAGCAAAGGGGTGTTTCGATGCATGGGGAGTGGAAGAGCCTGATCAAGCCCAAACGGATTGAATTCGATCCGGAGACCCTCACACCCTATTATGGAAAGTTCACATGCGAGCCCTTGGAGAGGGGTTACGGGACCACCATCGGCAATTCACTGAGGCGGATCCTCCTTTCTTCCATCGAAGGGACGGCCATCACNTCGGTGCGGATCGAGGGCGTGCCCCATGAGTTTACAGCCATCCCTGGTGTGCTGGAAGATGTCACCGACATCATACTCAACCTCAAGGGGGTGAGGCTGGCCCTTCATGGGACAGAATCCCGCATCGTGCGGATCGAAAAGTCCGGGGAGGGGAAGGTGACCGCGGGCGATATCCAGGGGGATCCCCACGTGGAGGTGCTCAATCCGGAATGGCATATCGCCACCCTCAACAAGGACGGCCAGCTCAAGATGGAATTGCGAGTCAAAAGGGGACGCGGATATGTCCCCGCCGAACGTAACAAAGAGGAAGGCGATCCCCTTGGGACCATCGCCTTGGACGCCGTCTTTTCCCCCATCCGAAAAGTGGCTTACACGGTCACCAACGCCCGCATCGGTCANATCACCGACTACGACCGCCTGACCATGGAGATCCATACGGACGGCTCTATCCGCCCTGAGGAGGCCGTGGCGGTGGCAGCNCAGATCCTTCGGGATCAGCTTGCGGTTTTTGTCACCATGGAAGGGGAGACGGTGGAGGAGAGACCCGAGGAGAAAGATGAGGGACCGGCTGTGCTCTCCGCCGAGCTCAACGAGAACCTCTACCGCACTGTGGACGAGCTCGAACTCTCTGTCCGGTCCGCCAACTGTCTCAAGAACGCCAACATCCGCCTCATCGGGGAGCTGGTTCAAAAGACCGAACAGGAAATGCTCAAGACCAAGAACTTCGGGAGGAAATCCCTTAACGAGATCAAGGAGATTCTGGCGGAGATGGGCCTATCTCTGGGGATGAAGCTGGAGAACTTCGACCCGGAGCGTTACTACCGAGAGAAACAACAGAAGGAAGAGGCGGTGGAGGAACAGGCGGAGACCTAAGCCCTTTTTGAGGATGAGCCCCCTGTTTCCATCCGTCTGGATGAGGGTGCCATGAGACATCGGGTTGCGGGACGGAAGCTCAATCGGACGACCAGCCATCGGATGGCCATGTTGCGGAACATGGTCACTTCACTCATCGTTCATGAGCGGATCCGGACTACGGACGCCAAGGCCAAAGAGGTGCGCAGACTGGCGGAGAAGATGATCACCCTGGGCAAGCGCGGGGACCTGCACGCCCGACGTCAGGCCTTGGCCGTGGTACGGGGCCGGCAGGTGGTCCGAAAGCTCTTCGATGAACTGGCGGACCGGTATCGCGAAGTCCAGGGAGGCTACACCCGCATCATGAAACTGGGCCCCCGCCGAGGGGATGGGGCCATGGTCTCCCTGGTGGAACTGGTCCAGCCGCAGGGGTCCAAGAAGAAGACCGCCAAAAGGAAGGGGAAGAAGGAGGCCTCAGCCAAGACCAAGAAGGCCCCATCCACCCCTCAGGCCCAAGAGGCCAAGGGGAAGAGTGCGCCGGCATGAGGGGGGAGGCGGGCCCATCTGCGAGTCGTCTTTGTGGGAGGGGGGTCTCTCTGTGTTCGGAGGGACTCCCCCGAGGGTTCTTTCCCTGGTTCCAAGTGTCTTGCAGACGGTCGGTTTTCACCGCATGTTGGGAGGATCCTCCTCATTTCCCCTCTTTCCTGTGCCCTCCAAGGGGTATTATAGTTCGCCTTCCGACCTAGGCCGGAATCCGTTTTCTCTCCGCTTTCGGAGCTTCCACATGACAGACCTGGAGGAGATCCACTGCCGACATGGACAAGATAGGCCTTGGGTCCTTCAAGAGGTGAATCGGCCTCTCGTCTTCGGTCCGCGGCACATGATGGCAAGTGTGGGACCAGAGCGTGTCGGCCCGGTTCGGAGAGAGCGCCCCATGCTGTGGAAGTGAGGCTTCTGCTCGCGCGTGTTCCCGGGAGGTTGGGTATGTCTCTTCTCCATCGAAAGCGGGCTTCAACAGGATCCGGAGAGGAGGGCCTTTGGGTCGAATGTCCTTTTTGTGCAGAGCTCAGCTTTCGCGGTGAACTGGAGCGGAGGCTGTGGGTATGCCCCCGTTGTGATTACCACTTCCCCATTTCCGTGGATCAAAGGCTCAGATGGACCGTGGATGAAGGGACCTTCGAGGAGCTTTTCTCCGAGATCGTCTCGGTGGATCCCCTACGTTTCAAGGATGAAAGACGCTATGAGGAGCGCCTTCGAGAGGCCCGACGGCGGACTCCCTACAGGGAGGCCTTGGTCTGCGGCCTAGCCCGCATCTCGGGGCGGGAGGTCGTCCTTTGCGTTCAGGATTTCTCCTTTCTAGGAGGTAGCATGGGGTCCGCGGTAGGGGAGAAGGTGGCCCGGGCCGGAGAAGAGGCCCTGAGGAGTCGGGTTCCCCTGGTGCTGTTCGCCGCCTCAGGGGGGGCCAGAATGCAGGAGGGTCTTCTTTCCCTGATGCAGATGGCCAAGACCTCCGTGGTCCTGGCCAGGCTCAAGGAGGAGGGGGTTCCCTATGTCTCCGTGTTGACCGATCCCACCACTGGTGGCGTGGCGGCCAGCTTCGCTATGCAGGGGGATGTGATTCTGGCCGAACCTAGGGCGAGGATCGGCTTTGCAGGCCCCCGAGTCATCGAGAAGACCGTGGGGGAGAAGCTCCCAGAGGGGTTTCAGAGGGCCGAGTACCTCCTCGAGCACGGGCTGATCGATAGGATCGTGCGTCGTGAAGAGATGAAAGAGGTCTTGGATCGTATTCTCGGGCTGTTGATGGATCCCGTCAGGGAGGAAGGGGGAGATGCCGAAGGGGGGCGCTCCTAGGCGGTACCAGGAGGCCATTGCCTATCTATACGGGCTTCAGCGCCTTGGAATCAAATTCGGGTTGGATAACATTCGAAGGGTCCTCCATGCTCTCGGCGACCCCCAGGACCGCCTCCATGTGGTCCATGTGGGTGGCTCCAACGGAAAGGGGTCAACTGCCGCCCATCTGGAGGCCCTATTGATGGGCTCGGGGTATCGGGTAGGACTCTATACCAGTCCTCATTTTCTTCGCTTCCCTGAACGGATCCGTATCAATCAAGAGCCCATTTCCGAGGAGGACGTGGCCCGATGGACGGGTCGGATCCTTGAGGAGGTCCCGGGCCTTTGGGGGGATGCTGAAGGCGGGCAGATGCTGCCCATCACCTTTTTCGAGTTCACCACGGCCATGGCCCTAGCCTATTTTGAGGAGAAGGGGGTGGACATAGCCATCCTGGAGGTGGGGATGGGGGGACGCCTGGACGCCACCAATGTCTGCCGTCCCTTGGTCTCCATTATCACCACCGTCTCTTTGGAACACCGCGAGTTTCTCGGAGAGACACTGGGTCAGATCGCGTCGGAGAAAGCGGGGATCATCAAGCCGGGTGCGCCCTTGGTAACGGGGGTCTCGCATCCCGCGGCCCGAAGACCCATTGAAGAGAGGGCACGGGCTCTCGGGGTCCCTATTTTCCGACTGGGTCGCGATGTTTGGGTGCGGGGAAGGCCGGAACGGTTCTCGTACCATGGCCTTCGATGGAGGTTCTCCGGGCTGGCCACACCTCTGAGGGGGCGTCATCAGATGCGCAATGCCGCACTGGCCCTGGCCGCCTGCGAAGTCCTGTCCGAGCGCGGGTTGTCCCTGCGGCCCGGGGAAGTCCCCAAGGGCTTGCGGGAGGTCTGCTGGAGGGGACGGCAGGAGTGGCACCCGGGGCCGCCCCAGTTGCTCTTGGACGGGGCTCACAATCCGGAGGCGGTCCGCACTTTGCGACGTTCGCTCCTGGCGGACTACCGCTATAAACGTCTGTGGGTTCTGATGGGAGTGATGCGCGAGAAGGACTACGGAACGATGGTTAGGATTCTGGCCCCCTTGGCAGAGGGTTTCGTCTTCTGCCGTCCTCGCATGGAGCGGGCGCTGGATCCCCACCTCCTCCTGGCGGAGGCCCGTCGAGTGGGCGTACGAGAGGGGAGGGTAGTGGAAGACGTGGCGGAGGCTCTTCGTGGGCTCGTGACACGTGCCGCCTCGGACGATCTGATTTGCGTTACGGGATCGCTTTTCACCGTGGGAGAGGCCATGGCCCTTTTGGAAAAAAACGACTTGCATCACCTCCGGTCCATGTCGTAGAGTAGGCGCATCCCATGGGTTGAGAGATAGCCGAGATCCTTCGGGAGCGACCGTGAGAGCAAGATTTTTCACACCTTGGTGGCCGTTCCTTTTCGTAACGATGCTCCTTGGGGTGGCCGTCTTTTCACCTGCATGGGCCCTGGATCTGGATCGTCGTATCATTCCTCGGCCCAAGGATACGGAGGAGGGGGCGCCAATCCATATCCAGGCCGATTCCATTACCTACGACCGAAGGGCCGATCAATATGTTGCCGAGGGAAACGTGGAGATCACCCGAGGGGAGATGACTTTAAGGGCCGACCGGGTCGTGTTGGACAACCGAACCCGCACGGCTCGCGCTGAAGGCAATGTGGTGGTTGTCCAAAGGGGAGATTACCTTCGGGGCGATGAAGTGGAGATCCATCTGGAAGACGAGACAGGCTACCTTCGAAACGCCACCCTCTTCTTCCAACGTTATAACCTNACCGTCCAGGGTAAGGAGATACAACGTCTGGGGCCCANTCAATACCGAGTGGTGGAGGCCTTTCTGTCCACCTGTTCTGGGGAGAGGCCGGATTGGCGGTTCGCCGCAAAGGAAATCGAGCTCACCGTGGAGGGCATAGCCAAGGTCCGACACGCCACCTTCCAGGTGAGGAACCTTCCCATCCTCTACCTCCCCTATCTCTCCTACCCCGCTCTGGTGAAGAGGAAGACAGGGTTTCTCTTTCCGTCCTATTACTCCAGTTCTCGTGTGGGGCAAGGGATCTCGGTGCCGTTCTTTTGGGCATTTCACGAGAGCTGGGATGCCACCTTCACTCAGACCTACTTCACCAAACGGGGTTACCAACAAGGTATCGAACTTCGCTATGCCCCTCTCGATTGGATCCGGGGACGTCTCTACGGAGAATATATCCGAGATCAAGAGGATCCCGACTCCCAGGTGACGCACCGTGGAGGAAGCCCTCGTCATCGCAGGGATCGATGGCGATTTCAGATGGAGCAGGAGGCGGAGCTGCCTTGGGGAATCGTCTCCAAGGTCCAGGTGGATACGGTCAGCGACAACTACTACCTGGAAGATTTCTCCCGGCGTCATGACGAGCGCTACCTTCGTTATCTTACCTCCACCCTCAACGCCACCCTCAACGCCAAGGAATATTTGTTGGCCGGCGAGGCCGAATATTATCGGGACCTGGGTGCCCCAGACGACGACAACCNAGGTACTCCTCAGANGCTTCCCTCCCTCCTCTTTCATAGAGAACGTGTCCCCTTCTTGGGAACGCCCCTGGAGGTGGGATGGGATCTGACCTTCGATCACTTTTGGAGGGAGAAGGGGGGGAAGGGAGAGGTCCTGGGGCTTTGGCCAACAGTATCCTTTCCCCTCCGTTTGGGACGCTATTTCAACGTGGTCCCTTTCGGAGGGTGGGAAGAACGGATCTTCTTCACCCAGGAGCACCCTCAGGCTGAGGAGGCGGGCTGGCTTTCCCGATACATCTACGGAGTGTCTCTGACCACCGAGCTGTCAAGGGTCTTCTCTGGGTGGGGAGGTTCTGTGCAGGCCTTGAGGCATTCGATCCATCCGGAGATCCGCTTCGAGGTCTCGGGGCACATGGAGGATGGAAAGATCCCCAGGGACTTCCTCGGCTCAACTTCACATGATCGTTTGATCCGATTGGTTCTCGATCAGTTTTTGAGCGGCAAGGTGCTGACGAGGAAAGGTGCGTTCCGTTACAGAGAATTGGGACGAATCCACCTGGAGCAACCCATAAGTCTGAGAGAGGCATGGCGGGATCTTCACGGGCCTCGGGATGAACGCGAGCCTTTCCGTCCCTTGGAGGCGGAGCTGGAGTTCCGGATTTGGGAGGGGACCGAGGGGCGCAAACAACGGCTTGTCCGGCAAGGCCCTTGGACCGAACCCAGGAAATTCCTCTATGCCAACTTCGAGGGTCAGTTCGACTGGTACGATCACCGTTGGGATGAGTTGGCCGCCACGCTCCGCGGCGGGGATGCCCGTGGGGACGAGATGACACTTTCCTATCGATGGGTCAGAAGGAGATCGGGTGAAGATCCATGGAGAAAACAGATCAGGGGTAGTTTGCGGATACGCACGCTACCGATTCTGGATCTAATCGGCTATGGGAATTTCGATCATGAGGCGAATCGTTGGCTGCGTTACGGTTACGCACTGGAACTTCATCCCTCATGCTGGGCCGTACGATTCTGGCACAGCATAGAGCCGGGATTCGGCAACCGCAGAACGGACCAAGCCTTCGGACTTAGGATCTACCTCTTGGGATTGGGGCCCGTATTGGAGTTCTGAGAGCGTATCCTCCATTGAGGAGAGAGGGATTCCTTGAAGAGATACATAGATTTACCTTCTTTCATTGACAAAAAGGGACAGAATAGGCAATAATAGAAATTTCTGAGAGCGATTTTTCCTGGAGGGGCGTCATCGATGAGGACGAAGAGGATAAAGGCCTCCGAGGTCCAGCGGAGCTGGTACCTGGTCGATGCCACGGACAAGCCCTTGGGGAGATTGGCCAGTCAGGTGGCAAAGATCCTGATGGGCAAGCACAAGCCCTGCTATGAGCCGTTTCTGGACACCGGGGATTTCGTGGTGGTGATCAACGCGGGCAAGATCTACACCCAGGAGAAGAAGCTCCGCAGCAAGCTTTACTACCGCCACAGTGGCTATCCAGGAGGTCTCAAAAGTACCCCATTGGGGAAGATGCTGGCCGAGAAGCCCGAGGAGGTCATTCGTTTGGCGGTCAAAGGGATGCTCCCCAAAAACCGCCTAGGGAGACGGATGATCAAGAAACTCAAGGTCTATGCAGGAGGAGATCACCCTCATCAGGCCCAAAGGCCGCAGCCCTTGACGCTGTGAGGCCTGGAGAGGCCATCCGTACGCACGAGACTGAGATAGCATCGAGAGGACGACAGAGATGGCGGAGATGGAACGATTCTATGCCACCGGAAAGAGGAAGAATGCTGTGGCGAGGGTCTGGCTAATCGCCGGAGGAAGCGGCAAGATGGTGGTCAACAAAAGGCCGGCCGAGGAGTATTTCCCCCGCCCCACCCTCCAGCGGATCATGGAGAAACCCCTGATCCTCACAGGCAACCAGGGCCGCTTCGATGTCATGGTCAATGTTAGAGGAGGAGGAATCTCCGGCCAGGCTGGGGCCATTACCCACGGCATCGCCAGAGCCCTCCTGCAGGTGAATCAGGAGTACCGTCCCATCTTGAAGAAGGCGGGATTGGTCCGCCGCGACGCCAGGATCAAAGAGCGCAAGAAGTACGGTCAAAGGGGCGCTCGGGCGCGGTTTCAGTACTCCAAACGCTAGTTGGACCCATCATCCCAGTGGGTTCCTTGGAAAGAGAGGCCCTGAGGGGCCTCTTTGTGTAGGTAGGGAAGGGCTGTGGTCTTCCATCCCGTTCACGGGGGGGATCTGCACAAGGGAGACGAATTATGGTTCGAGTGGGCATCGTGGGGTCTACAGGGTATACAGGGATGGAGTTGGTCCGAATCCTCTCCAGGCATCCCGAAGTGGATCTCGCTGTCCTGACCTCGGAGAGTTATGTAGGCCGACCTTACGTGGATGTCTATCCGGCCTTGCAAGGAGGGGTCGATCTTCATTGCGAGGCCCTGGATGTCGCCCAAATGGCACGGCGGTGCGATGTGGTCTTTACTGCCCTTCCCCATACCAAGGCCATGGAATGCGTGCCTGAGTTCCTGGACAGGGGATGTCGGGTGGTGGACCTGAGTGCGGACTTCAGGCTTCGGCAAAAGGAGGTCTTCGAGGCGTGGTATGCCCCCCACACGGCTCCCGAGCTCCTCTCCCAGGCCGCCTACGGACTGCCCGAACTGCACCGGGATGAGATCCGCGACGCCCCACTCGTGGCCAATCCAGGATGCTATCCCACCGGTGCCCTACTGGCCGCCGCCCCCCTCTTGGCCGAAGGGTGGATCGACCCGGATACCTTAATCGTTAACTCTGCCTCGGGGGTCACCGGCGCGGGTCGGTCCCTGAGCTTGGGAAGCCTCTTCTGCGAGGTCAATGAGGGATTCAGGGCCTATAAGGTAGCCGAGCATCGGCACACCCCTGAGATGGAACAGGAGATATCCAGACTTTGCGGCCGGTCGGTGCGGATCACCTTTGTGCCCCACCTCCTTCCCGTAAGCCGTGGGATCCTGACGACCCTCTATGCTACGCTGGTGCACGAGGTAAACGAGGAAGAGATGCTCCGTCTTTACCGCCGGTACTATTCAGGGGAACCTTTTGTCCGCATCCTCCCTGGGGGGGTGACCCCCAATATCCGTGAGGTCCGGGGCACGAACCTGTGCGACATCGGCCTACGGCCGGACCCTCGTACGAATCGAGTGATCGTCCTTTCGGCCATCGACAATCTGGTTAAGGGTGCTTCTGGACAGGCCGTCCAGAACATGAACCTCCTCTTCGGGCTCCCGGAGACGTTGGGGTTGGAGACCCCTCCTCTCTTCATTTGATCTCCGCCTCTCCGTTCCGCTCTCCCTTTCTGGGGACTGCAACGGCATTGGGCCCTTCCGGGAATCCCGTTTGCGTTCCTTGTGGTAGTCCGTGCAGGGAGGCCCCCAAAACCGAGGCGAGCTCCTCGGCGAAGGGCTGTGCCTGCGGGACGGGGTTGATCACGAGAATCCTCTCCGAAAGCCTTCGAAGGACCTTTACGCTTTGTCTTACTGCACGGCCCTCTAAGGGATTGGTGGAACGTCCGTCCGTCACTAGGTAGAGATCCACGCAGGGGTAGCGTTCTCTCCATTGGAGGAGGGATCTTCGCGCTGCTTCCAGGCCTTTGTCCAGGGGGGTCGCCCCCCCGATGCGGATAGCGGCCAGTTTGTGAAGGAGAAAATGGGGGTTGGTGGTGGGGAAGCATAGCAGATGCGCCCCATTGCCCTGAACAGTGATGATGGCTATTGAATCCCGATGTCTGCGGGCGCGGGCCATGGTGCCCACGATCCAAGCCCTCATCCATTGCACGGCTTCGGTCATGGAATCACTGACGTCGAGGAGGATCAGGATCAGACGGCCAAGAGGGGATTGGATACGAGGAGACCGGAGGTCACGGGGTTGAGGCCAAAGCCTACCTTCTTTCCAGGCCCGGAGGAAAGTGGCGGTCAAGTCCGCTTCTCCACCTCTCCATGCTCGCGTGTCGATGGGGCGGCCCTTCTCTGAGGTGGCAGTCCTGCGAAGCCTCCCCGGTTCTCTGCCGTGGGCCGGCTCTTCCCTCGGAATCGCCTTATAGGTCAGGGGGCGATGCTTGGAGGCGTGCTCCATAAGGATAGGAGACCTAGGGGTTCGCGGAGTCGAATGCCTCTTTTTCAGCTCACCGAGCTTTCTTGCCTTTTGGCTTTTTTTTTTCGGAAGAAGGGGGTAGGAAACCACCCGGTCTCCTTCCGGTGGGGGGCTCGATCCTTCGCTCCCTCCTGCAGGATCCGGTCGATTCTGTCCCAGCTTGTGGGATCGCCTGGATCGGTGTCGGGCAGCCTATGGAGGAGAGCCAGGGGAAGGACCTCCTGGACGTCCTCCCACTCGACATGATCCCTCCCGTGCCATGCAGCCCGGGCTGCGGCTCCCTCCAGAGCCGCCAGCTCCGCCCGATGGGTCGCAACACCGAGCTCGAGGACAGCGGCGATGCACTTTTGGGCCACCTCGTCGGGGACCTCCACCTTGGGAAGAAGCCCTCGAGCTGCCTCGAGTCGGCTTCTCAGTTGGATCTGGGCCTTCTCATGGGCGCGGACGAACCCTTGCGGGTCCCGGAGGAAGGCATGAGCGCGGCGGTAGACCTCGGATCGATCCTCCACTGAGGTAAGGGCCCGGACGTGAACTGCCAGGCCGAACCTATCCAGCAGTTGAGGACGGAGCCAGCCCTCCTCCGGGTTCATGGACCCCACTAGTGTGAATCGGGCCGGGATAAGGGCCGAGACCCCCTCACGCTCGAGCCGGTATTGTCCTGTGGCCGCAGCATCGAGGATGACGTCCACCAGATGGTCGGCCAGGAGGTTTACCTCATCGATGTAGAGGATCTGCCCGTGGGCCCTGGAGAGGATTCCGGGTCGGGTCCGAATTTCCCCTGTAGCGAGAGCGCGTTCCACATCCACGGTCCCCAGTATCATCTCCTCGGTGCTTCCCAGGGGGAGCTCCACTACACGGGTGTCGGGAAGCAGACCAGCCAGACTCCGGACCATGGTTGTCTTGCCCGTCCCCTTTTCGCCCAGAAAGAGAATTCCCTGCACCGCCGGATTGATGGCCGCAAGGATCAATGCCTCCTTGGCCTGATCTTGATCCACGATGGCGCTGAAAGGAAAGGCTGTTGACGTCTCCTCTCCCGAAGGGCCCTGGTGTGGCCTTGCCTCGGAAGAGGGAGAAGATGGAGCGGGTGCCTTCATGGTCTGCTTCTCGATTCCCCTGGCCTGTAACAAGATTGGAGATGACCTTCTCTTTTCAGCATGCCCCAAAACGTGCCCGCAAGTCAAAGGCCTTGGAAAAAGAAAGAAGCCCGAGGAGCTTGTGGCTCCTCGGGCCACGAAGTGAGGGGCGTCCTTCCGGCTTCATCGAGGCTCTGGTACTGGCCCCGTCTCCTCGCCGTAGACCCGTTTGAGGACAAGCAGACTCTCGATTATCATCCAGATTTCCAACACAAAGACGCAAAGCCCGATGGCGAACAGAAGCCAGTTGCCCTTTACATAGAACTTGTTGAGGTTAAGCAGCATGGCCCATCCGGTCATAAAGAGCATGAAGATCATGGGGACCATGGTATAGCCGAGGGGGGCCTTCTTGTGGGCCAAATAGACCGTTACCACCAGAAGCGCGAGCCCTGCCAGAAGCTGGTTTACAGAACCGAATAGGGGCCAGAGAATCAGGGCTCCTTTTCCGCTCGGATTGACGAAGGCCAGAAGTAGAGCAGTTCCAACCGCGAGGATGGTGGCCGGGTGTCGTTTGGCCAAGGTGGAAACCCCCCAGGCCGTGAAGAGCTCGCCCACGATGTATCGCTGAAGACGGGTCGCCGTATCCATGGTTGTGGCCGCGAATGAGACCAGAAAGACGCCCATGATGGTGAGGGTGATCTTATGAGGGATTCCGATGGTCTCGATCATGTTGGCCGAGCCCCACACGAAGGCGTGGATTTTTGAACCCAGCCCTGCAGCGGCCCCCCAGCTGGCATAGTGCTGCTGAAAGGCGGCTGCTCCCGTGAAGGTCTGCCCGCCCTTGGTGAGCCCCAGCGCCAGCCCAGCCCCGCAGGCCACGACCACAAAGGTGGCCAGCATGGCCTCCATGAGCATCCCGCCGTAACCGATGGTCAGGGAGCTGGTCTCATTGTCGCACTGCTTGGAGGAGGTCCCCGAGGAGACCAGAGAGTGGAATCCCGATATAGCCCCGCAGGCAATCACCACGAAGAGCATGGGCCAGATAGGAGGGGCTCCCTTAGGAGAGAAGTCGGCTGCAGGGGCGACCATGGGGGGATGGGCGAAGATCACCCCGAGCATCAGCAGGGCCAGGGCCACAAAGAGCTGATGTGAGTTGATGTAGTCACGGGGCTGCAGCAGTGTCTGCACCGGCAAAGTGGAGGCGATGTAGGCGTAGATCAACAGGACTATCACCCAACATGCAATGGGGTTCAGACCTAGGATGCTAGGCATCTTGATGGGGACGTATGCCCCGATGATAACCGTGATGTACATCAGGACTACGGCGACGATGCTGAGGGGCAGGTGAGGGGCCCCTTTCTTGTAAATCATGTAGCCGAGCCAGACGGCGATGGGGATCTCGAGCCAGACCGGAAGGACCGCTTGCGGGAACATATTGAAGACCACGCCGATGACAACACCGAAGATGGCCACTACGATCCACAGCTCGAAGAAGATTATGAGGAGGAATAGCGTCCGCACACGGGGATTTACGATGTCCTTGGCGATGTCCCCGATGGATCGGCCCTGGTTCCGGAGGCTGACAACCATGGCCCCGAAGTCGTGGACGGCCCCCATGAAAATGGAACCCACGACGATCCAGATCAGGGCCGGGATCCAGCCCCAGATGATGGCGATGGCCGGCCCTACAATGGGACCTGTGCCCGCAATGGAGGTAAAGTGGTGCCCGAAGAGGATGGGTTTTTTTGTGGGGACATAATCCACGTCGTCCCGGAACTCGACGCTTGGGCAGACGGCCTCGGGATTTAGCTTGAAGATCTTCCGGCTCAGGAATTTCCCATAGGTATGATAGGCGATAAGGTAGAGGACCCCCGCTCCGACCGCCAAGACAAGTGAATTCATGGTAAGTCCTCCTTATCCTGAACAAAACTTTTTTAGGGGTTGATAAGAAAGGAATCTTCCCGGATTCGGTATCCATCACCTCCTTTTTCGGGGATTGCCAGACGAAGGGTTCACCCCTCCGGAAACCGAGATATGATTGTCACCTTATTTACTATACGTTTTTTACATTTGCAAGGTTTTTTCTTCTCTTGCTCGAGAGAAAGATAAAGGGAGATCTTCACCGACTTCCATGGGCAGGGAGGATAGAGGGGATGTCCGGCAGCGGGAGGACCATGGTGAAGAAAATCGGTCGTCTTTTCCTCGTATCGGTGTGTCTCCTCAAAGTAGTGGAGAAGGGTGGCCTCGATCCGCTAAAGGAGATACGATGAGAATGTAACGTCGTCGAAGCAGCTCTCTCCGGGATGGAGGACGAAGAAGGGGAGGTGGACTAAAATGGTAGGCGGGCAGATCAATGTCAGCCGTTCGGCACTTCGTTTCATGGAGAAGCACGGGATCAAGGATGTCACCTTTCGGCTCAAAGTCATGGAGGCATCGGGCTGTTGCCTGGGCATCGTCAAGGAGATCGAGCCCGAGTACCGCGCCCCCAAGGATGCATCGCGCTACTATTATTTTCGGGCCGGGGACCGGCATGTCTTTGTCTCCAGGGAGATCAAGATCCTGGGCCGTCTCACCTTGACCACGGAGGGCATCTGGAAGATGCGGAGGCTGGCCCTCGACGGTGCGACCATTCCTCTGTGACTCTGGATTTGGGTCCATACTAGGCAGACCTTGTTCGGATGTGAATTCTCTCCTTCGGGAGTGCGTTTCTGGTTAAAATGAGGGATCGGGCCAAGGAGGGTGCTGAATGAGTTTTGTCCAGGACCTGTGGAGTCGGGTTGAGGGGATTTATGGTGCGATACTGGCGCATCCTTTTCTGCGCGGTCTCACCGACGGTACGCTGTCGGAGGATGTCTTTCGATACTACGTGGTACAGGATGCCCTCTATCTTCGGGATTTCGCCCGGGGGTTGGCTTTGCTTGGCGCCAAATCCCCCGAGGATCCTTGGATGATGATGTTCTGCAGGCACGCGCACGACGCCCTTGCAGTGGAGCGGACCCTCCACGAGGAGTTCTTCACGGGCTGGGGACTTACCGAGGAGGTCGTGTACGATACTTCCCCAGCTCCCACCACTCTCCTTTACACCTCCTACCTACTCCGGGTGGCGTATGAGCGACCTTTCTACGAGGGTTTGGGTGCCTTTCTTCCATGCTATTGGATCTACTGGGAGGTGGGGAAGGCCCTGGAGAGGCGGGGTTCTCCCGCGGAACTCTATCGGCGATGGATTCAGACCTATGCCAGTGAGGAATTCGGGAAGATCGTCCAGGAGATCCTGAAGGTGATGGACAGAGTGGCCCAGGGGCTCACAGAGGCACAAAAGGATGAAGTGCTGGTTCATTTCATTCGTACCTCAAAAATGGAGTATATGTTCTGGGACATGGGTTGGCGGAGGGAGGGGTGGCCGATCTAAATCCGGCCCTGTAAAGGAAACAAGGGTGTGAAGCTCGTCGAGATCGACAGAAAGAGTCCCGTTCTCAGTAGGACGCGTTTCGGCTGCCTTCAGGAGGTCTTCACGCTCAACATCACCCGAGGTTGCGAGTTCGCCTGCGTGTACTGTTACGCACGAGGCTATCCAGACGCTCCCCCCCTCGGCGAGGTCCATTTGTTCCGAAACCTTCCCGAGAAATTGACGCGGGAACTGGACAGTCCCCGAAGACGTAATCCCGTCCTCTGGGTGGCATTCAACACCGCCTCGGACTCCTTCCAGATGCATCCTCGGATCCAGGACGTTACCTACCGAGCCATGGAGGCCCTGCTGCATCGAGGGATCGGCCTCTCCTTCCTTACCAAGGGTTATGTACCGGATCGATTTCTTCGTCTCTTCTCACAGAGGCCCGAATTGGTCAAAGCCAGGATCGGTCTGGTCTCCCTCGAGGACAGTTACAGGGATCTCTTCGAGCCCAAGGCGGCCTCTGCCAAGCAACGCCTGGACACCCTTGAGCGGCTCCGGGCGACAGGGGTGGAGGTGGAGGTTCGAGTCGATCCCATTATCCCGTTTTACACGGACCGCCCCGAAGAGATCCGGCAGCTCTTGGAGACCCTCGCCCTAAAGGGCGTTCGCTCCATTACCCTCAGTTATCTCCACCTAAGACCCGCTGTTTTGGAACAGCTCCGCCGGGAGCTTCCCCCAAAGGAGTTCCGGCTCCTGGAGAGTTGCTTTGCCGCTCAGCCCTGGACCGAAGTGGGCACCTCCACACGAAGCAAACTGGTTCCACGGCCGCTTCGTCAGAGGGGATATCGCAGATTTCAAGAGATTGCCCAAGAGTTCGGTCTCCGTGTCCGGATCTGCGCCTGCAAGAACCCAGACATGGAGGCCCACCGGTGCAGCATCGGCCTTGAGTCCAGGCTTGCCCCCCCAACCCGCCGCTGGAAACAGCTTTCCCTGTTTCCATGTTGAGACCCGATACGGGGTTTTAGATGCGTCCGGGGGTCACAAAACCCATGGGATTGCGGGACGGAAGGCGAGAGACCGTGTGGGAGGAGAGAGCCTTTCCGTGAGTCATCTGGATGTTCAAAGGGAAACCCGATGGGGAGGTCGGCGCCCCGCGCCTTCGGGAATTGCACGCAACAGGAGGAAGGAAGATGGACGTGATTCTCACCAATGCCAAGGTGCGGACCCTTGATCCCTCGGCCCCTTTGGCCGAGGCCATCGCGGTCCGGGACGGCCGCATCCTCAGTGTGGGCGGAAAGGAGGCCGTGGAGCCTCTGGCCACTTCGCAGACCAGGGTTATAGACCTTCAGGGTCGAACCGTGGTCCCCGGCTTCATCGACACCCACAACCACTTCTGTCTTTACGCCCTGATGATCGACCAGGCCGATTGCAGGCCGGCCGCAGGATGTTCCCGGGGAGAGGATGTAATACAGGCCTTGAGAGCACAGGCCGAGAGGACCCCTCCCGGACAGTGGGTCATGGGGTGGGGCTACGCTTCGTACCTGTTAGATGACGGGAAGGAACTTACTCGCCATGACTTGGACCGGGCCTCGGAGGCACACCCCATCTGCCTGGTCCATGTGTCGTTTCACGGGGCTGTGGTCAACACCCGCGCGCTGGAGGTCCTGGAGATCACTAGAGAGACCCCTGACCCTCCGGGCGGCGTTATCCACAGGGACCCTCAAGGGGAGCCCAATGGTGTGCTCAGCGAGGCCGCCTTCATGGGGCCACTGTTCTTTCGGACGCCCTCCATCTACTCGTCCATGATGTCGGCCTACAGCCCGGAGGCGCGGCTTCAGGTGCTTCAACGATGCGCGGAGAGGTACCTGAGTCTGGGGATCGTTGGGGCCCACGATCCCTTTGTGGATAGCGTGACCCTTCGCGCCTATTGTGATGCGGCGGAGTCCGGGCGCTTTCCCTTCCGGCTCCAGGCCTACATTCTCAACCAATGGGCGGATTCCCTTCTGGCCTTGGGGGTCCGGCAAGGGTTCGGATCCGAGTGGATCCGGATCGGGGCCGTGAAGGTCTTCCTGGACGGAGGGATGAGCAGCCGAACCGCGGCGGTCTTCGAGCCCTATGAGACGGGTGGAGGGACGGGGATCCTCAACTACGATCAGGAGACCCTGAATCACGAGATCGAGAGGTTCCACAAGGCGGGGCTCCAGATCTCGGTCCACGCCCAAGGGGACCGCGCCCTGGAGATGCTTCTTGTAAGCTTCGAGCGGGTCCTTTCCCATGGTAATCCCCTGCGGCATCATATAGTCCATGCGGGAAACCTCACTCCATCCCAACTCGAGCGCGTTGGGGCCTTAGGCCTCTACATTACGAGCCAGGCCAACTTTTTCTCTCTGCTGGGGGATGGTTTCCTGGAGGCCTTCGGGCCCGTACGATCCCAGGGCCTCTATCCCTTCCGGTCCATCCTAGATCGGGGGGTGCGGTTGGCCCTCTCCTCGGACTGTCCTGTGGCCGAGCCCGATCCACTCATCGGGGTTCGGGATGCGGTCCTGCGGAAGACCGCATCCGGCAGGGAGATTGCGCCCTCGGAGGCCATAACCGTGGAAGAGGCCTTGGCGCTTTACACCCGAGAGGCGGCGTATTTTTCCTTCGATGAGGCTCGGTGGGGCACCATTACAGAGGGCAAGTGGGCCGATCTGGTGGTCCTGGAGCGGGATCCTCTGGAGGTTCCCCCGGAGGAGATCCCTCAATGCAGAGTGCACATGACCCTGGTGGGAGGAAAGGTGGTCTATGGAAGATAGGTCTCCGACAGAGGGATCACGGACTAAGGGCTGTCCCCGAGCTTGCGTTTCCCCTTGGCCTGAGCCTTGAAGAACAGAGTGAGTCCCACGATGATCCCTCCCCCCAGGACGTTCCATAAGGTATTGGGAGGTATGGTCAAAGGGATGCAGGCCAGCAGAATCACCCTCTCGTACCATCGCAGCTCCCGGAAGGCATAGCCGCATGAGCCGATGGCCAGTGCCCAGATCCCGATGAATGATGCGACCAGCGCTGCGAGGATGTTGGGAATGTTCCCGGAGAGGAGCATGATGTCGGGCCGGTAGATCATGTAGTAGGGGACCACGAACTTGGCAATACCGATCCGGAACCCCACCAGGGAGGTCTTAAATGGGTCTGTCTCGGCGATACCTGCCGCAGTGTAACCGGCCAGAGCCACGGGAGGGGTGATGGTGGAGATGACGGCGAAATAGAAGACGAACATGTGAGCCGCCAGCTCCGGAATGCCCATCTTGGCCAAGGCCGGGGCAACGATGATCGCCACCAGCAGGTATGCGGCCGTGGTGGTGATGCCCATCCCCAGAAGGATAGAGGCGCACATGGCCAGGATCAGCAGCACGGGCAGATTGCCCTGGGCGATCCTAACGAGGAGGTAGGAGATCTTCAGCCCCAGTCCCGTGAGGGTAAGGACCCCCACGATGATCCCCGAGCAGGCGCACGCCGCCACAATGGGCAGGACGGATCGGGCCCCGTCCTCGAGTGTCGAGACGATCTTTTTGGGCCCCATGCGGGTCTCCCTCTGCAGGGTGCTGACCAGGACCACCGAGACGATGGAGTAAAGTCCCGCCTTCATGGCGGTGTATCCCATCAGCAACATGGCCACCAATACGCCGATGGGAAGGACCAGGTGTCCCTTCCGTTTGAGGATCGGCCACAGCTTGGGCAGTTCCTCCTTGGGCAGGCCCTTGATCCCGTACCGCTCCGATTCAAAATGCACGATGATGAAGACGCTCAGGAACGACAACAGGGCGGGGATGAACGCGGCAATGCAGATGATGACGTAAGGATTTCCCGTAATGCTGGCGATGATGAAAGCAGCCGCCCCCATTAGTGGCGGCATGATCTGCCCGCCTGTGGAGGCTGTGCCCTCAATGCCGCCGGCAATGATGGCCGGAAACCCCATCCTCTTCATCAGAGGAATGGTCACCGAGCCCGTAGTGACCACATTGGCCACCGCGCTTCCCGAGACCGACCCCATGGCTGCGCTGGAGACCACCGAGATCTTGGCTGGCCCCCCGGTCATGCCTCCGGCTATGGCCGTGGCGGCATCCATGAAGAAACTTCCCACCCCGGAATGGATCAGGAAGGAGGCAAAGATCACGAACACAGCGATGAAGGTTGCGGACACCCCCAATGGGATTGTGAAAAGACCCTCCGTGCTCAGATATTCATAAGAGATGAACCTCGAGAGATCCACTCCGGCGTGCTTCACATAGGGGATCGGGATGTGAGAGCCGAAGAACGCATAGGCTATGAAGACCAGAGTGATGATCGGCAGGGCCCACCCCATGATCCTTCGGGTCATATCCAGAACAAGGAGGATTAAGATGCATCCCAGGACGATGTCGATCTTTGTCGCTGCTCCTGCCCGTTCGTACAGGACATAGTAGACCACAAAGGCGATATTGCCGCAGGCCAGAAGAGACCCGACTATGGCTGCGCCGTTGACTGCTGGCGCTACTCTGGAGCGGATATGCTTCCTCCAGGGATAGATGAGAAAGGTGAGGATGAGCGCGAAGGCCAAGTGGATGGATCGTTGTTGGAGGGCGGGGAAGCGACCGAAGCCCGCCGTGTAAAGGTGGAATACCGCCATGGCGACGGCCAGTCCAGTGACGATCCCAGAGTGGATTCTAGAGGTCTTTGTCTCCATGAGGAACGAACCTCTCCAGCAAGAGTGGAAGCCTCCGGGTCGACTTCACCCGGATTCGAATCTGATCTCCTCCGCTTGCCTTGTCGTAAAGATCCACGAAATGGCCGTTGACGAAGAGCATCTGCCGGAAGGTGTACGCTGCAAAGAAGGTAAGGTCTTTCATTTTTTCCCCAATGGAGTGGCGTCGGACAGTCAGGGGGGCCACGATCTCCTCTGTGCCCCGCTCAACGTAGCCTGCATAGGGGGCGGCGTAGATGGTCTCCTCGAAGACCAGTTCACGGGCGGCGTTGACCACAAAGTGATCTGCCACAGGCAGACGTTCCACCGAGTTGACGAAGACAATCCACAGATTGTCTCCCGGGACAGCAGGTTTGGAGAAGATCTCCACCCCCTTGGTGATGTTTTCCACGAGCAGGACCCTATGGGGACGAAGGAGGATCCAGAGGGATCCTGACGCGAGCAGCATCGCGCCAATGAGAAAAAACAAGGGGAGGGATCGAGCCCTCCCTCTCTTCAGGATGAACGAGGAGTTCATGTCTTTGGGGGTCCACGTTACTTGAGCAACCCGACCTCCTTCCAGAACCGCGCGGCACCCGGATGCCAAGGGATGGACATCCCCTGGAACATGGACTCGGTGGTGAGGCCCTTGGCCTTGGCATGGGCCTGTTTGAACTCGTCCAGATGGTCCTTGACGACCGCTTTCACGATCTGATAGGCGAGTTCTTCGTCGAAATCCTTGTGGACCACCACCAGGCCCACCCACTTCAGGGTGGCGCAGTCGTAATCTACATTGGGATAGGACCCAGCCGGGATGATCGACTTGCTGTAGTACGGGTGCTTCGCGGTGATCTTCTGGATCATCTCGTCCTCCATGCACACGAGTCGGCATTTGGTCAGGGTGCACAGATCCACAAAAGTGGGGGCCGGCGTGCCGATGGTGTACATGGCCGCGTGGAGGGTCTTGTCCTTGAGGGCCCTGGCCTGCTCGGGTGCCGAAAGGAACTGGGGTTTCAGGTCCTTGTACGTGATTCCGTATTCAGCGAGGATCTTCTTGGACATCACCTCGCTGCCGCTCCCCGGAGGACCGAAACCGACCTTATGTCCTTTGAGATCCTGGATGGTGCGGATGTCCGTGTCCGCGCGGGTGATGGTCAGCAGATCGATTCCCCAGAACGAGAAAAGTCCTGCAATCTTGGCTGCTGGCTTGCCTTTGTAAATATCGGTGGCTGTCTGTGCAAAGTAGGCCACATCGGGCATGACCATGGCTAATTCCGTCTTTTTCTCCATGAGAAGTCGTATATTTTCCCTGCTGGCCGCGGATGGATGCGCCGAGGCCTCGGTATTGGTGATGTACTTGTTGATGATGGCGGCGATGGCCCCTCCAGCAGGGTACCAGCTTCCCCCGGTACTGGCTGTGGCGATTCTCAGAAGGCGTTTCTGTGCTCCCCAGGCGGCACCAGGATCTTGGGCGATGAGGCAAAAAAGTAAGGCAGGGAGAACCAGAGCCACAAGGGCCGTCTTCCAACCGTTTCTCTTCATGGCTGTTTCCTCCTTTTTTCAGGTCTAATCGACTTCGCGGCCGCCTTGGACCGCACCCTTACCACCTCTGACCGATGCGTGTAGTTATAGGACAACGGGCTCGGGCAGGCAAGCAGAATCTTTCCGCACAAAATACGGCACTCTTACCGGTGCCGATCGATCAGGTCCACCTCCACAGGCGGCTTTTGCTACACCTGGCCACGCCGCCAAAGAAAGTCCCCTAAAATACGAGTCGGAGGCTATGGGAAGGTGTCGGGAAGGGAACTGATGAGAGGATCACGAAAGAAATCCAAAAGGGGTTGACAAAAAGTTCGGTATGGCGTATTAATTTAGGCGTGCCAAAATCAAAGCCCGAAATAGGTTTGCCGGGTGAGGTGAGAAGATGACGATGACCGAAGCGCTGAGTTCTAGCTTGGAGGACTATCTGGAAGCCATATTCCATATCGTAGCTGAGAAAGGGGCGGCAAGGGCGAAGGACATCTCGAAACGCCTCAGGGTCAATAGCTCCTCTGTAACAGGCGCATTGCGCTCCCTCGCCGCACAAGGCCTGGTCAACTACAGTCCCTACGACGTGGTCACCCTGACGTCAAAGGGTGGGGCTGTGGCCGAGGGAGTGGTCCGCCGACATGAAGTGCTGCGCGATTTCCTCATAAAAGTGCTTGCCGTCCCTCCGGATTTGGCTGAGGAGAGCGCCTGCCGGATGGAGCATGTGGTTCGTGGCAAGGTCCTTGAGCGTCTCATCCAATTCATCGAGTTTATCGAAGTCTGCCCCCGCGGCGGCAGCAAGTGGATCAGGGGGTTCCAACACTACTGCGAGCACGGACGGGACTACGAGCATTGCGAGCGGTGCCTTTTGCTATGTTTGGAGGAGTTGAAGGAGAAGGCTTCGCAGAAAGGGGGCGAGCGTGCCATGACAGTTTCACTAGGAGACCTGAAACCAGGCCAGAAGGGCCGGATAGCGAAAATAACCGGCCGCGGAGCCGCCAACAAGCGGATCGTCGATATGGGCGTTACGCCTGGCACGGTGGTGGAAGTCGAACGGGTGGCTCCCATGGGTGATCCCATTGAGATCAAGGTCAAGGGTTACCACCTGTCTCTCCGGAAGGAAGAAGCCGATGGCATCAAGATCGAGCCCTTGTGAGGTGGGGTTGCGATGTTCAAGACCGGAAATAGGGCCGTGCCATTGGTGATGGTCGAACCCGGAAGGCGGGTGCGGCTGCGGGCCATTGAGGCGGGCCGGGGACTGCGGGCGCGGTTGGCCGCCATAGGGCTGGTGCCTGGCGTGGAACTCGAGGTGATCCGCAACAACAACCGAGGGCCTTTCATCGTGGCGGTCAGAGAAAGTCGCCTGATGCTGGGACGCGGAGTGGCCTGGAAGATCGTGGTGGAGTGATTTTTTTGTGCACTTGAATTTCGGCATGCCAAACATAGTTTGGGTAGTCGAAAGTTACCTGTGGTCACAGGTGTTCACGAAGCCGGGATGCGGGCAGCATCCGACTTTTGCATCCTGATCGTCAGAGAACTGAGCCTCCGGGCCGTGATGGAGACGCTTGTGATCGCTTGTTTTGTGATTGCCGGTTCAGGATTGCCTCTGGGCTGAGAGGATTGTCCTCAAGGTGAGGGAGTCGATACGAGGGGCGGCTTGAGAAAGAACGAAGAGAGATATGTGGAGGGTCGTGGATGATACGGAAGATAACAGTTGCACTGGCCGGGAATCCCAACTCGGGAAAGACGACCATCTTCAACAACTTGACGGGCGCCCGGCAACACGTCGGCAATTACCCGGGTGTGACGGTCGAGAAAAAGGAGGGTGTTTGCCGGCACAGCGATGTGGAGATAAAAGTCGTCGACCTGCCGGGCACCTATAGCCTGACCGGTTACTCGATAGAGGAAGTATTGGCCAGGAACTTCATTATTGACGAGAGGCCGGATGTAGTGGTCGACATCGTCGATGCGTCCAATCTGGAGCGCAATCTCTATCTCGCGGTGCAACTCATGGAGCTAGGCGCGCCGCTGGTGCTGGCATTCAACATGAGCGATGTTGCCAGGGTCCGTGGGATTGAGTTCGACTTGGAAAAGCTTTCGGGCTTCCTCGGGGTCCCCATTGTGCCCACGGTAGGCCACAAAGGCATCGGTATGGAAAGACTGCTCGATGCCGTCGTGTCCGTGGCAACGAAAGGAGAGGGGTACCATAGCGTCATCATCAACTACGGCCGGGAGATGGAAGAGGAGCTCTCCAAGATTCAGCGGCTTGTGGAGAGGGACGCGTCGCTCTCGGACAAGTACGGCGCGCGCTGGCTGGCCGTCAAGCTCTTGGAGGGCGACAAGGACGTGAGGGAGAGGGTCAACTCCCCCGAGATCCTCGATGCCCTCGAGAGAAGCACGGCCCGTCTCGAGAAGATATTCGGAGACCACCCGGAGATAGTCATTGCCGACCGGAGGTACGGGTTCATATCCGGGGCATGCCAGGAGGCAGTGCGCTCCACCATCGAGGCCCGCCACACGATGTCAGACCGGATCGATGCCGTGGTGACCAACCGACTCCTGGCACTCCCCATATTCCTGGGGTTGATGTACATGGTTTTCAAGCTCACCTTCACTCTGGGGGATCCGCCGATGCGCTGGATCGAGGCCTTTTTCGAATGGCTCGGAAGAACTGTCGCTGTCTGGTGGCCGGAGGGCTCCGCGAGTGCCCTCGAGTCGCTCCTCGTGGATGGAATCATCGCTGGCGTCGGCGGGGTGATCGTCTTCTTGCCCAATATCCTGTTTCTCTTCCTGGCCATCGCGATCCTGGAGGATTCCGGCTACATGGCGCGCGGGGCCTTCATCATGGACCGGCTGATGCACAAGATAGGGCTCCACGGCAAGAGCTTCATCCCCTTGCTGATCGGCTTCGGCTGCACCATCCCGGCGATTATGGCCACCCGCACCCTGGAGAGCCGCCGGGACCGTCTCACCACGATAATGGTGGCTCCCCTGATGAGCTGTGGCGCGCGTCTGCCCATCTACACGTTGATCATCCCCGCATTCTTCCCTCAGGCCTGGCACGCTCCCGTCCTCTGGACCATCTACGTCATCGGCATCCTACTGGCGATTATGAGCGCAAAGCTGCTGCGCGCCACGCTCTTCAGGGGTGAGTCCACGCCTTTCGTGATGGAGTTGCCGCCCTACCGGGTACCCACCTTCAGGGGTGTGTTTATCCATATGTGGGAGAGGGGATGGCTGTTTCTGAGAAAGGCCGGAACCATCATCCTGGGTGCCTCGATCATCCTCTGGGCGCTGACCAGCTACCCGAAGGCGCCCGAGGCGAGACTGGCCGGACTGAGGAGCCAGGAGGCGGTCCAGGCNGAGGAACTCTCATNTTCGGTCGCGGGCCGCATCGGCCACGCCNTGGAGCCGGTACTCAAGCCCCTTGGCTTCGACTGGCGGCTGGCCACTCCCCTCATAGGGGCGCTCGCCGCGAAGGAGGTCTTCGTGGCCCAGCTGGGCATTGTCTATTCCGTGGGCGAGGCTGACGAGGAATCCGAGCCCTTACGGGAACGTCTCAAACGCAACTATACCCCTCTGGTGGCGTTCTGCGTGATGCTCTTCACCCTGATAAGCGCCCCGTGTCTGGCCACGTTCGCCGTCACCAAGCGGGAGACCAACTCCTGGAAGTGGGCCGTTTTCCAGTCCGTAGGGCTGACCGTTCTCGCCTATATAGTGACGCTGGTCGTCTTCCAGATTGGAAATCTCCTGGGAATCGGCAACGGGTAGGAGGGCAAACACGTGATGGAGACCTTCATTGTCATTTTAGTGGTGGGTGCCTCTCTGATCCTTGTGGGCAGGTCGTTCTATCGGACGCTCACCGGCAAGGACGGCGGGTGTGGATGCGGAGGTGCATGTCCTCGATCTGGCGCCTGTGCTGGAGCCGAGCAGAGCATCTTCCAGGAAAAGGACACCGGCAAATGACCGTTCAGGAGGCGTCCGGCGCAAAGCTCGGAGGACCTGCTGGACAAAATCGAAGCGGACCAATGCCTTTTGGCCAAGGCGATGGAAGGAAACATGCCCATCCTCTCTGGCTTCAATGAGGGCGCCGATGGTGAGCGGGTGTCCACCCCCAAAGCCTGCTGGTTGGATTTTTTCGACAAAGCCATTGACAGCAGAGGGATAGTGATGTAGCCTTTAAGCATATACTGAAATGGAGGTTCGGATGGACAGCAGGCGAGCTGAGCTATTCAAGGTTCTTGGGGTCGAGACGCGCATCAGGATCATCGAGCTACTGAAGCAGAAGGGGGCCCTTTGCGTGAACGAGATGTCGGAGGCCTTGGGCATCAGTCCTTCTGCCGTTTCCCAGCACCTGAAGGTCCTCAAATATGCTGGATTGGTCAGGAGTGAACGGAAAGGGTACTGGATACCATACGAGGTGGACCCGGCTGCCCTGGAGCAATGCAAGGAACTCCTTTCGGAGGTTTGCACTTGCGGTTGTAAAGGAACCGGGAGGATTCGGGAAGGGGAACTGAGCGAGGCGAGAGACAAGCTTTCTCTTTTGAGAAAGTACGAACGCGAGCTACAGAAGGAACTCGAAGAAGTCCGGGCGCGGATCAAGGAGATGCAAGAGGAGTAATTTTTTCTGTAATTGATTCAGTATTTGCTAAAAGGCTGAATCAACCCCAGCACCCCTATTTGAAGGCGGATAAGGAGGGACGACAGTGAAACAGAACAACGAATCCTTCGGGCAGCACGAGTTGAAAGATCTTGCCAGGCGAATCGCCAAAGAGCGGATTGCGCCCAATGCTGTGGAGAGGGACCTAAAATGCGTCTTCCCTTGGGATGCCGTTCGTATCCTCGGGGAGACAGGTCTTCTGAGTGTGGGTGTTTCTGAACACTATGGTGGCGTCGGCGGGGGACGGACCAGTTTCGCTTCTGTGGCAAGAGAGATTAGCCGGGCATGCGCTTCAACAGCCCTGGTGTATGTCTCTCACGTAATAGCGGCAAAAGGAATCGAAACCGCTGGAAGCGAGGCCGCAACAAAGAAATGGCTGCCGGAGATGCTCAAAGGACAGTGCCTGGGAGCATTCGCCGTCCATGAGCCCGGCTGCGGCAGCAATGCCGGAGCCATCGCCACTACTGCACAGAGGGACGGCGACAACTATGTAGTGAATGGTTCAAAGTTTTTCATCACCTCGGCCGGAGAGGCTGACATCTATCTGGTTCTCGTCAGGACAGACCCCGAAAAGGGTCCCAAAGGAATAAGCACATTGATCATTGAAAAGGACTCTCCGGGTCTTTCGTTCGGTAGCGCCGAGGACAAGATGGGCCTGAAAAGCACCTCCTCGAGAGAGATGTTCTTCACCGATTGCCGGGTGCCGGTCGGAAATCTCATAGGAGATGAGGGCGGAGGGATGCAGGTTATCGGGAAGGCGGTCGTCGGGTGGGGCTTTTTCGGGGCCGCGGGCATATCGGCTGGCATAGCCCGATCGGCTGTGGAGATCTCTATCAGGCATGCCACAGAGCGCATAATTGCCGGGCAGCCCATCGCGGTTCACCAGGGTGTTCAATTCCTGATATCGGACATGATTCTTGGAACCGAAGCCACGGAGGCGCTTCTCGTCGCCTGTGCAGAGAGGGCCGACTCCTCACCGGATTCGGCTGCTCTCAATGGTTTCAAAGCGAAGCTTTTTGCTTCCGAGACGGCCGTGGAGGTCACGAACAAGGCGATACAGGTTCTGGGAGGTCACGGATATTGCCGCGACTACATCGTCGAACGTCTCTTCCGAGACGCCCGAGGGCTGACGGTTCACTTCAAGACATCCGAGTGGCTCCGGCAAGACATCGCCAAGGCGGCATTGGATTTATGATGCAACCACTGGATGAACACAGTTGCGTGGACTGTGGACCATGTGGTCGTAGCAGTTAGCCCATTACCTTGGAAAGGAGGTGATTCAGAATGTGTCAACCAAGAGGGACTTCTAGGTTCGCAGGGTTGCAGGGTTGCACCTGCGGTTGCTGCGGGTGCGGGTGCGGTCCATCGTTCCGTCGTTTCTTTTCGTCCAAAGAGGAGCAGGAATGCCTGGAAGCTTACAGGGACCAGCTAAAGAAGGAGCTGGCCGGGGTGGAGGAACGCATCGACGAACTCAAACGCAAGTGAGGCCAGCACAGATGGAAAGTAGGTGACAAACACCAAGCACAACATTTCCCCCCTCTGGGGACCATTCCCCTTCCCCCTCCTTTTTTGGGGGGAAGGGGTTGGGAAGATGCAGGACACCCTGTGGAGTCCCTGTTTGGAGGGATCATCGGTTCAGCTATTGGATTGAGACGAGATGTTCATCCTTACTCCAACCCAGGATCTCCAGTGCCCAACCGGGAGTCCTCCCGCATGGCCGCGGCCACGAGGAAGGGGAGAGGATATCTGGATGTTATCTCTGCGGCCTCCAGGACGATCTCGTTGTCACAGGGCAGGATCCCGAAAGGTAGAATGGTAAGGAAAAGGCCTGGGAAATGGTCTGTTTTGATCCTTTACCAAACAAGGAGGCCGAAAAGACCCCAGACTCTCACGCCGCTCCAGGCCAAAAAAATGAATGCCACTGCAGCCATCAGAAAGGAGGTCCCGTATAGAATCCGCAAAGCTCGTCTGTAATCCTCATTCGTGAAGGGGTGGGTAGGATCGCCTATGAAGGGTTTTTCCACCCATTGGCCGAAATATCGGCTTGGGCCTCCCACCCGTACTCCCAGGGCCCCGGCCATGGCGGCCTCGGGCCAACCGGCGTTGGGACTACTTGCGTTTTTCGCATCCCGACGGAGGATCCACCAGGCATTGGCTCCGTCCAGCCCTACAAAAGGGGCCACCAGCACCATGAGAAGGGCCGTAAGGCGAGCGGGCAAATAGTTGAAGGCATCGTCAAGACGGGCTGCCACCCGGCCAAAGGCCAGGTAGCGTTCATTCCGATATCCCACCATGCTGTCCAGGGTGTTCACTCCCTTGTAAAGAACCATCCCGGGCACGCCTAAAAGGAGCCCGTAAGTGATTGGGGCCACTACTCCATCCGACAGGTTCTCGGCTATGGTCTCGATGACCGCCCGGCGGACCTCCTCCTGGGAGAGGTGCGCCGTCTCCCGGCCCACGATTAAAGAGAGGCGCTTTCGGGCCTCGCTCAGATCCCCTCTTACCAGTGCCTCCTCCACGCTTTGAGTCTCTCGGTGAAGAGAGCGGGTGGCCAAGCAGGCATAGATGAGATAGGTCTCCACACCCAACAGAAGCAAGGGATGCATGTAGGACAGGCTGGCCAGCACAGCCGTGCTCAAGGCCATCATTATCCCCATGGTAATTAGCCAGAAAAGACCCCCTGCCCAGACACTCGGCCGGTAGAGGAGCTTTTCCAGAATCTGGCAGAGGCGGCCCATCCAGCGCACGGGATGGGGCCAGTCCTTAGGATCCCCTAGAAGGAGGTCGAGGAGGTAACCTGCCAGGAAGGGATAGGCCAGAGCCATGCGGGGTCATTCCTTTCCTCAGAGAGTTGCGAATGGCAGCCAGGAGTCGGTCGTTCTCTGGCCGCAGACGCACGGCCACGCGAAAGAAACGTTCATCCAGGCCCCGGAAATTGCCTGCATCCCGGATCAGGATCCTGTGGGAGAGGAGCATCCCCTGGAGCATGGCTGCACTCCACCTGGGTCGTGTAAGCTTCACCAGTAGGTAATTGGCTC
>MTPG01000060.1 GCA_002010915.1 Desulfarculaceae bacterium JdFR-97 | reverse complement strand
GGCACCGTCGAGGAGAGGCGCCCGCAGGTGTCCTTCACGGACTACGGGTGGGACGGGACCCCCGGGGATTGCGACGACTGCCCGGGCGGCCCCGGGGGGACCTTCAACGTGTGCGGAGCGGTCGGAAAGCAGCATGTGGGCGAGGTCCAGGACAGGATCATCGACCCTTCCTCTTCTTATCCGGGGACCTTCTACAGGGAAGAGGCCATGCTGGGCGTGTGCCCGGGAAGCGATCAGTTCACCTACTACAACCGAAATAACCCGCCGTGGAACGGGGGGTAGGCTATTTCCCCCGTTTTATCCTCCTGAATTGCCAGGGAGGCATAGGCTTGGGATGTGACCACAGGCCCCTCTTTTCGGCGACGCCCATGTGCATCACTTTGATGGTGTCGCCATCTGAGACAGCGACGACTTTTCCGGTCCAGGCCGAGACGATGCCCGGAAGAATGAGCAGAAGAAAAACGACGAGGAAAAGCTTTCTCAGGACGCTGGTTCTTTCCCTGGCCCGCCGCATAACGCCTCCCGGATCTTTTCCTGCAAGTCAAACAGATCAAAGGGCTTTATAAAATGCTCGGTGACATCGAGAGCCCTTGCCTTTGTTTGGTCGAATCTGTCGGGGAAGGCGGTCATGATTATCACCGGGGCCGTGATCCCCATTTGTCGGATCTCGCGCAGGGTATCCCATCCGTCCATCTCCGGCATACGGATGTCAAGGAGGATCAGGTCCGGCCGATGGATACCAAGGAGAGCAAGAGCCCCTTTTCCGTTCTCCGCAAATAGAAGCTTATATTCGTCCCGAAGAAGAAACCGGAGGGCTTCCCGAGGTCCCGGTTCGTCATCCACGATGAGGATCAAGGCCTTTTTTGTCACAGCCCACTCGAGGCCTAGATCTAAGGACCACACTTGTTCGGAGGAGAAAGTGGGGGGCAGCCGTGACCCCGCGGCCGGCCAGCCTTGAGCCGACCACTGTGCTTTCTATACCAGCTTTTACGAAAAATCAAGGGGATTCTTTCGCATTGAATTAAAAAAATCATTGACAGCCGCAGTGAGATATTATAAGGGGGAAGCGTGAGGGCTCACGGCTGGCTCTCACAGACCGGCTCACGGCAGGCCGGAACCTGGGCCCATGACTGGCCTACGGGGGGCCATAACGGCCCCACCTTTCTTTTTCTGGAATCCCATCATCTCCGATCAAACCCACTCTGCGGGGAAAAACAAGGCGGATATTGATTGTCAGCAGGAAGCAGCCGCGCCAATTCGGTATCCGCTTCCAGGGTTCGTTGAATTTAGCTGGTGCTATCCTTTTTTGGAGGCAACCAATTACTGAAGCGCAGCGCCACATAACATCCGCGAACATCCGTTCGCTACGTTATGCTGAGGCCGTTTAGCTCGCGCGTTATTCGCAAACTAACCACTGAGGTATTTATGGAGATTGCAACAATAATTACAGCTTTAGCAGCTCTTATAACTGCAATAACGAGTTTTTTTATGGTACTAGAATTAAAAAAACAACGAACGGCTTTATCTAAGCCTATACTAAAATTATTATCAGGGTATTATGAAGCATTCTACAGCGAAAATTCATGGAAGTGGAATCGTGAAACTAATCGTGTGCCTAAATTAAGCATCTTTAACTTTGGATCAGGTCCAGCAATTAACATTTTAATAACTTGGGAAATAGAAATAGAAAAATTAATTAAAACCATTAAGTATTTTGATCCTTATAATCAACTAAAAATAGAGTTGAAAGAAAACGTTTTTTACTGTGACAATTCTATTCATTTAATAAAGAAACAAAAGGTGCATAAAATTGAAGCTCTTCCTGTATATCAAAGTGGAGAAAGTACAACCTTAAAAATACCTTTATTCTATGTTGTTGCTTTTGAAAAATTTATTGAACTTGCATTTATTAATCGTCCTACACAAACAAACAACAAGGTGGACTTATTTGAATGTCCGGATTTTCCTCCACTGAGGGCTATTGTATGTTTCGAAGATATTAATGGGGAAAAATTTAAACAATTATTCATCTTAAATTTACATGTGTACAGTATAACATCTGACGATGAAACTAAAGGTAGTAAAGTTTCAGGCACTATAGAAATTATAGAAGAAGACATATAACAATGCGGTGCACTGGTCTGTCAATTCCGCTGCGCCCCGTTGCCAGCCAGTGACCTCAGTCGTTAGCTGGATAGATATAAATGGTAGTCTCAAAAGAATGTATAAGTTTAGCTGCAGAATTTGCAGTTGCTAGTGAACTATGTAGAAGAGGTATTTATACACAATTAACCTTTGGGAACAAAAAACGTACAGATCTTCTTGTTATATCTGGCAATAAAAATCTCATGCGAATAGAAGTTAAAGCAAAGCAGGGAAGAGAATGGCCTAACTGTAAAGGGATCTTTGGTAAAGATGTATTTCTTGTGTTGGTTGATTATGCAAACTGTGATGAAACTGAACGTCCTGATTTTTATGTTCTTACCTCAGAAGATTGGTTGAAAATGGTTAAAAAAGGAATTCAGAAGTATAACGAGAAATACCCTGAAAGAAGGGTAGAAATAGATTCAGAAAATGTGCCAATATTTTTAGATGAAGTGAATAAATATGGTAAGCCATATAGAGGAATAGGTATTAAGCCGGAGATGATTCAAGAACATAAGGAAACATGGTTTAAAATATCCAAGAAAGTAAAAAACAGCTAACAAAATCGCCCCACCTGACCGCTATTCCGCTGTGCTCCATAGCGGCACGTAAGCTTGGACGTAATGCAATAAAAATCAAAACGCCTATTCTCCTCAGAGGCTCTGGCCTGAAAGGTTTGCGAATTACTGGATAGGTAAAACTTCCGCCAATCGTGCACTTTAGGGATTTTGGCAATTTCATATTAAATCGGGAAAGGATCAGGGCCTTGGTGCGCTCCTCAATAGGAACAGATTGAGAAAAGACATTTCCGCGGGAGGTCCGGGATCCCGAATGGGGCACCCATGGCCCGTCGGTCAGTCTTGAGTCAACGCTATTGAGGATAAAAACTTAATGGCTCTAATCAGGATTTTTGAGGATTCTAATTTTTTCTCTCATTTTTGTCCTATATTCTAACTTAATCTTTCTCCCTCTTGAGGGATTATATTGTTTGCCACTTTTATAAGGATAAATTGATGAATGTGAATAGTTTTCTTCCAGTGGCTCATGCTCAACTTTAAATTTAATTGGGATGCCATCTCCTCCTCTTATATCATCTGGGATTTCTCGCACATGTAAATAGCCATAACCCCAGTGAAAAAAATTAGGGAATAAAATGTAATAGGGTTTGCTGTATTTTTCTCGATTGACTGATTGACCATAGAATTTTATTTGAGAAACATCAACTTTACCATCATCACTAACGACCTGGAATCGTAGAAATAATTTTTCCTCGGGCAGAAAACACTGGTCTTCTGGCCTTCCATTTCTGTACATTTCGGGTGGAAGACTATGCTTCATTGATAAAAAGGTTTATTTCTTCAAGCGCGTCTTGGATTTCTGAATCTGAAAAACTAATTTCCCAGACTTTTGGCTCTTTACCACTTTCGTGTAAAGCAATAGCAATTTCACCGTCATTATAACATTCTATTATAGCGTATTTATTCTCACGCGAAAAAGAAAAGGCCACACCCTCTTCAACAGAAGGAGCTACATGATTAGGATATAATCCTTTATTATGGAAATGATAAACAAATTGCTCGGCAATATCTAATGCTTTCCTGTTAGGTGCAGCAGACTCATAACCATTCCAGTTATCCTTTAACTTTCGCAAATCATTTATGGCTTGATTTATTCTGTTAATGCTATCCTGTAAGACTGATTCTTTTTGGATGTCTATTTCTTTGTCCGATATACTGCTAATATCTTTAGACAATATATTTGTTGGAACCTCAAGACCGACATAAACTTTCTGAGAAGTTTGACTCGGAAGATGTTTACTCAACTGGTCTTTACAAATTAGACCTGAAGTTTTGTATCCAGAATAAACATCTTGTATATTTACTGTTGCATTCATTAGAACATCCTTCCATTCTGTCCCTACGTTGTCTTCTCGTAATTATCGATTTTTTCGCTTAACCAATCCCTCAGACTTTTTGCTGTTTCGATGCTCATAATAAGATCTACTTCTACTTCTCTGACAATCGCATCTCTCATTACTCGTTCCTGCTCTATTTCTTTACCCAGCTTCCCATTCTCCTCGAGAGAATAAAGACATTGTCTAGGGATAGGCCAACGTTCATTCCAAACAGCAACATGAATATAACCTCTGCGAGGAGCGTTCCCCCCAAAAACTCCATCTACATGTACCACCCTAAAATAGTTACTTTTTATATAATCAAATCTTACCTTCTTACCTTCTCTGTCTACACCAGGAGGATGGATTTTATTTTTATCAATATCTCTCATAGTACACCTCTATAAGTGAAAGTGGCATCCGATGGAAAAATCTTTTTTCTCAGGAAAAAACCCAGTGACTAGCACCCTCCTGTAGAAAAGGGCACAATATGATTTCTATTTGATAATCATATCCGAGTTTCAATGTCAAGAAAAAATAGCCTTGCTGCACAGATCCTCAAATCGGGAAAACAGCAAGGTAACGATTACCAAAAATTTACCAGTCATCCGCAAACATAGCAACCATGCAGGTAACGTCGGGTTCGAGTCCCGACCCCTTTCTCATGATGCAATTCGGATATTTTTTTACAAGGCCTCTAGAATCATCACAACTCGTATTTAATGATCGACTTTTCCACACTTCGCCTCCTTCCATCCTACCGGCGGTCTGGATTGGTAACAACGTTACCAACTCCATGATGGCGTCCGAGTATTTTCTTGGGTTTTTTCTGGAAAGCCCGTAAAGTCATCAAAAATACCGCAAAATATACCCGAGGCATTTGGCTTGTCTGTGCTAGATCACTGGAACTGTTTGATTTTTCCATTTTCAGCTAGGATGTGTCAGTAGCCTCTGTACCTACTACACCGCAACAACCCGCCGTGGAATGAGGCTAGATTAAGAAAAAAGGAGGCTAGGCCCTGCAACTTTTTTCTCATTTTATCTGCAAATTTTTCTCATTTTATCTGCAAAACTACATCAAACTAGACAAAACTACAAAAAACTATAAGAAAAACGCGCCCTTAGTAGGCCAACCTGTGGAGCTGTGGTGCCCGGGGCGGGCGTCGAACCCGCACGGGACATGGTCCCAAGGGATTTTAAGTCCCTTGTGTCTACCGATTCCACCACCCGGGCCCTAAGGCATTATCCGGAGGGATGACCCCAGGTGTCAAGATCGCCCGCATGCCTCCTCCCCCCGAGCTGACCAAACGTCCTCTCTCCGTCGGAAGCCCTTTCGCAAGCCGCCCTGGCATCAAGGTCTCCTGGAGAGGAAGAAGAGCGGGTTTCGCGCCTTGTTGCGCTTCCGGATCTCAAAGTGGAGATGGGGTCCTGAGCTTCGCCCTGTGTTTCCCACAGTGCCGATTATTTGTCCTTGGCGGACCTTCTGCCCTTCGCGCACCTCCCAGGATCCCAGATGAGCGTAGACCGTGGTGTACACGGACGAATGTTTGAGGATAAGGATCTTACCGTAGCCTCGGAGGGTCCCCCGATAGGCCACCTCGCCTGCAGCTGAGGCCCGAACCGGCGTCCCTTTGGGCGCGGCGATGTCGATCCCTGAATGCTTGATACCGTTGCGAACCCCGAAGGAAGAGGTCACGGAACCATGCACCGGCCAGATAAAGGTCCCTTCAAAGGTCTGAACCGGTCTGAGGGGCTCAGGGCGTCCATCGGGAGAGGGGCGGTAGGGCTCCACCTTGAGGACCCGTGTGGCACCGGGAATGAAAATCCGCTGTCCCACCCGGATTTGGGTAACGTCCCGGATGTTGTTGACCTCGGCCACGGTCTGCATATCCACCCCATAGGCCTTGCAGATCCGCCATAAGGTCTGGCCTCGCTCAACCGTATGATAGACCCCACGGATCCTCTCCGAAGGCCTGAGTTCATAGGGGACAGGCCTCTTTCCGCCACAGGATGCAAGCAAAAGAACCGCCAGTGCCCATCCGGCCCAGCGGATCCTCGCCGTCCCATCGGGCATGAGGTCACCCCGCCCCCTCCCCTATCACCTCTCCGTCAGGACCTGAAAAAGCTTCTCCACCGCCTCTTTGGGGCTGGCCGCACGGATAACAGGGGGGCCCAGATTCCAGCTGCCCAAGCTCACCACAGGTTTCCCTGTCTTGAGGGCAATGGCCAGCTCGGAGAGAGTCCCGTACTGCCCGCCCACGGCGATCAAACCGTCCGAGGAGCGGACCAGGATCACGTTTCGAGCGTGGCCCATGTCCGTGGCCACCCCGATGGAAATATAGGGATTGGCCTCCCAGCGATCCGGTCCCGGGAGGATCCCCACAGTCATTCCTCCCTCCTCCCGCGCCCCGAAGGCCGCGGCCTCCATCACCCCTCCCAGCCCACCGCAGAGGAGAACGGCCCCCCGCCGCGCCACCTCCCTTCCTACCTCCTCGGCCCAAGCCAGTTCTTGATCTCCGGCAGATCCCGCACCGATAACACCCACCTGGATCCACCTGTCCTTCATATCACCAGCCCCTTGGTCCGACCAGTCAAAATGACATCAATGAAGAAACTTGAAGACCGCGAATCCCAAAACCAGAAGCAGAGTAAAGGCCACCACAAGCCAAGTGAAGTAGCGCTCGATCCAGGGTCGGATTCTCGGCCCGAAAAGGGCGATCAGTCCTCCCACCAGGAAGAATCGACTCCCCCTTCCCACAATGGAGGCCAGGACGAATACNGGGAAGTTGATGGAGAATGCTCCCGCACCGATGGTAAAGAGCTTGTAAGGCAGCGGCGAGAAGCCCGCGATCCCCACGGCCAATGCATCATAGGTGCGATAGAGACTCTGAATCTGGAGGAACCGTTCCTCAAGCCCATAGGCCTGCAGGATCGGATGCCCGATGGTCTCCATGAGCTGCCAGCCGATGACGTAGCCCATCATCCCTCCCAAAACGGACCCCACGGTGCAGATCAGGGCGTAGCGGAGGGATCGATATGGTGCAGCCAGCGCCAAGGGAATGAGAAGAGCATCCGGTGGGCACGGAAAGAAGGAGGACTCTGCCACGGCGATCAGGAAGAGGGCCCAGCCGCTGTAGGGGCTCTCTGCCCAATGAAGGACCCATTGATAGAGGCGTCTCATGTGGACCTCCCGGGGCGAAGGTTCAAAGCCCCCATCCGTACTTTCCGAGAAGGTCCACGAAGCGACATCCCCCTAGGTCCTCTTTGCGGAGTTCCTTCCCCCTCTTGGTGACCTTCCACAAGGTCTGAGTGTAGCGATCTCCGACGGGGATGACCATCCTTCCTCCGTCGGCCAATTGATCCACGAGCGGCTGCGGAAACTCCGGCGCCCCCGCCGTAACGATGATGGCATCGTAAGGGCTGTGCTCTGGCCAGCCTTCGGATCCGTCGCCGATGCGCAACGATACATTGTAGAGATGGAGGCGGTCGAGGACCTTCCTTGCCCTGATGGCCAAATTCCGGATCCGCTCCACGGTATAGACCCAGTCCGCCAGCTTGGCCAAGATGGCCGTCTGATAGCCCGAGCCCGTGCCTATCTCCAGGACACGATCCTTGGGCCTGAGGTCCAGGGCCTCAGTCATCAAGGCCACGATGTAGGGTTGGGAAATGGTCTGTTTCTCGCCGATAGGAAGGGGGTGGTCGTTGTAGGCCTGACTCCACATGGCCTCGTCTACGAAGAGGTGACGGGGAATCTCCAGCATCACCTCCAGGAGACGCTGGTCCTTGATCCCCCGGGCTGCGATCTGATCCTCCACCATCTTCCTTCGGGCCACATGGAAGTCCATCATCCCTCGAGCCCTTCCTGCATCCCCCATTCCTTCCATCGCCCCATGGCCTCTTCGTCCGTAAGATCAAGTCGAAGCGGGGTGACCGAGATCCATCCCTCCAATACCGCCTGGATATCCGAGTCCTTCACGTTGCGAAATCCTGGCTCCTCGCCTCCGATCCAGTAGTACTTCTCCCCTCGAGGATCGACCTTCTCCACCACGGACCCGTTATAGACCCGTTTCCCCTGACGGGTGAGACGCACCCCCCGCACATCCTCGAGGGGCAGGTTGGGCACATTGACGTTGAGGAGGACAGGACCCTCCGGAGGCCTCTTCAGGAGCCGCTCCGCCAACCCACGTGCGAAGTGGGCCGCCGTCTTAAATCGAAATTGGGAGCGGCTGACCAAGGAGACTGCCACAGACGGGATGCCCAGCCTGGCTCCCTCCATGGCCGCCGAAACCGTCCCGGAGTAAGAGATGTCATCCCCCAGATTCCCCCCTTTATTGATCCCGGAGAAGACCAGATCAGGCCATCGACCTTGGAGTACACGATAGACGCCGAGGAGAATACAATCCGTGGGGGTCCCATCCACGGCGTAACGGTTCTTTGCCAGCTTCCGGATCCGCAAAGGGCGGTGCATGGTCAAGGAATGGCTGACCGCACTCTGCTCCCGGTCCGGAGCCACGACCACCACTTCCCCAACGTGCTGGAGGGCGTCCACCAACGCGTGGAGGCCCTCCGAGTGAATGCCGTCGTCATTGGATACGAGGATCAATCCCATCTCTCGGATGACTTTCGCGGATTAGTCCCCTCCGCTACTGTCAGGTCCCACACAGAGTATGCCGCCTCACCGCCCGCACCAGAAGTCGGATCTCACTCTCCTCGACTGCACAGGGAAGGAGCTTCCTTCCCGGCATCAAGGTCGACCCCTTTATATCAAAGGAAAGGAAAAAGTCAATGACTGAGGGGAGGGCTGACAGTGAAAGGCCATCACGATTTTCTGGTCAGGACTTCGTGGAGGACCCTCCGCAGCCTCTTGGCATCGAAGGGTTTGGACAGCAAGCGGGTGACCCCGCGCCTCTCACAGACCTCCTTGGGAAGATCCATTCCCCATCCCGTGACCATGATGATCGGCACTGCGGGGGCTGCCTCATGAACTGCCTCGGCCACATCCCAACCCGTCATCCCGGGCATGCCTAAGTCCGTAATGACTAAATCGAACTTTTCGCGTCGGAACCGCTCGATCCCTTCACGTCCGCTGGGGGCCTCCTCCACTTGGTGACCCATCTCCTCCAACATTCTCCGAAGGATGCNGCGGAGGGCTTGTTCGTCCTCGACGACCAGGACCCTCGCTGAAGGCATGGAAGGGATGCCCTCCTCCTTGGCCTTGCCGGCCTGACCAGACGCTTCCTCCATGGGCTCCGACAGAGGCAGCAGCAGGACAAATCGGGTCCCCTCTCCAGGGGTACTCTTCACGAAGATCTCTCCTCCGTGTCGCTGAACGATGCTGTAGGAGGTGCTCAGACCCATGCCCGAATGCGAAACCCCCTTGGTGGTAAAGAAAGGGTCGAAGATTCGGCCCATGTCCTCAGGGAGGATCCCCACCCCGGTATCCTGAATGCAGATCTCGGCCAAGGACTCTCGTCGCGCNGTGGTTACGCGGATCTCTCCGCCGTGGGGCATGGCGTCCACGGCGTTGAAGACCAAGTTCGTGAAGACCTCACGAAGTTCGGAACGAATACCCTTCACCTTCAATGAGCCCTTCACCTCGAGCCGAAATTGGATGGTCCTTCCCTCTTTTTGGGACTCATCCTTCCATTTGGGACGGGTCAATTCTCGGACCTCTTCCAGGAGGGCGTTGAGATCCACTTCCTCCCGTGCCATCTCCACATGCCGGACCCCACATACCTCTTGAAGGCGCTGGACCATAGCGGCCCCATCCTTAGCGGCCATCTCAATGGTCTGAAGGCATTGGAGCAGGTCCTCATCCCGGGTCCTGTCCTGATAGAGTTGAGCATAGCCCAGGATTGTAGCCAGGATGTTGTTGAAATTATGGGCCACACCCGAGGCCATCTGACCCAGGGCCTTTAATTTTTCGGACCTAACCAGTTGGTCTCGTGCCAGTATCAACTCCCGATTGGCGGCCTCCAGCTCCCTAGTCCTCTCCCTGACCCGTTCTTCGAGCGACTCACTTCTGGCCCGCTCCGCCTCCAGCAGAGAAGCAGCTTCTAAGACTAAGGCGATCTGCTGGGAAAGGAGCTCCAGCGAGGCGAAGTCCCGACTCTTCAGCGTACGCCCTTGGGCCAAGGACATGAGGATCCATCCCTTCCGCTGCCCGCCCCAGTGCAGCGGGACCGACACGAAACGCTCCGTGGGGGGATCCCGACCCTCTTTGGATCGGCGCTGGCCGACCCAGATTCCCTCAGCACGCAAGCCACGCTGAAGAAGATCATCCCCGTCTCCATCAATGGAATGGCGCGCTCCTGGACGCCATCCCTTCTCCGGAGGATCCCCCCATCGATCCGCATAGGCCATTACCTCCATCTTGCCTCCGTCCTCTGAGGATTTCAGGAGGACGACGCGGTGGCTGGGAAGCTCCTCCACCATCATCTCCACCAGCTTCTGGGAGACCTCCACAAGGGACGCCTCACGTTCCACCAACTCCCCCAGTCGCCGGAGGAGAGAGAGGATGCGGAACTCCTCTACAACGACCCCCACGGCCTCCTGGAGAAGACCCTTTAGGGGTCCTCCTTGCGAGATGAAGGGGGGCTGCGAAAAGTCATCCATTCCCTGTTCCATGGTCATTTTCCTTAGGAGCTGCCATGCCCTGCCTGGGGGCGTGGCACCCTTGATGGATGAAAATGCTTGCTAGATGCGAGGGTCAATGCCTTTATCGGGGAGGGGCGACTTCAGCCGCCCGCCTTTCGGGAGGCTAAAGCCTCCCCTACCCAACCCTCTAAAAGCTCTAAACGAACCAAACGCTCCTAACGCTCTAAACCATCTTAACGAACCAGAGGTGGGCTTTTCATGTGACCAGACCAAATGCCCTCCCTTCCCCAACGAGCGAGAGGCTATTTTCCAAGTAATAGCCTTGCAACCTCCTCGATTTCTCCGGGCTGCTTTCGGAGACCCTCGATGAGCGTCTCGAGTCCTTGGGGACTCAAGGGCTCCAGGGAACGAAGTCTCGGGGGCTGTCGGGCTCCATAGGAGCGCAGACCGTCCTCGTACCCTGCTTCATGGGCCGCATAGTCCGCCAGCTTCACCAGCCGGGTCAATGCCAAGTCCGAGCCCTCCTCGTGGTGGTCCCGTACGGCCACCTCGATCTCCTTGGGCAGCTTCCACCAACGGACAAGTTCGCCCCCTACCTCGGCATGATCCGTCCCCAGCACCCGACGCTCCGCTTCCACCGCCTCCATGTCTCCTGTGGAGAGGGAAGTGAGCACCTTCCGATACTCCTCGTATCCATAGATCCAGAGGAGGAGCTTTCCAAGATCGTGAAGAAGCCCTGCCATAAAGGCGACTCCGGGATCCTCCTCCCCACGCGAGACTGTTTGTGTCAGGCGATGAACAGTCCACGCTACAGCGAAGGAATGGAACCAGTATGTCTCAAGCGGGAGATCCAACACCTTTTGACGGTAGTGGAGTATATCCAGGATGGATACGCTGACCGCGAGGGCTTGGACCAGCTTGGTTCCCAAAAGGACGATGGCCTGATCCAGGGTCTTCACTCTCCCCGAACGCCCGAAGAAGGCCGAATTGGCCACTTTGAGGATCCGGGAGGAAATGGCGGGGTCTGTGGCCACAATGTGCTCCAGATCTTGGGCCGTGACCTCCTCCTTCTGGAGCGCAGACATGAGCTTTTGGACCACCGATGGGAGTGACGGAAGTTCCTCCACGCTCAGGATCATCTCCCTGAACCTACAATGGACCATGGAAGTTCCTCGCATTGCAACGGCGTAAGGCATACGGCGTACGGTGCAGGGCCGCGGGCGCCTTATGCCTTGTCCGCCAAGGGCGGATGCGCCGTACACCGCAGCATCGCGCACTATATATATCGGAGGACCGCTGATAATCCTTAAGTGGACCCTTGAACGGCTAGGGTTAAGGATCAGGGGGCTCAGATAGGTGGCTTGCCCTTCCCCAATAGCTTCCACTCCGACCTCAGGGCCCGTTTCAGTCGGGGTGCGAGGCGGATGGCCTCCCGGAAGGCTGTTTTGGCCTCTTCAATGCGCCCTTCGAGCAACAGGAAATGCCCCAATCGAAAGTGTCGCACCCCGTTCTCCGGCTCCAAGTGCACCGCTTGCATTAGTGCATACTCGGCCAGGCCTGCCTCCCTTTCCTCGGGGAGATTGGCCAAAAGCCACGCCAGCCGGTCGTAATAATCCGGATTAGTGGGATTGCGTCGAAGGGCCTCCCTCAGGAAGGCCCGCGCCCATGCTAGGGAATCCTCTCCCCACTCCTCCCTTCCAAGTCCGCGTCTTCGTGCCCATCGGACCGTCTCGGGAGAGATCCCATGTTCCAGAACCTCTCTGGACAGAAGCATCCAACGCATGGCGTTTGCGGGCTCCAAATTCACGGCCCTGGCAAGGAGGGGGACGTCATGAATTTCGGGACGTGGGAGAGTCGAGTTTCTCTCCGTGGGAGCCTGCCATTCCGCAAGGAGGTGCCTTGCCATCCCTATCCCGAGGGCCAGATGAACGGAAGCCAAAAGGACCATCAAGAGGTGAGCCCCGAGACGAGGAATCCGGAGGCGACCCCGGGGCCAATCCAAGTGCTCCCTGCCCTCCCCTCGACGGTGATGGTGAAGGACCGCCCAGCCCCAAGCCAGCACAGCAGAGAGGGTCAAGGCATTGGCCTGGGTATGGAGGAGGAACTCCCCGAACCCATGGGTGCCCAGGACGATCACCGTTGCCAAGGCCGAAAACCCGAGCCAGATTCCCCAGGGAGATCGCCTCCGTCGCCACTTGACAAATCCCACAGCCAGATAGAGAACCACACCTACCAAAACAGCAGCGAGTCCCACGACTCCGGTCTCAGCCAAAAGCTCGGCCCAATCGTTATGGGCGTGGGCGACGATCATCTCCCCGAACCGCGCCGGTTTGAATCGAGGGTAGACCCATTCGAAGGTCCCCCATCCGCTCCCCGTCAGGGGGTAAGTCCGGGCCAACTGTTGGGTGCTCTTCCAGAGCTCGCGTCGTACCTCCAGGTCTTGTTCCATGGACGAGAATCGGTTCAGCAAGCCCTCCAATCCCAAGGGCATGGCGTAAAGGAGCATACCCCCGAAAATGGCAAGACCCAGCAGACCGTATCTCCGGGTGGAGGACCGAAAGAGGAGGGCTGCGGACAGGGGGAGGATCACGGCGGTGAGGCTGATCACGCCCCCTCGAGAGAGACTGAGAAAAAGCGCCGCACCCATCAGGACACAAAGAAACCCCAACAACAAGGCCTTGGCCCACCTTTCGTCCCTCCCGAGTTGGGCCATCCGTGCCCTCCAGCTCATCCCCTTGCGGACGTCCAACTGGGCCCGAAGTGCCAGCAGGAGCCCTATGGCCACAAGGAGTGTCATCTCCAAGAAACCGGCCAAGTGGTCCCGGTTGATGAAAGTCCCCGTCACGCCTGATGCAAATGGCTTGACCCACCACCAGATCCTGTGAGTCCCTCCCAGGTATTCCAGGAGTCCGTAGAGGGCCTCAAAAGTCCCTATCAGCACCCATAGCGCGGCCATGCGGACCAGATGTGCCCTGCTCCTCAAGTGATAGAGGGTCAAATAGAAGACAGCGGCATAGGACCACAGATGAAAGAGCCCCACCTGAGTGGCATGGGGATAGAGACTTAACCGGAGGAAAGCGGGAAGGTCTCCCAAGAGGGGTACAGCCCGCTGGTGGGCCTCCAAGGTCTCAGGCTGAATGGGCTGGATCCATGGGACCGGAAGTGGCAGAAGCTGAAGGATCACCCAGAGGGCGAAGAGGATCATCAGGGGCTGAAAGGGAAGCCGGATCCAGGCCAGATCCACCGCTCCGGATCTTTTTCTCCAGGACGCCCAGGTCCGAAGGCCCCAAAGCCCCACAAGGAGCCAAAGCGTTGCCCAGATGATTCCATAGGCCCAGCTGTGAACCGCTCCAAAGGCCAAGGGTGCAAAGACCAGGACTCCCTTCAGTCCTATCCGGATCGCCGACCTAACGGGATCGAGTGACTGGCTCGACCCATATGCCGCCGGCTCGGTTCGGGGATGCGCAGCTTTCCTCCGGACCTGGAAAGGGATCCAGGACCTCTGCTTCCGAAGCCCTTTCCTCATGAGGCCCCCTCGGCGTGAAGAAGGGCCACTCCGTAGGGAGGAAGGGAAAGACGCAGACAATCTTCCACCACCGCGTAGGTCTTCTGCGAAAGCAGATCGCGCACAAAATCTATCCTCCTCGGCCAGCCGTAAATCCGCGCCTCCACCGGTCTCTGGATGACGTTGACCGCGATCAGGAGGACCTCGTCCCCACGGTCCGCCCCTAGGCCAAAGCGGGGCACTGCGGTGGATCTCCTTTTTTTTATCGCCACATGAATCGCCGGCCTTCCACGGGCATCGCAACGAAAGGGGGAGATCATCTCCACCCTCCATCCCCGCGAGTCCGGTTCATTGGGAATCCTCAACCATTCCTTCACCCTCACCAAGCCCTGAACCACCTCCCTGAGGTCTCTCCAGGCCCGACGGTCTTGGGCCACATCCTTGTAGTGGAAGAAAAAGATGCCTCTTGCCCCGTGCACCACAGAGAGAAAAGCCAGGGCCCGCATCTCCTCGAGCGTAGGTCGTCTGGTCCATCCTTTTGGGGTGTATCGTCCCCCGCCGAAGGCCTGAACCACGGCCCAAACCCGATCCGACCCCACCATCCTGACGGCCTCGTCCACGCTGTCCGACAGCCAAGTCAAAGGCATGTTGGGGACCGGGTACTGGTCCATCATGAAGATCTCCACGGCCTCATCATAGTAGGGGATCATCTGTGGCCGCACCATGGCAGTGGCGCATCGTCTCCCTGGAAAGACCTCGAGGAGGCGCCTTCGAACTTCCGCCAACTGCGATGGAGGCACGGAGCGAAGCTCCGGTTCGTCGTTGATGTAAAACCAAAGGGACTCTCCGGGTCGAGGCTGCCCTTCCCGCTTGAGGAGTTTCACAAAGCCCTCCACATCGCGAGGATGCCACGGAGGCCGAAGAAGACATCCCAAGCCCTTGGATCGACATGCACGAAGAAAGGCCACCGCGAACTTCGGGTCCTTCCGGTAGCTCTGAACTGCGTTGAAACCCGCTTCTTTGATCCGATCCAGGGCTTCGATCTCCGCCCCGTAGAGGCCGATGGGGAATTCCTCCAAGGAAGACGGAGGATTAAGGGGAGGAGAAGGGGGAGGATCTTCGGGCCGAGGTACCAAACGGGGCCAAGCGAAGAGGAAGGTCGCCCCCGGGTGGTCCACTCGTAGGCGAAGTCGACTCGGACCCCGCCTGTTGCCCGAATTCACATCCACAAAGATGGGCTGATACTGCCGCACCATGCAGTGCTGGTCCAATCGGATCCGACGCCCAAAGATCTCCACCTCAGGATAAACCCCCTGTTGAAATTCACTGCGGTAGACCATAAGGCTGAGGCGGTAGGAGGTATGGGGACGAACGTCTCGAGTCCAAGTCTCCCAATATCCGGCTCCATCCTCTCCCCCAGTGATTACAAGGGCCCCGGCCCCCTCCGATGGATCCGTGGGGCGAAGCCACGAGCAGGCGCTCGGTCGAATCCCTTGGACGCGCGGGGCACGGCTCGGCCGCCAGCCGTCGGGAAGATGGTCTTGGTTTTCGTCCTTGAGGAGAGCGGGATTGGGCAGGAGGTTCTCGTCGTTTTGACCTCGCCCTTCTNCCACAAGGGTGAAAAGGAGGCCCACCATCAGAAGGAACCCCACAGAGGCCGCGATGCGCATCCGCATGGGAACTCTCCTTGACAGGGACGCTTGCGTCAGAAGGGCCCGGGGGGTGTCAGATCTGCCCACGGAACTTCGCCCAGATCATGCCCAGGGTCTCGTATACGAGTCTCTGGGACTTGTGGAGCCCCTCCGGCGAGGGAAAGTATCGTTGGGGGTTTCGTCCTCGAGGCCTCTTTGCCAGGTGCCCTGTAGGCGCGGGGATAGGCTTCATCCCCAACTTCTTGAACAGGGCCACGGCTCGGGGCATATGGGAGGCCGAGGTGACGAGGAAAAAGGGTTCCTTTCCGATCATCTTGAAGATCTCACGGGCTTCATCCTTCGTATCCTTGGATCGGGTCTGAAGACGAATCACCTCGGGGGCGACTCCTAAAGCCTCTGCGCACTCCGCCAAGACCTTGGCGTGAGGCACGGGGTCGAACGCACCTCCACCCGAGAGGAGGAGCCTCCCGTCCGGAATCTGCCGGAGGAGCCGGATCCCCTCGGCCAGGCGCACGACGGAGTTCTCCGCCAGCCGGGAGGTCACGGGGAGATCGGGTTCCGATACATGTCCTCCTCCTAGGACCACGACCCATCGGACTCCAGCATATTCGGCGGCGTTCATGACGGGAGGATACGCCCGTTCCAAAGGGGTGAGGAGNCTATCGGAAATCGGCTGGTATCCCAGCAAGGCGATTAGAAGAGCACCCAGGGTCGCCAGGAGCTTGCCTCCGCTCTGTCTATGAGTAAACCAGAGCAGGAACAGGCCCAAAAAGAGAAGCAACAGCCCCAAGGGAAGTGGAAACAGAAACGACGCTATTACCTTCTTTGCGAGAAACATCTGGACCTCCCATCCTTGTGAGGGAGCCATATCCTCTTCCCCGGGTTCGGGGAAATTCTCCGGCTCGCAGGGGCTTTCCTTGTCTCCGCGGATCGATTCCGATTACGAGGGTCTGTGGTTCTTGCCCACCGGCTCGAAAAGGACAGACTTGAACGGCCCGGCCNAGGTCTTCGAGGCGATAAGGCTTGGGTATGACACCCTGAAACCCATATCGTTCGAGGTCGGACATAATGGGATCTGTGGAGTAGCCGCTGGAGACGAGGGCCCGCACATGAGGATCCATCTGTCGAANCTCCTCCAGAGTCTCCTTTCCCCCCATCCCTCCCGGGATGGTCAAATCCANGATGACGGCATCGAAGGGTCTTCCCTTCTCTAGGGCCTCCCTGTAGGTTTGGACGGCCTGAGCACCATCCGCCACCGTCTCCACCTCATATCCGAGACGCTGGAGCATGGCCTGGGCGAGGTTTCGGACATCCTTCTCGTCGTCCATTACCAGGATACGACCGCCTTCCACCAGGGACTCCGGCGGTCGACTGGGCTCCTCTCGAGTCTCCTGAGCCTGGTTCAGGGCGGGCAGATAGACGTGGAAGGTGGAGCCTTCCCCGAGTCGGGACTCCACACTCACATAGCCGCCGTGGCGCTTCACAATGGAATAGACAGTGGCCAGGCCCAGGCCGCTCCCCTTCTGCTTGGTAGTGGAAATAGGGGTCGAAGAGCCTGCTTCGATATTCTCGGGGAATTCCTATACCTTGATCCTTCACGGAGACCCGAATGTAATTTCCGGGCTCCAGCGGCAAAGCGGAATCGGGGGAGACTTCTATCTTCTCCGCTCGAATCTCAATGATTCCCCCATCCGGCATGGCCTGATCCGCGTTCAGAACCAAGTTGTGGATGACATGGCTGATCTGTCCGGGATCCACTTCGCCGAGCCAGAGCCCCTCCTGGAAGTGGAATTCGGGGCGGGTCTTGGAGCCCCGCAGAGCGAAGGTAGTCGATTCCTTCAAGATCTCCGTCAGGGAGGCGGCCTTCCTGATGGGAGCGCCCCCCTTGGAAAAGGTCAGAAGTTGTTGGGTTAACGATTGGGCCCGGCTGCAGGCCTTCTCGGCATCCTGAAGGAGTTCCAAGGCCCTCTCCTTCTGGGACAGATCCAGCTTGGCCAGGGAGATATTTCCCAGGATCACGGCAAGAATGTTGTTGAAATCGTGAGCGATCCCACCGGCCAGAACGCCGATGGATTCCAGTTTTTGAGCCTTGAGGATCTCCTCCTCCATCTGCTTCCTCTGGGTCAGGTCCTCCAGGGTAAGGAACTGGGANCCATCCTCCATTCCCACACAGCGGAAGAGGATCTCCTTCTGAGTCCCGTCCTTGCACACAACCACGAATTCTCGAGGGCGGGTCTCGTAGGGACCGTAGCGCTTCAGGTCCGACTTCCACCCGGCGATGACCGTCTTTCGGTAGTCTTTATCGGGATAAGCCCGGCGAAACCAGGTCTTGCCATCCGGGATGTCCTCCAGGGTATAACCCGTCACCTGTGTGAATTTCGGGTTGATGTATATGTATCGTCCCTGTGCATCGATCATGGCGATGGGGAAAGGGGAACTTTCGGCCATCAACCGAAACCGGGTCTCGCTCTGTCTCAGTCGTGATTCGGCGGCCTTGCGCTCCTCCACCTCCTGCTGAAGTTGGAGATTGGCCTCTTGAAGCTCTGAGGTCCGCTCCCTCACACGGCGCTCCAGATCCGCACGAGCACGTTCCAAGGCTTCTTGGGCTTGCGACTGTGACGTGATGTCCTCCCAGGTCAGGAGAGCCAGGGCTTGGCCTGTAAGTCGATAAGGAAGGGGAAGTATGGAGAAACGGACGTATCCCGCCCTTTGGGAGTCGCTTTTGTGCCAGGGGATCTCTCGTCCCAGAACCGACAAACCTTCCCCAAAGACCTGCCCGGCGGCCTCGAGGAGTGGGCACCTGCTGCAATGCGGGGACTCCCCGCAACCCCCAAAATCTCCTTGCCAGACAAGACAGAAGAGCACCTCTCCGAGGGCTTGGGGCTCGTGCGGATCCCCTTCGGCTTTCATGGAGGGGAGGGCCCTGTTGCCATAGAGGACCTCCATCGTCTCGTTGACAATGGCCACCCCCACCGGGAGGGCATCCAATAAGGTCCTCACCAACTCCATCCGGTCTTGAATCTCTTCCCGGGGCTCTTCCACAATCAGCTCTTGGATCTCAGAGAGATCAGAGACCTCTTGGGAGGGCCCCGACTCGAGGAAACGAAGTTGGCTCTGTCCGAGGAGAATTCGATCCCCGTTCCTCAGGAGATGGCGGTCGATCCTCTCCTCGTTGACGAACGTTCTGTTCCGGCTCCCGAGGTCCATAAGGCCCCATCCTTCGGGCTCCAATCGGATAAGGGCGTGGAACCTTGAGACCTCGGGATCAGAGAGGTGGACTACGTTGCGGGGGCTTCGACCGATGGTGGTCTCACTCTCCAGGGCGAAGACCGTCTTTTCCAACAGACCTTTGGAATATTCCAAGATGCAGCGCTTCATCGGACCGGCTCCCCGGCTCTTGGACCTCTTCCTCACACGGAAGGGAAAGACACAATCCGAATAGGAGAACCCCGAGAAGAATCAGGGTCTTTGCTGACTATAGCATATCGCTCCGGAGGGTCAAGAACCAAAAAGGAATGCAGTCCGCCGGTTTTGCATGTCGTCTCAACCTCTCTCGACTTGTGGCTTCAGCCCTGTGAACCCGACCACAAGCGTCGAAGATGCCCAAGAACCAAGGGGCCTAACGCACATCTTGTCTCTTCTTCATGGACAGGTTTCCGGTCCCGGGCATACAGACGGAAGAAACAACATAGAAAAGAGACGTCCAGCTCGACGAAACTTGTCAAACGGATCCTCGAGTGATAAGTTGAAATTTTAAGAAAGCACATCTCTTTAAGGGCCGTATATCCCTTCCTTTAAGGAGGCGGTATGGAGCAGGACAAAGGGCTCGCCCGACGCGTGGAAGAGTGGCTCTCCAGGGTGCCTGGGCTTCGTACCTATCGCCGCAGGGAGCATCGGAGAGAGACGGACAAACGTCTGAGAGAACACATCGCCTCCCGATTGAGGAGGGACGCGAGGGTCTTATGGCTGTGGCAGGCCACCTGAGTCGAGAAGGAAAGCTGGTCCATTTGTCCTGGCTCGATCGAGTCGCCTCCCGGATCCAGCAGATGGCGGACACCATCCGCTATGCACGATACGGATATCACGGCATCTTCGATGTGGAAAAGATCGGGGATGCTGAATTAAAGGCCCTTTATGAATTCGATCTCTCCCTTTTGGATGCAGTGGACCGCATCCTGAAACAGATCCCTGACTCTGGTGATCTCCCCGCCCCCGAGGCACTGGAGAAGGCCTTGAGCACATTGGAAGAGTCCATTGAATTATGGGAGAAGACGTTCCGCCGCCGAGGTGAATTACTGACATCTTCCGCCTGATCCCCTGCTCCACTTTACGGAAGGAGGATTCGGATGAGCGTCTTTCTGGAAGTCATCGAGTGGTTCGATGAGACCGGCAAGGAGATGGTTCATCGCATCCCCGAGAAGGGCTCTGCAGAGATAAAGTTCGGTGCTCAGCTCATCGTGCGGGAGAATCAGGCGGCGATATTCTTCCGTGACGGAAAAGGGTACGATGTGGTGGGGCCTGGAAGGCACACCCTCTCCACCCAGAACCTGCCGATCCTGACCAAAGTCCTCGGTCTTCCTTTTGGATTTAAGAGTCCCTTCCGGGTGGAGATCTACTTCGTCAACATGAAGGTCTTCACCCATCTCAAATGGAGGACCCGGGAACCCGTGGCGTTTAAGGATCGACAGCTGGGAATCGTAAGGCTAAGGGGATTCGGAAACTACACCGTAAGGATCGTTCAACCCCTGCTCTTTATCAACACCCTCATCGGCACTCAGGGCGTCTTTTCCACCGAGGAGATCGCCGACTACCTGAAGGACGTCATTGTCTCGCGCCTCAACGACCTCCTGGGGGAGACCCTTGAGAGCATATTCCTCCTCCCCAGGGTCTATGATGAATTGGGAGTGGCCCTCAAGGCACGGGTCAGCCAGGATTTCCAGAAGTACGGCCTGGAGTTGGTCGATCTCTATATCAACAACATCACCCCCCTGGACGACGTCCAACGGATGATCGACGAACGCTCCGGGATGCAAGCCGTAGGAGACCTGGATGCCTTCCTCAAGTTCAAGGCGGCCAAGGCCCTGGGAGATGCCGCCCGGGGCGCGGATGGGAGGCAATGGGGGCCAGCGCCTCAGCGGGGATGGGAATGGGGATGGGTGCAGGGATGGGGATGATGCTCCCGGGGATCCTTCTCAAGAGCATGGAAGAGGGGAGCAAGGAGCGCCCCAGCCGCAAGCGCCTTGAATGTCCCAAGTGTTTCGCCAAGATCCCCTACGAGGCGAGGTTTTGCCCCTTTTGCGGCCATCATATTCTCAAGGCCCACCAATGTCAGAAATGTCAGGCAGACCTTCCGCCAGAGGCCAACTTCTGCATGATCTGTGGGACCCGTGTACAGAAGAGCGAGAGGGCCTGCCCCCAGTGCGGGACCAAGGCCCTGCCTGAGACCGTCTTTTGCAATCAATGCGGGCAAAAGCTTCCCCCTTCGAGTTGATTCGAGATCGCCCGGGAATCTGACCCGGCCGAAACCGGCTTCAAGCGAGACGGAGAAGGCCCTTTCTCGACATGAACGCCGAGGTCCACGTGGTAATCCCATGTCCCCAGTGTGGTGGGGAGATCGATTTTTTGGAGGAGAACCGGGTAGTCTGGTGTGAATACTGCAGCATATCCCTGTTGGTATCTGGACGAAGAGGGGTGCTGCGCTTCATCATCCCCCCTGGCACATCAAGCGGAAAGATATGGTGCGGAAGGCCGGAGTGGAGCTCCGGTCCTCGGAAATNAGTAGGACGCGGGTTGTGGAGGCCTTCCTCTTTTACGCCCCCTATTGGAGGATGCAGGCCTCCACCTACCGGTGGATCTTCGGCCGAAAGCCCCTCAAGGTCTCGGCTTGGAGCGGGGCCCCCACGCCCACGGAAAGAAAGAAGATGCTTATCACCCGTCTTCTGGACCACACTGTGCCGGGGTACCGGGATGTGGAGCTGGGTATGCCGACCCTGGGTGTACGCTCTCAAGGTCCTCCAGCTGCGCGCATTCGATCGTGGGCACCTGGAGATGCGGGCACGATTCCTCCCTTTGGAGGTCTCCTTCCAGGAGATACACCAAGAGGCGATGCGCCGATCCGAGCTCTTTCTGGACCCCGAGGGGATCACAGCCGAGGCTGTCTTGCATCGCAATACCAACCAACGATATTCGGTGATCTATTATCCCCTCTGGTACCTGGAGTGTGATGGAGGGAGGGCCTTCATCTACGACGCCATGGGAGGGAGCCGAATCGGGCACCTGCAGGGAGGTGCTGACCTCCTTGCAAAACTGATGGGGGAAGGATCGAGGAAGGCCTTCCGCTTCAGCGAGATTCGCTTCCTTCCCTTCCGCTGCCCCAACTGCGGGTGGGACTTCCCGTACAGGCCTTTGAGTGCGCTTCATTTCTGTCCCTCATGCCATGGGCTCTGGCGGGAGCATCACCGCCGATGGTCCCCGGTCCCCCACGCCACGGTCCCGCCCCCGTCGGGACAAAGACTCCAGGATCTCCTCTGGGTCCCCTTCTGGTGCTTTCGGGCCGTGTTGGAGTCGGAGCGATCCCGACTGGAGAGCATGGCCGACCTCTATAAACTGGCACCGCCCCCCAGGGCCATAGACGCGGCCCAGGAGTCCCAACGGCCCATCTTCTTCTACATCCAGGCGGCCCGCTTCCGGAATCCCAAAGTGACCCACGACTTGGCGAGCAGGATGACCTTCCGTCAGCCCTATCTTCCTTCCGTGGCACCCTTCCCCCCCCAATCCAGGCCCCAAACGGCCGGTATCTCCCTCTCTGAGACCGATGCCCGGGAGCTGGGGCCCGTGGTCCTCGGCGCCATGCTTCCTTATAACGCGCGCACTTTGGAATGGCTTGGTGGATGTCGGGTGAGGCTTATGGAGGCTCGAATCCTCTATTTCCCGTTCCGTCCCCTTCACCTCTTCTGGAGGGAGCTCTGGACGGGCGTGACCTTCCAGAAAAACGCCCTCCTGGAAATCCCCTCTGCAGGTTGATTCATGGTCACCTTTCGATGGTTGGGAAACGCAGGGTTCCACATTGAGGCGGAAGGACACCGTTTCCTTCTGGATCCCTTTCCCTCGGCCGCCACGGGCCCAAGCCGCGACCAATGGGATGCCCTCCTCAAGGAGCTTGGTCCTGAGATAATCCTCGTCTCCCACGGGCATTACGACCACGCGGGGGACCTCCCCTGGCTTATCCGAAAGAGTGATGCGGTCGTGCTTTGCAATGACTCTGTGGCGGCGCGGCTTTTGGCCCATGGGGTCTCTCGAGAACGGGTGATCCCAGCTTCTAACGGGACCCGCTTCCTCCATGAGGTTTTTCAAGTCGAGGCCTTCGCGGTCCCCCACGCCCGCATGGAGGCCCGAGAAGCGCTGAGGCATCTCTTGAGATTGGGGCCCGCGGGCCTACGGGCCTTCCTCCTGATGATCCGCTATCCCGGAGGGACCCACCTCAGTTTTAGGATCACGGTCAAAGGAAGACCCATCCAGCATCTCGGCTCCTTGGGGAGACCCGAAGCCGCTCTCGACCGCATCGTCCGCCAGGGTCCTGCATGGGTCCTGCTGCTTCCCCTCCAGAAACACACGGGTTGGATCCAACGGGCGGTGGACTATGTGCATCGCTTGAAGCCCCAATTCCTGATCCCTCACCACTTTGACGACGCCTTGCCACCATTCTCGGAACCCGTGGAGATCGAAGACGCCCTAAGGCTGCTCGACAAGGCCTTTCCGCGCATGCACGTCATCAAACCTCAGATCATGGAAGGAATCCGGCTGAAGCCGAAGGAAGATTCCCGAGGAATCGCTGCGGAGTTCGGATTGGGCCCTTTCCGGGGGATCGGACCCCAGGAGACCCCGCCATGAAAGACCCTGGGACATCGCCTTCCCTAGTCCAGGCCCTGGATTTCTTGGGGGTATATCGAGATATAATCCCCGACTTCCGGGGCTTCATGGAGGCCCTACGAGGGGAGATTCCGACCAGCTTCCGCGTCAATACGCTGCTGGCGGACCCCGACAAGGTGATCAAGGCACTGGAGTCGCAAGGTATCCCACTTCAAGCCACCCCTCTTGGGGAGTGGTTCTGGCTGGCGCCCACCCTTCGCTCACCCGGGCATCTCCTGGAGCACTTGATGGGATTGATTTACACCCAAACCCTCTCGTCGGGGTTGCCACCTTTGGCTCTCGACCCCGCCCCCACGGATCGCATCCTGGACCTTTGTGCTGCACCTGGAAGCAAGACGACCCAGATGGCGCAGATGATGGCCAATCGGGGTCTCATTGTGGCCAACGAGCCTGTTCAAGGACGACATGCCGCTCTGGAGGGAAACCTTCGAAGGTTGGGGGTGGTCAACACCCTAGTGACCGGCTATCATGGGCAGAACTTCCCCCTCCGATGGCGCTTCAACAAAGTGCTGGTCGATGTCCCATGCTCGGGAGAGGGCAACGCCCGAGTGGGTCCTTGGGGGGAGCTTCGAGGGTTCCGGCCCATGAGAAGGGACTTCTCCCGACTACAGAAGGCCCTCCTAGTGCGCGCCTTCGATCTCTTGGAGGAGGGAGGCTCCCTGGTCTACTCCACATGCACTTACAATCCGCGAGAGAACGAGGCCGTGGTGGACCATCTCCTCCGGCTTCGACCAGCGGAGGTCCTCCCCATCCCACTGGATGTCCCCCACGAGGCTGGCCTCACACATTGGAGAGGAGAAACTTACCATGAGTCGCTGCGGCTCGCCTGGAGGATCTACCCCCATAGTCTCCCCTCGGTGGGATTCTTCATGGCCAAGATTGCTCGCCGATGAAGAAACCAACCAGGTATGCACATATCTCCGGGAACGCTTCGGCGTTCCCCAGGAGGAGGTCTCCCGACGCTATTGCCTCCTGGCCAGGAAAAGGACCGTATGGGCACTCAGTCGTGAAGTGAGAGATCCCGCTGATTTGGCCACCTTGAAGATCGTCTCCGCAGGGATCCCCTTCCTGCGCAAAGTACAGCGATGGTGGAAGCCAACAACGAGCTGTTTACGAATCCTCTCCCCCTGGATCCGATTCAATCGCGTGCTCTTGAGCCGAGGTGAAGCCTGGAGGCTCCTGCGAGAGGGGAGACTCTCCCTCACACCGGATTCCCAAGTCTCGGACGGCTACGTCCTCGTCGAGACACCTGAAGGGGTCCTGGGCTGCGGTCTTCTCTTAAAGGGCACCCTCCACAACCAGATCCCCAAGCACGAGGTCCAAAACACCCTCCGCGGGATGGAAACGCAACACTCTGAACCCCCAGATCTCTGATGGTTCCATAAGCCACCCGCCCTCCATGGATTCCGGGCATGGATCCTCCGAGGGGAGGACTCGGCCCTTTCGAGACCTCTGCAAGTCCTGGGACGACCGCCTGCCGAATATCTCGTGTCTTTGGGAGAAAGCTGCCCAGCGGGATTGAAGGGAAAAGGGGGACTTTGCCCCGAAGGAGAGGGTTATCCGCCCGGCGCGTCTTTCGCCCACCGACGGCGGATCTCCTTTTTGTCGATCTTTCCCACGCTCGTCTTAGGGATGACCTCGCACAAGAGGATCCTGTCCGGGATGGACCATTTGGAGATCTTTCCCTCCTCCACGAACCGCTGAAGGAAACGCCTAAGATCTTCTTCCAGACCCGAGCGGGGCGCCTCGGGTTTGGGGACCACCAGGGCCAAGGGCCGCTCTCCCCATTTCTCATGGGGAACTCCCACCACGGCTACCTCCAACACAGCCTCGTGCTGGCTGATAAGGCTCTCCAACTCCAGGGATGAAATCCACTCTCCCCCGCTCTTTATCACGTCTTTCAGCCGGTCCGTAATGCGGACATACCCCTCCGGATCCATGGTGGCGATATCCCCTGTGTGGAGCCAACCCCCTGACCACAGTTCCTCTGAACGCTGGGGGTCTTTCAGATAGCCCTGTGTCAACCAGGGAGCCCGCACCACAATCTCTCCCTGGCTTCGGCCGTCCATGGGGAGGGGCTTGCCTCTCTCATCGACCACCTTCAGTTGGACCAAAGGGATGGGAAACCCGGTCTTGATGCGGACGTCCAGTTGCCGCTCCATATCCCATTGCAACATATGAGGCTTGAGGTTACACACCGTAAGGACCGGACAGGTCTCCGACATCCCATAGGCCGCATATGCGTCGATGCCAAGCTGAAGCGCCTTCCGCGCAAGACCTTTGGGGAAGGAGGCGCCTCCCACCATGATCTTCAGCCTGGACAGATCCACCTCCTTGGCCATGGGATGATTCAGGAGCATGTGGAGGAGGGTGGGGACCCCATGGGAGAAGGTGACACCCTCCCGTTGAATGAGCCTCAGGATCGTCTCTGGATCGAAACGTCCAGGATAGACCTGTTTGGTCCCCAGGAGGGTGGCCACGTAAGGGAAACCCCAGGCATGGACATGGAACATGGGCGTTATGGGCATATAGACGTCGGCCGACTGAAAGCGACCTTGGGCCGTGAAACTCCCCATGGCCACTGCCGTGGCCAGGGTGTGGAGGACCAACTGACCGTGACTGTAATAGACCCCTTTGGGACTCCCAGTGGTCCCGGTGGTATAGAAGACTGTGGCTTGAACATCATCTTCAAAATCAGGGAAAGGATATAAATTATGCGATGTTTTCAATAAATCCTCATACTCTCCTTTAAACTCCAGGGGGCCTGTTGGTCCATCTTCACCCTCGGCGATAAGGATGAAGGCCTCCACCGTCTCCAAGCGCGGGAGGATCTCCTGGATCAAAGGGACAAAGTCTCGATGTACGAGCACGACCTTGTCCTCGGCATGGTTCATGGTATAGAGGATTTGCTCTGGAGAGAGCCGGATGTTGACGGTATGGAGGACCGCCCCCATCATGGGGATCGCAAAGAAGCACTCCAGGTACCGGTGGGAGTCCCAGTCGAGCACGGCCACTGTATCACCGGGTTGGACTCCCAGGGACTCCAGCATCCGCGCAAGACGATGAACTCTCTCCATGAACTCGGTGTAGGTGTAACGGAAGAGATCCCGATAGACGATCTCCTGGCGAGGCGCATAGAGAAGCGGTGTAAAGAGCAGATGTTTGATCAAAAGGGGATAAGGATAGGCCGAAGGGGTTCGATGGATCTTGCGAGGGCATCCCACGGTCCGCATCACCCTCCTTTCCTATCAAACTCCCGGGGCCGGTTCTATCTCCGGCTCCGCGTTCAATTGGAGGAGATACTTCAGTCCCCTGCCTTCCTCGAAACCACGGAAGGCCTCTTCCCAACGATCCAAGGGGAGTACCTCTGTAATGAGGGGCCTCAACTGGACTTTCCCCTCACCAAGCATGGCGATCCCCCTCTCCCAGGACCGCCGATTATGGGTGAACGATCCCTTCAGGGTGATCTCCTTGAAGGTCACCCGATCGAAATCCACCTCCAGGGTGCGACCGAAGAGCCCCACCTGGATGACCTCCCCTCCTTTCTTCACAATATCAAGGCAATCCCTAAGCGCATTGGGGCTCCCGGAACACTCGAAGACCACATCCGCCCCCCGGCCTTGGGTTAAACCCCCCATGACCTCAATGGGTTTCTCTTGGTGTAGAGGGAGGATTCGATCGGCTCCGAGTTCCTCGGCCAAACGGAGGCGATCTTCGTCCCGCTCCGTGCCCGAGACGACCACCCTTGCTCCTTGGGCCTTGGCCACCTGCAAGACAAGGATTCCAATAGGCCCGGGTCCCGACACGAAGATCGTATCGCCAGCTTGGATCCCGCTCCTCTCCAGGACCGCATGAACGGCGCAGGCAAGGGGCTCGCATAGGGCCCCTTCCTGGAGGGACACGTGGGGAGGCAGGGGATAGAGTGCATCCTGCCTTACATGGACAAAGGGAGCGAAGGCCCCGTCGCGGGCGTACCCGAACGCCTCTCTCCGATCGCAACGCTGGGTCTCCCCTTGGCGACATGGGGGGCAATCCCGGCAGAAGAAGGCCGCCGAGTCCACCGTGACCCTTTCCCCCTTCTTCCAACCGGAGACCCCAGGCCCTACCTCCTGGACCCATCCGGAAAATTCGTGCCCGAGGGTCACTGGAGGGCGCACTTTCGGGAAGAGGTCGTGATAGATGTGGACGTCCGTCCCGCAGATCCCGGCATAGGCCACTCGAATCAGGACCTCTCCTTCCGAGGGTCTCGGAGGAGGGACTTCCACCAGGGTTACATGACCCGGACCGCGGCGGACTTTTCGGAGTGCGAGCATGACTTGTCAGTAGGCCGCCTCGTAGATGGCTCGGACGTCCTTTTCATCCAGGTCTCGAGGATTGGGAACGAACAACCTCGATTGCTTCATCCCTCCCTCGGTCAACTTGGGGATATCCTCCTCGGGGATCCCGTAATCCCGCAGGCGGCAGGAGATGTCGATGGCCTCCAGCAGTTCTAGGACGGCCTCCACTGCAAGCTCAGCCGCCTCCCTGACGGAGAGCCCCTCCACATCCTTTCCCATCAGCTCGGCCACGGCGGCGTACTTCTCAGGGCTCCCCGACAGGTTATACTTCATCACATGGGGGAGCATAATGGCGTTGCTTCGACCGTGGGGCATGTGATACTCGGTCCCCAGGGGATAGGCCAGGGCATGGACGGCCCCCAGCCCGCCGCTGGCAAAGGCCAGGCCCGCCATGGTAGCCGCCAGGGACATGTAGTAGCGCGCCGTCAGATTGGAGCCCTTGGCCCAAGCCACGGGCAGATATTCGGCGATCCACTGAATGGGGCTCTGAGCCAGGACATCCGAAAAGGGCGTGGCATTGGCGGAGACATAGGTCTCCACAGCGTGAACCAGCGCGTCCACTCCCGTATCCGCGGTCACACTTTTGGGCATGGACAACGTCAGGTTGGGATCCACAATGGCCACATCAGCCAAGGTATGGATGCTGTAGACCACCTTTTTGGTATTGTCGGACTCATCCGTAATGACCAGGACGCGTGTGACCTCGCTGCCAGTGCCCGCTGTAGTGGGCATCAGGATCTTTGGGACGCCCTTCCTCTTCACCTGTTCCATCCCACAGAGGTCCAGGATTGAGCCTTGGTTCGTCGCAAGGACCGCAACCCCCTTGGCCACGTCCAGAGAGCTCCCGCCCCCCACTCCGATGACGGAGTCACACGCATCCCTTTTGAACTGATCGGCTGCCTCATCCACCACCCGCGCCGGGGGTTCAGGCTCCACCTTGGAGAAAACCGAAAAAGAGAGTCCAGAAGCCTCCAAAGGCTTGACCACGGCATCCAGGAGGTCCGCCTTCACCACCCCCGGATCCGTAACGATCAAGGGCTTCCTTCCTCCCAATAACCGGATCTCTTCGTCCACACCAGAAGCCGAGCCGACTCCGAAGAGGATCTTTGTAGGGGAATAAAAGGGATGTACCTTGGACTCGATCAACCCAGACATGGAAGACCTCCTTATTCCGAGTGCCCCTCCTCGGGGAGCCTAGATGCGTCTTTGGCCGCCTTGGACCTCTCCAGACGGTCGCTGCCTCGGAGCACAAGATCTCGCAACGTCCCATAGATCCCTTTGGGAAGGAAGATGATCAAGAGGACCAGGGCTAGTCCATAGGCCATCTGGGAGATGCCCACGAACTTGGTCCCATAGGTCACGCGGATGTATTCATCCAGGGAAACGATCATGGCGGTCCCGATGGTGGGACCCCAAAGATGGTACATTCCCCCAAGGATGGCCTTGAAGGCCACATCCAATGATGGGGCGACTCCCGACAGCGTATGGGGGTTCAGATAGGTGACGTATTGGGCGTAGAGAACCCCCCCGATGGCGGTGAAAAAGGCGCTTATCATGGTCACGGAGAGCTTGTACCGGATAATGCGGATCCCCAGGGTGGAGGCGGCGATCTCATCCTCTCCAATGGCCCGAAGAGCCTTCTGCATTTTGGATCGGTCGATCCACTTCCAGACCAGCAAGGCCACAATGAGAAAGGCCAAGGCGAGGTAATAGAAATAGACCTTTTCCTCGAACTGCATGTACCAAAACGAGTTTCCCATCCGATTGAGGGTGAATCCGAGGGAACCTCCCGTATATTTCCGGAAAGCTACCAAAAGGAGCGCGACGATCTCCCCCAAGGCCAAGGTCACCAAAGCGAAATAGTCTCCCATCACCCCGAAACGGAAACAGGAATATCCGATGAGGAGCGCAAGCAGGACGGCGATTCCCCCCCCAAGGATCATTCCGATCCAAGGGGACAACCCGACTTGATTGAACAGAAGCCCAGCAGTATAGGCCCCTAACCCCAGAAAGGCTCCGTGGCCCAGGGAGACCAGCCCGAACCGCCCCATATAGGACCATGCCGTGGAGACAAAGGACCAGATGAAGATGAGGGTGATGATATGAAGGACATAGGGAGATGGAAACACAAGCGGAAAGAGAAGCAAAGCCAGAAAGACGACCGGGACGATAAAGCGCTTCAAGATTCTTTCCCCCTCCAACGCGGACCCGCCGGAAATCTCACGAGCACAAGCTCCTCAGCGGCCCTGCCCTTTTGTGTTCCTCTCCTCTTCCCTCCCCGTCAATCCATTAAGGCAAACATCATGCCCTCCGCGCCTCCAAATCCCATATGCATCCGGGCCGCGGGGGCCTTCATGTCTCCCCTTTTCCAGCAGCGGCTACTTGGAGACCCTAACGCCCATCAGTCCCTGAGGACGCAATAACACTACGAGAATAAAGATCACCAAGGCCGAGATCTCCGCGATCTCCAAAGAGGTGAGGACTGCGGAGACCGAGGTGACGATCCCGATGATAAAGGCAGCGATGAATCCCCCCAACAGGTTGCCCATCCCCCCCAGGACCACGATGATGAAGGCCATNAGGGTAAAGCTCCCCCCGAAATGGGGGTGAACGGAATAGATGGGGGAGAAGAAGGCAGCGATGACTCCTGTCAGAGCCCCCCCTATGACCAGCGTCAACAGATAGATGCCCCCTGGATTGATTCCCATCAACTGGGCGCATTCCACGTCCTGAGCGATGGCCCGGATGGCCAACCCCGGATATGTCCTGTAAAGGAAGAGATAGAGGACCAACAGCACGATCAAGGATCCGAGAAAGGCCAGTAGGCTGGGAGTCTTGATGAAGACATTGCCAAGGCTGAGCACGGGAAGCTGGATCTCGATCCCCCGAAGATCCGCGCCCCAGACCACATGGGCCAAATTTTCGAAGACGATGATTAATCCGGCCAAGGCAAGCAACTGGTTCAGGCGCTCGGCCTTAAGGAGGGGCTTTATGACGAGAATCTGAAGCAAGCCCCCCCAAACGGCCATGACCCCCACCGCTACCACACAAGAGAGCAGAAAGGGGACGTGGTAGATGGAGGTCAAGGTATAGATCACATACATCCCCAGCATCACGCACTGGCCGTAGGCCATATGAATCACCTTGACGACCCCGAAGATGAGATTCATCCCGAAGGCCAGGATGGCCAGTACCCCTCCCAGCAAGATCCCGTTCACTAAAGCATTGAGGAGGAGGATTCCCATGATCTAGATCCCAAGATAGGCTTTGCGAATATGTTCCTCGGCTGAGAAGCTTTCGCGATCTCCCTCCAGCCTGACCCGGCCGGACTCCAAAAGATAGGCCCGATCGCAAAGCTGAAGGGCCTTTCTTGCGTTCTGCTCCACCATCAAGATGGCATACCCCTGTCGACGGATATCGGCGACGAAATCGAAGAGCATGGATACGACCATGGGGGCGAGCCCCGAGGAAGGCTCATCGAGAAGGATCAATTTGGGGCGGGACATGAGGCTCCTGGCAATGGCCAGCATCTGCCTCTCGCCCCCGCTGAGGGTATCAGCCACTTGTTTCTCTCGCTCTTTCAACCTGGGAAAGAGCTCGTAGATCTCCTCCACGGCTTGGCGGAAGCCCCTGCGAGCTCGCTCCACATAGGAGCCGATCTTCAGGTTCTCGAAGACACTCAACTGGGGAAAGACACGACCTCCTTCGGGGACGAGGGATATCCCCAACTCCGCGATCCGGTGGGCGGGGAGCCCCACAATGGACCTCCCTTCGAACCGGATCTCTCCCGTCCTGGGGGAAAGAAGCCCGCAGATCGCCTTGAGCAGGGTCGTCTTCCCTGCCCCGTTGGGACCCACCGTCACCACGCACTCCCTCTCCGAGATTCTCACATCCACTCCAAAGAGGGCCTGGAATTCACCGTAATACACATCGATCTTCGAGACTTCCAGCATCCGATCCTCACCGTCGAGCCGGAATCATCAATCTCTTCCGAGATATGCCTCAATGACCTTCTCGTTCTTGGAGACCTCCTCAGGTGTTCCCTCGGCGATCACCTCTCCGTAATCCAACACCGTCAGCCACTCCACCAGGTTCATCACAGCGCTCATGATGTGTTCCACCCAGATGATGGTGATCCCCAATTCCTTGTGGATGCGCCCGAGTACCTGAGAGGTCTGTTGGATCTCCTCCTGATTGAGACCGCTCATTACCTCGTCGGCCAGGAGGATCTTGGGATTGGTGGCCAAGGCCCGGGCCAACTCCAGACGCCTCAGGTTCCCCGCCGTCAATTCCCCCGGCGAGGTCTCCTCCTCCACCGAAAGACCCACGAAGTCGAGCCAACGCAGGGCTTCGTCCCGGGCCCCCTTCTCCGATTCACGGCGCAGCCGCCCCTCTCCTCCAAAGAGGACCCCCACCATGACGTTCTCGATCACGGACATCTCTCGGAACGGACGCGGAATCTGAAATGTCCTGGCGATACCTGCATGACAGATCCGATCCGGGGTCCACCGCGTGATCTCCCGCCCCTGGAAGGTCACCTGCCCGGAGGATGCCGGATATACTCCGGAGATCACGTTGAACAAGGTGGTCTTCCCGGATCCGTTGGGCCCGATCAGGCCTCGGAACTCCCCCTCTTCAACTGTAATGCTCACCCGATTCAGGGCCTGAAAGCGGCCAAAATACCTACTTACGGATATGGCTTCAAGGATGACCGGTCTCTCTGACACCGTCCCTGACCCTCTCTGGACCTCAATGAGGAGTCGTGTGAAATGCCGAAATCCGGGCACGAAGAAGGGCGAGGGGCCGGGTGTAGAACCCGTGCCCCCGCACCTCGAGCCTCTATTGAACTGCCAAAGGAGAATCAGAAGGCATGGGGAGTTTGGGCTCCATGCTCATCATGGCCTTTGGCCAGACGATCTGAACCTTTTGATCCACCCACTGCATCACCACGGGATAGGAGCGCAGGTTCTGGCCCGCATATTCATGTTCCGGAGGCGCGAATTTCATCCCGTATCCCGAAGGAGTGGCACCCTCCGGGATATCCATTTCCAGGGCCGCCTTCCGGATATTGTCCGGAGTCGGCTTCCCATACTTTTCCACTGTATAATCCAAGGTCTTCAACAACATCCATGCATGGCTGAACCCCATGGTGGCATGGGCGGGCGGAGAGGCCTCCTTGTACTTCTGCTCGTACCTCCGCAGAAACTCCTTCACTATCCCCCGGACCTCCGGCGTAAGGGTCTTTGGATCGATATTCTGTGCCGGTGCCGTGTCGATATTGTAGAGATAGCGAACCAGCTTCGGCCCCAGTTGTTTTTCCAGGTTCGGGAAGTTGGCGTATCCGGCCCCATGACCGATGATGGCCTTGGTCCTCAGCCCGAGCTCCCTGGCTTGACGGAGGAAGAGGACGATGTCCGGATAGTATCCCGTGTGAAGGATCGCATCGGGCTTGGCGGCCTTGAGCTTCAGGATCAAGGGAGATAGATCCTTGGCCTTGTGATTGTAGCCTTCATTGAGCACCACATTCATACCGAATTCCTTGGCCTTGGCCATGTTGGCCGCCTGGACGCTCGTCCCGTAAGGACCGTCCTCATAGATGACCGCCAGGCGCAGGTCCTTAGGAGAGGAAAGTCCCAGCTTGCCCAGGTTCCCGTTGAGGAACTCCACAGACGTCTTCCCCCATTGAGAACCCATAGGCTGCGGACGGAATACGTATCGGAGATGCCGACCTTTGACCACCTTGTCGGAGATGGCAATGGTGATCCAGAATATGGTCTTTCGCTGATCACAGATGGGAGCCAGTGGAACTCCGATGGAGCTGGAATAATCGCCCAGGATGATGGGCACCTTTTCCACATCGATGAGCCTCTCGGCTTCTCTTATGGCCACATCCGGGCTGGATTGGGCATCGGAGAGCACGGGAACGATCTCGTATTTCCCTCCGACCCCACCCTTCTCGTTCCACATCTCAATAGCGATGAGAGATCCACGTTGGCCGGCCAAGGCACCCGCAAGAGCGAAGGAACCTGTAACCGAATACAAGACACCGATCTTTAATTGTTCCTTTGCAAAGGCTTGAGGAGAAACAATAAGTGACATCAAAACCAAAATGCCTACCCATTTACCCGTTTTTCTCATGGTCCACCTCCTTTGTTAAAGAGCTTGGTCCGCGTAATAAAAGTTTCATTCCGTGAAACTCTTATCTCTTTCACTCGATCCAATAGCACTCACCCTGTGTCCTGTCAAGGAGTTTTTGATCCGTACGGATTCGAACCTTCTCTCAATAGGTCTTTCATGACCTTTCCTCCTGGATTTCGAGGGAGAGGATCGGACCGAATCTCGATATATCGTGGCACCTTGTAATCGGCCAACTGCTGAGCGCAAAACGAGCGGATCTCCTCCTCGGTGGCCATCTCTCCCTCCTTGAGGACCACGTAAGCCTTCACCTCTTCTCCGAAGATTCGATCCGGCACACCTACAACAGCGGCCTCGAGGGTCTTGGGAAAGGCATAGAGGACGTTCTCTACCTCCACCGAGTAGATGTTCTCACCTCCCCGGATAATCATGTCCTTTTTCCGGTCCATCAACCAGAGGTACCCCTCCTCGTCTATGCGGGCCAAGTCTCCCGTATAGAGCCAACCTTCTCGAAAGGTCTTGCGGGTGCTCTCCGGATCCTTCCAGTACCCCATGGCCACCCCGGCACCTTTGAGGATGAGCTCGCCCACCTCTCCCACAGGGACATCACGACCCTGCTCATCCACGATTCGGCACTCGGTGCAAGGGGTGGGAAAACCCACGGATCCGGCCTTCCGAAGCGCGTCTTCGGGGGGAAGTGCGTATTGCAGGGAGGTGCCTTCGGTCAGTCCTCCAGCGTTGATCAGGGTGGCTCCGGGGAAGGCTTCGTAGAGTCTCTCGATCAGCTCGGGGGCGGCGGGAGCCCCGCCGTAGACGATCTTCCGGAAGCTCTCAAGCCGGTACTGGGAGAAGGAAGGGGAGATCAGCATGAGCCAGTAGATGGTTGGCACCGAGACGCTCATGGTCACCCCGTGCTCTTCCATGACCCTCAAGGCCTCCTCCGCCTTGAAGGACCCCATCAGGACCGTGGTGCCCCCCAGATAGAGGGTCTTGGTGAGTTGGGTGAAGAGTCCGGTCACGTGGAAGAGGGGGACCATGATGAGGTCCACGTCCTCTGCCGTGGCATTGAAGACCCGAGCGCAGGCCATGGCCGTGTTGACCACATTGCGATGATTGAGCATGACCCCTTTGGGGAGCCCCGTGGTCCCTGAAGTAAAGAAGATAGTGCAAAGGTCCTCCTCCAGGATTCCCCGCAACGAAGGCCGGAAGGCGGGAGGGCCTTCCAGGAGGCTCTCCCACGGGTAAGACTCCGGCAGGTCTCCCCCCACGGAGATGAAGCCCCGCACGGAGGGGATCTTTCCCCTGATGGGCTCGACCTCGGGCCATGTCTCCGGCGAGACAAACAGAAGGAGTGGCTCGGTCCTTTGGATTTGAAAGAGCAACTCCCTCCCCTTCAATCGGGCGTTCAAGGGGACGAGGATCCCTCCCACAGCCCCCACTGCCAGATAGAGGATGACGAACTCGGGACAGTTGTGAAGGACCGCGGCCACACGATCCCCTTTGGCCACGCCCCATCGTTCTCTGAGGGTGCGGGCCACGCGGTTGACGGCCTCCTCCAGAGAGGCGTAGCTCCACCGTGCTTTGTTGAATACCAGGGCGAGGTGGTGGGGGTTGGCGTNCACCGATCGGTAGAACATCTCGGGGACACTGGACGGACGCTCTCTGTAGATCAGCAGATCCACTCCCCCTATGGTCTCCCGGACGATCTCGTGGCGCGGCCAGCTCTTCAACCCGGATCCCCCCTTTTCACTGGGAAACCCCACGCTCTCCCCCGGGGCGAAAGAGGACCTTGAGGGCCTCTCCCCTTCGTGCCAAGGCGAATCCTTCTGAGGCCGCGGTCAAGGGTAGACGATGGGAGATCACCGATTCCACAGCGAGATCCCTCACGGTGAGGTATCTCAGGGCTCGAAGCCAGGTATCCTGTTCATAGGTATAAGCCCCGATAATGGAGATCCTTCCGCGGACCACCGAGGTGGGATTGACGGCAGCATCCCCCGAATGGATCCCCATGAGGATGACCTTCCCCTCAGGGCGGACCATTTCCAGGGCCTGAGAGACAGAGCCGGGATCCCCGGTGGCCTCGAAGACCAGGTCCACTCCGGACTCTCCCAACCCCTCCATGGCCTCCCTCACCTTGCGGATCCCATCCTCGTGATCCACATCGACCAGTAGGTCGGCACCCAGCTCACGGGCCCTCTGTATGCGCAGCTCATCCGAGGCCCTACCCGCCACCCCGACCCAGCTCACCCCCACCGATCTCAGGAGCATCAGGGTGAGAAGGCCTATGGGGCCGGGCCCCAACACAAAGGCGGTCTGACCGAATTTGATTCCGGAGCGGTCCACGGCATTAAGGGCCACACAGAACGGCTCCAGGAGGGCCCCCCTCTCTGCGTCCATCTCGGGTGGAAGGAGGAAGAGCCGGGAGTTCTTCGGAAGGCGCACGTATTGAGCGAACGCTCCATCCGCGGAGAGCCCGAGTATCCGCATCTCGAGGCAGTGCTGTCCGTTTCCTCCGAGGCATCGAGGGCAATTGCCGCATGAGATATAGGGGGAGGCGGTGATACGGTCTCCGGGGCGCACGTGGGATACCCCCTCTCCCACCTCCACCACTTGGCCAGCGAATTCGTGTCCGAGGATCACCGGAAGGGGAAGCCAGCGATAGCTCGGGGACCATTCGTAGATGTGGAGATCGCTGCCACAGAGGCTGGCCCCCTCGACCCGAACCAGGATCTCTCCTTCCCCGCAAGTCGGGACAGGGACCTCGCAGACCTCGACCCCCACCCCCGACCGCTTCTTGACGATCGCCATCATGGAAGAAGGCATCTGGCCTCACCCTTCCGAACCCAAAGGCCCCGGGAAGATCTTCCCCTGCAGGGACCCAATCCTGGGGCCCTCTCAATCCATCCACTGCCCGCCGTTTACATCAATGATCTCCCCGGTGATGTAGTCGGACTCTCGAGAGGCGAGAAAGACGGCCACTGTGGCGACGTCCTCCACAGAACCGATGCGGCCCAGCGGGATCATGCTCAAGTAGGGGCCCCAATCTCCCTTGGTGATCATTCGGGTCATGTTGGTCTCGATGACTCCAGGGGCAATGGCATTGACCTGAACGTTGTACGGGGCCAACTCCCTGGCAAGGGATTTGGTAAAGCACATCACGGCGGCCTTGGATGCCGAGTAATGGGCTCCGGTGAGGATCCCTCCGATCTTGCCCGCAATGGAACCCATGTTGATGATCTTTCCCGAGCGTCTCTCCTTCATGGAGGGCATAACTGCCTTGGAACACAGAAAGACCCCTTTGAGGTTGACCGCCATGACCCGATCCCAGTCCTCCTCCTCGGTCTGTTCGATAGACACGACCTGACAGATGCCGGCGTTGTTGACCAGGACATCGATCCTCCCGAACCATGCCAACACCTGCCTTGTCGCTGCCTTTACCTCGTCCCATCGTGAGACATCCACCTCCAAGGCCTCGGCCCTCCGGCCCGATTTGCGCAACTCCTCTGCAACGGCTTCCGCCGCAACGCGGTCCACGTCCCAGACCGCAACATGCCCTCCTTCCAGGGCCAAGGCCCTGCATATGGCCCGACCGATCCCCTCCCCTCCTCCGGTCACAACACAGACCATATCCTGGCACCGCATGGAACTCCCCCTAGGTCATCCATACTGGATGATCTCCACGGTCACCCCCTCTGGATCCCGAAAATAAGTGGCCCAGACCCCGGGCCTGAGGTTCTGGGGCGGACAATTGAAGGAGACCCCCGCTGCACAAAGGCGCTCGTAAACACCCTGGATATCCGAAACGGAGATTGCAAAATGAACCAACCCTGGATCGCACTGGCGAACCGGGGCAGGTTCTCTCCCCCTGGGACGATGATACTGCAAAAGCTCCAGGCGGAGACCGTATCCTTTCAGCATTACAATGCGGAGGTCGACGTCCTGGAGCCCCACGACCCTATCTAGCGCCTCCCCGCTTCGATGGTCCATATCCCATTCCACCTCAAATCCCAGCACGTCCCGGTAAAAGGCCACTTGTCGATCCACGTCGCGGACCGAGACCGCCACATGATGGATGGTCCCTTCCACCACCTCTTCCTCCTTCCTCAGCTTCCTATCCCCTCCTGCACAAATCGGCTCTCTTCCGGCCCACCCCAAGGCCGCAGCCTCTCGCGAGGTCCCGATTCAAACCATCGAGCCCTATTCTGCCTCCGCCTAGGACCATTGCCGATCTATGTCAATTGGAAGTAGACCCTCTTGACCTCCTCGTTGGCCATCAAGCGTTGGCTCTCTCCTTCCAATCCCACCTTCCCATGTTCGAGAATGTAGGTCCGTTGGGTGAGCCCCAAGGCCAGATGGGCATCTTGCTCGACCAGCAGTACGGTGATCCCCCCCTTCCAGATCTCGAGGATACTGGCCGCCAAGTGCTTCTTAACCAGCGGAGAGAGCCCCATGGAGGGCTCGTCCATCATGAGGAGTCTCGGCTTGCTTAGCAGTGCCCGGCCAATAGCGAGCATCTGCTGTTCGCCCCCGCTTAACGTCCCGGAGATCTGTCTCCTGCGCTCGGCAAGGACTGGGAAAAGGGCGTATACATATGCGAGATCCCGGCGTATCCCTTCCTTGTCCTTCCGCAGAAAGGCGCCCATCTCGAGGTTTTCGGCCACTGTGAATTCCGTAAAGAGTTGTCTTCTCTCGGGGCACTGGACCACTCCCATACGGATTATCTCGTGTGGAGCCTTGGTGTCGATCCGTTGACCGTCGTAATAGATCTCACCCAGGACCGGAACCACCGCCGAGATGGCCCTTAGGAGGGTGGTCTTGCCGGCACCGTTGGGGCCCACAACCCCCACCAGTTCCCCGGGCTGAAGTCGAATGCTCAACCCGTTCAGGGCAATGGCCTTCCCGTAGAGGACCTTGATGTCGCGGACATCCAGCAAATTCAAGGCTATTCCTCTCCTTCTTCACCAAGATAGGCCTTCACCACCTCTTCGTTATTAAGGATCTCTTCGGGGGTACCCTCGGCCACCTTCCGCCCGAAGACAATGGCCACCACCCGCTCCACCAGCCTCATGAGGTCACGGAGGCGGTGTTCGATGATGATCATGGTCTGGCCTTGTTCGTGCATCCTGCGGATGATCGCTGAGAGGATCTCCGCGTCCTCCGTATCCAGCCCCGAGAAGGGCTCATCCAGCAAAAGGAGATCGGGCTCGGTGGCCATGGCCCTGGCGATATCGAGCATCCTCAGCTCCCCAAAGGCCAGGTTCTTGGCCAGCTCCTCGGTGCGATGTAACAGATCCATCTCCTTCAGGAGCCCCAAAGCGATCTCCCAGGGTTTCTCTCCCTTCTTTCGCTGGATCCTGGCTCGGTGGGAATAGCAAGGGACCATGATGTTCTCGAGCACGGTCATCTCTTGGAAAAGGTCCACCAACTGAAACGTTCGAGAGATGCCTCGATTGACGATCTGATGGGGCTTAAGATGGGAGATCCGCTCCCCCCGGAACCGGACCTCACCTGAATCCGGCCGAAGGAAACCCGTGATGAGGTTAAACAGGGTGGTCTTCCCAGCACCGTTGGGGCCGATGATGCCGACGATCTCCCCTTTGTTCACGGTCAAGTGGAAATCCCACAGAGCCTGCAGACCACCGAAGGCCTTGCTCAACCCTTGGATCTCGAGGAGGGGCTCCATCCTTCCATCTCCTACGGTACACCGCCTTCGCCTTTATCTCTCCTGTCCGGCCAGCCTTCGCCATCCCCTCTGGACGATGTCCAGGATTCCTTTGGGGGCGAAGAGGATCACCACAACCACAGCGCTGCTGTAGATGAGGAGTCGAAACTCCCCCATGAACCTCAATGATTCATTGACGAGGGTCAAAAGGTAGGCCCCTATGATGGGGCCGATAATACTTCCCATCCCCCCCACCACCACCATGATGATGATGAGGGCGGAGAGGGAATCATGGGCCATCTCGGGACCCACATGCATCTGTGCATGGCCGTACATGGCCCCAGCAACACCGGCGATCCCTGCGGAGATCATGAAGGCCGTCACCTTGTAGAAGGTCGTATTGATCCCAGAGCCCTCGCTGGCCGTCTCGTTCTCTCCAATGGATCGGAGGATCAACCCGAAGGGGGACTTGGAGAGAATATAGAGGAATACGACCACCAGGATCATGATGACTCCGGAGATGTAGTAATTGCCGGTGGTGGTTTCGGCCAGCCAGTCCAGCCCGGAGAGCCCCTCCTCCCCCCCGAAGATGTCGTAGCGGATCATGATCCACTTGTAGAGGAGGGTGGCGAAACAAAAGGTCACTGCAGCGAAGTAGGGCCCCTTGAGCTTCAAGGTGAAGGAGCCCACCAGCAGCCCGCACAGGGCGGCCACCGCCCCGCCGATGGGGAGGGTCAACCAGGGCGCCCATCCCAGGTGCAGGTTCATCAAGGCCCCAGCAAAACCCGCCCCACCCACAAAGAAGGCATGACCGAAGTTGACATTGCCGGTAAAGCCGGACAAGAGGTCCCAACTGCATGCCAGGATCACATAGTAGTGGCAGAGAAAGAGCAGCTCCAGGTAATAGGGATCCCGGAAGACGAGGGGAACCAACATAACGGCCACGCTGAAGATGCCCAGCAGCCCTAGGCTCTTTAAGGAAATTCTCTGTGTATAATGGTCGGAGAGCTTCTCCATCCCCCCTCTCCCTCCGTGCCAATGGAGTGTCCACTTGGGATGGCCCGTAAAGGCCGTTGCATTGTTCGCACACCCATCACAGCCCAATTCGTCTCAGGCGAAGGGTGTGCAATTCAAGATCAATGGGCCCGCTTCCCCATGAGCCCCCTGGGTCGGAAAAGGAGCACCAAAATGATGGCCACCAGGTAGACCATGTCCGGATAATTCGCTGAGATGAGGATGCTCACACACGTCTCCGAATAACCCAAAAGCATCCCGGCGATGATGGCCCCCTCCACGCTCCCCAGCCCTCCGATGATGACCACGGCAAAGGCCTTGAAGAGGGGAAACACCCACATGGTGGGGACGGCCTCCAGGACGGGGGCGATGAAGACCCCGGCCACTGCCGCCAAGGCGGCCGAGATCCCCATGGTGAGCAGATAGACCCGTTCCGGCTGAATCCCCACATAGATGGCGGCTTGCCGGTTCTGGGCTACAGCCGAGATGGACTTCCCGGTCTTGGTCTTTTTGATGAATAGCCAAAGGAGGGTCACCAGAGAGGCGGACGCCCCGAAGCAGAGCACCTTTTGGTAGCTCACATAGACGCCTCCAATGGCCATGTCACCCTGAATAAAGCTCCCGACGGCCTTTCCATGGGGACCGAAGAGGGCATACATGAGTTCCTGAAAGAAAAGGGCGAAGGCCAGGGTAATGATCAAGACGTAGACGTGCCGTTCCCGCATGGGACGGATGCCGAATCGATCGATGAGCATGCCCACCACGGCCGTGCACGAAACGGCCAGGAGGGCCGCCGGAACCACCGGAAGGCGCAAGACCGTCATGAAGGCATAGGACAGATAGGCGCCGAGCATGTAGAACGCCCCATGGGCCAGATTGACGATCCCGGCCACCCCGAAGATCAGGGTGAACCCCACAGCAATGAGGCTGTAAAGCGCCCCCCATATGGTCCCCAGCACGGCGATGTTCAAGACTTCGGTCATGTCTCACCACGGTCTCTATAAGCCACCCCCCTATGGGGCGTCCCCGGTCCGCAAATGGACCCTTCTGTCTTCTCTTCTGGGTGCAAGGGATTACGGGCCGCCTCCAAGGGGGCGGGAGAAAAACGAGGTCCTCGGTTCCGAGGAAAGAAAGGGGGAGGAGTGACCTCTCCCCCCCTCCCTCCATCGGCTACGGCTTCCACCATGGCGGCGGCACGTAATCTCCCGTCTTGAACTTGTCGGGCCAGACCACCACCTGTTTTCCACCGGCCTGCCACTGGACCATGGGCATCACGTACCTCCCTTCCAGGAGATCGTGGCTCTGAGGATCAAACCCCGTTTCAGGATGGAGGACCCCCTTGTAGGAGATCTTCTCCAGCCCATCGATAATATCCACGGATTTCAGGGACTTCTTCTGACGGATGACCTCGGCCAGCATGTAGACAGCGTCGTACGTGAACCCGGTGGTGTAGACCGGATTCGTCCCGAACTTCTTCACGTACTTGTCCCACATGGCCACTGTCCGGTCGGTCAGAGGTGCCCGGGCAATGAAGTTGTAGGTGATCTCTCCCAAGCACTTGCCACCGGTCATCTCCCAGAACTTGGAGTCCATGCTGGCCACATTGCACAGCCCCATGGGGGCAGCCTTGCTCTCCTGCCAAGCCTTAACTAGGGGGATACTCGCGGCATGGCTGACGATCTGAGCGATCCACTGGGCTCCTTTGGACTTGATGGTGGCGAAAGTCGGAGAGAAGTCCTTCACGTCCACATCGAACATCTCGAAAAAGACCACGTCCAGCCCAGCGGCCTCGAGGTCCTTCTTGAGGGCCGGAGCATACTCATGGGTCCACTTGGCATTCTCCGAAAGGATGGCGATCTTGTTATAGCCCAGTTGCCTCTTGACAAACTCCTGTATGAACTTGGCAGCCCACTTCTCCTGCCGGAGGGCGTTGATCATATGTCGGAAGAAGTACTTGTACTTCTTATAGTTCTTCTTGACATTGTTGGTCAAAGCAGGAGATGCCGTCCCCGTGGCGATGTAGACGATCTTGTACTTGGGCAGATAAGGCTGAAGGGCCAAGGCCACACCGCTGGAGTAGCACCCCACCAGGACATCGACCTTATCCTCGAGGACGAGCTTCTTGAGAGCGGTAATCCCCTTCTCCGGTTTGCCCTCTGTATCCCCGATGAAGAGTTCTATCTTCTTTCCGTGGATCCCACCTGCCGCGTTGATCTCCTCCACGGCCATCTTGGCTGCATTGTGAATCCCGATGCCTGGCACCATCTGGACCGGACCCAGGGAACCAATGCGGATGGTCTCGGCCTTGTCGAAATCACGGTTGGCTCCCAGGGCGGATCCACCCGTCACCCAGACAGCCAGGAAGACACCCAGGATAAGGAAAATAACTTCCTTTCGACTTCGCATTTCCGTCCCCCCTTTCTTTACTCCCATTTCTCCCTATGGAAGGGAAACGCCTCCCCTTCCCTCTCTCCGTTCCCCTGAGGCTCTGGATCACCCCCTTT
>MTPG01000121.1 GCA_002010915.1 Desulfarculaceae bacterium JdFR-97 | reverse complement strand
GGCTTTTATCCCTACTCCAGGATTTCGCTGATGACGCCTGCACCGACCGTCTTGCCCCCCTCCCGAATCGCAAACCTCAACTCCTTCTCCATCGCAATGGGCGTGATCAACTCCACCTCCATCGATACATTGTCCCCAGGCATCACCATCTCCACACCCTCAGGCAACGTCACTACCCCTGTCACATCCGTCGTCCGAAAATAAAACTGCGGCCGATAACCATTGAAAAACGGCGTGTGACGACCACCCTCCTCCTTCGTCAATATATACGTCTCAGCACGAAACCTCCGATGCGGAGTAATAGAACCAGGCTTCGCTACCACCTGACCACGCTCCACCTCGTCCCGCTTCGTCCCCCTCAATAAAATCCCTATGTTGTCACCCGCCTGACCCTGATCCAATACCTTCCGAAACATCTCCACCCCAGTACACACCGTCTTAAACGTCGGACGAATCCCCACAATCTCCACCTCATCACCTACCTTGATCACACCACGCTCCACACGACCCGTCACAACCGTCCCACGACCAGATATCGAAAATACATCCTCTATCGGCATCAAAAACGGCTTGTCAATGTCCCGAACCGGCTCAGGTATATACTCGTCCACCGCCTCCAATAACTTCCATATGCACTCATACTCCGGCGCCGACGGATCCCGAGAATCACTCTCCAACGCCTTCAACGCACTGCCCACAATAATCGGTATATCATCACCAGGAAAATCATACTCACTCAATAACTCCCGAATCTCTAACTCCACTAACTCCAATAACTCAGGATCATCCACCATGTCCGCCTTGTTCAAAAATACCACCATCGAAGGCACACGAACCTGCTTCGCTAATAAAATGTGCTCCCGCGTCTGCGGCATCGGACCATCAGCCGCAGATACCACTAAAATAGCCCCGTCCATCTGCGCAGCACCAGTAATCATGTTCTTGATGTAGTCCGCATGACCAGGACAATCAATGTGCGCATAATGACGCCTGTCAGTCTCATACTCAATGTGCGCTATCGCTATCGTTAAACCACGCTCCTTCTCCTCAGGAGCCTTGTCAATCTGATCATACGCCGTATACTCCGCTAAACCCTTCAAACCCAATACCTTCGTGATCGCCGCCGTCAACGTCGTCTTACCATGATCCACATGACCAATCGTACCTACATTCACATGCGGCTTCTTCCTCTCAAACTTCTTCTTCGACATCGGTCACCCTCCTTGGCACTGTAAGGTCGCCGTCGTCTCTCGGATCGGAATCCTCGGTTCGGTAAAAATGGAGCCCACGACCGGGATTGAACCGGTGACCACTTCCTTACCAAGGAAGTGCTCTACCCCTGAGCTACGTGGGCCAACCTTGAACCCAATGTAATCAAAACCGGCCGGGGAGGGATCCATGGTTATATGTGAGGAGTTGGAGCGGGAAACGGGACTCGAACCCGCAACCCTCAGCTTGGAAGGCTGATGCTCTAGCCATTTGAGCTATTCCCGCACACAAAACGGATCCCTCATCCCCCACCCGCCGACACACCCTATTATACAACCTAAGGACAAGCCGACGAGAGTTTCGCGATTGAATGGTGGAGAGGGGAGGATTCGAACCTCCGAAGGCTGAGCCAGCAGATTTACAGTCTGCCCCCTTTGGCCGCTCGGGAACCTCTCCCCCTCGAAAAACCCCTTTTTCTGCAGGGGCCATCTGTGGAGCTGGCGATGGGATTCGAACCCGCAACCTGCTGATTACAAATCAGCTGCTCTACCGTTGAGCTACGCCAGCCCAAGGGGACGCCCCTCTTGCACCCCTTATTCAGGAGGATTCAGAATAAGAAATTCTATAAGGCTTTTACTCCGTTGTCAACTCTTTTTTCTTCTGCCGGGCCGCTTCATAGAGGACCACCCCCACCGCCACAGAGGCGTTGAGGATCTTCAAGGCCCCTCCACAGGGGATGGAAATCCACCGATCGCATCTCTTGGCCAAGACGGGCCGGATTCCGCCTCCCTCCCCTCCCACCACGATCACCACCGGGCCGTCCAGATCCTCCTCCCATACCGGCCTTCCCCGGGCCACATCGGTGCCGATGGTCCAATACCCCCGCTCCTGGGCCAGACGCAGGGCCCGCGGAAGGTTAGGGACTCGACAGAGCCGAACATGCTCCAAGGCACCGCAGGAGGCCTTGGCCACTATCGGCGTCAGACGGACACTCCTGGCCTTCTCCACAAGGACGCCTTCCACGGCAAAGGCCGCGGCAGAACGAAGGATCGCTCCGAGATTATGGGGATCCTGGATGCCCTCCAAGGCCAAGACCGTTCCCTTTCCCCTAAGGATATCCTCAAGGGGACTCCAAGGAAAGGGGTCCACTCTTGCGACCACTCCTTGATGGCCCCCCCCGGGGACTTTTTCGTCCAGGACCGCTCGAGGGACCCGATGAAGGGGCACCCCAGAGGCATGCTTTTCGATGCGAAGGACTGAGGGGCTTCGAACTCCCTCGGCCACCCAGAGCTCCCGGAGTCCTCTTCGACCCGCAGCCAGAACCTCCCAGACCGCATGGACCCCACAGACCCACTCTCCCGGATCTCCCCTGGGCCTTGAATCTCTAAGCTTCCTCCGCACTGTTCGTCTTCTCAGGCTCGTTCGTCCTTAGACCCGACTGCCGACCCAGTCTCGAAGACGTCTTGGGCCATCGACTCCGCAAGGCTATCCAAGATCCTCTCAGGGGCTTCGGCCCGAAGGAGGCTCCTTCCCATTACGAGATAATCCGCACCTGCCCTGAGGGCTTCTTGGGGAGTCATGGAACGCTTCTGATCGTCCCTCGACTGGGACGAAAGTCGGATTCCCGGTGTCACGATGAGAAACTCTGCTCCCAACGCCTTCCTCAGAGCGGCCACTTCGTGTGGCGAGGCTACAACACCTTGAGCTCCGGCACGAAGGGCCAACTCCGACAACCGAAGGACACGGTCCGAAATGGGCCCTCGAATCCCCAGGCTCCGAAGGTCTCTCTCATCCAAGCTGGTCAAGAGGGTGACCACAAGGACCGCCGGGGCCCTGAGGCCGAGCCGCTCCGCTTCCTCCCGGGAGACATCCACTGCCCTCGCGATCATCTCCTCACCCCCTAGGGCGTGGACATCGAAGAAACGAACGCCCAGCGCCGCTGCGGCGGCCGCGGCCCGCCCCACTGTGTTCGGGATGTCGTGGAATTTCAGATCGAGAAAGACCTCCCCTCCCAAGGCCTTAATCTCCTCCACTGCCCTTCTCCCTTGGGAGGTGAAGAGCTGACCGCCCACCTTAAAGATGCGGATTCGGCCCAGGAAGTCCTTCACCCATCGGCGTGTCTGAGAAAGGGAGTCCGTGTCCAACGCCAAGATCACCCTCGCCGAAATTCCTCCACCATCTTCCTTCGGACCCACGGTCTCCTCCTTTGCAGGCGGCATCTCTGGGCTCGTATTACCGCCTCCAGGTCCCGGACGGCCTCCTCCAACTCGTCGTTGACGATCAGGAAGTCATAGGCCTCCCACGACTCCAGCTCCTTTCGCGCCCAACCAAGCCGGGTGCGAATCTCCTCTGGGTCTTCAGTCCCCCTCTTCGTCAAACGCTCTTCCAAGACCTCCCAAGAAGGAGGAAGGAGGAAGATGTGGTGTGCTGGCAGCTCTGCACGGCGTATCTGATGGGCCCCCTGCACGTCCACGTCCAGGATGACATCCAGCCCCCGATGGATCTGATCCATTACCCATTGCCTGGATGTGCCGTAACAGTACTCGTAGACCCGCGCCCATTCAACGAAGCACCCCTTCCTGACCATCTCATCGAAGGTCATCTCGTCCACGAAAAAGTAATCCCTCCCGTGGACCTCCCCCCTTCGGGGAGGACGGGTGGTATAAGAGACAGAGTAAACAAGCCCCTCGAGCCTTTCACACACCTTCCTGCACAGGGTTGTCTTTCCCACTCCCGAAGGGGCCGACACCACAAAGACCTCTCCGGAAGGCTCGGAGAGGACCGTCTCATCGGTTTTCGTGTTTCCCGCGGCCACGATGGTCCTCTCCGGCGAGATAACGATGGGCGATGGTCTCGGCCAAAAAGGCCGAAAGGATCACATGGTTGCTGTCCGTGATGATGATGGATCGGGTCTTCTTTCCCTGGGTGGCATCGATGAGCCGGGAGGACTTCTTGGCTTCGTCCCGCAGCCGCTTCAATGGCGCAGAGCCCGGCGTCAGGATGGCCACCACCCGAGAGGCCACCACCACATGCCCGTATCCGATGTTCAACAATCGCGGCTCCAACCTCTCCTCCTTTGCTCATTATGAAGTCCCGAAGATCCCAGGGGGGCACACCCTTTCCTCCGGGTCCTCGGCGACCGTCCCCGTCTCCTGTGGGGATCTTTCCTGCCCATGCGCCCCTGAGACGGCCTTCGCCGTTGCGAACCGCATCCCGCCACTACGGGAAAGGGCACTGGCTTCCTTCTCCCCCTTGCTTCTTGACCGTGCCTTCTCTGGGAGGGTTACTCCACATTCTGCACCAACTCGCGCATCCGTTCAATCTGGGCCTTCAACTCCACCGCCGCGTGGGAGGCTCGGGCGTTCATCACCTTGGAGCTGAAGGTGTTGACCTCACGATGCATCTCCTGAAGGAGGAACTCAAGTTTCTTTCCGCTGCCGGGATCAAGTTCCAACTGGGCCTCGAACTGGCTCAAATGGCTCCCGAGCCGGACCAATTCTTCATTCACATCCAGCCGATCCATCCAGAGGGCCGCCTCCTGTTCCAATCTCCCCGGATCCAGCATCCCCTCGGCGGTGATCATCCTGGACAGCCGCTGCCTCCATCGGGCAAGATGCTCCTCCATCCACCCAGGTGCCTCCCTCAGGAGGCGTTGTTGCTCGGCCTTCATCCAGCGAAGGCGCTCCCACAGCTCCCGGAGAAGCGCCTCTCCCTCCACCCGCCGCATCTCCTGAAGGGTCTCCAGGGCCTTCTCCAGGGCCTCCAAGACGGCCTCCTCCTCGTCCTCCAAGCCCGGCTCCTCCACCGTCAGGAGGTCCCGAAAGACCATCATCATGTTCAGATCCACCCGGCCTTCTAGGCCCAACCATGTCTTCAACTTCTCCAAGGCCCTAAGATATGCCCTAGCTCTGCCCAAATGGACCTGCACCTGGGGTTCTGCCTCCGGCGTCAGGGGTTCTACCCGGATCGACACCTCGATCCTACCTCTTCGGAAACGGCCCTGGATCTTTCGTCTCAAGGCGGGCTCCATGGACCAAGATCCTTGAGGCAACCTTAAATGCACGTCCAGAAATCGTCCGTTTAAGGAACGCACCTCTACCACAATGAGATGGCCTCTGCCCAGGACCTCCGCCCTTCCATAGCCCGTCATGCTGAAAATCATGAACTCCCTCCACCTTCCCTTCGCCGCTGCCAGAGGTAGACCCGTCTGAGCAGGTTGAGCAGATGGATCATCTCCGAGGAGGCATAGTCCGGATAGGTCCATTGCAGCGCCTGGAAACTCCCTCCCCTGAACAGGAGCGTGAGGTCCGCAAAGACCCCGTCTCCGAGATAGATACGATGCGCATAGTTCTTATGGGTCGCCAACACGAAGTTGTGAAGGCTCAAGAGGCCCGGATCCAGGTTGACTCTTCTATTTCCCCGGTCGTCTCGGTATCGGTCTTCCAGTCTCTGGGTCTCCAGCTTGATCTGGATGAGAGAGTCGAGAGGGACCAGCTCCGCGAAGGAGATCATGCGACGATACAGGCTCGGCCCCATCTCGGACTCGTAGTAGCGCGTGTAATGGAATGGGAGGCGTTCGCTGAGGAAATCGATCCTGCCGAAGGTCTGCTTGAGAGACTCCAGGAGGGATGACTCCAGGGCCTCGGATGACAATAGGGCGCTAACCACCAGTCGTGCCCGTTCCACGTGCATCGGACTCCTGATTCCACTGGGACTCGGAAATGTCTCAATCGATTCCGCTCAGGATCCGCAGGAGACGCTGGCGGCTGACCGTAGCGGTGCCGACTTCCCCCACCACTATACCGGCGGCCAGATTGGCCAGAAGCGCCGCCTCTTGTGGAGAAGCACCAGCGCATAGACCGAGCGTAAAGGCACTGATGACCGTATCGCCAGCTCCGGTCACATCGTAGACTTCCCTGGCAATGGTGGGAATGTGGAGGTGCCCCCCTCCTCGCTCGAAGAGGGTCATCCCCTCCTCGCCTCGAGTGACCAACAGGATCTTGCATTGAAGAAGCTCGATGAGCCGCGCTCCGGCCTCCAGGAGATCCTCTGAAGAGCGGATCTCCATTCCGGCCCCTTGAGCAGCCTCCTTGTGGTTCGGCGTCACCACCGTGACGTCTCGATACAGGGAGAACCGGTTGATCTTGGGATCTACGGCTACGATCCGCCCTCCGTCGTCCGACCATCTCCGGACCGCCTCCATGAGGCGCTGTGTGACGACCCCTTTGGCGTAGTCGGAGATGATGATCCCTTGCACCTCGTCCCCATGGGCATCCAAAAAAGCACATAGGCGATCTATCAATCCCTCCTCCAAGGGCTCCGACTCCTCATGATCGATGCGCACTACCTGCTGGCTATGGGCGATGACCCGGGTCTTCAAGGTGGAGGGGCGGTCTGAATCCAGGAAAACTCCATCGGTAGGGATCCCGAGGCGTTGGAACTCCTGCATCATCCAACGGCCGTGCAGATCATCCCCCAACACCCCCCCCACCAAGACTTCAGCGCCCAAGGACCGCAGGTTGTGAGCCACGTTGGCCCCGCCCCCGAGCCTCATGCTGCGGTCCGTAACTTGAACCACGGGAACCGGGGCCTCAGGGGAGATGCGCTCCACTTTGCCCCAGATATATTCGTCCACGATGAGATCGCCTATTACGAGGATCCGAATCTGAGGAAAGCGCTCCACCCATTGGATCAGGCCTTTTACAAATTCCCGCGCGGCCTGACTTACCCGGATCTTCCCGTCCTTCATTCCTTATCTCTCCATAGAGTCATTAAAGACCGGGGAGATCTCCGCTCGTTCCGCCTTGGATCTGATGGACTCTCCCGGCCAGGCCCCAGCCCTCCGGACGCCCTCGAAGATGCCACATCAACAGGGTCTTGTCCACCTCGTGGCGAAGCCCCCACCTCGCCCCAGACGACTTGGACAGACGCATGGCCACTCCCGAGAAGGCCCAATTGGCCACGCAACGAAGGACCAATCCAGCCTTCAGGATCCGTTCCGACCAGCTCCCCCGATGGACCCGAAAGAACCGGTAGCGCGATCGATAGAATTCCACCCGCGCCGCGGCGAGGGCCCTTTTGGCGCTTTGCCCCTGCAGATGAACGGCACGGGCCTGGGGTACGTGAAGGATCCTCCAGCCTCGCCTCGCCATGCGCAGGCACCAATCGGTCTCTTCGAGAAAGAAGAAATATCCCTCGTCCATTCCCCCCACGTCTTCCCAGGCCTGTCGGCGGACCAGGACGAAGGCCCCGACCACCGCCTCTACCTCAATGACGTTCGAAGGGGGATGCCGCTTGCTCGGGAATCTCCTGGGGAAGAGGGCCTGCAAGAGACCTTTGGGGAGGAGCTCAGTGGCCAATGTGGGCGCAGCTCCAAAGGAATTCTGAGGACGCCCATCCGGGTGTGTGAGAGCCCCCCCCGCCATGGCGGCATGCGGCCATCGGCTCAACGTGCGCCAGAGAAGCTCCACTGAGCCTGGCTCGGGAAAGCAATCAGGGTTCAACAAAAGGGCGTATTCCCCCCGGCATCGTGTCAGGGCTTGGTTGACGGCAGCGGCAAACCCCCGGTTTGAAGGATTCCTCAGGAGTCTCACACCAGGGTAGGCCCCTTCGAGGGCCTCGGTGCTTCCGTCCGAGGAGCCGTTGTCCACAACCCAGACCTCGGCCTTGCATGTGAACGGATCCTCCAACAGCCCCCTCACACACTTCAAGAGCAGGTCCCTGGTGTTCCAGTTAATCAAGATGATCGAGAGCGTCTCCCCGGGATTCATCCACCACCTTCTGGAGAGCAGATACCCCTTTCAAGCCGAGGCACCAAACCTTCCACCTCATCCTCTCGAGCCGGGGAACCAGCTCCAACTCCCCATGGAGAGAAGTCACCCCTTGGAATATCTTAGGATCACATGCCGAAAGGAACGGATTATCCGCTCTACCTCTTGATCCGTCAGTCGAGCGGACAGAGGAAGAGAGAGGGTCCTCCGTGAGATCTCCTCGGCGTGTGGAAAGTCTCCCTCCTTATAACCCAACGCCTCCTGATAAAAGGGCTGCAGATGAAGCGCGATGAAGTGGACCCCTGTGCCGATCCCCTCCTGATGAAGGGCCTGCAATACCGCGTCCCGATCCACGGTCAGGGACTCCAGCTCAAGCAGAGGGGTGTAGAGGTGACGGGCATGCCGTGTGTCCGGATCCGGAGGCTCGGGAAGTCGAACGGGCAAGTCGCGGAATGCCTCATCGTAGGCCCTCCAGATGCTCTCCCTCCGTTGGTGGTACTCCTCAAGGCGGCGAAGTTGATGGATCCCCAAAGCGGCCTGGATATCCATCATGTTGTATTTGTATCCAGGAGCCAGAATCTGATAATGGGCATAGCCTTTCTCGGAGTACCTCTTCCAAGCCCCTTTGCTCATCCCGTGGAGACGCAGCAGTCGGATGCGCTCGGCCCAATCGGCCCTATGGGTGGTGACCATTCCTCCCTCGCCCGTGACCAAATTCTTGGTCACGTAGAAACTGAACGAGGCGCCGTCTCCCAGGGTCCCCACGTGACGTCCCCTGTACTGTCCCTCCACAGCATGAGCTGCATCCTCCAGGAGAATAAGATCATGCTGCCGGGCCAGTTCCCAGAAGGGATCCATGAGACAGGGTCTTCCGGCCAGATGCACTAAGATGACGGCCTTCACCCTCCCCCTCCGCTTCAAGAGGGTCTCCCGCACTGCTTCGGGATCCAGATTCTGGGTGCGGGGGTCCACATCTGCAAAGACGGGCCGCGCTCCCACGTGAAGGATCACATTGGCCGTGGACGCAAAGGTCAAAGGGGTGGTGATCACTTCGTCGCCAGGCCCTACGCCAGCCGCCAGGAGCAGAAGGTGCAGCCCCGCCGTGCAGGAGTTCAAGGCTATGGCATGGGAGGAGCCCACATAGGCCCGAAAGAGCTCCTCGAACAGAGCCACCCTTGGGCCGGTGGAGAGCCATCCGGATCGGAGACAGTCCACGACCTCTTGGATCTCTTCCTCTCCGATGGCCGGGGCACCGAAGACGATGAAGTCATCGTACGACATGGAAGAACCTCAAAGCCCGCCTGCCGCCCATTAGGGAGGAGGCAAACTCATGGAGAGACATGGAAAGACCCACCTAAATGGACCCCAAGGGAAAGGGAGAAAGGCCTGAGAGCATCGGGGGCACCGCAGAGGGGTGTTATCAGCTTCGTGCCCGTCCTGGCAATAAGGCTCCCGATTCCCTCTACTATAAGGCAACTGCTGGGTGGTATCAACGACCTCCACCTCAAGATCTCCTTACCATAGCAGATGGGACTAGCACACGAAGCCCCGACGCCTACGGGCGTGTCGGGGCCCTTATTTTCATATTTCCTCCAGAACTCTCTCGTAAAAGGAAGCCATCTTTCTGGCTTGCTCTTTCTGCGAGAAGGCCTCAAGTGCCCATCGTCGGGCGTTGCGTCCCATGGTGGATCTGCGTTTCGAGTCTTTTGCCAGTCTGGCTATGGCCTCCTCCAATGCCTCGGGAGATTCCTCCACAAGAAAGCCCGTTTCCCCTTCCCGCACCAGCTCCGGCAGCATTCCCCTGCGGGTGGCTACCACGGGTTTCCCCATGGCCATGGCCTCGCGGACCGCCCTACAGGTCCCGTCGGACCCAGGGACGAGGAAGACCTTCACGTCCATGGCCGCCAGGTAATCCACGTAATCTTCGCTCCGGTAACCAGGAAACAGGACCCGGTCCCCCAGCCCCATCCGATGGGCGGGGGCCACTGCCACCTCCATCCGATGGGTCCCCTTTCCCAAGACCATCAGTTTGACCGTGGGGAGATCCGATCTGGCCTTCAGACGGACCATGGCTTCCAGAAGTAAATCGAACCGTCGGTGCCTCTGCATGCGGGCGACGATGCCCACAAGAAAGTCCCCTTCCTCGAGGCCCAACTCCCCACGAACATCCCTCTCGACCCTTCCAGGGTCAAATCGCTCCAGATCAAGGGCTGGGTTCACCCTCAGGACTCGGTGGGAGTCCAAGGAGAATACCTTGCGGTCTTCTGTTTCGGCCAGTCTGGAAAATTCCACCAACCCGTCCGTCCATCGGCGCAGTAGCCATCGGTTCCCCAGGTTTCGGGCCAGCGGGCGCGCCTTGTGGTTGGTCCTAATCACGGGAGGTTTGCGCCTGGAGCGCCTGGAAGCCCACCCGCCCAGGAAGTGGTCATGGGTCAGATGACAGTGAATCAGATCGATCCCCTCCGAATCCACAAATCTCGGCAGGGATCGCAGATCCCTCAAGGTCTCCCCCAAATGAAGGTAACGGTTGAGATGAAACGCTGTGCACGCCTCCATCCCCCTGTCGAGGGCCCTCCTCAAGATCGACTGGGGATGTCCTTCCACAGGGCGCCTGCACGCAAACAGGATNTCCACCCCTTCCTCTTTCAAGGCTCGGCAGAGGTTAACAGTGGGCTCCGCAGGCCCGGTCCAGCGCCAGTCGCTGTAGAGATGCAGCACCTTCATGAGCCTCTTCCCCGGCGCATCCGACTCAAGATCTTGGCCTCCGCAGCCAGACGCTTCAGTTCCTCTCGATCCCTCCCCGAGGCCGCTCCATACAGGAGGAGAAAACGCCCCCGATCCCAAGAGCTCACACAGGCGGGCATGGAGGCGTCCAGCTGAGCCAGATTCCGAACCACCCACCGATCCCTCACCCGGCGATGGAAGCGAACATCCTCCAGATCCAGGAAGACCAGATCCACCCTTTTCCCTTTTTCCTTGACCAGGAGGTTACCCGCCTTAAGGTCTCGATGGACCACCCCTTTTCCGTGAAAGGCTGCCAAGGTGAATGCCATCTGACGAATGAGCCTTCTTTTTCTCCTTTGGGCCTCGGGATCCGCTCGCGATCCGAATCGGTTCACCACATAGCGGTCGATCCCTTCGGCCCCTTCGACCTTCTCCATCACCACACCGCTCTCCCGAAGGAGGCCCCAACGGCGCCGTTCCCAGAGGAAGTAGACCTTAGGGGCACGGAATCCTCGAACGGTCAGTCCCCAGGCTCCCACCCAGAATCGGACCGCCCGGGAAGGGCGCAGGCTGCTGCGCAGGATCCGCCATAACCCCCGGAGGGAGAAGCCCTTGATACAGACAAAATGGGGTGGTGGTTTCCAAGGACACGAGTGGACCGTAACCTTGGTCTGCTCCGAGAGTTTGAGTGCCCTTGGGTCGTCCCCATCTCTGACAGAGCGACTCTCTTCAAGCAGCGGAAGGAGGACCTCCAGGGGAGCTTCCCGCCTCATCCTCAGTCGAAGCCCTTCCCATCGTCTCCGCGCAAAGCGGGTCCCCTCCTGAAGGCAACGTCTGGTGCGGCGGATCTCGTAGGCCCGAATCATGGCCTCCTTGATCCTGTCCAGACATGGCCCTATCTCCGGAAGCCGATCCGCTTCCCCTCTGGACTCCAGATACCCTCGAACAACACTTCCCTCTTCCTCCAGGGACAATCGCCCCCGAAGGGAAACCAGAAGCTGTGCCAAATTTCTCATGCGCTCTGGGAAAGAGGGCCTTTTTCTCCCCGCACGAAGACGATGGAGATCCACGAGGTAGAGATTCTCCCCCCCCACCAGTATGTTGTCCGCGTGGAGGTCTTTGTGGAGGACACCGGACTCATGGAGCTTGGCCACAAATCCTCCCACAGTTTCGAGCAACTTCAGCCTCTGGGGGCCGGATGGGAGGGAAACGAGCCGTTCCACCAGCGTGTCCGCATTGGATATCGCCTCCATCACCACGGCTCCCTCCCAGCTCAGACCCAAGGATCTCCTCTCTCCCAAGGCCAAAGGAAAAGGAGTGAGAATCCCCAGATCCCGCAGGATGTGGGCCCCTTTCCACTCCGCCTCCCATTGGGTCCCGCGCAGGTTCATAAGAAGGACCCTGATCAGACCTCGAGGATGGTACCTCTTGACCACCACTTTTTGGCCATAGGGCAACGAAAAGAGGCCCACAGTCCTCACCCGCGATGATCCGATGGGGACGAAACCCTCGCGCGAGCTCAGGTCCTCGATCCCGGAGAGGAGATCTCTCAGAGATTTCACATGGGTTTCATGGCAGATCCACCGCCATCCTTTGGACCACCCGAGGGAGACATATCCCCCCGCCCCCTGCCCCAACCCTTTGACCTGAACATCGGCCACCTCAGGACCACGCACGGCCTCATTTTCACATCCTGTTCCGGGCGATGTATCAATCACAGCAGCCTCGCCACTTCCTCATAATCCCGCACAGGGGCAGCCTCCGTCTTTGGCTGAAAACTCGAATTTCGGTATGTCCCTTGGAGAATTGTCGAGAAAATCTCTGTTCCCTAAGGGACGCATATACATCCTATCCCGATTCGCCTACCCGCGCCTTCAGGAGCCAAAAATTCTATTGTTTCGAACCTCCTCTTCAACAAATTCCATAATCGGAAAACTTCGTTCTTTGGATCATCCTGTCTTGGCAGGATGTCATGAAGAGCNATTATTCCTCCTGACCTTACCAGAGATCCGTATAATTCATAATCGTTCCTAACTCCTTGATATGTATGATCACCATCGATAAACAAAAAATCAATTTGCTGCTTTCCAAAGAATTGCAAGACCCTGTCTTTAGCCTGGGAGGAATGGGAATCTCCAAGTAACAAGTAGATCCTTTGCTCGGCTCTGCCAAAGGATTGATAAAATGGGATACGGCATCTTGGATATCCCCCTCCAAAATCCCCACCAGGCAAATCTATACTCATTATTTTCGCTTTTTCGTCGGCGGCCTGTATCCATAAATACAACGTCCCTCCTCTTCCGGTTCCTATCTCAAGGATGTTTTTAGCTTTAAGCGAACATACCAGCTGATATAATCTTTCGATTTCATAAAGATTCTGTTTCGGATATATGCTCTTAAAATGTCCTTTCCCTCGAAAGACAAAAGGGATGATAAATCTATGGCCTTGATAAGGGAAATCTCTCTCAAGTCGTCTCAACTTTTTCGTTGCATCCTTAAGGTGTCGTTTTGCTAAGATATCGTTAATTAGGTTCCCCATTATTAGATCCTATACGGCATTTTATTAATATATTCCATAATATTTCCGAATTTTTCTTTAAGTCATGTCTCCTTTCCACGAATCTTCTTCCATTTGTTCCTAATTTTTTCGCAATTTCCCTATTGTCAATTAACAACATGAGGGCATCGAACCATTCTTGTTCGGTACGGACCGCTATACTATTATCCGGTTGTAGGATTTCTCCAGTAGCCCCTATTACATTTCCGACCACAGGGATCCCGCAAGCCAAATATTGTATTGCTTTAATAGGAGACTTTCCTTTTGAATATTCATCGTCTTTAAGCGGCAACAATCCTATATCCAAGCTCTGACAGAATTGTACTTGGCGTTCTTTATGGTATGGATAATACTCAAATGGTATTTTGAGATTTGGTTTCTTTCCGGAGAAAATGCAGAGTCTTACATCTGACCTCTTTTTGAGAATCGCTCCCAAAACATGGGCAATTCTTTCGATGTTTGGCAAATTTCCTGGAGAACCAGCCCAACCGATGGAAATTTGATTGGAAGGCGGCTTGTTGATCGGCTTCCATTTCTCCAAATCTAAAGACATCGGTAATATCTGAACCTTGGATCTGAATCTATTTGCATATTTTGCCAAATATTGATTGGCGGTTATCACTTCATCAGTTTTTTTCAGCCAAACATAGAACCTCAGAAATGTTCGACAACGGGTAAAAAATGAATGAGGCTTGCCAGGTCGGGTGAATATGGCATCGTCAAAATCGAATATTAAATGCTTCCCCCGCTTCAGCAATTGTTGTGATTTAGAAAGGGATAATAGCGATTTTTGGTTGAAAATACCGTCGACCTTTGATGCCAATTTAATTGTAGATCTGTCGACCTCACCTTTCTTTATCCAATAAAATTCCATTCCCTGCTTTTTTAACACAGGAAGATATTGAAATATCCTGTAATAAGAACTGGGAGCATCCGGCTCTCCTATTGTGATAAGTAAATATTTTATTGTTTTACCATCCATATTAAAATTAACTGCCACATCCTGCTGACAGCGTGACACCCTAGAGTTATAAAAACGACTGCTATTTCGTCCGTTTGGTCTATCTCGTCTATCTCGTTGATCTCGTCTATTTCGTCTGAACCAAGAACCCGAAACTAACTTCCCATGTCACGCCTGGGCGTGACACCCTCGATGGATGAAAATGCCTGCCCAGATGCGAGGATCTCTGCCTCTATCGGAGAGGGGCAACTTCACCGCCCCCCTTCCAAATAGACCAAATCAACGAGATAGACGAAATAGCCTCCCCCACCCAACCAAGACCAAATGGACGAGATAGACGAAACAGACGAAAGACTATTTTCTACGCAATTGATGTCGTCACATCGCTTTCTTCCCTTTGATTACCTTTTCATACACATCTTCAACTTTGGCAACATGGAATTTTAGGGAATATTTCTCCGCGTCTTTCCTTGCCTCTATTCCCATCTGCTTCCTCTTCCTTGGATCCATTAACGCCTCTATCTTAATCGAGAGCTCTCCTTCTTCCCTAGGATCTGAAACCAAATAACCCGATACCCCTTCTCTAAGAACCTCACTGGCTCCGTTGTATCTCGAGGTTATGACTGGCACGCCTGAAGCCATCGCCTCGAGACATACATTTGAAAAGGGATCGTAAAATGTCGGATGAACCAACAAATCACAAGATGCTAGTGCTGTTTCCGGTCTTTGAACCTGATTAACAAATTTAACTCGATCGTAAATACCCAACCGATCTGCCTCCCTTTGATAAATTTTCGGATTTCCTCTGCCTGCAACCAGTAAAATCCACCTAGTCGAATGTCCTCTGAGCCTAGACAGTGCCCTGATTAAAGGCAGAAGACCCTTTAGTCTGAAATTGTGAGCCATAAATAATATCACCATATCTGAATCTCCGAGGCCCCACCTTTGTCTTGCGTCACGTCCCAATGTCTCCCGGTTCTGTGGATGAAATCTTCTCAAATCTACACCATTATAGATGACTTCAATGCGATCTGGATTCATTTTGTTGTGCACGTCCAAGATATGCTCTTTCACCATATTGGAATTGGCAATTATTATTGGTCCTTTTGGATTTTTGTAAATGGCCTTCTCTATGGCGATGTTCATGATAAATTTTAAGCTTAAAGTCTGTTTCAGGAGATAAAATAAGCGGCTGACCCGCCGCTCCTTGGTCAAAACATCTTGCCGTAACCATGCTATTTCGAGCCCTCCTCCGGGGCGATATACGTCAACCCAAGGGGTCCCACCAAAGCCCTGGATTACATCGAAAGATCCCCCTTTGACCGCTTGGCGAGCGGAAAGGGCCATGGACAGGACTTTGGCCCAACGGGGATAGGACATCATGGGGAGAGCGTGAAAGTGGATCCCCTCCAAAGGACCTGAGCTCGTGTGGGCGTAGACATGGACATCATGTCCTCTCTTGCAGAGGGCCTTAGCCAAGGAGACCGCATATCCCTCGCCCCCTCCCCGGGCGGGGTCCAAGCGATCGATCACCAGGGCGACCCTCACTTGCCCTCCTCCGACCCCAGGCGCTCCAGTTCCCACAATTTGGCGTACTTGGCGAATACATAGAACATGGTCGCCACCACGATGATGAGACCCGGCATTCCGTCCCGGAACCCTTGAAGCCAGAGATACTCCTTGAGAAACCTCCCAAGGGGATGCAGGAGCATCTTACGGAGACGAAACCGTTCCCCTTTGCGCAAGAGCTCACGGGCGGACATCTCCGCATACCGGTCGATGGTGCGTATCTGATCTCCAAAGGAGGTGTAGTTGAAGTGCCAGAGATCGTTCCTCAAGCGCTCCACAGGCCCCCGGATCTGAACCGCGGCATGAGGTTCCTCCCCTCCCCACCAATTTCCCTGGCTCCGGAACAAGCGCACGGACAGATCGGGATACCAGGCTCCGTGGCGTATCCATCGACCCAGGTAATACGTACAACGCGGAACCAGGAAACCCTCCACAGAATCCCCACGGGAGCAGAGAGCCTCTTCCATCTCCATGCGCAGGGCGTCCGAGACCACCTCGTCGGCATCCACCCACAGGATCCATTCCCCGGTGGCTTTCTCCTTGGAAAAATTCCTTTGCGCCACAAAACCCGGCCAAGGTCTTCGATAGATATGTTTGGTGTAGCGTTGGGCGATCTCCACGGAGTGGTCCGAACTCATGGCGTCGACCACCACGATCTGATCCACCCATTGAAGACTCCGCAGGCACTCCTCCAGGGTCCGCTCGTTGTTTAAGGTCAAGACCGTTGCGGAGACGGACGGACGGCTCATGGTTCTCTCCGGTATCTGGATCCCCCCTGCAGGAGGGCCTCGGCCGCGCTCAGGACCTCCTCCACCCGGATGGCCTCCTGGCATCTGTAGGTCCCCTCGGGACACCGGCGTTTTAGACAGGGGGCGCACTCCACCCGGGATCGAACAATCCGATGTGGCCCCAGGGGGGCGGTCGCCGTGGGATCCGTGGAGGCAAACAGCGCCACTACCGGAGTCCCCAAGACCGAAGCCAAGTGCATGGGTCCGGAATCATTGGCGAGGACCACCGTACATATCTGAAGGAGAGCAGCCAGCCGCTCTATATCGGTCTTCCCTGTGAAATCCAGGACGCCTTCACCGATCATCCCGGACAGATCTTTCGAGATCCTTCGTTCCTCTCGACTACCCATCAGAAAGACAGCCGCCCCCCATCGCTTTCGGAGGTTCCTGGCCGCTTCGGCGAACCGCTCCGGAGGCCACCGCTTGGCCACTCCAAAGGTGGCTCCGGGGCAGATCCCCACAATGGGACGGTCCCCCACCGCTAAGGCCCTCTGCCTGGCCCAGTTTCGAGCATCCTCTGGGACCCGAAGGACGAGGCGAGGCGGGTCATGGCCTTTCCAACCCATTCGTCGAATCAGTGCCAGATAGTGGTGGGTTTGATGGACACCCCGAGGACGTTGCGAGCCCGGCACAGCCCGGCTGAGCAGCCAACCCCTCATCTGCCCTGTATATCCCCACCGCTCGGGGATTCCCGCGCACCAGGCGATGAGAGCGGCCCGGAAGGAATTGGGGAAGAGAACGGCCCGCCCATACCGTCCCTTTCTCACAAGCCGAACCCTCTTCAGGGTGGAACTTCCAGAGGGCCAGCCGATCAGCCCCTCAGTGTCGACGGCCATGCGGATAAGGGGCAAGAAGGCTGCCGGGACGGCCACATGAAGGCTCTCCCCCTCCAGATGAGCCCGCAGGGCCAGAATGGCCGGGAGGCTCATGACAGTGTCCCCCAGCCAGTTGAGGCCCATTACCAGGGTCCGCGGATCCCCCTCCCTGGCCCCATGGCGCCTGACCATGGCCATCCGTGGGTTCAATCCTCCAGGGGGGTGGCCTCGTCGATGAGCATGACGGGGATGTCGTCCTCGATCCTATAGACCAGCCGGCAGTGATGACACACCAACTGGTTGGCCTCTTCCCGATATTCCAACTCCCCCGTGCAGCCCGGCTCCCTCACACATTTGGGACAGGCCAGGATCTCAAGCAAATCTTTGGGAAGCGCCATCTTTCTCCCCCGACTTGGAATTTCCGGATCCCGAGTTTCCCAAGGAGGAAATGATCTGGGCCCACTCCATGGGCCTTCTCCAGGACCCTCCCACCGATTTCCGGCCTGGGTCCTTACGGGGTAAAGCGACCCAGGATCCACTCCACTTGTCTCTTCAACCCTTCGATAAGCGGCACCTTGGGGGCATAGCCCAGTTCTGCCCTGGATTTGGAAAGCTCCGCCCGGGTGTGTCGGACGTCTCCTCGCTGGACCTCCCTGCGCTGGACTTGCGGCCGCTCTCCCGTAATCTCCTCCAGCAGGCCGAGGACTTCCTTGAGAGTCGCCCGAGCCCCCCCTCCGATATTATAGACTTCTCCGGGACGTCCTTTCTCTGCCGCCAGGAGATTGGCCTCCACCACGTCGGAGATGTAGGTGAAATCCCGGGACTGCTCGCCGTCCCCGTAAAGGGAAATGGGTTCTCCTCGGTGAATGGCGACGATGAAACGGTGGAAGGCCATGTCAGGCCGCTGCCTCGGGCCGTATACGGTGAAGTACCGAAGGCTCACCGTGGGAATCTCGTAGTTTTTCCAATATAGCACGCAGAGGTGCTCGGCGGCCAGTTTGGTGACCCCGTATGGGGATACGGGCCGCGGCAAGGCTTCCTCCGGGGTGGGATAGACCTCCGACTCTCCATAGACCGATGAGGAGGAGGCATAGACAAACTTCCGAAGGGAACGGTCCTTACACGCCTCCAACAACCTTTGGGTTGCCGCCACATTGCGGGCCACATAGTGGTGGAACTCACCGCCCCAGCTGCTCCTCACTCCGGCTTGGGCCGCTTGGTGGTACACGACCTCCACACCCTCCAAGAGTTGGTCGAGATCCAGCNCGAGCAAGTCGCCGCGGATCAAGCGAAATTGTGGACTTTGGAGCAACTGGCGGACATTCTGTTCCTTGACCGCCGGATCATAGGCGTCTGTGAATGCGTCCACACCCACCACCTCGAACCCCTCTTGGACGAGGCGCTCCGCAAGATGCGAGCCGATGAAGCCCGCCGCACCGGTCACTAGGCACTTCATCCATCCTCCATTACCAACAAATGACCGCTCTCCCGTCCCTCTCCTCCGGGGTTATGTAATTCTCTTCTCCAGGTAGTTTCGTCTGTCTGGTCTATTTGGTCTATCTCGTCTATTTCGTCTATTTCGTCTGTCTCGTNTATCTGGTCTTGGTGGTTGGGTAGGGGAGGTTTTAGCCTCCCAAATGGGGGCGACTGAAGTCGCCCCTCCCCGAATAAAGGCATTGATCCTCGCATCTGGGCAACCATTTTCATCCATCGAGGGTGCCACGCCCCGCCCGCCAAGACGGGGCGGGGCGGACATGACGGTTATGAATCCTTTATGGATGCGGGAGCGAGCTTTCTCTCTTGGGCGGGCTGGCTTCTCCTCCCCTCGAGGGTCGACCCGCCTCAGGATCCGCCTCGTGCATGAGGGTCTTTTACGCCAAGGCCTCGCACACGGCCCTCAAGACGGCCTCCGGATCGATCTCTCGCATGCATGCCCTCCGGGAGCATCGCCTCTGGAAGCAGGGGCTGCAGGGCAACGAGGGACGAAGGACTCGGTGCCCCCTTCCGAAAGGTCCGGTCCTCCAAGGAGCCGTGGGGCCGAAGAGGGCCACCACGGGTGTCCCCACGGCGACCGCAAGATGCATGGGGCCTGTATCCACGGAGACGACCACTCGGGCCCGTTTCAGCAGGGCGGCCAAAACGGGGATGTCCGTCTTTCCCGTCAGATCGATGCCCCGCTCCGTCATCTGATCCAGGATCTCTCCGATCTTGAAGCGGTCTCCCGTCCCGCCAGCAAAGAGCACCTGAAGCCCGGTCCTCCGAACGATCTCATCGGCAAGCCACGCGAAGGACCGGGGGTGCCACTCCTTGGTCCTCCATCGGGCCGCAGGGATCAGCACGACCCATGGCTGGTCGGGGACTCCCCCGCTCAAACGGAGCTCTTCCAGGGCCCGCACCTCCACATCATGGGAGAGGATTACGCCATAGTCCACAGCCCCACGCCACCGGGAGATCCCTTCAACCAATCCCAGGTAGCGCTCCACAGCGTGTCTATCCGGATGACCCCACGGATACTTCTCGGTCAGAAACCGTGACGCCCCCTCCCTTGCTCCGTCGAACCCTACCTTTCGATCCGCCCGAGCCACCCTCATCCACATAGCGCTTTTGAGCAGACCCTGGAGATCCAGCGCTAGGTCAAATCGATGCCCTCGGAGGGCTCGAGCCGTCCCCACCGCCTCGCGGATCAGAAGGGTCCATCGACCGGGCCTCCGGAGATACCCTACCCATCGGGCTCGAGGGACGATCCAGATCCGATCCACTCCCGGATGTAGACGCAGGAGATCCGCTGAGGTCTCTTCCACGACCCAGTGGATCTGAGCCTCCGGAAAGGCCTCCCGAAGAGCAGACAGGGCGGGGAGACTCTGGACCACGTCCCCCAGAGAGCTCATCTTGACGACGAGGATCTTCACCGAGGGCCCCCTCATGAATCCACCAGGAGGGGGCGGAGGTGTCTCCAAAGGAGGTCCATGGGCTCCAGGTCAGCTTCAACCTGCAAGGCCCACACACGCCGATCCCGCAGCCCCGCCTCCCGGAGCTTCCAGGCATCCTTCTCCGTGGTGACCCCCATATCCACCCGGTTCAGTCCCTCCTGGATACGCCTCAAATCCGGAGGAGTATACCAATAATGATCCGGGAACGAAAGGACCTCCTCGACTCTCGCTCCCAGGGATACAAGGAGTTTCAAAAAGCCTTGGGGATCACCCACCCCGCATAGGGCCATCACACGGGTCCCTGTAAGCTGCTCCAATGGTACTGACTCTCGATCCTCTAGCCTCCACAGGGAGATCGGACGGTAGCTCATTCGGAGCCTGGGAATCCCCGGCGCGATGGAGGACCATAAGGAGCCGTTTCCTGCTTCTCCAGAAGGACATCCTGCCGTGTTTATCACCATTATGTGGGCCCGCTTCATGGCCTCTGGCGGCTCACGAAGGGGGCCTGCTGGAAGCAGCTGGCCGTTACCCAGGGGACGCACAGCACGCACCACCACGATATCCAGATCCCGATGGAGGCGCCGATGCTGAAACCCATCGTCCAACAGAAAGAGGTGGGGGCGATGGGCCTCCCACGCCCGAAGCCCAGCTCGGTAGCGGTCCGAACCCACCCAAATGGAGACCCCCTGGAGGCGCCGTGCCATCAAGTAGGGCTCATCCCCCGCCTCCCGTACACCGCATAGGACCCCTTTCCCCAAAGAGACGGAGCGGATGCGATGGGGCTCCTCCCTCCGGTAGCCCCTGGAGAGGATACAGACCCTTTGCCCTGCTACCCCAAGATGACGGGCTAGGGCCATCACCAGAGGGGTCTTCCCGGTCCCACCCACGCCCAGATTGCCCACGGAGATGACAGGGGCGGGAAGCCTCCGGATTCGCCATACTCCTAGGTCATAGGCCTTGCCGCGGATAAAGACACCCAAGCCATACACCACGGAGGCCATGCGGAGAGGGAACTCCCATGGATCCCCCGGAGGAGGATCACCGCCTTCCATCCTCCGACGTATGGAATCCCTCAGCCCCATGGCCTTCCCTGGAGAAGGGGGAGAATTGCCTGAAGGGTCCGGTCGGCCGCACCTCGATTGAGCTCCAGGACCTCAAGGGCCCTCCTTCCGGTCCGATCCGCCTCGTCGGGACTGGAAAGGAATCCCTCCAGGACCCGCTCCAGGGACTCCGGGTCCTCCACCTGTACGGCCCCGCCTTGGTTCAGGAGGAGGGAAGAAATCTCTCGGAAATTCTCCATGTGCGGTCCAAACACCACAGGCTTTGCGTGGGAGGCGGCCTCCAGGGGGTTGTGCCCCCCTAGGGCCACCAGGCTCCCCCCAACAAAGACCACCGAGGCCACACTGTAGACCGAGGCCAGCTCGCCTATGGTATCCAAGAGGATCACCTCCGCAGTGGGCCCCGGGCAGTCCGCCTCTACTCGGCTCCTTCGCTTGAGGACGAATCCGTGTTCCCGGACTCTGCCCGCCACCTCCTCGAAACGCTCGGGGGCCCTGGGTGCCAGCACCAACTGAAGGCGAGGATGTCGCTGGCGGAGGCGCCGGAAGACCGCAAGGAGGAGATCCTCTTCTCCGGGATGGGTGCTCCCGGCCACCACGACGGGAGAGTCATCCTCCACACCGATCCGCCTCCGCCAGGACATCTCATCCACGACCTTGGGAGGCTGCTGATCGAATTTCAGGTTTCCCGTCACCAGCACGCGGTCCGTTGGTGCCCCGAGCATCCGGATACGTCGGGCCGACTCCTCCGATTGCATGCACAACAGAGAATAGGACTCCAAAGCCCTCCGGAAAAGGAATCGAAACCTTCGATATCTTCCGAAGGATCGGTCCGAAATACGTCCGTTGACCATCACCATGGGGACCCCGTAGCGCCGGAGCCGCCAAGCGCAATTCGGCCAAAGTTCCGTCTCCGTGGTGACGAAGAGAGAGGGGCGAAGCCGACGGATCACTCTGTCCACGATCCAGGCCATATCATAGGGAAAGTAAAAGATCCCCGAGGCCCAAGGGATCTTCTCCCTGGCGGTCCTTTGGCCGGTAGCCGTGACCGTAGAGATCCATAGTGGTATCTTCTCGTCCATGCTATGGATCCTCTTGAGGAGGGGAAGCGAGGCCATCACCTCGCCTACGGATACTGCATGATACCAGATCCCCCCCTGCATGGAGGCACGGGGGACTTGGACATCTCCCGTGGCCTTTTGAACAAAGCCCGCCCGATGTTTGGCTCGAGAGATCAGGACTCCGCACCACAAGGGAGCGGTCCAGAGGATCCCCAAGGCAAGGACGGTATTGTAGGCCGTCCACCAGAGGAGACTCATCAGTCCACCCCGATGGGAAGGAAGTAATGGTCCGCCTCCTCTGTGAGGCGACGCAGCCGATCTTCCAGGAGTCTCCGCATCCGCTCTCTCTCGTGGGGCGAAGCTTGTGGGTCAACCCTCAGAGGATGTCCCCACACAAAGACTCCCTGGGTAAAGGGCCGTGGCACCAAGAGGCCGTCCCAACTCGGAGACGTCCACCGGTGCCGCGTGCTGTAGGAGACAGGGAGGATGGGCGCCTGGGTGCATCTGGCCAGTTCCACAATCCCCGGCTGGACCACATATCTCGGACCTCTCGGGCCGTCCGGGGTGATGACAATATCGTAACCCTCTCGCCAGGAGCGGACCATCTCCCGAAAGGCCCGTGTCCCCCTTTTGCGGGTGGATCCCCGCACGCTGCCGAACCCAAAACGGCGCATCACCCGATGGATCAACTCCCCGTCAGCGTGGTTGCTGATCAGGACCTTCAGTCCTCGGCCCCGATAGAAGAAAGGGGCCAACAACATCCGTCCATGCCAGAAGGCGATGATCAGTCGCTCCTGGGACTGCCAAAGGGAACGGGCCGTCCCTGCATTGACCTCCGTCCAACGGATCGTCCGCTGGAGCACCACGAGAAACGCATAGATGAGGGGCGGTGTCGCATTCAGGACCGACCGCCGGAGGGCTTTTGGTTTCATGTCGGTTCTATCGCAGATCGATCCTTCCAGGGGGAGGGGCCTTTTCCAGCCCCTTGAACCTGGATCAGATAAAGCCGGGCGTACTCACCCCCACGGGCCATGAGGGACTCATGGGTCCCCGACTCCACGATACGCCCTTCCTTGAGCACCACAATCCTGTCGGCGTTCCGAACCGTGGAGAGGCGGTGGGCGATGACCAGGACCGTTCGGGACCTCATGGCCTCTTCCAGGGCCTTCTGCACCTCCTCCTCGGATTCCGAGTCCAGGGCCGAGGTGGCCTCATCCAGAATCAGGATGGGAGCATCTTTTAGCACGGCCCGGGCGATGCAGATCCTCTGGCGCTGGCCCCCGGAGAGCTTCACCCCCCCCTCTCCGATCACCGTATCGTAACCCTGAGGCAGTTGGAGGATAAACTCCTCGGCATGAGCCGCTCGCGCTGCCCGTTGAATCTCCTCGAAGGATGCCTCAGGGCGACCATAGGCGATGTTGTTCCGGACGGTGTCGTTGAACAGCACACTCTGCTGCGTCACGATGGCCACCTGTTGACGCAGGGACCGCAGGGTTACCTCCCGAATATCCCGCCCATCCACCAAGATCCGGCCCTCATCTACGTCGAAGAGGCGTGGCAGAAGGAGGGCCAGAGTGGTCTTGCCCGCCCCGCTCTCCCCTACCAGGGCCACCACCTCCCCCTTGCGAATCTCCAGGTCGATTCCCTTGAGGATCCATCGCTCCTCATACCGAAACCCCACTCCCTCGAAGGAGATCCCATGACGCAAGGACGGCAATGGAAGCGCCTCTGGATTATCCCGGATCTCGGGCTCCTCATCGAGGACCTGAAAGATTCTCTCCGCCGCTGCCAACCCCTCCTGAACCACCAGATGTAGGCGGCTGAGCCGCTTGACGGGCTCGTAAAGCATGCCCAAGGCCGCGATGAAGGAGAAGAAGCTCCCGGTGGTCATGGCCCCTTGCAGGACGCGGTGGCCGCCCACCAAGATGGCTGTGGCAGCGCCAACTCCTGCCAAGGTCTCCATAAGGGGCGAGGTCAAGGCCCGCACTCGATAGCGTTTCATCAGGGTCCGGAAGAGGGATCGGTTCTCCCGGGAGAATCGGCTCCTCTCGTAGTCCTCCCGGCAGAAGGTCTTGACGATGACCTGTCCGGAGATGGTCTCATGGAGGACCGTGGTAATCTTCCCCATCTGCACCTGCGACTGACGGCTGAACCTGCGGATCCTTCTTCCAAATCGAATCAACGGCACAACGGCCAGAGGGAAGATGACCAGGGCGAAGAGCGCCAAGAACCAATCATTGTATACCACCACCCCCACCAAGGCCGCCGCAGTGAAAAGGTCCTTGAGGAGCCCCGTCACCGCATTGGTCACGGTCCCTTGAACCAGAGTCACATCGTTAGTGATGCGGGAGATCAGCACGCCCGTTGGGGTTCGCTGGAAGAAGGACAGGGAGAGGTCGTGGAGGTGATGGTAGATCCGATCCCTTAGGTCCGCGATCACCCTCTGTCCCACATAAGCCATCAGATAGGACTGCCCGTAATCGGCCAGCCCCTTTCCCAAGCTCACAAACACCACAACGAAAGGGAGCAGCCGGAGCATGGCCAAGTCCTTTTCCACNAAGACATTGTCCACTACGGGCCGGACCAACCAGGCTAGGGCTCCGGAAAAGGCCGAATAGGCCGCCATACAGACCNCCGCCCAGAAGAAGCGTTTCCAGTAAGGCCGCACGAAGCTCAAAAGCCTTCGGTAGCGCCTCATGCACCTGCTCCCCCGGCCGCTCCGGATCGGATCATCTCCCGGACGATCTGGGCCGCACGTCGGCCAGCTACTTCTTCGCCCAAACTCTTTCGGATCTCCTCGAATCCACGGATCATACGGTTCCTCTTGTCTGTATTACAGAGCAAGACTAGGAGATGCCTTCGAATCGCCTCGGGTGTGAGGGCACCTTGGACGAGCTCCGGAACGAGCTCCTCCCCGGCCAAAAGGTTGACCAAGGAGATATGAGGGACCCGAATCAAGAGACGACCAAGCAGATAGCTCAACCACGAGGTCCGGTAGATCACCACCATGGGTGTCCCCAAAAGGGCGGCCTCGAGAGTGGCTGTGCCCGAAGCCACCACAGCTGCCCGCGAGGCCAGCAGCACCTCCCGCGTCTTCCCCTGGTAGATGCGAACCTCCGATGGCGAGGAAGCAAGTATCCCTTGAACCTCATCAACGGAGAGCATGGGAGAAAGGGCCACAAGGGGAAGGATCCCCTCTGCCTTATCCTGGATGAGTCGGGTTGCCCGGAGCATGACCGGAAGGTGCCGCCTCACTTCCTGAGGACGGCTTCCGGGCAGAAGAGCCAGAGCGGAGGTTCCCTGGGGCAGGTCGAGGGCTCTCCATGGATCCCTGGTCCACGATCCCTCTCGGAGCTGCGCCACCAAGGGATGACCTACGTAACGGGCCGCCACCCCGGCACGGCGCAAAAGCGGCTCCTCAAAGGGAAGGATGACCCCCACCTGGTCCAAAAGGCGGGCCATGAGTTTCACTCGCTTTCGTCTCCATGCCCACACCTGAGGGGAGATGTAATAGAAGATGGGGATCTTAAGTCGCTTGAGGCCTCGAGCGAGCCATAAGTTGAAATCGGGGAAATCGATGAGCACGGCCAGGTGGGGGGGCGACTTCCTCGCCCGGGCCATCAAGGCTTGCCTTGCCCGCACTGCAGCGCCCAGATGGCCCAAGACCTCCACCAGCCCCACCACAGAGAGATCCTCATAGGAGACCTGAATCTCCACCCCTGCGCGGGCCATGGCCTCCCCCCCCATCCCCCAGAGCCGGCAACCGGGCAAGAGGAGGCGAAGGTGGCTCGCAAGGTCCGCCCCATGGCGGTCCCCCGAAGGCTCCCCCGCCGCCATGAGAATGTCCACGGTGGAAGCATCCCGTCCCGCATCACCCATGGCCCTTCTCTCGGGCAAGGGTCTCAAGGAGCCCTTTGGGGCAGGTCTCTTCCAGATCCTCGAGGACCTTCAGGGCCACCTTGAGGGAGCGGATGCCAGCGGCCCCGTCCACCACGGGAGGACGTCCAAAGCGAACGGCCTCCACAAAAGAACGGATCTCCTCCAGGAGCGAATCCCCTTCCCCCACGCAAAGGGACTCAGCAGTGATCTGGGCCTTATCCGACCCCCCGGATCGCACTCGGCGATAGATCCGTGCCTCGCCTTTTCCGCAATCCACGGAGAAATAGGCATTGGGTTGGAAGATTCGGATCTTCCGCAGGCTCTTGGCCGAGACCCGACTCGCCGTGACATTGGCCACACACCCTGAAGGGAACCGGAACCTGGCGTTGACGATGTCGTATTGGGGGGTGAGCACGGGGACACCCACGGCATCCACCTGGATCGGCTCGGCTTTCAGAAAGTAAAGCAGCAGATCGATGTCATGGATCATCAGATCCAGGACCACGTCCACGTCCGTCCCCCTGCCTTGATACGGACTGATGCGGTGGCATTCCAGGAAAAGAGGATTCTCCAGATGGGGGAGGATAGCCCGGATGGCCGGATTGAACCGCTCCAAATGGCCCACCTGGAGCACAACACCACGGCTTCGGGCCCGGTCCGCCATGGCTTCGGCCTCCTCCAGACTGGAAGCCATGGGCTTTTCCACCAAGACATGGACGCCCTGGTCCATGAGCTCCGTGGCCACAGCGCAATGGGAGGTAGTCGGAACGGCCACCGAGGCGATATCCACTCGGTGAACCAACTCTTGGAGGCTCCGATATGCCTCCGTTTGCAGCTCCCGGGCCACCGAAAGGGCTCGATCGTACCTAAGGTCTACGACTGCGACCAAGTCCACTTCGGGCATGTCTCGGTATTTCTGGGCGTGATATCGCCCCACGTACCCCACCCCCACCACACAGGCCCGAAGCCTAGCCATCTGTTTCGCCTCCTCGGGACCACCCCAGGATGCAGATCCCCGCCTGGACGGCTTTTTGGCACATGCGCTCCCGATCCAAGAGGAAGGTGCGCCCCGCTTCCAAGGCCAAGACCCGTGCACCCACTTCCACCATCCTCTCCAAGGTGGCCGGACCCACCACCGGCACATCGAAGCGAAGGTCCTGCATGGGCTTACTCCCCTTGACCACCACGGATCCGCTTCCCCCCAATCTTCCTCCGCGCAGGATGGCCTCGTCGGTTCCTTCTATGGCTTCTACGGCCAGTATCACCCCCTCCTTGACCACCACCGTTTGGCCGATGTCCAGGCTTCCGATATGGTCCAGGACCGATATCCCCAGGGCCACGTCCTGTTGCTGCTGCTCACTGGGTTCTATCTCCGTGAGGACGCCTTCCGGGGTAAGCCAGGAGGAAAGCCACTGCCTGGAGTCGAGCACCTCGATCCCCTCACCCTCCAATTCCCGAGCAAACGCACCCAAAAGGGCATCATCTCCTCGGGCCTTCAATCTGCGTACCACCTCTAGGCCCCGTGCATCCAACCGCATAGTCTGAATGGCCCGCCTCTTGTCGATGCCTCCCAGCAGGAGCACGCGCCCGACGCCTCCCTCTTTGAGGGCCTCGATGAGGGCCCCCAACTCCCCCACTCGAACCCAGCTCATTCGATGAACGTGATCCTCCAGCTCCGGGCGGGTCTCCCCTCTATGCCCTACGGCTACTAGGGTATACCCCAGACGCCGGGCCTCTTGCGCAAAGACCACGGGGAGTGGCCCGTTTCCGGCGATCAAACCTAAGACCCCAACCGCATCCTTCTTCATGACTCAAAGGGATTCTTGCCTCATGCCCCCTACCCGGAGGAGGCCTGAGCCTGCCCCGGGAGACCCTCGGGGCGTGAGGGAACCTTACCTGCAGACCCCCCTCCGGGAAGTGCGGAGGAACTCCACAAGCCGCTCCAGCTCCGGGAAGGATGGGATCTCCCGGGACACCCGCTCCAGGGCCTTTGAAAGGGGGAGATGGGAACGGAAGAGGATCCGATAAGCCCTCTTGAGATGGAGAATGGTCTCCGAGGAGAATCCGTGACGCTTTAGACCGATGAGATTCAATCCATAGAGCCGGGCCCTGTTGCCTGCAGCCAGAGCATAAGGAGGAATGTCCCGAGGGACACCAGTCAGACCGCTCACCAGGGCATAGGCCCCGATCCGGACAAACTGATGCACGGCAGCCAGCCCTCCGATGATGGCATGGTCTTGGATCTCGATATGGCCTGCCAAGGTAGCAGCGTTGGCCATGATAACGTGGTTTCCGATGAGGCAGTCGTGGGCCACATGACTGTAAGCCATGAAGAGGTTGTTGGCACCGATGACAGTCCGTCCCCCTCCTTCGGCGGTGCCCCGGTGAACGGTCACGAACTCTCGGAAGACATTGTTGGGTCCGACGATGAGCTCGCTAGGTTCGCCCTTGTACTTCAGGTCCTGCGGGGCCTCTCCCAAAACGGCAAAGGAAAAGACTCGACAGTTCTCCCCCAAGCGGGTCCACCCCTCGATTCGAACGTGGGAATCGATCTTGACCCCTCTGGAGATCTCCACGTTTTCCCCGATGATGCTGTAGGGCCCAACCTCCACATCTTCGGCCAATTCCGCCCGAGGATGAACGATGGCTGTAGGGTGGATCATTCCATCACCTCTCTTGAGGACGCCTATGAGGCATCCTATCCACCATGGCCAGTATCTCCGCTTCCGCCACCAGTTCCCCCTCCACACTACATCGACATTGGAACTTCCACACGGTCCCCCTGCGACGGACCACCTCGGCCTCCACTACGATCTGATCCCCGGGCCGGACCACCTTTCGAAAGCGCACTCGGTCGATGCCCAGGAAGTAGACATCCTTTCCGGCGTACTCCTCGCTGTGGGAATGAAGGACCAATACCCCTCCCGCTTGGGCCATGGCTTCCACCAAGAGGACTCCTGGCATTACGGGGCGCCCCGGAAAATGCCCCTGGAAGAACGGCTCGTTAATGGAGACGTTCTTCAGACAGACGATCCGCCGTTCAGGCTCCAATTCCTTGACCCGGTCCACGAAGAGGAAGGGATAGGCATGGGGAAGCAATCGGAGGATCTCCTCAATGTCAAGCACACGTATCTCATCCTTCGTCGCCATGGTCTCGTTTCTCCAACTCGGCCACCCTTTTNTCCAGGGACCGAAGCCTGCGTATCAGGTCCGGGAGCCTGGGCAGGGCCTGAACCATTCGCAGCCAATGTCGGTGCGGGATGGCCGGGGCGCCGCTGACGATATCCCCCTCAGGGACGTCCTTGCCCACCCCCGACTTGGGCCCTATCATCGCCCCGTCACCGATGCGCAAGTGTCCGGCCACCCCCACCTGGCCCGCCAAGACGGCCCTGCGGCCCACCACCGTGCTACCCGCGATGCCCACTTGGGCCACGAGGACAGTATCCTCCCCAACCACCACATTGTGCCCGATGTGGACGAGGTTGTCCGTCTTGACCCCGCGCTGGATCCATGTAACCCCGAACGACGCCCGATCGATGGTATTGTTGGCCCCGATCTCCACCTCGTCGTCGATACGGACGATGCCCATTTGAGGGATCTTCACGTATCGGCTCCCATCCCGTGCGTAACCGAAACCGTCACTCCCTATGACCGATCCGGCGTGGATCACCACCTTTCGCCCCACTTGGGTCCCCGGATATAGGACCACTCCGGGATATAGGATGGAGTCCTCTCCAATCCGAGATTCCTCCCCCACACAGACGCCGGGATACAGGACGACTCGATCCTCAATAACCGCTGCGCGGTCCACCCAGGCCGTCGGAGCGATCTGAACCCCTCGACCGATCCGAGCTTCGGGATGGATATAGGCCCCTTCGGCTATGCCCCAGGTAGGGATAAGAGGAGGATGGAAAAGCTGAGCAATGCGAGCATAAGCCAGATAGGGATCGGGGACCACGATCCGCGGACGACCCTCCCCCCAATCTGCTTTAGCCACTATCACGGCTCCGGCCCGGGACCGAGCCAGACGCGGGAGAAATCGTGGATGGCTGACAAATGTGATCTGCTGTTCGCTGGCCTCTTCAAGGGAGGAGATCCCTTCAACCTCGAAGTTCCCGTCTCCGAGGACCTCCCCCCCCACTAACTCGGCCAGCTCCCGAATCGTCTTCCTCACTGTCGTGCCTTAGGATCCCGACTTCCTGGCTTGGGCATTGTACTCCTGAATCACCTTGTCCGTGATATTGATGGCCTCATCGGCGTAGAGGATCACATCCTTGTCGAGAATGATGGTGAAACCCTCACGCTTGCCGATTCGTTTGACCACATCGCTCAACTCACGAAACATCAACGCCTGGAGCTTCCTCCCCTCCATAAGCACCTCTTGGCGATAGGCCTCCGAGAGATTCCTGAACTCCAACTCCTTTTGGCGGATCTCCTGCTGCTTGTCCAGTCGGGCCCGATCGCTCAGGGTAAAGGCCTTCTGTTCGAAATCCTTGCGCATGGCGTTGAGTTCTTCCTGTTTAGCCGCCAAGATCCTCTCTTTTTCCTGGCGCAGTTTGAAAAGCCTCTCCCGAAGTTCCTTTCCCTTGTCGGAGACCTCAATGATCCGCTGTAGGTCGATATATCCGATCTTGACCTGCGAGGCCGACCAGGCCTTCCCCGCTCCCAGCGCAAGGACCAGTACGATCCCTCCCACCATCCACAATCCTTTTCTCATCGGATCCTCCTTGACGTTAATGCTTGGCGACCCTTAGCCCATCCCACAGAAAGAGAGCCCCCTCCCTCATCCCTTTGGGGATGCGGTCGAGGAACACCCCCTACGGGATCTCGCCTTGGGCTCAGAAGGACCCCCCCATCCCGAAGGCCCATTCGTAGTCCTTCTCATCGGATTCGGGTTTGAGGTTGTAGCCGATCTCCACCCGAAGGGGTCCCAGCGGGGAATACCATCGGATACCGCAGCCCACCGCATGACGGAAGTCAGCGATATCGACGGGTCCCAAATAGGCGTTTCCTGTGTCGTAAAACACCACCCCTCTCAGTTCCAGCTTTCGAAGGATGGGGAAGATGTATTCGAAATTGAAGAAGACCTCCTTATCGCCTCCCACCACATCGTTGGTCTTGGGATCCCGGGGGCCTACGGATCCCGCCTCAAACCCACGCATGGAATAAAGACCTCCCAGGAAGAACCGTTCAAAGACAGGGAGCTTGTCGCCGAACCATCCATGTCCGTACCCGAATTCCCCTCGAACCATGAAGCTGGTGCCCCACTTGAAAGGAAAATACTGAGCCGAGCTGACGATGTACTTTGCGAAGTGGTTGTCCCCACCGAGGCCTGCGAGGTTGACGGAAAGCTGAGAGAGATTCCCTTTGGTAGGATAGAGCTGGTGGTTTCGGGTATCGTAAGTCAAGCCTCCCAGGATCTCGCTGGTAAGGGTGCGCCCTTCTTGCTCCTTGAAGATGACGGAGGAGTCCGCATCCACGTCCGAGACCTCCACCTCCTCCATCCGATAGCCCAAGCTCCCGGTGAGGTTCTTCAGGAACCGATCCAGGGGGAAGTAAAAGATGATGTCCCCTCCTATGGAGGAGCGAGTGTAGTCGATATATTCCCGCTCCGTCTTGTAGAGGTCCAAGCGCAGCCCTACCCTCGTATCCAGAAACCAGGGGTCCACAAAGCTGAAGTCATAGAACTGCTTTTTCCCACCCACCTCCGCCTTGAGACGCACCTTATAACCTCGCCCGAAGAGGTTGCTCTGCTGGATCTCAGCGATACCGATAAGCTGGTCCACCGAGCTGTAACCCGCCCCCAAGGAGAAGGTGCCGGTCTGTTGCTCTTTGACCTCCACGTTGAGGTCCACCACGTCCTCGGTCTCTCCGGGGGATGTGGTGATATTGACCTCTTCGAAGAACTTCAAGGCCTTCAATCGTTGACTGCTCCGTTTGAGCGCGCTGCTGCTGAAAGTGTCCCCCTCGCTCAACTGCAGCTCCCTCCGGATGACCTTGTCCCTGGTCTTCGTGTTGCCCATGATGCGGATGCGTCCGATGCGGACTTTCTGGTTCTTGTCGATGACGAGGGTGACATCCACGGCCTTCTCCCCCTCGTCGATGCGGGTCATGGGCTGGATATCCGCGTAGGCATAGCCCTGATCGGCATAGCGCTCCGAGAGCCTCAGGATATCCCTCCTGAGCTGGTCACGATTGAAGGGTTCCCCCTCCTTGATGCCCAGGGAGGCCTTCATGAGCCGTTCCTCCTCCAGCAGGTCCCCTTCGAGACGGAGGGAACGGAGGTGGTATTGGTCCCCCTCTTCTATACCGATGGTGATATAGATCCACTGCTCGTCGTTTTCGATCTTAGGGGCACCAACACGGCACTTGATGAAGCCATGATTGTAGTAGAAAGCCGAAAGGCGCTCCACATCCTGGCGAAGCGTCTCCTGATCCAAAACTCCCGATCCCGTCACCCAATGGAGCCAATCCTTCTCTTTGGTCTTCATGACCTTCTTGAGCTGCTTGTCGGTGAAGTGCTCATTGCCCTCGAACTGGATGACCTTGATCCAAAACTTCTTTCCCTCCTCGACGTGAAAGATTACCCCCTTCTGGTTCCCCTCCAGGTCCTTTAGCTCATAGCTCACTTTGGCCCCGTAGAACCCCTTCTCCTGGTAGAGCCGCTGGATTTTCTGCACTGTATCCTGAAGGGCCTGGTAGTTGAGGATGCTCTGGGGTTGGAGAGTGATCACCTCTTGGATATCGTCCGTGCTGATTTCGCTGTTGCCTGTGATCAGGATCTCCCTGATGGTCGGCTTCTCCCGGACGCGAAAGGTCACGACCTTCCCTCCAGGCGCGTCCTCCACGTGGAGCTGGACGTCCTCAAAGTAGCCGAGTTTCTCTATCTCCCGGATATCCCTTCTCAGGCGACGCATGGAGAAATCGTCGCCTACCCGACTCCGGGTCCGAAGGAGGATGGCGTCCTTGCCGATCCTTCGGTTGCCCTCCACCCGGATGTCCACGATCTTCTCTCTCTCCAGGAGCTGGGAGAGAACCCCCTCCATCTCCTCCTCCAACTTGGAGAGGAGTTCATCCCGGTCGGAGGCCTCCAGGTAGGAGGAAGTGGGCGGGCCGGGCCGGGCCAAAGAAAGGAGCCGAAGATCCAGGCTGAGGAGCCTCCCGGCCTCGGTCAGGCTTCCCCACAGGACCCATTGAGCCCCTTCTCCCCGGACCAAGTGCCGCACATTGCTCTCGGAGTACCCCCCCTTGGGTGGAGAGGCTTCGGGGTCATATAAGACCTGGACCCCTTCCTCACCTTGGAGGGCGGCAATCATCATCTGCTCCACGAGGTTTTTGAGCTCTGAAGCGTCCTCGCGGCCACTGAACACCTGAAGCGGAAGGAGCCTGATCCGAACCTGAGCCCATGCCGCCCCCTGTCCGACAAAGGCCATATTCAAGAGGATCCCCAACAACCAGCCCAACACCGTCAAGCGTCGAACCTTCATGGCCACTCTCCGTCTCATTTCGACCGTGGGTCTTGAGACCTCAGTGGAGCAAAAAGCCTCGGCTTCAGCAAGCTCCGACCCCATCGCACGTCTCTTTCTAGGGCATCTGTCAGGGGTCGGGGCCCGAGATGGGCCGCTCCCGGAGCCTCCCCTCAGCCAGCTCCAATCTTCGATCCATCTTGCTGGCCAGTCTCATGTTGTGTGTGACCACCACAAGGGTCGTTCCGAAGACCTCTCTCATCTCAAGGAGGAGATCGCTCACCCTGTCGCCAGTCCTCTCGTCCAGGTTTCCCGTGGGTTCGTCCGCCAGGACCACAGGAGGCCTCAGCACCAGGGCTCGGGCAATAGCCACCCTCTGCTGTTCGCCCCCGGAAAGCTCTCCGGGTCGGTGGGTGAGCCGGTCCCCCAGACCGAGGCTTTCGAGCACCGCCTCGGCCTTCTCCCTGGCTCGAGCTCTAGAAAGACCGAGAATGAGGGCGGGAACCATGACATTCTCCAAAGCGGTCAGCTCCGAAAGCAGGTAATGAAACTGAAAGACAAAGCCGATCCGTCGGTTCCGAAAGGCCGCCAGGGACCGATCGTCCATCCGAAAGACGTCTTCCCCTTCGTAGAGCACAGCCCCTTCAGAGGGCCGATCCAATGCCCCCAAGATATGGATCAATGTGCTCTTGCCTACCCCAGAGGCACCGGTAATGACCACGGCCTCCCCGCGCCGTACCTGCAGATCCACCCCCCGAAGGACCTCCACACGTTGAGCGTCCTTGATGAACCGCCGGGTGATGCTCCGCGCCTCCAGGACGGGCTCCACCCCCTCACTCATACCTCAGGCCCTCCACCGGGTCCAGCTTGGCGGCTCTCCACGAGGGATACAGACTGGCCAGGAGGCTGATTAACATGGTCACTATGACGATTACCCCCACATCCCAAGGCTCGATGTGAGAGGGAAGCTCGCTGATGTAATAGACATCCCCCGGCAGAAACTGGACACCCAAGGTCCGTTCGATCCAGCTCACAATCTGTTCGAGCCTCCATGATATCACCAACCCCCCCGCACATCCAAACGCCGTCCCCACCGCCCCGATGAGCAGCCCCTGGATCATGAAGATCTGGAGGATGTGCTCGAAGCGGGCCCCCATAGCCTTGAGGATGGCGATATCCCTTTGCTTCTCCATGACCATCATCACCAGGATGCTGATGATCAACAGAGCGGCCACCCCCACGATGCAGAAGAGGATCACGAACATCACCTTCTTTTCCATCCCTAGAGCAAAAAGAAGGTTGCGGTTCCTCTGCATCCAGTCCTGAGCGATATATCGAAGCCCCAACGGGGAGGACTGAATCCGTTGGCGCACCTCAGCGGCCCGGTAAACATCTTTCACCTTCAGTTCGATTCCTGTCACGCGTTCGGGGATCTCGAAGAGCCTCTGGGCCTCTTTCAGGGAAATGAAGGCCAACTTGAAGTCAAACTCCCAATAGCCGGAGTCGAAGAACCCTACGACCCGAAATCTCTTCCATTTGGGGAGGTTCCCCCAAGGAGTCAGAGTCCCCAAGGGAGAGACGACCGTGACCGTATCTCCGATCCCGCACCCGAGGTAGGCAAGGAGCTCCTTGCCTAAAAGGATCCCTGGAGGACCTTTCCCCCCAGAACGGGACAAGTCGGCGAGGTCTCCGAGCTTGATCATTCGGTCCAGAGGAAGGACACCGCGTGCGGTCTTGGGGTCCACACCCCGGAGGATGGCTCCGGTGGCCCTCGTGGGTCCCTGGAGGATGACCTCTCGAAGGATGAAGGGGGTCGCCCCTCGGACCCCGGGCACCTTCAGAAGTTCGGCACGCACCCGCTCGTAGTCCCTCATCTCCTGTCCCCTTTGAAGGACTACCACATGGGCCGTCACTCCGAGGATCTTCTCTTTGAGGTCATTGGCAAACCCCGTCATGACGGAGATGACGACGATGAGGGCCATCACTCCCACCCCCACCCCCAAAATGGACAGCAGGGTAACCACGGAGATGGCCCGCTGTTTCCTCTTAGCCCGAAGATAGCGAAGGCCGATCCAGAATGCGTAGCTCATGGGACCCTTGTCCCTTTAACACTCAAGCCATGTCGTGGGCCACACCCCATCCGGATTCATCCGCTGGGTCCCTCGTGACGAAGCTGGGGGAAAAGGATAACGTCCCGAATGGATGCCGAATCCGTCAACAGCATGACCAGACGATCCACTCCGATCCCTTCCCCGGCCGTGGGGGGCATACCATGCTCTAAGGCCCGAAGAAAGTCCTCGTCCAGGGGATGCGCCTCTTCGTCGCCTTCTTCCCGTAAGGTCCGCTGCTCCAGGAACCTCTCTCTCTGATCGTCCGGATCGGTCAGCTCGGTGAAGGCATTGGCGATCTCCCTTCCCGCTATGAACAGCTCGAATCGATCGACCAACTGGGGCTCCCTGAGGTTTCGACGCGATAACGGGGAAATCTCCACGGGATAGTGGGTGACGAAGGTGGGAGACTGGAGATGAGGTTCCACCAACGTATCGAAGATCTTGGCCAAGACCTTCCCCCTCCTTTTGCGGCCTTCGAGGGGAATCCCCTTCTGGTGGGCCCATTTCCGCAGCCTTTCTTCTTCTCCCTCCAAGAGATTCCTCGGCACGCCCCCGATCTGCTCCAAGGCATCGAAGAACCGGATACGGCTCCAGGGACGAGAGAATTCCACTTGCGTGCCCTGGTAGGTGAGGGATGAACGTCCATGAAGTTCCTGGACGAGGGTCTCGAGGAGTTCCTCGGTCAGTTCCATAAGATCCTCGAACGTGGCGTAGGCCCAGTAAAACTCCAGCATGGTGAATTCCGGGTTATGCTGAGTGGAGATCCCCTCGTTGCGGAAGTTCCGATTGATTTCATATACCTTCTCGAATCCTCCCACGACCAATCGCTTCAAGTAAAGCTCGGGGGCGATCCTAAGATAGAGGTCCCGATCCAGGGCGTTGTGGTGGGTGACGAAGGGGCGAGCTTCCGCCCCTCCTGGGATGGGCTGCATCATGGGGGTCTCCACTTCCAGGAACCCCTTCTGGTCCAAAAAGTCGCGAAGAATCCGAATGATCCGCGTGCGCGTCTCGAAAGTCCTCCTCACATCCGGGTTCATGAGGAGATCCAGATAACGTTGTCGATACCGGGCCTCCACATCTCGAAGGCCGTGCCATTTTTCGGGGAGCGGTCTCAGGGCCTTGGAGAGGATCTTCAGACCCTCTGCCCGAATGGTGAGTTCCCCGGTACGGGTCCTAAAGAGTCCTCCCCACACCCCCATATGGTCCCCGATGTCTAGACACTGAAGGATCAACCGCTCCTCTTCGTTCAACTGGGCCTTCTGGACGAAACATTGGATCTTCCCGCTCCGGTCGAGCACGTCCAGAAAGGCAACCTTCCCGAAGTCCCTCCTGGCCATCAATCGACCGGCGATGGAAAAGGTGGTGTCGAGCTTCCCCAACGATTCGGCGTCCCAGGTGTCAAACTCCGCTCGGATCTCTCCGATTTCCCGATCAGGTCGATATTCCTGGGAATAAGGATCAATCCCCGAATCCCTCAATCTCTGGAGCTTCCTTCGACGATCTTGGAAGGGACCGCTGTCTTTTGTCTCCTCTGCACTCAACTTCCACACCTCTTTGACTTCAAGGTATTCTCCCTCGCGAATCCGGCAGGGAATATTCCTTAGCAGCCCCCCGGCTCATAGATGGAAAGCGGGGAGTAGCCCTTCTTCTCCTGCTCTCCTTCCCAACTGGGACAATCCGAGACCTCGGAGGACCAGCACCCACATCCGCGCGTTCTTCTTAAAGCGCGACCGGGATAAAACGTGCGCTGCTCGGAGGAACCAAAGAGGGCCTACCCACTTAGCCTCAAGGAACACCCTCCCCTGAAGGGTCGTCTCTGGAGAGGGGCATGGAACTCGAAGGATGGAAGGGCACGGTTTTCCTTAAACAAGCCCTCTCATAGCCACCTACCCAAACTCTGTAAAGGCTCTCTTTATATCCAACTGGACCCTCCTCGTCAAGAGCTTCCTCCTGGGGGAGCCGTCCCACCTTGGCGTTTCTCCTTGGGAGGGATGGAGGGAATCCATAAGGTAAAACAGGTCCCTCGCCCCTTTCGGCTTCTCACGAAGATCTTTCCTCCCAGGTCCTCAATGCAACGATGGACCACGGAAAGGCCCAGTCCGGTCCCTTTCTCCTTGGTCGTGAAGAATGGGTCGAAGATGTGCTTGAGATCCTCGGGGGAGATCCCCTCCCCTGTGTCCTCCACCTCCAAGAGGACCCATCGCGAGTCCTCGGATATGGGCCGCCTTCCATGGCCCTCCCCCCAACGGGCTCGAACCCCCAGACGACCTCCGTCGGGCATCGCCTCCAAGGCGTTGTTCAAAAGATTCCAGATAGTCTGACGCATCTTCTTGGGGTCCGCCAGAATGTTCAGCTGGGGCTGGATTCGAGCTTTCACCTCCACCGGTCGATCCCCCCTCTTCCTCTCCATGATCAGCTCCAGCACCTCATTGAGCATCCGGGAGAGATCCATCTCCTCCAGTTGGAGTTTCTCAGGGCGAGCAAAGAGCAGGAAGTCCGTCAACAGCCCGTTCAACCTCTGTGTCTCTCGCAATACGATGTCCATAAGCCTCCGATTGGATCCTTCCAAAGCCAATTCCTCTCTCAACAGCTGGATGGAACCGCTCAGGGAAGCCAAGGGGTTTCGGATTTCATGGGCCAGCCGGGCCGCCATCTCGCCCACTGTGGCCAGACGATCCACACGTCTCAACTGCTCTTCCAGGGTGATGGTCTGAGTGAGATCCTGAAAATGTACGATGGTCCCCATGGGTGTTCCGTCCGAGCGATAGAGGGAAGAGAGAGAAAACCCCAAGTGGATCTGCTCTCCATCCCGTCGGCGATAGTCCATGCTCTTCCTTCGCTCGGTATAGGGCAAGTTCTTTGCATCGGTGGCTCGGAGTTTCGCCGGTCCCAATTGGGGAAAAATCTGCTCCAAAGGACGGCCCACGAGTTGTTCCCCATCCAGGTTCAAAATTTCCTCCGCGGCACGGTTGGCAAAGGTGATACGCCCCTCAAGATCCGTGGTGATCAGCCCGCTTTGGAGGCACTGAAGGATGTGTTCATGGATGGCCGTCAACTCGGAGAGATCCGACTGGGTCTCCTCCAGCTCTCGTTGGCTTAGACGCACCTGTTCGGCCAAGTAGCTACTGAGGAAGGCCACAAGGAAGAAGGCACTCATGTTGACCAACAAAGTATAGTAAATCTCGCTTCCCACGGGGGGCAGGGTCTCTCCACCCCCTAAAGGGACCACCCCGAAGTACCGAAGATTCAAGAGACCACCGTAGAGGAAACTGCTCATAAATGCCGCCGTCAACCCTCCCCTCTGGTAAAGGAGAGTACTTCCCGTGATGATGGAAAGGTTGTAAATCGAGGCGAAGACGCTCTCCTCCAGGCCTGTAAGGTAAACCAGTACGGTCTCCAACAGGATATCCGCCCCGATCTGGAGGTATGCCAGGGCCTCCAGGTCCTCGAAGACCTTCAGGAGATAGACGTAGAAGAGGCTTAACAGGTAGGTGGTGGCGATCAGGCCGTAAAGACTCAATCGATGAGGGGTCAATAGCCCTTGAGGCTCTCGGAGCTGAAGGAGGAGGGCGGCACCCAGCAAGAAGGTAGCCAGCGCCACCCGAAGGAACATCAGCCATTGAAGACGGCTGAAGAGGACCTCGCGTTGTGAGGGCATGTTCCGGCCCGAGCTAGGATTTACTCCACCGTGGCGGCGATCTTAAAGATGGGCAGGTACATGGAGACGACAAGCCCTCCCACCGTCCCCCCCAGGAAGACCAACATGAAGGGCTCAATGAGGGAAGTAAGGGCGTCGACGGCAGCATCCACCTCCTCGTCATAGAAATCCGCGATCTTGGAGAGCATGGAGTCCAAAGCCCCTGTGGCCTCTCCCACGGCGATCATCTGCACCACCATGGCGGGAAAAACGCCGCTCTCCCCGAGGGGTTCAGCGATGGTCCGGCCCTCGGCGATGCTGGCCCGTGTCTTGAAGATAGCGGCCTCGATGGTCTTGTTTCCCGCAGTCTTGGCTACAATGTCCAGCCCATCCAGGAGGGGGACGCCGCTCTGGATCATAGTCCCCAAGGTGCGCGTAAAGCGGGCCACGGAGACCTTTCGGATCAGATCCCCCAATACGGGGATGCGAAGCAGGAGATCATCCACCAGCACACGGCCTCGGCGTGTCCGATAGAACTGCCTGAAGGCCACCAACAGGAGCACTATGGCGATGACCATGACCAAGATGTAGCGCCGGAAAAAGTCGCTTACATTTATGACGATCTGGGTAGGGGTGGGAAGGGCCCCTCCCATGTCCTCGAACATCCGTTGGAAGACGGGGATCACGAAGATGAGCAACACGGCCACCACAGCCACGGCGATCAACATGACGACCACGGGATAGACCATGGCACCCTTGACCTTCTTCTTGAGGGCCATGGTCTTCTCAATGTAGACCGAAAGGCGGTTGAGAATGGTGTCCAAGATGCCGCCCACCTCTCCCGCAGCTACGAGGTTAACGAACAAGTCGTCGAAGGCATCGGGATGTTTCCTCAGGGCATCGGCAAAGGTGGACCCGCTCTCCACATCGGACTTTATCTCTCGGAGCATCCTCCTGAAAGTTCGGTTGTCCGTCTGACCGGCCAGGATATCCAGGCATTGGACCAGGGGGAGGCCTGCGTCGATCATTGTGGCGAACTGCCGGGTGAATAGGACGATATCCTTCTCGCGGACTCTGGGTTGGAGAAACTTGACGTTCTCCAGGATATCCTTGGGTTTTTCCTTGACGCGGATGGGCTCGATGCGCTGGCGGCGGAGAGTCTGAGTCACCACCTCCGCATCCGGGGCCTCCATCTCCCCCTTGACGGTCTTACCCGCCCGATTTTTCCCCTTCCATACGTAGACTGGCATCCCTGTCTCCTTTCCTCTGGGTATCCCCGGAGGTCCTCAACGAGACGCGGCGATCCGTCGGCCGCTCATTTCAAGGGCCTATGCTGAGCCTTAGCCTGCCTGGAAGACGACGAAGCCGCTGCCAGCATGCCTCGCAACTCATCCGGGTCGGAGGAACGTGAAAGCGCCTCCTCATAGGAGATATACCTACGCATGTAGAGGCTCGCCAGAGACTGATTCATGGTCTGCATGCCAAACTTGGCCTGACCCACCTGCATCTGAGAGTAAATCTGATGGACCTTGTCCTCGCGGATCAGGTTTCGAATGGCAGGATTGGGGATCATGATCTCCAGGGCCAATACCCGACCCCGGCCGTCTGCCCGGGGAATCAGCTGCTGAGACAGGACCCCTTCCAGGACGAAGGAGAGCTGGGCCCTCACCTGAGGCTGCTGATAGGAGGGAAACACATCGATGATTCGGTTGATGGTCTGCACACAGGAGTTGGTGTGCAGTGTGGAGAAGGCCAAGTGGCCTGTCTCCGCGATGATCAGGGCGGCCTCGATGGTCTCCAGGTCCCTCATCTCACCGATGAGGACTACATCGGGGTCTTGACGGAGGATATATTTTAAAGCGTTTTTGTAGCTTTTGGTATCGGCATCGAGCTCCCGCTGGTTGACGATGGCCTTTTTGTGGTGATGTACGAACTCGATGGGATCCTCGATGGTCACGATATGGACATTGCGTTCCGAGTTGATCTTGTCGATGAGAGCGGCCAAAGTGGTGGATTTTCCACTGCCGGTGGGACCGGTCACCAGGATCAATCCACGCGGTTTGTTGGCCAGACTGGCCACCACCGGGGGCAGCCCCAGCTCCTCGAAGGTCAGGATACGGTTGGGAATGGTTCGAATGGCCGCTGCAACCGCTCCACGTTGGAGGAAGATGTTGGCCCGGAATCGACTCAATCCCTCCACGCCGAAAGAGAGATCCAGCTCCCAGTTCTCCTCGAATTTGTGCTTTTGAGCATCGGTAAGGATGCTGTAGATGAGCTGTTTGGTCTCCGAAGCCTTCAATGGAGGAAGATCCAAAGGGACCAGGAACCCGTTGATCCTAAGCTGAGGGGGGACCCCCACGGTGATGTGCAAGTCAGAGGCCCCTTTCTCGATGGTGGCCTTAAGAAGCTGGTGCAATGAAGCCATGAATCCTCCCTCCTCTTGCGACCGTCGACATGGCAATCGCCTTTGCTGGAACTTCAGAGGCAGCGCTCAACCGTTACATGCTCGAAAGGGACTGCGCATCCGGCCGCTAATCGGGCGCAGTGGAGCGGATTACCTCCTCGATGGTGGTGATCCCCTCCTTCAAGCGCAGCAGTCCACTTTCCCGAAGGGTCATCATGCCCAACTTCATGGCCTCCTTCTTAATCTCTCCTGCCGAGGCCCCTATAAGGACCAGCTCGCGGATTTCATCCCCCACGGGCATCACTTCGTAGAGTGCGATTCTTCCCTTATATCCCGTACCCAAACAGTTCTCGCACCCCCTCCCCTTGAAGACTTTAAAGGTCCCCACCTCCTCTTCCGGGATCCCCAGATCAATGAGCGCTTGAGGGGGGACAGGTACTTCCTCCTTGCATTTGGGGCAGATCTTCCGTGCCAGCCGCTGGGCCAGGATCAGGTTAGTGGCAGAGGCCACCAGAAAAGGCTCGATCCCCATGTTGAGGAGGCGATTGATGGCGCTCGGGGCATCGTTGGTATGCAGAGTGCTCAGGACCAAGTGGCCGGTGAGGGCGGCTTTGATGGCAATCTCCGCCGTCTCAAAGTCTCGAATCTCCCCGACCATGATGATGTCGGGGTCCTGACGGAGGAAGGACCGCAGTGCAGTGGCGAAGTTCAATCCGATCTCCTCGTGCATCTGGACCTGATTGATTCCCGGGAGGTTGAACTCCACCGGGTCCTCTGCCGTCATGATGTTCTCCGCCTCGGTGTTCAGCTCTGCTAAGGCGCTGTACAGGGTGGTGGTCTTTCCAGAGCCGGTGGGCCCGGTCACCAGGACCATCCCATAGGGGCGGTGGATGGCCTCCTTGAACTGGGCGAGCTGCTTCTCCTCGAAGCCCAACTTGGTCATGTCCAGTTGGAGGTTGGCCTTGTCCAGTAGGCGCAGGACTACCTTCTCCCCCCAAAGGGTGGGGATGACCGAGACGCGAAAGTCCATCTCCTTGGTTCGGCCTATCTTCATCTTGATCCGCCCGTCTTGGGGGAGACGTCGTTCGGCGATGTCCAGATTGGACATGATCTTGATGCGTGAGATGACGGCGTTTCGGATCTTCAAGGGCAGGCCCATGGCCTTTCGGAGCACACCATCCAGGCGATACCGCACGCGAAAACTCTTCTCATAGGGCTCAATGTGGATATCGCTCACCCCGAGCTTGACGGCCTTAATCAGGATGCCGTTGACCAACCGGACAATGGGGGCATCTACCTCAGTTGTCAGGACCTCTTCCTGGGGCTCCTCCACGATCTCCACATTGTCTACGGCACTGCTGACTAGGCTGTCGAAGTCCTCATCGAGGAGTGTGTCCTCCTCTTCCTCCTCGAAGGGGAGGTCCTCTTCCTGGGAGGACTCTTCGTAATCCTTGGCCTCCAAGGACAACTTNCCCCCACCTATCCCCCTATCCCCGTAATACTTCTTGATGGCCTCGACGATCTCGGCCTCTTTGGCCAATACAGGCTCGATATTATATCCCGTCATAAACTTGATATCGTCCAAGACCATCATGTTGGTGGGATCGCTTATGGCGACGGTCAAGGTGGATCCCACTCTCTTTACGGGGATGAGAAGAAACCGCTTGGCTAAGGTGGCGGGAACGAGACGAATCAGCTCCGGTTGGATCTCCACTTCTTCAAGATTCACGGTCCGAAGACGAAACTGGCGGCTCAGGAACTCGAGAAACTCCTCCTCTGTGATAAAACCCAACCTGACCAGGATACGGCCGAGCTTGCCCCCGTTTTTNTTCTGTTCCTCAATGGCCCGATGGAGCTGCTCCATAGTGATCAAGCCTTGTCGGACCATCAATTCTCCTNTACGGAGAGCCATGCTTCCTTCCCTGAACCGACTCGAATGGATCCTATTTCAAGATAGGCGTGGAAATTGTAAAAATTTCAAGGAAGAGATGTCAAGGAAAAAGCTTGTTCTCCCGAACGATTCCGTCCATATACCTCCTTGAGGGTCAAGCTCACCACCCTGACTACAAGACTTCCACCCGTAACATCGCTCTCCCCCCACGGAAAGAAGCCGCACTGATATCCCCTTTCTCCTCCCTCAAGTNGATCTCCATGGAAACTTCCTACATGAAACACATCCTCACCACGTTAAGGAATCATCTGATTCTCAGTTGATGCTTATCTCCGACTTCCCCAATTCCACCCCCCTTGCCATACCATGGGTCAATGATTATATTGAAGCCCGCAGATCTTCCTCGAGCGGGGAAGACTCCTTTTTTCGTCCGCATCGCGGCGATGGAATAACTTTTCAGATTCAAGGAGAGGAGGAACCCATGAACGTGAAGCCTTTAGGAGATCGGATTCTGGTCAAAAGGATCGAGGAGGAGGAGAAGACCAAGGGTGGCATCATCATTCCGGACACGGCCAAGGAGAAGCCCATTCAGGGCAAGGTCATTGCCGTGGGCAAG
>MTPG01000009.1 GCA_002010915.1 Desulfarculaceae bacterium JdFR-97 | reverse complement strand
GGGGGCTCAAGGCGGTTGGTCGTCCGGGCCTCCATGGGGTATGTTGTAGGGGTGTCCTTACCGGAAGAGAAAAGCCAGAGGAAAAGGAGGATGCCATGCGCGGCGTGGCCATATTTTCGGTCGCGGTACTTGGGGTTTCGGCCCTCCTTGTGGGCTGGGTCGGCGCGGAGGATCTGGCCATCAGGCGGCGTGGGGGCGGAGGATGGGGGGCCAAGACCCAATACGGTCTCCTGTTTAATCCCAAGACCGTTCAGAGTTTCGAAGGGGTGGCCCTCTCCTACGAGAAGTTCACACCATTGAGGCAGATGGCCTATGGATATCTACTTGTCCTCAAGACTCCCAAAGAGATAATCCCCATCCACGTGGGACCGGGGTGGTATGTGGAGAAGATGCGGTTCCGCGTGGTCCCCGGGGAGCGGGTTTGGGTAAGGGGTTCGCGCATCCTCATCCATGAGAAGCCCGTAGTCATCGCCACGGAGGTGAAAACTCCCTCCGGCTCCATCCTCCTTCGGATGGAGGACGGATTTCCGGTCTGGAGCGAGGAACGATACAAGGATGTTGGTCCCGGGGGCTCCTAATCCTGGCTCCACGGCTGGCAGAAAGCCAGGTCCTGAAGACCCTCTCTTTTTGTGGGACTAGAAGAAGAGGTTCCCGAGGAGGACGGCGGCCAGGATCCCCGCCGCATCTGCGGTTAGGGCCGCACCAAGGGCATAGCGTACGCGTGTGATCCCAACGGCTCCGAAATAGATGGCCAATACGTAGAAGGTGGTCTCGGTGGACCCCTGCATAATGGAGGCGATGAAGGCCGCCCGGGAGTCCGGGGCGCGGCTCACCAGCTCGGCCATGATGCCGAAGGCCCCGGAGCCCGAGAGGGGTCGGACCAGGGCCATGGGGAGGGTTTCGGCCGGCATTCCCAGGAGGCCTGTAAACGGAGCCACGGCTCGGGTCAGGAGGTCCAACGCCCCCGATGCCCGAAACATCCCGATGGCCACCAGGATCGCCACCAGGAAGGGAATGATCCGGACCGCCACCTGAAAGCCCTCCTTGGCTCCCTCGCAGGCCGCCTCGTATACGGGGACCCGGCGGCTCCACCCGTAGACCAGGAGANTCCCCATAAGGAAGGGGATAAGCCAATGGGAGAGGGAGGGGAGAAGGGAAAGAAGCCCGTCTCCGTGCGTCCATCTGCGGATTCCTTCCACTGCCAGCGCCGCGAGAAAGATCCCGCAGTAGGCCGGAAGGAGGATCTTCCGCCATCCTAGGGACTGGGGCGGGGGTATGTGGTTGGAGGGGATGGATCCCCCGGCAGGAGGGTTGGGGCCGGTTTGGATCTCCTTCCCTTGTTCTGAGGGCCGTCCTCTCTGGGAGAGACGCTTGAGTCCCTTGGCCGCCAGTATGGCCACCAACGTGGAGATGGATGTTGCCAGGATGGAGGGAAGGAGGATCCCGGANGGGTCTTTGGAGCCGGCCGCGGCGCGTACCGCCATGACCCCCAACGGAAGTAATGTGACGGAGCTGGTGTTGATGGCCAAAAAGAGGCACATGGCATCGGTGGCCTCGCCCTTGTGGGGATTGAGCCGATCCAGCTCCTGCATGGCCTTGATCCCCAAGGGGGTGGCCGCGTTGCCCAACCCCATGATGTTGGCCGCCAGGTTCATGATCATGGCGCTCATGGCCGGATGCTCCGAGGGGACCTCCGGGAAGAGCCTTCCCATAACCGGTCGGAGTCCTCGTGCAAGGACGGTCATGAGACCAGCCTCCTCGGCGATCCTCACAAGCCCGAGCCAAAGGGCCATGGCCCCAATGAGTCCCAGGGCCAGCTCCACTGCTTTTTTGGCCGAGTCGAAGGAGGCCCGGGTCACAGCCTCCATGCGGCCGGAGAAGAGGGCCACGAAGACGCCCGTGAGGATAAGGACGATCCAGACCACATTGATGGCGGAAGGCTTGGATGGGAGATTGTGGGGTCGATCCTGCATGGCCGTGGAGAGCCCCCGGGGAGATCCTCATGGGAAGGAAGGGATACCTTCCTTGGGTGCCAAGGGAAGGCTCCTGGCCCCTCTGCGTGGGCCATACTCTATCACAGCCTGACGTCCAATGCATCCAACATGGCCTTGCTCGATATAGGACCCGCCGAGAATCGGTATCTGGGGGACCCTGCTACGGTTCTTTCCCTTGAATCCATTGACTTTCCGGGATGGTTGATCTATAGTCGCACATACAGAATGGATGGCTTTCCTCGGTCAGATGGAGGCGGGGAGGGCCGCTCTTTGGAGAGATGCCCGAGCTGGCTGAAGGGGCTCGCCTGCTAAGCGAGTGTAGGGCTAAACACCCTACCGAGGGTTCGAATCCCTCTCTCTCCGCCATTTCAGTAATTTAGCCTGCCATTACGGCGGGCTTTTTCGTTACAAGAGATGAAAGCGTAGCACCTGAGCGCAACAGTTGATTTATGAATCAATATCTCTGAGGTGGTTCAAGTCCCGTTGGGACCACCGGAAAGTCTGTAACCCCTTGATTTTCCTTAACCGAATCAAGGAGATTTTTCGTTGTTTTTCGATCTGATCGGTAACATTGTTACCTATCCCATTGGGGAGCGCACCAAGGCTTGAACCCTTCCTGGATCATGAACCTGCGCCACTCTCTGAAATGACCGGCCGGCAGAGGGTCTTACTTGTCCGGTATCTCGCGTACCTTTCTGGGTCAAAGCCTCCGAGAAGGATATCGCATTGCGGGGAGAATGACCCGTCTTGGGAAAGCGCACAGCGCTTTCCCAAGACGGATTAATTGGTGGGTCAGGCTTCGCCTGTGCGGGTTTTTCTACTTCTTTTCAATAGGTTCATCTGCTTTGCCAGCCATTGCCATGAGTGTCATTAAGGACGTTGCACACAACTTTTCAGCTCCCTCTTTAACAACAAAGACCTCAGTTTCGCATACCGTTAAAGTACGCCCAGATTTTATGACTTGTCCACGACCAATCAATAAATCACCGTCTCCAGGAGCAATAAGATTCAATTTGTATTCCACTGTGAAGATTGATGAATCAGCTGGCATTAGAGTGTATGCAGCATAACCTCCAGAATTGTCAGCAATTGTGCCAATGACTCCTGCATGGAAAAAACCATGTTGTTGGGAGAGCTCTTTTTTGTAGGCAAGATGTATCTCACAATATCCGGGTCTAATTTTAATAAGCTTTGCACCGATAAAATTCATAAACTGTTGTCGTGAAAAACTTTCTCTTACTTTCTTTTCATAATTTTGATCCAAGGGCTTAAAGGACATTAGACTAATCCTTTCTTCCTATGTTGACATTTGCAAAAAGAAATGCTTTTCATTAATGCCCGCCTGACGTCAGAAATCAGCGGCGGCTATTAGCCGTCTGCTGGAGTGATTTGGTGGGGCGGCGAATTCCATTTTTTTTCTTTTCCCCAACCCCAAGTTTAACTTCATCCTTATTGGGCAACTGGGAGTAGGATGAATGATGGGTGATTTATGCCTCTCAGCAATTGGAGCTTTGGCGCCGGATCGATGATGGGTGTATCGAAGTTATCGGCATCCGCGCAAACAACCGTAATGCGTATCCTGTTTCCCTTATGGAACTGGTAGGAGGTTGGCAGCAGATGGAAGGCCAGCTCAACCGGTTCCCCGGGCGGGATCGGCGCCAAGTCACTCTGATAATGAGAGTGATAGGGTAGCCCCAGATTATTGAAAGGCGCTTGGCGTAGCTTGCGATGAGAGGCTCGGAGGGTCCCTTCGGTGATGTAGGTGGACTTTCCACTGCGATCCTCTTCTTCCAGGTAGACAAACACATCCAGGTCTGGAGCATCCGTCGTAAGCCAAAGGTGCGCCACTGGATGCCCCGTAACCTCCATATCAGTCTCCAGGGGAGAAGTGGTATAGGTCAATGCCTTTTCGTCATTGGCACGCATATCGGGATAATCATGTACTGCGTCGACAGCCACCCAACGTGACCTCTTGCCACTCGTTGTTGTGTAATCCACGGTGTAAACATCAAAGGCATCCGGCGCCGGTGGAGATTCTGTGGTCAGGAAGCCGTCATTGACCGAGGCCACACTCCTTGTCTTTCCTTTGCTGAAATAGAATGGCTTCAGTTTCTGCTTTGCCAGCGGCCATTGGTTGGACTTCTGCCAGGCTTCTTTTTTCGGTGCCCCCATGACGTAATAGTGAATGGGCGATTCTTCCATAATGCCATTGTTGATGCCCTTAAGCCAGCGGTCGAACCAGCGGTGTGCTTCAGCCGCANAGTCCAGATCGAATTGAGTTGCGTCCATGCCGCTGTGATCCAGCGGGCGAACAGTCAACCGCTTGGGCACGGTGAGATTGTCGTACCACAAAAACATATCGCCCAAGAAGATGTCATACCAGCCGGTTGTCATATAGACCGGAATGCCTGAGCGGTTGATGCGTTTTATGAAAGGGTAAAGGGCCATTTCTTTCCAAAGATACTTTCCGTTCGGCAGGATACTGTCGAGGAACGGGTATTTCGCGGCCTCTGTAGCCATTGTTTTCCCGTCAACCGAACCGCTGCGTCCCTGACGGGCCTGAGCCAGCAACGCGCCATCCTCATCCCTGTCGACGGGTGTAGCAAGGTTCTCGATATATGGGACTACCCTGGCGAAAAAGGAGTTAAAAGCTTTATTGAATACGCCACCCGGATACTCCAAGGCTTCGTATAACTCCAACTGGCTGGATGCAGGAAAGATTGCTTTCAGGTAGGGGTTGCCCGTGCTGGCAGCGGTGAATTGACACCAAGCTTGCTGGGATTCCCCGTACATACCGATGTTTCCGTTGCACCAGGCCTGGGATGCGATCCAATCCAGGATTTCGTTCTCCTCCCTGGCTATTGCCTCCATGCTTTGGCTAGGAATGCCGAAGGAAGCGCCCGTTCCGGGCCGCTCCACGACGATGACGGCATAGCCATGCTTGACCATATTTTGCAGCCATTTGGTTCTGAAAAGGGGATCCATCAAGCGCCCCTGGTCGGAAAGCCAATACCGGATTCTCAGCATGGCCCTTTCCTTCCAGCTCAGGCTAAACAAGCTTGCAATAATGTTCTTGCCATTTTTGTCGAAGATGGTAAAGGTCCGCAGATAAGGTGTGTATTTAAAGAGGGCAGGTAAGGGCTCGCTGGCCGGAACACCGTTTTTGGTCGGGAGAAAGAGATCGTATGCTAATCTCGTTCCATTTGATAGTGTCAAGTAATCGGAAATGCGCTTGTTGCCGTCATAAATCGCTTCGGAATATCCTTGGTACTTACCAAACTCCGAAACTTTTACTTGCCCGGCTTGTTTGTTGTAAAGCAGCAAAAGCGCGATTATCAGGACGGCCCCAATAATGGAGTATATCATTTTCGCGTTTATTTGCATGGGCATTTTTCCCCCTTCGTTTATTTCTTAGTAGTNCGGCCGAGCGTAGCGTGGCGGCAACTAATTATTATGAATATTCTTGAATACCATTAAAGCTTCTTAAGCAGATTATAGTGCCGAAATCATTTTTTACATCATGAAAATGTTTGAATACAAACATTATCAAGGATCTTGTTCAATGTAAAATTCAGATAATAGATCCTGGAGTTTCCTCTTGTCCAGGGGTGATTCTCGCTAGGTGGCTATCCAATCTTTTGCTTAGCCATCCATTCTACCGTGTTATTTAAGCAGAGTTGAGGGGTTCACCGATGAGTTGAAGGGTGAATTTGGGGGGACCAATCAATACCAAGAAGGTGAGCCAGCCATGGGCCCGGTCCGGCCTGTCATAAGCCAGTCTGTGAAGGTCTGTCATGAGCTCTTACAAATTCTTTCCTACATGGCTTGAGCAAAACTGTCAATGAGCTTTTCTTGTGGCGTCATCTTCTCCCTGATATTTTGGGAGCAGGTCTCAGTAAATGGTTTAAGAGACGTAAAGAAGAATGGCTAAAGAAAGAGAAGAAGGAATTCCATAGTGATAATATACCATGAAGAGAAAAAGCATAAGTTGGAAAAAGTAGAACGTGCGCTAGATGACTTCTAGAGCGTACCGATCGGCATAGCAATTCGTCTCAAAAATTGGCTAAAAAGTGCTACCCTTGAGATCAGCAAAATTAATAATATCAACTAATTAAAGACCTTAGAAAATCCTGAAATCGCCTGCTAAGCGTCGGAGAAAGTCTCCTTGGCCAGGAAGCTGGCGAGCAGGGCGACCAGGCTGCTGAAAAAGAGGCCCAGGAAAGCGGACTGATATCCCACTACGGTGAATTCTGCTTGCAGACGCCCCCCGCTTTCCAGGAGGACCCCCCAACAGGGCTGGAAGAGGGCCCCACCAGCGAAGGGGAGAGAAATTGACGAGCCCTGTGGTCGTAAGGCGGCGATGGGAACGGCCCCCGAGAAGCCCCCCCGACCGAAGCGATGGAGGTAGATGATCGGGACGCAGAGGCCCCAATGTGCGAAAGGCGAGGAGAGAGGTCAGCGCGAGCGCAGCCGGACTGGAGAGGGGGCTCAATCCCAGATGTCAGCCACCTCCATTACGTGGCACTTGAGATACCGGCTGGGGGGATGGGAGGGGACCACGGGGTGGTCCAGGTCCTGGCCCCATTGGTGGAGGAGAAGGATATGTCTTCGGGCGTCTGCAGCGGCCTCCGAGATGATCTGCAGATGGAGCCCCACGGGCATATGGGAGGAGCAGGAGGAGCTCACGAGGATGCCGCCCGGCCCAAGGAGCTTGAGAGCCCTCAAGTTAAGCTCCTTGTATCCCCGGGAGGCGCTGGAGAGGGCCCTGCGTGAAGGGGCGAAGGCTGGAGGGTCCAGGACGACCATGTCGTAGTGTTCGCCTTGCCGCTCGAGCTGTCTGAGGAGATCGAAGACATTGGCCTCCACGAAAGAGGCCCGTTCGGACCAACCCGAGGCCTCCACGTTTTCACGTGCGAGGGCGATGGCCTCCTTGGAGGAGTCCACGAAGGTAACGAAGGAGGCGCCTCCGCCCAGGGCCTGCATCCCGAATCCTCCGGAATAGCAGAAGAGGTCCAAGACCCTGCGGCCTAAGGCCAGGGGGCCGATGCGCAGCCGGTTCCGCTTCTGATCCAGATAGAAACCGGTCTTCTGGCCTCCGATGACATCCACACGCAGAGAGACCTTGCCCTCTCGGATCCAGAGTTCGTCCGGCATCCGACCCCAAAGGACGCCGGAGCGCGGCTCCAGTTCCTCCTGGAGTCGGGCTGAAAGGTCGCTTTTCTCGTACACGGCCTCCACGCCGGAGAGGTTCCGGAAGAAGGCTACCAGATGATCCCGAAACCTCTCCATGGCCGGATGGACGATCTGAAGGACCACCACGGGCCCGTATCGATCCGCTACGAGCCCGGGGAGAAGGTCTCCCTCCCCATAGACGAGCCGGCAGCATTCCAAGTCCAGCCCCCACTTCCGCCGTCTCTCCAAGGATCTCTCGAGCCGCCTGCTCACGAGTGCCTCGCTCCACTCTTCCCTGTGACGGCTGTAGATCCGGCCCACAATGGGCGAATGCCGATTGAGCAGGGCGCGTCCCAGGAGCCTGTCCTTGGAGTCCACCACGTCTACCGTAGAGCCGTCCTCTGCCGATGGGGAGATGCGCTCGACGTCCTGGTGATGAACCCAGAGATAGCCCAGCTTGATCCCTTTTTCCCGTCCCCGTTTTAAACGCAGTTTTGGCATCAGAGGGCCCCCTTGGATCTCAAAAGGAGTGTTCACAGCGGACGTTCGCAGCAGTGGAGAACAAACAAGTCGATTCAGGACAGACGTCTCATCTTATGTATCAACGATATCGAGGTCGTAGTCAAAGGTGAGCCGCTGGAGTCGGCCTTTGAAGGGGACAGAGACCCGCCATGCGAAAGGGGTGCCTGTTTGACCCAGGGAGATTCGGCCAAATAAGCCCCGGCCAAGCGTCCTCTGAGATGGCGGTGATCCACAACCAATCGGAGGTGGTAATCTTCCATTGCTCCTGGGAAAGGGTATCGATGGTTGTGCAGGACGCACTCGTGTGGGGAAGGCCTTCCTGCCCGCGCATTCTCAAAGGACGGCCAGGATTCCCATCCCGGCCGGGGTAAGTGCGGAGTTTATACGGCATGTACGCCCCCCATGAGCTTCGATGCGCCAGTTAGCGTCTTTTTTCTACCCTATCCCAAGCTGACGGGGGGCGTCAAATATCCCTTTTCTAAGAGGAGTAGGCCGCCACATTGGCCATTCCTTCCACCAAGTGGTAGAGGTTGTGGTGGTGGAACCACCGGCCCGGGCTGTGGGGGCGAGGGATTCGAATCTTCATGATGTCCTCTTGTTTCCATGTCCGCCACAGCAGCGAGGCGGCTTTCCCCCGAACTCTTTCTCGTTGACATCGGCAATGCGCTCCAGGAGCCGCACGATCCAACTCTTACCCTTGGTGAACCTGGAGGGGGATTTGCGAAACGCCTCCCTACAGTCTTTGGAGCAGAACCAGAAAGAGCTCCCTTCGTAGACCAGGGTAGGTGCATCCTCTGCGGCTGAAACCCGCATCCCGCAGACCGGATCCTTAGGGACTTGTCTTGTGAGGGTCTTCATGGTCTCCCTCCTGAGGTCGCAGGCCGGTTCCCTTCCCAAGGCTTGAAGGGGCCGTCAACACGCCACGTTTTTTCCGTGGTTTGGTCGAGGCCCTTCCTTGAGGACCCTGGCATGGGCCTTCCCCTCCGGACAGGAGCGGCAGATGTTCAATCCAGCGTCTCTCGCCATCTCCAATTCGTCCCTGGGGTTGCCAGCTCGCGGTTGGTGAGCCTTGAGATGGCGCAGGGCGCAGGCGTGGCGGGAGATGCGAAGCCTGCCGGGCTGGCGAAGACACATGATCCAGTCCCTCGTGGCCTCTTCTACGTCCAGGGTGCGTTTTGGCACTGGTTTCATGACTGTTTCCTTTCTCATTTCAGGGAGCGGGGGCGGAGGAAAGCTCCGCCCCGAGGCCAGCTTCAGTAGATGGGCCGGACCCATCCGGTGTTCTTGTCGATGCTCAGACGGGACACACGCGAACCGTCCTTGGTGAGGATCTCGGCCTCGAAATGGGTCTCCTTCTCCTCGATCCTACCCAGTTTCAGGTTGGGATTGGGTCCGATGTAGTTTCGGGCTATGGCCTCGGCGTCCCTTTGGGTCAGGGACGCTCCTTCATAAGATCCGGCTCCCGGTCCCCCGTATGGACCAGCATAACCTCGGCCCCACATGGGGCAGCTGTATCCGGCCATACCCATGGGGCTCCAACTTCCATAGCCTCCCCAATAATTGGCCAAGGCGAAGCCGCTGATACCGATACCCAAAACAACCGCTGCCGCAATAATGGTCCTTTTCATAGTCTCTGCCTCCTTCTTGCTTTTAAGCAGTAGCTTCGAAAGACTTACTTGTCTAATAAGCAATAGACATGCCAGGGTCTGTTCCCCGGAAAAGGCTTCAGATTGCAAGGACTTGAATCCAGGAAACGCCCAGGGGGGAATCGGATTCCATGGTTGGAGATGGATCAAAACGTAACAGTTCGCCCCTTTCGGAGAGAATGGCGAGAATTTTTTATACATCTCGTGAGACCCATCAGGCTCCATGGAGGGACTCGTTGGGCGGGAGGTTCGCTGTTTTTCTTTGCAGCACCCACGAGGTGGGCATTTACTCGGCTGCGGAAAGCCTTGTTTGGCCGATGCGATGTTTCCCAAGGGGCCCCCTCAGGGCCTTCCCCGGGCCCTTCAAATAGGAGGGGTGGGAGTAGGATCGCCATAGTTGCGATACTTCTCCTCGATTCTGTTTCGGATCTCTTCCATGGAGAGGCCCTTTCGGAGCCATTTCTTCACATCAATGGCTTCCCGATCGCACACGTTGCATCCTGAGCCATGCTCATCAAAGGAGCCGTCGGCTCGAAAGAAACAGTCCTTGAGATTCCGGTGCTGAGATTCCTTCCCACAGCCGCAGAAGCAGGGGATCTTCTCCAAGACCCCGGGGATTTGTGTGGCTATGCGGTACCCTTGAAGGGTCTCAGCGGAATTGTAGGCGAATGCGGGAAGATTTGCTTTGGCCTCCTTTTCCTTATAGATGAACGCATGGAGCCGGATCTTCACCAAAGGATGCAAGGGATCGTTGGACTCGATACTGACGGTCCGGGTTACCCTCCCTTCGGTGTCGTGGAGTTCGGGGTCAAAGCGCACCGTGAGGGTGGCCTTGCCTCCGGGAGGAATGGATTTGGGGTTGAGGGTTGCGGTCGTGCAGCCGCAACTGGTGGTCATCTGTTTTATCACAAGGGTCTCCTCCCCCACGTTTCGCACCACAAAGCGTTGGGTGACGGGCCTCTGAGGGATGGTCCCGAAGTCGTAGGAACTCGGCTCCACCTGGATGGATGGCTGTTTCTTCCCGGGCCGGGGAGGCATCCTGGAGAGCCCTTCATTGCTTAAGACCTTCCTGCCGTAGCGCTGCACCATCTCTTCCAAGACCGGCTTGTCCAAGCCCTGGGCCCGCCAGAGAAAGGCGACTTCGTCTCTTAGGTCCCTCGCTCTTCCGCAGCCGCAATTGGCCAAGGTCTCATCGCAACTTCCGCAGATACAATTCAACAAGGGGAAAAGGGAACTGAGCGGAACGGGTGCGAGGGGCTCAGGAGCCCCAGCAGAATGGTCACCCATGTCAGAGGGAGATCCCATCTTGGGGGATGTCCGGACGGGAGGCGCATCCCGCGTCTCGGCCAAGGCAATGGAAAAGATGTGCCCCATCAGCGCAAGGGAGATCAGCAAAAGTTTTGTCACGGGTCTCAATCCATGAACCCGGCGATTTCCTCTGCCAGTCCCATAAGTTTCCTTTTTCATTACACTGCCTCGCAAGTTGATATCGCCCTCGCCGAGAGGTTCGGTTACGTCCCTGAGGTCCGGGTCCTCCTCATTCCCCTTTGGTTTTGCTCTTCCTGTGGAGCCCTGTAACAAGGCATCCGCAGTCAGTGGAAATGTCTGGGGTTCATGGGGAGGAAAAAGAGGAGGACGAAGGCCGCCCCTAGGATCAGGGCGAGAAGCAGATAAGGCCAACGGCTTGCCCATGGGATCCTCTTGCCGTGTGATCCTTCCCGAGGACCTCCTCCAAGGCGCACAGTAATCCACATGGAGGCCGCCATGCCCAGCAGCACGATTCCCACCTGCATCCATCGGATCGTGGGGAGAGTTCCCGCCGCGGTTTGATGGCCGCTGAGACGGATCCCGCCCATGGAGAAGATCCCCCACAGGGCGAGGAGGACCCCCTTTCCTTCTTCCTTGAGATGATAAAGATTGTGGGCGAGGTGCCCTGCCAGCCCCAGGGGAATCAGAGCGTATCCGAACGAGGAGAAGTGGACGCGGAAGGGCTCACGGGAGCTTCGGGTTCCGATGCTGCAACATATGACGAAAAGGCCCGCCCCCACGGCCAAGAGTCCAATGAAATTGATTGAAAAGGCAAGATGGTAGCTCTTGATGAACGTGCCTTCGATGAAGCGTTTCATATATTGGGGGAAGATCGAAGACATGGATGCGGTCTGGATAAAGACCAGCATCACCAAAATAAGGGCGAAGAGCCCCTCGGCCGGGGCGCGCTGTTCGAGGGAGGCAAGCTCTCTGAAGGGAGCGCGGAACCTCCAAGAAAGCCCTCCGTGCGGACATTGTTTCACGCAGGATCCGCAGAGAATGCAGTGCTGGNTGCTGGCTAGTGCAGGTGGGTGCTCGAAGACCGGGCAGACTTCACCTCTGGAGCATCTCCTCGCCCGGCAGGTCTTCCTGCACAACTCACCATGTGGACGCAGCTCCATTATGGAACACATAGAATACAGACCGCTCAGCCCTCCCAGAGGACAGAGGTAACGGCACCAAGATCGCCTCCGATACAGGACCATGGCCGCGAGGGTCCCTCCGGTCAGGAGAAGGAGGAGAGCTCCCGTGGCCCTTGGCGAGCCCGCAAAGCCAAAGATGCGGTCCGCCCAGGTCAGAACCACGAAAAGCACCAGCATGATCCAGGGCCCCATGGCCTTGAGAAAGGCCCCGGGGGCGAGCCTCTTTCCTCCACCCAGGGCTTTTTGGGCCACATCCCCCACGGTTCCCAATGGGCAGACCGCACACCATAATCTGCCGAAGAGGAAAAAGGACAGAGGAAGCAGCGGCCACCAGAGGCTCCACACGGTCAAGGTGGCGGGATTTCTCGATGCCAGGGGGGAGCCCATAAAGGCCCACAGCATCAGCAATAGAAAGAGGAGAAGCACCAGGTATTGTATCAGACCCGGAAATCCCCTTGCTCGAAGCAGTCCCTCCAGGGTCGGACCCCGGAGAAGGTTTCGATGGGAAGGGCCCCTGCTTTCTTCTCTGGGCAGGTCTCTGGTTTTCGCCGTAGAAATTTTCATGGAACATCCCTCAAGCGCCGCGGGCTCAGGCCTCTTTCCCTTGAAACCGCGGCTCTGCAGGGCGGTTGGGGATGAGGCCTGGCTGCGGTTCCGGGAGATCACATCCCGAGAACTCCCCCCTTCATGGTTGGATCGCCCGTCGGGTTTCCTCCCCTTCCTCTTTGTTCAGGGCATCATGGAGGAGTCGTATCTGGCTCTCCAGGGAATCTATCCTTTTGGAGACGTGGAAGTTGTATAGGAAATAGCCGATCCCGACCCCCAAAAGGACTAGAATCAGAGGGACCATGCTCAAACCTCCTTGCTCCAAAGGGCCTTCAGGATACGAAGACGTTCTTCCATCCTCTTTAGACGTAGCCCCTGAAGCCACAATACAAGGGAGAAGAGAGTGAAAGTCACGAAGGAGACCACNAGGGTGACCTTCATAGGAAGTTCCATCCTCCATTGACCGGGTTGGATGACTATTGGGTGGACAGTCCGCCACCATCGGATAGAGAAAAAGGCGATGGGGACGTTGATGAAGGCGAGGATCGCATATACGGAGCTTAGCCTTCTGGCCCTTTGCCGGTCGTCGAGATGCCTCCTTAAGAGGAGGTAGAAGAGGTAACTCAACCACAAGATGAAGGCCGTGGTGAGCCGCGGCTCCCAGATCCAGAATGTGCCCCAGACATTTCGGGCCCACAAGGATCCGCTGAAGAGGGTGAGGGTNGTGAGAAGGACACCGATCTCCGCGGAAACGGAGGCCCGAAGGTCATCCTCCACCTTCCTCCTGATGAGGTAGCTTGCGCTGAAGCCGAAGGCNGCCACGAATGCCAAGAAGGCACTCCATGCCAGAGGGACATGGAGGTAGAAGATCCTTTGGACCTCTCCCATCACCCGCNCTCTAGGAGCGTAATGGAAGATCATGTAGAGGTCCGCGACGACCAGAAGTGAGGAGGTCGCCAGCAGCATCACTTTTGCGCTTCTCTTGAAGTTCGGGCGCGCTAATTCGCCCCTCTCCATCGGCCGCTCCCCCCTTTCGTTATTGAGGCTGGTCAACAGCCTCCTACGGGAGCCGTTGACGCGGCTTCTTTCTCTCCCTGTCTTCCGTCATCTCAGAATCCTTGGACCCCTTCCTATTCCTCCACCAAGTAGTCGAAAAGGAGGAAGCAACTGATCAGGTAGATCAAATCGATTGCCATCAGGAAGTGAACCCAGGGGCCCTGCGACCCTGTCTCGGGCCTTAGGGCCTGTGAGGTCGCCTGAAGGGAGATCAGCAGCACCGGCAGAGCTAGGGGAAAATACCCGAGGGAGAAGAGGACGTTTCCGAGCCTGGAAAACGTGCAGAGAGTGGAGAGCAACGTCCCCATCATCGCGAGGCTCAAGGTCCCCAACACCAAGGGGGCTGCCAGGCCCATGATCTCCTTCAGGGATAGACGTAAGTTGCAAAAGAGGGCGAAGGCCGGAACCCATAGGACCTCGACCGCCAAGAGGAACACCATGGCACCAAGGAGTTTCCCCAAAAAGACGGCCGCCTTGGGGATGGGGGCGAGGAGGAGGGCTTCCATCCCCGCGGTGTGTCTTTCCATCTCCATAGCTCGGGTAAACCCCAGAACGCTGCTGAAGAGGATCNTCAGCCACAGAAGGCCTGCAAAGCTCCGTTGCNCCATATCGGGTGAGGAATCCAGCAGGGAGAATTGAAATATACACAAAAGAGACAGGGAAAAGAGCAGTAGCAACGAAGAACTCCCCCATGTCCGCCGCTCCAGTGAGATGTCTTTCCAGAGCACNTGCCACGTCCCAAGGGCCAGATTCATCAGAGGACCCCTACCATGCGGTCCCTCCGAAGCCTTTGTTCGATCCGTTCGGTTTGAAAGCACTCCATCCCTCCACAACTTACCAGTCGGCCTTCTTCGAGGTAGAGGTAGCGCTCGGCGAAACGCCAACAGAGCTCGGGTTGATGGCTGGTCAGGACCAGAAGCCCGGGGGGACGCCGCGCACTTTCCTCGAGTATCCCATCGAGCAAGGTCGCCCCCTGAAGGTCCAGACCGGAATACGGCTCGTCGAACAGGATCACATCCGGATCATGGAGGATGGCCTTGGCCAGTGTAAGTCGGCGCTTCATCCCCTGAGAGTATTCCCTGACCCTCTCATGACCGAAGAGCTTCAGTCCGACCCTCTCTAACAGTTCCTGGGCTCTCCTGCCGGGATCTTCCACATCATAGAGCCGTGCGAAGAACTCCAGGTTTTGCAGCCCGGTCAATTCCTCATAGAGGTGCTCACCATGGGAGATGAAGGAGACCTTCCTGAGAAAGGCCTCCCTTTGTTCTCCCACTTCCTCTCCTCGGAAGAGGAGCCTGCCGGTTGTGGGGCGGACCAACGTGGCCAGGGTCTTCAGGAGGGTCGTCTTGCCTGAACCGTTGGGCCCGAGCAAGAGATATCGCCCCCCCTCCTCGAAGGTGAAGGAGATCCCCTTCAAGATCCATCGGGTCCCCACCACCTTACCGACGCCGTCAAGGGTCAGAATCGCCTGCTTCATGATGGGACTCCATTATCTTTATCAGCGTCACTTCGATTTCTTTGCGCAGGATGAGGTATTCGTCCTCATGGATTTTGCCGCACCGGAAGTCGTATTCGAGGTCCGCGAGTTGGCTCATTAGTGCCTCTCGAAGCTCACCCGTTGAGGATTTTCTGGGCCCGGACGGGACTTCCCAATCCAACAGGTAGGGAAGAAAGATGTAGATTCCTACACCCAAAGCGAGGATGAATCCTAGAAAGATTGCGAACAAGGCGGCCCTCCTCATCAGGATCACATGTATTTCTTAAGTTCCGACTCCACCCTGGTTCGCAGCTGGGGCAGGATTTCATCGCCCTCCTTCAGCGTCTCCAGGCGTCGTCTTCCCCTTTTCACGAAGTTCTTAAGAGACCCTGCCAGTATGAGCGCTCCTGCTATGATGGCCACTAACGGTCCCGTCCATGCGGCCAAGTTGAATCCCCTCTTTGGGGGAGAGGAAAGGACCTGCTGTCCATATCGCAGGACATACCCCCGTATTGCCTCTTCCGCATCCATTCCGGAACTCCTCTTGGACCGGAGATCCTCCCGCATCTCGTCCGCCCTTGAGCAGAGGCACGAGGCAAGGACCATGGAGCAGCCGCAGACACACATCAGGCGTTTCTCCAGATCGACTACGGTCCAAGAGGCATGGATGGGGGACAGGGGGAACAGCAGGACAACTGCCCAAATCACCGCCGCAGTTAAGGGAAGACCGATTCGCCGACTCATAGCGATTCTCTCCTCGAGCCCTTTCGGGGAGGCAGCAATGCGAACAGCCCTCCTCCCAGGAGGAAGTAGAATCCGATCCAGATTAAGTGGATTCCAGGCTGGTAGAGGACCTTGAAGGTGGCAAAGGACTCCCGCTTCCCATTGGCCTCTGCAGGCCCGAAGCCTGCAAGAATGGCATAAAGATCGTTCANGCCGAATCGGTGGATGTCCACCTCGGAATGGGCTTGAGGATCGTTGGGGTGACGGATCCTTGCAGGCCGAAGGCGGGCAAGACCATTGCGATTCCCGCGCGAGGGACCATCCGATCTGTTCACCACCAGAACCCCCTTCGTCACCTGGACGTCTCCCTCTCTGTCGATCTCCAATCCCTGAAAGAGAAGGGAGAAGCCAGCGAATTCCGATCGACTCCCGGGGGTGAGGGTCACGGTGGCCTCCTGTTTCAGCGTGGAGGAGGTCATGATCCCAAGGGCCATCACGACTACTCCGAAATGGACCGCGTAGCCTCCGTATTTTCTGTTCCGAAGAAGGACCAGGCCCTTAAGAGCACGGAGGGCTCCCTCGCGGGGATGAAAGGTCCTCCTCACCCGCAGTTCCTTCCAAAGTTCATGGAGGATGCTGGCCGTTACCAGGGATCCCGCCCCGGCTGTCAAGGACAGAAAGGGATCCTTCCAGAGCGCATTGACTGTCACTGCTCCGAGCAGGCCGGCCAGGATGGAGATGAGGAGGTTGCGGCCAAGTTTCGGAATAGAGCAACGGCGCCAGGCCACCAGCGGGCAGACCCCTGTCAAGAAGAGCACTGCCAGGAAGATGGGGCCGTTTACCTGGTTGAAGAACGGGGCTCCAATGGTGATTTTCCTGCCCACAAGGATTTCCGAGAGGATGGGGAAGACGGTCCCCCAGAACGTGGCGAAGGCCAGTCCCAGGAAGAGGAGATTGTTCAGCAGAAAGGTGCTCTCCTTGGACAGGATGCCCTCGAAGGAGTTTCGATCACGCAGAAGAGGGCCTCTTGTGACGATGAGATAGCCGCTGAACAGGGCAATGGTTGCGAGGAATCCCAGGAAATAGACACCCAAGAGGGATTGGTCGAAGGAGTGGACCGACTGAACGATCCCGGATCGAGTCAGGAATGTGCCGAAAATGGTCAAAAGGAAGGTCAGGGCGATGAGCGAGACGTTCCAGCCCTTGAGCATCCCCTTGCTCTGCTGGATCATCACAGAATGGAGGAACGCCGTGGCCACAGCCCAGGGCATGAAGGAAGCGTTCTCCACAGGGTCCCAGGCCCAGTACCCTCCCCACCCCAGTTCCACGTAGGCCCACCGCCCCCCAGTGACTATTCCCACAGTGAGAAAAAGCCAGGAGATGATGGTCCAACGGCGGGTAGTGCGGATCCAATCCGGGCCGGTTTGTCCCCGGATCAGGGCAGCCATGGCGAAGGCGTAGGGTACGGTGAACCCCACGTAACCGAGGTACTGAGTAGGCGGATGCAAGAGCATCCCGGGATTTTGAAGGAGTGGATTCAGCCCCCTCCCGTCGGAGGGGAAGAACGGCAGTTGTACGAAGGGGCTGGAGACAAAAGTCACGAGAAAAGTGAAGAAGACCTGGATGGATCCAAGAATGGCGGCAACGATGGGAAGATGGAGATGATCCCTGTGGCGCCAGAGCACAACCGTGGTCAAACCCGCGAGAATGACTTCCCACAGGAGGAGCGATCCTTCCTGACCTGCCCAGAAGGAGGAGAGGGTATAGAGGAGAGGAAGGTCTCGAGAGGTATGTTGATAGACGTAATCCACCTGAAAATACCTGGCCGCCAGAAGGACCATCAGAATCAGAGATGCAGAAGCCGCAAGCAGCAGGACGGCTCTAAGGGCCCGATAACCCATTTCGATGATCGCGGGGTCCGANCTTCGGATCCCAAGGATCAGGATCGAGACNGCCAACAGGGAAGTGAACAAGGAAAGACCGTTGATCAAAGATCCAAGTTCAGCCATAAGCTACGGCCTCCCCTTCTTTTCGGACTCGTATTTGGAAGGACATTTCACAAGGAGGCGTTCTGCCATGAACATCCCTCCTTGAAGTCGGCCCGTGGCCACCACCTCCTCGCTTTGCATAAAGTTGTCGGGAAGAGGGTGGGGGAAGATGACGGGAAGCCCCTCGGTCCCAGTCCTGCTCCTCAGCACGAATTGCAGTCGAGGTCTGCGAGGATCGTAGCGCACCGTCTCCCTGTCGATCTTTCCGCCGATCCGAATGGTCTCCCCCGGGCCAGGGGAGGTCCTTAAGACTTCCTCCACCGTGTAGTAATACATCTTGGTCTTGGTGAAGCTGACGACCATCAGATACAGGATCGCCCCTATCAGGATTAATACCGCGAGGAGGATCCGATGTTTCTTCTTCATGTGGACCTCTTCCTCGCCCGATAGGCGTGCTCCAGGAGCCAGACCAGATCCTCATATGCCGCCCGTTCTTTGACCAGACGTCTCCGAACGTCCTTTTGGATCCTAAGGGCCGTGGCACAGTCGCAGTCGCTTAACCGTTCATTGCAGGATCCGCAGGGGCAGATGTATTGTTCCATGGCCCGTGCATAGACACGCTCCTGAGCGATGGTAAGTTCAATGCTCTCTGGAGGTCTCTTCTTCTCCCCGCTTCTATGGAGTCCGAAGGCTAAAAGAAAGAAGAGCAGGAGAAATGCCCCGAACAGGAGGGCCACCGGAAGGCGTCTCCTCGGTGGGGTTCGGCGTTTCATGACTCCTCCAACCATAAGAAAAGGCATCGATCCTCGACCCCCTCCCCGGAATAGAGAAGGTGGAGAGGTCTGTCCGGTGTTCAATGATTAGAATTAGAAAGAGAAATGCGAGTGGTTTTCAGATAATNGCTCGTGGAGGTCGAAACAGGGAGAAGATCACAAGGGTGGGACGGAAAGATCGTAGGGAAGGCCCCAACGCCCCTGCGGGGGGAAGGAGCAGAAGAAGGACAAGAGCGTTCAGGGCCGCCACGTGCGGAGACAGCCCTGCAGGGCACCATGTATGGCCCATATCGTGGCTTTCGCCCTGTGAGGCGGAGCAGANGAGGGAGCACAACCCTGGAGCCAGCAGGCCGAACGTCAGTATGGGGAGGATCGCAACCAGGACCCCCGTCCAGATCGTCCATCGCATCGCGGATGCTCCCAAAAGCCGACAATTTCGCTAAGGATACACCGGCTGTCTCTCTCTGTCAAAGCCTTCTGGCATATGCTCCTGTCACCGTGCACCGTAACAGCGGGTCTGAGAGGGGGTCAGGGTGCCAACTTCCAGGTGAAGATGCGCTCTGGGACGCCCGCCACTTCTCGAATGATCAAGGTGATGGTTTGGGGGTTCCCCTCCAAAGGAGGGAAGACCAGGGTGCCTCGCCGGTGGTGCCCCCCCGGAGGGGTACCCTGCCACTCTACGGGCCGATAGCGCTGACCTGTGTCGTCCCTGAGCTCGGAGAGCTTGACCAAATCATAGTTCAGATCCACGAAGTGTGTGTTCAACCATATGAGGAACTTGAGGGGTTTTCCTGAGAGGAGTTGAACGGGCTTCACGTCCACGCGGACGCGGTTCCCCATGTTTGTGAGCCTCTGAAAGGCCTCTGTCGGGGCCGCATGAAGAGCTGCATTGAAGAAGAACAGCAGCAAAGGAATGCTCTTCGTGAGACGCAAGAGGGTCCTTCGCATGTTACGACCTCCTTTGTAAATTTCCAAACACCAGCAATGCCCCAATCCGATCCAGGATCGGCGATTGAGGAAAAAGGCCGTTCCTGATCATCATTCTGAACATCACGAGGATTCCGACCAAATTGGAGAGAATCCCCAATGCGAAGAATAAGGGCTGATACCGCTGAACCGTCACGGCCAAGGTGGAAAATCCCAAAAATGGGATGACGTCCGCTGCATGATGCAGGCAGCAGGCGAGCATGGAAGTGGCAGAGACACCTCCTGAAGCCGCAAGAGCGGCCCCTGCGGGTCTCTTTTGTCNGGCTTTCAGCCCCCTTCGTACATGAAGGAAAAGGAAGACCTGGGTGCCGAATCCAATGGACAACGGGAGGATCCACCAACGATATTCCTGGAGTTGAAACTGCGCGTAGGCCCATCCACCGGTCAGGGACATCACCCCCAGGTAGAATCCGATCAACGCCAGGGAGGAGCCCACCCCAAACCATATGGCAGAACCACTGACAATGGCTCGAGACAACTTTCCCATTCCATCACTCCAGGCAGACTCCCGATTCCGCGTTCCGTCTCAAAGGGGAATCGGAAGACGAGGTCCAGGTGCGGGGGACGAAGCACTCCGTCTCTCCCCGCACCCAGGGTAGGAAGCTAATAGATGGGTCTCACCCAGCCGGTGGTCTTGTCGATGCCGAGGCGGGACACCAGGGAGCCGTCCTTGGTGACGATCTCGGCCTCGAAGTGGCTTCCCTTGTCCTGGAGCTTGCCCACCTTCAGGTTTGGGTTGGCCCCGATGTAGCCTTGGACGATGGCCTCGGCATCCTTCTGGGTGACGGCCCCGGTGGATTCATAGGTGCCCGGGCCGGTTCCCCAGCAGTAGCCGCCGTAGCCGGCTCCCATCATGTGTCCGCCCCAACCGCCGTACCCGCTCCCCCAGTAGTAGGAGGCCAGGGCGTAGCCCCCAATGCCGATCCCCAGAACTACAAACGTGGCAATCATCAGCCTCTTCATAATCCCACCTCCTTGAGTGAGGGTTTGAATGTTTACCTTTTCAATAAGCAATTGACGTGCCCCGCCAGCGGGTCCCCACATTTTCCCTTGAGTTTGCTTTAGCTGTAGAGGAGAGGGACCGAGGCACACGGTCGGGTGGGAGAGTCCATTTTGGAAAAAATATTCTCAACGGGATGGAGATTATGTGTAGATATTATACACTTTTCCACCCTCCCGGTCCCGGAGCATAGAAGACCTCAATGGCGAAGGTCCGGACGGTTGCGCCTCTGTGGGGTATCTGCCCCAAGCACCCTTTGACCAGATAGGGTTTTGCCAAATAAACTGGATAAAGGGTGTTGGAGAGGAGTTCCCATTCTTAGTNCCCGCATCGTTTCAGGAATCCGTCCCTGGCGAGATAGATGGCGTGCTTTCGGTCAAGGATGGGAATCCTGGAGAACAGGTTTGGAGGTGGAGACATGATGCGCAAGGGAGACATGGCCCGGCGGAAGGTCTCGTGGGTGCTATGGTTGCCTCTCTGCTTCCTGGTTGTTGCAGCCCTGTTGGGTGGTTCGGCCCTCGGCCAGGGGGGAAAGGAGCACAGCGGGGCCTTCACGGCCCTGCAGGCCCTTCAGAAGGCCACAGAGACCTACGAGCGGCTGGTGGAGAAGGGGGAGCTGGACGCCACATGGGAGACCGGCCTGATGCGGGTCGTGATCCGGCAGCGAATTAGAGAGGACAGAACCGAGTATGTGGTCTCCTTCCACCGCGAGAAGGGAGATCCACCCGCGATATACATCTTTTTNACTGATAACGGACAATATGTGGGGGCCAATTTCATAGGAGATTAGTCGCCTCCGTTTGGGTTCTGTGACCCCCTTCCTTAACCTGAGCGCGTGGAGGCGCACTTGGCTCATCTTGCTTCCCTTTCTGGCGTGCAAATCGACATCGCCTCCGTGTGGGTTAAGGCCTTGTGTATCGCCCGCCTTCTTCTGGCTCCACATACCGGAATGGGGGCTCTTCGCCCTCATGATTAGAAAATAGTCTTTCGTCCATATCGTCGTTTCGTCTGTTTCGTCTATCTCGTCTATTTGGTCTATTTGGTCTTGGTTGGGTAGGGGAGGCTTCAGCCTCCCCGAAGGGGGCGACTGAAGTCGCCCCTACCCGATAGAGGCATTGATCCTCGCATCCGGGTAAGCATTTTCATCCATCAAGGGTGCCACGCCCTGCCTTGATAACGCCATATGGCATCCTGCCGGTACCATATGTCGTGATCTCACTTGTGCCATCTGTCAACCGACCACAAGATGCGGCAACGCTCGCCAGATGGCACAATAATAATACTGTCCATGCCCTCCTGGACGACCTCCCCCGCTCACATCTCACATGAGACCGATTCCCCAAAGGCTCCCCAAAAAAGTAAGGGTGACAAATAACATGTCAGTAGCAAGATCGGAAAAAAGTGCTTGACAAATCGAGACGAACGGAATATGGAAAAAAGTGGAATTTAATTCCGAATAACGGAATCTCTCTTTCCGACAATCAGATCCTGGGAAAGAAAAAATGAAGATCTATGAATCCGAGGCCAAGGAACTTCTCAGGAAGTCGGGAATTCGAACTCCGCTGGGGGAGTTGGCCTTCAATCCCCAAGAGGTCCGTGAAGCAGCCGCGAGGTTGGGCCAAGCGGTCGTCATCAAGGCCCAGACTCTGGCCAAATCCAGGGGCAAGGCCGGGCTGATAACCTTTGCCGAGACACCTGAAGAGGCGGCCGAGGTCTCCGCAGGCCTATTCGGCCGCCAGCATGACGGTGAGAGGGTGGAGGCCCTGTTGGTGGAGCAGAAGGTGCCCTGCAATCAAGAGTTATATTTGGGAGTCACCATAGACTACACGGAAGGGCGCCCTATATTCCTCGCCAGCGGAAAAGGCGGGGTGGACATAGAGCAGATAGCCGATGAACAGCCGGAGATGATATTCCGGGTCTCTGTGGAACCCTCGCGGGGACTTACCGGAGATCAAGCCCGTGATCTGGCCCGCTTCCTGACGTCTTCCATGAAAGGAGCAGGTCCGGAGCAGGAGAAAATCCTGACAGAATTAGCCCTCAGGTTGTATGAAGCCTTCACGGGTTATGACTGCGAGATGGTAGAGGTAAACCCACTCGCAGCCACAAACGGATCCTTTGTGGCCCTGGATGCAGCTATGGTCATCGATGATGATGCCCTGTTCCGCCACCCTGAGTTGATCCGCCCGCGGGGTCAGAGCGAGGAGGAATTCGCTCGGGAAAGCGAGTATCGGAAGCGGGGATGGACATATATCCGGATGGATGGCGATATCGGCATTCTATCCAGTGGTGCGGGAATCACCATGGCCATCCTGGATCTTTTGCGCGCAAGCGGGGGACGGCCCGCCAATTTCCTCGATACCGCCCAGATGGACCGNCAGGGNATATATGACGCATTGCATATCTTCCAGGGAGATCNCACCATAAAGACGGTTTTGATCCACATCTTTGCCGGCCTCAACCGTTGCGACGACCTCGCTGAGGGAATCAAGGATTTTTTCACAGAGCAAAGACCCACCTTTAATGTGGTTGTGCGGATGGTGGGCAACAGAGAGGACGAAGGGAAGGAGATTCTGAAGTCCATCGGCCTCGAGGCCATCCGCGGTCTGGAAGAAGCAGTGCAAAAGACTATCCAGGTTACGAGGGAGCAGACGTGAGTATCATCGCGTTCAAGGATACCCGTGTATTGATCCAGGGGATCACAGGCTCTGCTGCTCGGCATCACACCAAGAACATGCTGGCCTACGGGACCAAGATCGTGGCAGGGGTCCGCCCCGGGGCGGGTGGCCAGGAGGTGGAAGGGGTTCCGGTCTTCGATAATGTCGCCGAGGCGTGTGAGGCACACCGGATAGATGCCACCATACTTTTCATTCCAGCCTCTAGGGTAAAGGCGGCCGCCCTGGAGGCCCTGACCAATGGGGTGAAGCTGCTGGTGATCGTAACAGAGCATGTGCCGCTGCATGACGCCATGCAGATCCTAGAGGAGAAAGACCGGCGTGGGGCCACGGTGATCGGCCCCAATACGCCGGGCATGATATCTCCCCCGGAAAGGACGCTCTTGGGATTTGTACCCAGTCGTTATTTCGCACCAGGTCCGGTGGGNCTGGCCTCACGGAGTGGGACCCTCACCTACGAATTTGCATCCCGCCTTACCGATGCCGGGCTGGGCCAGTCCACCTGCATAGGAGTGGGAGGCGACCGCATTGTGGGATTGCGCTTCAAGGAGGCCCTCCAACTCTTCCAGGCCGATCCCCAGACCGAGGCCGTCCTTTTAGTGGGTGAGATCGGAGGGACGATGGAGGAGGAGGCCGCGGAGCTGGTGGCAAGCGGTGCCGTCACCAAACCGGTAATCGCCTATATCGCAGGACATACAGCTCCGGAGGGAACCAAGGTGGGGCATGCGGGGGCCATTGTCGCCGGTTCAAGGGGCACCATTAAGAGCAAACTCGAGGCATTCGAACGGGCCGGGATCAAAGTGGCCAACCGCCCAGCGGAGGTGGTGGATCTGGTGCGCCAAGCCTTGGGGTAGCACTCATTATATGCTTAAGGCATAAGGCGAACGCCGCACGGCGCACACGCACAAGGCATAGGTTGACATGGCCGACAAGGAGCGGGTCAAGTCTCTGGAGAAGGGTCTGCGCCTTCTGGTTTTACTGAGCCGGCAAGAGTCGCCTCTGAGCCTGGATGAGATCACACGCTTGTCCGGTTTCAAGAAGACGGTCTGTTTTCGGCTGCTCCAGACCATGAAGGATTTAAACTTCGTGGAGCAGGACTCCAAGACCAAGAATTACCGCCTCGGATGGCAGAATATCTCCATTGGAGCAGCCACGCTGAAAGACCTCAGTCTGCGTCGAGTTGCCCTTCCCTTCATGCAGAAGCTCCGTCAGGATACGGGAGAGACTGTGAACCTAGCCATCCTGGAGGGCACGGATATCGTATTTGTGGAGCGGCTGGAGGCAGACCACATCCTGGGAACNCGGAATCGAATTGGAGAGCGATTGCCGGTTTACTGCACTTGCATGGGCAAGGCCATCCTTGCCTTTATGCCTCCTTCCAGGCAGGAGGAGATTATAAGCAAGATCGATTTCAGACCACTTACTGGGAGGACCCTGACCACCCCCGAGCAGTTGCGCAGGGAATTGGCCCGAGTCCGTTCAGAGGGCGTCGCCGTCAACGACGAGGAGCTGGAAGATGGACTTTGCGCCATTGGCGCGCCCTTGATGGACTACACCGGATTTGCTGTGGCGGCCCTGAACGTGGCGTTTCCGACCTTCAGGCACTCCAAAGAGAAGGCACTGCGGAACTTTGCTCCTGCGGTTAAAGAGGCCTCCCGCAAGATATCCACATTGTTGGGATACGAAGAGGCCGGTGCAGAATCAACCCCCTTTTCGGCTGACAATAGGCAATGATTAAGGAGGCGGACATGTAAGGGATCGTGCCCGGAGGCGGTGTGGAGGGGGACGCGTTCATGTCCATTTTGGCTCCGCAATAAAGGAAAGGCATCGCCATGGAGATCTCCGGATACGAGCGGGAGATGCTGGAGGGCCGTCACGGCCAAGCGAAGAAATTCGCCATGGAGATCCTCTACAAACTGGGGCGGGCCTACGGGGCCGACCGGTTCATCCAAGTGGCCTCTGCCCATATTATGGCCCATTACGGTTCGCTGCATGATGCAGGCCTGGAACTGGCCGAGAAGTTCGTGACACTTGGGGGTAAGTTCTGCATCCCCACCACTGCGGACCCATTGTCGATTTGCCATCGTCACTGGCGGGAACTCGGCATAGAGGAAGCCTATTTTCACAAACAGCAGCGTCTGGAGAGGGCGGTCCTGAAGTTGGGGGTGCAGCCCGCTTGGACCTGCACCCCATATTACGTGGGCAACCTGCCGCGTTTCGGACAGAATGTCTCCTGGGCGGAGTCTTCGGCAGTGGCCTTCGCCAACTCGGTGATCGGCGCCAGGACCAACCGGACGCCTGCGGGGCTGAATTACTGTGCGGCCATCACCGGCAGGATGCCCAATATAGGCCTCTACAGGGAGGAAAACCGCAACGGCCAAGTGCTGGTCGAGGTGAAGGCGGGAGAGCTTTCCACACTGGATTACAATGCCCTGGGCTACCTCGTGGGAAAGATTGTGGGCAACAAAATACCGGTTTTGGATGGACTGCAGCCATCAGCCTCTGTGGATCACTTGAAATATTTGGGGGCCGCAGCTGCCTCCAGCGGAGTGGTGGCCTTGTATCACGCCATTGATATCACCCCCGAGGCAACGGGTCGGGACCCCTTTGGAGGGAAAAGGCCTCAGGAGGTCTTCACCATCGACCGCGACCAGCTCCAAAAGGCCAAACAGGAGATGACCACTGCCCAGGCCGAACCCGAGGTGGTGGCGGTGGGCTGCCCGCACTATTCCATAAGTGAGTTGAGAACCCTCTCCCAGTTGCTCGAAGGGCGACGAATTAAGAAGAACAAGCAACTTTGGGTTTACACGTCGGAAATGACATATAATTTGGCCAAGAAAATGGGATATGCTGCCATTATAGAGGGAGCTGGGGGGACTTTTTTAGAGGGCAATTGCTTAGTCATTTCACCCTTGGGTAAAAGATCGGTAAGGACAATAATGACTGATTCAGCCAAATTTGCCTATTATTTGCCCTCGGAGCACAATCTAAAGATTCGTTTTTCAAGTACAGCCGAATGTGTTCAAGCCATTATTGAGGATTAGAGGTTACAGGTAATGGGCAGGATTGTCATCAAGGGTAGAGGAATCGTGGACGGTCTGGCCGAGGGGGAGGCGCTCGTGAGTCTGGAGCAGATCGTCTGGTCCCACGGTGTTGAGCCCTCAAGAGGGATCATCAATGACAAAAAGGTGCGGCTTCACGGGCAGAGCATCAAAGGGAAGGTATTCGTTTACCCTTACGGCAAAGGTTCCACCAGCAGTTCTACGTGGATTCTGGAGACCATTCGATGCGGCAATGCCCCATGCGCCATCATCAACAGAGAGACCGAGCTGATCATTGCAACGGGTTTTTTGTATGGTCAACTGCTGTATGGAGCCAACATTCCCGTGGTGGACAATCTGGAACAAGACCCCTTCGAGGTGATTGAGACAGGAGATTGGGTCAAGGTGGATGGATATCAGGGACTGGTTGAGATCCACAAGGCCAAATAATGTGTATTTTTCCTGATAAATCATGGAGAGGTTGCGTTGAAAATACTCTCTCGTCCACTTCGTCCATTTCGTCGTTTCGTCTGTTTCGTTTGGTGCGTTATGCTCGTTACGTTCGTTTAGAGCGTTATGCTCGTTTGGGCGTTCGGGCGCTTGGAGCGTTCGGCTCGTTAGTCCGTTTGGTTGGGTAAGGGAGGCTATTTCGTCTATCTGGTTGATTTCGTCCATCTCGTTGATTTGGTCTTGGTTGGGTAGGGGAGGCTTCAGCCTCCCCGAAGGGGGCGACTGAAGTCGCCCCTCCCAGATAGAGAAAGGCATTGATCCTCGCAGCTGGGCAATCATTTTCATTCATCAAGGGCGTCACGCCCAGGCGGGGCATGGAGAGGTTACGTAGAAAATAGCTTTCTCTCACCCGGGCTAGGGGCGAGAGGCTCGAGGCTAAAGGCGCAGCCGCTGTTGGTGGGAAGGCCAGAGGCGAGGGCTCACCACGCGTGGAGCCAAGCCGTTGGTGTGAGACCCCGCCAAGGATTAAGAGACGAAATGGACGAAATGGACCAAAAGGACCAGATAGACCAGACGGACGAAATAGCAGTCATTTCTGTGATATGACTTTGGAATGTCCCGCCCAGGCGGGACATGGCAGGTGATTAAAATGCGGGACATTTCCCTGCCGGAGCCTGTTTGGGCGATGAGATTCCAATGGCTGGCGGCAGGATGTAGCCCTGAGGAGATGTGTTTCCAAGGAGTGAGGCCCTCTTGTGCGGGTCCTTTTGAAGTGAAACGAGCCACCTGGGCCGATGCCGAAAAAGCGATTCCTCCCTGTTCCATGAGACTCCGGTTGACCGCCCCCATGACCGCTGTGCAGCCTCTGCTCCTCGAAACAAAGTTCGACCCGCTGTTGTGGTTTTGAGTTTGCGGCTCTGGCGTTGAACCCCCGAGAAGGGGCCCAGGTGGCCTCCAAGTTTGTATCAAGACTCCTTCATCGTGCCGTTTGTTGATTTTATCTGGCTCTGACTTCGGTAAAAAGCTATTCATCCACGCGAAGTATGGCAAGGCCTTTAGGACAAAGGGGGTGATAAGTCTAATTCGGGGATATGGGCCTTTTATTGGAATTCTAATTTCTTCAAAGGAGGGATGAGAGATGAAGAAGATGATCGGTTTAGTATTGATGGCCCTTCTGTGTGTGTCGCTTCTTGGATATGGAAATGGATGGGCGAAGGAGGAGACTGTTACGCTTGTGGTGGAAAATGTATATCCTCCAGGACATACCCGACTTGGAGAAAAGGCTGTTATTGGCATGTGGCTGGATGCCGTAGAGAAGAATTCCAAAGGGAAGATAAAATTTGAGCGCCACTGGGCTGGCGAGCCGGTCCCTTCAAAAGAGACACTGGACGCCCTTTCGGTGGGAACCCTGGATGTAATAGTTGCCTTTCCCCCCTATTTTTCAGGAAAAGTGGGTATCGGGGATGTTTGCGCCATGCCCAAAAACTTCAAAACGTTCGCCGATATCTATGATTTGTGGTGGAACTCGCCCATGGGTGAGATCATCGACAGGGTTTATCAGAAGCGGGCAAATGCAAAGTTTCTTTTCCCCGCCATTTTTGCTCCCGAAAACTTCCAGGTAAGCAAGAAAAGCAAAAAAATAAGGAAATTCGAAGACTTCAAAGGCATGAAGATCAGGGCTGGTGGCGGAGCGCTCATGCAGACAGTAAAGGCCATAGGCGGATCTCCTGTGCAGACGGTGGGTGGTGAGTACTATACGGCCATGCAACGCGGAACCATTGATGCCGGGATCATGACCACGTATTCCTTGGAGACCTACAAGATGTGGGAGGTGGCCGATCAGGTCGTCAATCCACCGATCTTCAACCACTGTTTCGTCGGGGTATGGATTAACCTCAATAAGTGGAAGTCGCTAAGTCCTGAGCTGCAGCGGATCCTCATCGACAGCGCCCGCAAATTGGAGACCCGCTGGATTGCGTATTGCGAGATGGATGACGCCCGTATCGAAAAGCTCGCAAAGAAACATGGTGTCGAGTTTTATGTGCTTCCATCGGAAGAACAGGCCAAGATGTGGGCTGCGGTGGCCCCTGTGTGGGATACCTATATAAAGAACTGTGAGAGACAGGGATTAGGCAACGAAGCTCGACAGATAAGAGAGATCATCGAGAAACGTTTCTCCGCATACGAGTAGAGGCCTTGGGGGGCGGCAGCCCCCCTACCCAGACTAGAGAGGGAGTAGCCCCGCCTGCGGCGGGGGTGGGGAGGGGGGGCTTTAGCCTCCCCAAAGGGGGGCTACTGAAGTCGCCCCTATCCGATAAAGAAAAGGCGTTGATCGTTGTATCTCGGCAGGCATTTTCATCCATTGAGGGTGCCCCGCCTGCGGCGGGGCATGGCAGTCGATAGGAATTGGGAGATGAAAGGGGGGAGGTCCGTCAAAGATGCGGGGGATATTCAAAGTGCTTAAGAAATTGAAAGGGAAGTTGGATTGGTTGTCGCGCCATTTCGGGTGGATCGCAGGTGGACTCACCATGGTGATGATGGTGGCGGTCATGAGGGAGGTGGTGGGAAGGTACTTCTTCAATGCCCCTTCGGATTGGTCCTTGGAACTCTGTGGATATCTCCTGGTGGGTCTGGCCTATTTGGCTGCGGCGGACACCGAGATGGCTGAAGGACACATTCGTATAGACTTCCTCTATGAGAGATTTAAAGGCAAAACAAAAAAAGTGATGGATATCGTTATAGCCTGTTTCGGCCTGCTGTGGAGTGGGACGTTGATCTGGCAGGGAGGTCGCCTCGCTTTCCATTCGCTTGCCACCAACGCACGTTCGGCCGACGCCATGATGTGGCCACTGTTCCCCTCACAGATTATGGTTCCCATTGGGTCCTCACTCCTTTTTTTGGCCCTAATCGGAAAACTCGTCAACCATATAGGCGAACTCATGGAAGGAGACAAATAGTATGGAGTGGTGGGCCATTCTGATCCTTGCTACGTGTGTCTTGATCCTGCTGATGGTGTTGGGCGTGCCCATTGCTTATAGTCTGGGCTCTTTGGCACTTGGGCTCGGGATCCTTTTTGTCGGACCCAAGATTCTCTATCTGTTCGGTACGCTCGCTTATGGCAAAGTGAATTCATTCGCTTTGGTAGCGGTTCCGCTGTTCATCTTGATGGCCGAGATGGTCCTGGTATCGGGTGCTGCTAGGGATGCCTTCGAGGCATTGGATAAATGGCTTTCGGCCCTCCCTGCGGGTCTGGCCATCGCCTCACAGGTCTCCTGCACCCTTTTTGCGGCTGTATGCGGGGCAAGTACGGCGACTACCGCCGTGATCGGCGGGATGGCTGTCCCGGAGATGGTGAATCGTGGATATAATAAACGGCTGGCCACAGGTTCCATCGCTGCTGGGGGGGCCTTGGGCGTTCTTATCCCTCCGAGTATCTTATTGATCATATACGGCATCATCGCAGAGCAGTCCATTGGGCAGCTTTTCATCGGAGGCCTTATTCCCGGCATCATCCTGACGCTTCTCCGGATCGCTTATTTCGTTGTCCGGGTGGTTGTCGACCCTTCCATGGCTCCCCGGGAGAGAGATGTCACCTGGGAGGAGCGATTTCAATGCCTGTGGAAGATCTTGCCCTTGGTGGCCTTGGCCCTCTTCATGTTCATCGCGCTCTATACGGGGATCGCAACTCCCACCGAGGTGGCCGGTGTGGGCTGTTTTGCCTCTGTGGTGATCGCCGCGGCCTACCGCCGCCTTACATGGGGTGCGCTTAGAGAGGCCTTTGTAAAGACCGCGCGAACAACCTGCTTTGTCATATGGATCCTTGTGGCGGCCTCCTCATTCGGTTATGTTCTGAGCTTTTTGCGCGTGCCTCAAAACCTTGTGGATTGGGCCTTGAGTCTGGAGGTCTCCCCTTACGTGATATTGATCGCCGTGAATTTTCTTCTCTTCTTATTGGGCTGTATCATGGATCCTGCAGCGATCATTATGGTCACGGTCCCCATGCTGGCCCCCCTTATGCAAGCCCTCGGCTTTGACCTGATATGGTTCGGGGTCATGTTTGTGGTGAATATGGAACTGGCGGAGATCACTCCCCCGTTGGGACTCAATCTCTATATCATGAAGGCCGTAGCACCACCCGGCATAACCCTCAATGACATTATCCTGGGTTCCATCCCTTTCATGGTGCTTGACATCGTCGGGTTGATTTTGGTTATTGTTTGGCCGCAACTGATCCTGTGGTTGCCTTCCACCATGATGTAACCGGGGGAAGGTCGTTGAGGTCCTGAATGAACCATTTACATGGGGGTAGGAAGGCGACGATGAAGACGGTTTTCAACTTAAATGCATTGGGGGATATCCCCTCCTTTTCCCCACCGCATCATTCCGGAACCATTGACCGAAAACTGGTTCATGAAGAGACGGGCTCCAAACATATGGCCATTTGGTACGGGGAGATTGAACCCGGCGGAGTGGCAGATGAGCACTTCCATGAGGAGATGGAGCAGGCCTTTTACATCCTGGATGGAGAATGCCTGTTCAGGGTTGGAGACCAGGAGCACCGTCTGGGAAAGGGGAGCCTGGCTTTTGTGCCTGCCAAACAGCCCCACAAGGTGGTATCTGTGGGCGAGGCCCCTTTGAAGCTCCTCATCATTATGGCCCCGCCGCCCGAGGGGATGGAGGCCTGGAAGAGGTAAGAGGGTCTTGTCCGGCATATCGGTCCCGANTCAACAGTGCTCGATTGACGTGGGCCCTGAAAGTCCACAATACCAGTTGAGAGAAAGGAGCATGCTATGTCCTCCAAGCTGAATCGCCCATGGATGGCCCACTGGCCCGAAGGAGTCCCGAAGACCGTCACCTATCCCCACATCCCGGTCCATGGGATCCTTTCCCATGCGGCCGGGAGATACGGGCCGAAAACAGCAGTGGTACACGGCGAAAGAGTCTTTACCTACCGCGAGATCGATGAATATACGGACCGTCTGGCCAATCTTTTTCGGGAAATGGGGGCCCGAAAAGGGGATCGTATCCTCATCTATCTCCCCAATAGTCCCGAATTCATCATAGCGTACTATGGGATACTGAAAGCAGGCGGGATCGTCGTTACGGCGAGCCCCATGTACAAGGAGTGGGAGCTGACCAATCAGGCCAGAGTCCTTGGAGTTGAGACCATTGTATTTATGGATGACCTGTACCCCGTTGTCTCCAAGATCCTTCCCGATACGAACATCAAGAACCTGATCTCTGTGGGGAGTGAGAGGATACCGGGCGCAACGCCCCTCCAAGAGGTTCTCGAGGCACAACCCCCCAATCCCCCTGATGTGGCCGTTGACCCCAATGAAGATGTGGCCGTCATCCAATCCACGGGAGGGACCACCGGATCGGCCAAGAACGTCATGCTCACCCACGCCAACTTGGTCTCCAACGCCGTCATGAATGCCCTCTGGTTCAAATGGACAGATGAGGAGAGGGTAATGGGCTTGACGCCCTTTTACCACACATGGGGGCCGACCGTCTGTATCAACTCTGTCTTTCATGTGGGGGCCTCTGTGCACATCCTCCCGCAGTTCGAGGCGGAAGCATGCCTGGAGATGATCGAACGTCAGAGGATCTCCATCTTTTATGCCGTCACCTCCCTGTGGCAGATGCTCATCCATCATCCCACCCTTCAGAGGTATGACCTCTCTTCATTGAGGTATGTGAAGGCCGGCGGAATGCCGGTTCTCCAAGAGGTCCAGGAGTCCTGGGAGAGGCTCACGGGAGTGCCCATGATTCCCGGGTACGGTCTCACGGAGGCCTCTCCGGAATGTATGACCAATCCCCCCCATCGCGTTAAGAGAGACGCCATTGGAATCCCCATCATCGACACCGATGCGAGGGTCGTAGACGTGGATAGCGGTCGGGACCAGCCTCCCATGAAGGAAGGGGAGTTGCTCATCAAGGGTCCCCAGGTGATGAAAGGATACTGGAAGGACCCCGAGGGGACGGCCAAGGTGCTCGAGGATGGATGGCTCCACACGGGAGACATCGTCTTTATGGACCACGAGGGGTATTTCCACTTTGTGGAGCGCGCCAGGGACATGATCAAGTACAAAGGCCACGGAGTCTTTCCTGCCGAGCTGGAGGATGTCCTTACCCAGCACCCGGCTGTCCGGGAATGCGCGGTAGTAGGCCGGCCCGATGTCGTCACAGGGGAGATTCCCGTGGCATTCGTGGTCCCCAAAGAGGGGATGTCCGTTACAGAGGAGGAGCTCATCGAGTTTTGCAGGGAGAAGATCGCCCCTTACAAGCGCATCCGGGAAGTGCGGTTTGTCCGCGAGATCCCCAAGACGCCCGTTGGAAAGATCCTCAAACGGAGGCTTCGGGATATGCTTTGAGCCCATGGAGACGACCGCAGACATTGTGAATGAATTGCCGGCCCCGAGTAGATGGGGAGGGAGGACAGCATCTCATTGAGGGAGGACTTTTCATGGATTTTAGGTTGAATGACGTTCAGAGGATGATGGCTGATACGGCTGAAAGATTCGCCAAACGTGAGGTCATCCCGTGGATGGAGAGGAAGGGCGATGTCAGAGAAATGATCCGTAAAATGGGGGAGGTCGGTCTTTTTGGATGTGCCTTTCCTACCCGGTATGGAGGAAGTCAGGCTGGGTTTGTAGCCCACTCGGTGGTCTGCGAGAGGATCTCCAAGGCGGACTCCAGCCTGCGCGCGGCCTTCAACCTTCAGGCCATGACCGTCCCCTACACGATCATGGAATGGGGGACCGAGCGAGCCAGGGAGAAATACGTCGCTGATTTGGTATCAGGGAAAAAGCTGGGGTGTACTTGTTTTTCGGAGCCGAATACAGGTTCGGACCTGGCGTCCATAGAGACCAGGATCGAGGACAAGGGGGATCATTACCTGATCAACGGGACCAAGACCTGGATCTCCAACGGCACCATAGCGGATTACGGTATCGTGTACGGCACCTTCGACCGCAGTCTGAAGCACAATGGGATCTGCGCAGTGGTTGTGGAGACCAATCAAAGGGGCTGGCAGGCCAGGAGAATCGAGAAGCTGGGAGACAGGAGCTCCCCCATTGCGGAGATCTTTCTTGAAGACGTTGTTGCGCCCAAGGAGAATCTCCTGGGAGAATGGGGCGGCGGATTCAAGGTGGCCATGACGGCCCTGGACAGGGGTCGTATAAGTGTAAGCAGCGGCGCGGTGGGAGTAGCCCAGGCCTGCCTCGATGTCTCGATTCAGTACGCAAATCAGAGGGTCCAGTTCGGCCAGCCCATCGGCAAGTTCCAGATGGTCAAAGCGCTCATAGCAGAGATGGTCACCTGTGTGGAGGCGGCCCGCCTTCTGGTATGGCGGGCCGCTTGGCTGAACGACCAGGATCTGCCGTTTACCCGGGAGGTGGCCATCGCCAAGTACTTCGCGGGTGAAGTGGCCGTCAAGTGCGCTGGCTATGCCATGGAGATACACGGAGGAATGGGATATTCACTGGAACTGCCCGTGGAGAGGTATTATCGAGATTCCAAGCTCTACCAGATCGGTGAGGGAACGGCGAACATCATGCGCCTTATCATAGCGGATGATGCGCTGGGGTATAAAAAGGCCAACCGACCCAGACTGAAGGTGCCAAGCCAGTTCCTGGATCTGGAATAGTTCCAAAGGATATATTCCTCACAGCAAAAACGGCCGAATGCCGGCCCCCGTCAATGGAGGGGTTATTCCGGCGCCGCGTCGAGTTGAAAGACCTCCCCTGAATCCTCCAGATTCTTCAGGGAGACCTTTCCCAATGAGGAAAGGGGGACATGGCCCTGGACCCTCCTCGCCGTCTCTTGGCTCAAGAGGATCTGGCCTCCCCGAGCGTGCTGGCATAGCCGCGCCGCTAGGATGGTCACGGGACCAGAGGCCGTGAACGTCCAGCGGTCGCCGGCAGCGGCTCGCATCTTGGTGGATCCGAGGTGGACACGCCCCGAGCTGATCCCCATATTGACGGTCAGGGGGATCCGATCGTCCTTCTGCACGGCCTCGGCCCGTTCCAAACAACGCATCCGGATCTTTTGGGCCGCAGAGACAGCGTTCAGGGCGTGCTGCACCGGGTCGGGATGTAGGAAGATCACCATCATGCCGTCGCCGGCCGTCTCATTGATGTCTCCCTCATGGTTCTGGATGAAGTGATAGAAGCAGGAGAAGTAGGATTCGATGTTCCGGTTGATCACCTCGAGGGGATAGCGCTGCACCAGATGTGTGAATCCTTCGATGTCCAGGAAGAGAACAGTGGCGTCCTCCACAACCTTCTCCATGACGGCGATGTCGGGGTTGGCCTCGATGAGGTCCCTGGCTGTGGCGGGGACGAAGTTGGCCAATGTCCGTTTGATCTTCTGGAGCCTTTCCAGAGAGAGGTGGGTCAGCTCGTAGCGCTGGACGATGCCCAGAAATACGAGGGCCAGGGCTCCCAGCAGAAAGATGGCGCCGGCCGCGGCAAGGGATTGCACGACCGTGTCGTGATAGTGCTTCTCGAACACGGAGACATCCATGGCCACGATGTACCAGCCCACAGGTCGTTCTTCTTTGATCCGGGCCCCGGCCATCCTTTCGTACCCCATGGCCGTGGTGTCGGAATCGCCCTTGTGGGCCTTGTACGAGATCAACAGGATCTCTTGGGCGCGATGGAGGACAGTGCCGTCTGAAAGCTGTTCCGTATCATAGGAATCCCGAAGGGGGACCCCGGAGATGGGCTTGCTTTGAGCGAGGACGTTCCCTCCTTCATCCAGCAGGGCGAGATACCGGATGAAACGGCTCTTCAAGGCAAGTTGGATGAGGTCGTCGTAGCGGAACCCCTGCATCTGCGTCATTATGCCGTGGCTGGATCGCAGTGTATTGATCAGGAACTGCTTGTTTTCTTCGAGTATCAGACGGCTGAACTCCCTGTCGGCCCGGAGGATCCTGAGGGATGTGAAGACCAGGATGGCCGCAAGGAGCACAGCGGAGAGGATAACAGACCAGATGTAGAGACGGTAGCCGGATCGCCTCTTCATGGAGCGGATGCTCCCTTTCCGAGGGGAGGCTTGGCGTCTCCGTCATTTGCCGGACGGGGAGACGCTCAGGACACAGCGAAAGCCCACCTCCTCGAAGGCCTCCCAAGGGTACCGCTGGATCGGCGGAGTGGGCGGCTGATCCGGAGAAGCCGGGGAGCGGCCCCCGGCGGGGAAGACCACGAACTCCATAGAAGCGGGGCCCTTTGGAGAGGGCTTCCCCGGTCGAAGGCCCCACTCCTGAACGTTTGAGTCCAGGCCCCGGATGCCGTAATCGTTGGGCGGAAAGTTGGATACGGGGAACGGGATCCCGTGCGAGGATATTTCTTCCGCTTGACCCTCGGGACGCATCATCCGCTCGTGCATGACCGTCATATCTGCAGAACCCGATTCCTCCGGGTTTGATTCCCCGTTCGTCCCCCCGGGGCTTTCCCCTCTTCCCTGGGGCGCGGTCGATGGTCTGCCGCGCAGGGCCAGAATCCACTCGGACTCCATGGGCAGGCGCCTCCCATAGAAGCGGGCATACGCCACCGCCCCGTATCCCGTCACCCGAACCACCGGGTGAGAGGCGAACNCGGGGTCCTTGATGTGGAATCTCCCATTCCGGTACACAATGGGTTCGTAGCCCTTCACGACTTCTCCCAATATAAGCCAGATCTCCCCGTTTCCCTTGACCAGCCGGTCCTCCACCTTAAGCAGGGGCAGGACTTGGTTCAGGAACTCCACGTACTGGTGGTTGGTGACTTCTGTGGCATCCATGTAGAAGGGCGCCACCTCGACCCTTTGCCCCCCCAGTGGACCGAATCCCTCGGGCAAGGTGATCGTCCCGCCCGGGACATACCGCAATGTAGCCCCGTCCTTTCCCTCTATGGAGGGGGCGGGAAAGATGGATGGACCTTCGCGTTGGGGTTGGGCCGGGCCCGAGGGGAGTGAAGAGGGTTGAGGCTTCCCGCCCGTGATCGCGACCGGGGGGGTTGCTGAAGGGGTGGTCTTTTCACGATGGTAGAGGAGGTGAAAGGCGATGGAACCCCCCAAGACGATGAGGACCATGGCACCCCACAGGAGCCTCCAGGCCCACGTTCCTTTCCTTCCGACTTTGGAGATATGGATGGCGGAAGGAGGTCCTTTTGACGAGAGGGCATCTGCCAGGGCCTCCTTTAGGGCTAGAGTGGAGGCCAGCCGGAGATTTTTGTCCTCGGCCGTTGCCTGCTGGATGATCCAGTCCATCCGTTTGAGAAAGGGGGTTTGGGGATTGGCGAGGCGGGCCGTCTTCAGGGGGTAGGCGGTCTCTTTGGTCATCTTGCCGGAGATCGCCTCGTAGAGAATCTTCCCCAAGGAGTAGATGTCCGCGCGGGAGTCCGTTGTGCTCATCTCCATGAACTGTTCCGGGGCCATATAGTGGATGGTCCCGAACATGTGATGGCTCTGGGTCAACCCCCGCCAGCGCACACCCCCGACAAGGCCGAAATCCGTGATCTTAGGGGTTTGCCCGTCCATCAGGACGTTCTCGGGCTTAAGGTCGCGATGGACGATGCCGAGGGCGTGGAGGGTCCCGACCCCATCCAGGATGGGAAAGAGGACATTTCGGATCCATCGGCGTGCTCCCTCCTCGTCCTCGCCGAACCCCTCGGGCGGCATGGTGGAGCGAAGGTTGGGCCCCGGAATGTATTCCATGACGATATATTCAAGATGGTACTGGCGGCCGTCCACATCGATCCTGGTCTGCTCCACGTCGTAGACCTGAAGCACATTGGGATGCCTCACCTGGGCCATGGCCAGGACCTCTCGGCGGAATCGCTCCCGTGCGGACTGGACCTCCTCCTCATCCCCCTCGAAGGAGTCGAGGAATTTCGGGGACAAGACCTTGACGGCCACCTCCCGGTCCAGATTGATCTGGCGGGCACGGTAGACCTCGGCCATCCCCCCCGATGCGATGTGCCCCAAGATCTCCCACTTGCCGTTCAAAATAATCCCCTTCTCAAGAAGGGGTTCCGCAGATTTGCTCACCACTAATCTCCCTCATCAGGATCGGCGGCGGTGTAGAAATTCATATCTCATTATAGGCTTATAGAATGACTTATAGAACGAGGGGGGCGTTACGTCAATGGACCCCCTCCCTGGTTCGCTAGCAGAAGGCGTACCTGCTGTCTGGTCCCAGGTGTTTTCCCATAGGGTGTATAAAAATGAGCCAAAAACCTCCTCATACAGGGAAAAGATGAGTAAAATCGATACACATAAATGGAAAAAATCCCCACAGATATCCGGATGAGAGGTATAACCGCTTGATATTCCAGACATTACTCTTTTCAACCGCCTTTCATCCCCTCGGCACGACTCTCTCATCGCCTATTATCGAAACTTGATCCAAAAAGGAGGTTCACCATGAAAAAGAAGATCTTGACCCTGACGGCAGCGGCTGTTCTAGGATTGGCCCTGCTCATCTCCGGATCGACCTATGCCATGATGGGCATGGGCGGCATGGGACAAGGCTGGGGGATGATGGGAAGGGGCCATATGGGCGGCGGAATGGGTTTCGGTCACGGCTGGGGACCCATGAATGCCCCTCCGGGTTGGGGCTATCCCGGGGCACCGTACGGCACCCCTCAACAGCCCGGCCCTCAAGGTTTTCCTTGGGGATGGGCTCCGAACCCCCCAGAGAGGCCCGATCTTCCCAACGCCCCGGTCTATCCGCAGCCCCCAACTGGCCGGTAATGATGTGAGGGGATCGAGGGAGGATGCTTCTCTCTCGACCCCTCTGCTCGGTTTGGTGGGGGCNTCCCAAGACACCGGAGGATACGCATGGAGATTCGACACCGTGGAAAGGCGGCGGCCGGGATCCTGGCCCTGGTGGCCGTGGTTACGCTCTTTCACTACGGGACCCCCGTGATCTTTTCCTTTTCCCACGAGCTTTTCGCCAGGTTCTATTACCTGCCCATCATCCTGGCCGGATGGATCTTCGGCCTCCGCGGCGGAATGGGAGCCGCCTTCCTTGTGACCGTCCTCTATCTCCCGCACGTGGTTGCAGGATGGGGCGGAAGGACGGAGGAGGTCCTGGACAAGCTGCTCGAGGTGGTCCTCTTCAACCTCAGCGGGGCCACGGTGGGCTTCCTGGCGGACCGTGAGCGGCGCCAAAGGGCCCGCGCCCAGGAGCTCCAGACCCTGGCTGCCCTTGGAGAGGCCGCGGCATCGGTGGCCCATGAGATGAAAAACGCGGTGATCCCCATCCGGGGCTTCCTGAGGAGGCTGAGAAAGGAAGCCCCTCCAGAGGGGAAAGCGGTCTCCTACCTGGAGGTGATCGAACGGGCGGCCGGGCGTCTGGAGGGGATGATCCGGGACATGCTGAGCTTCGCGGGGAGGCTCGAGCCGAAAAGGGAGCCGGTGGAGGTCGCCAAGCTCCTGGAAGAGCTCTACGAGGAGCTGCAGGAAGAGTCCCGGCAGCGATCCGTCCGGCTCATCTGCAACTGCTCGGAGCCCGGGATCCAGGCCGAGCTGGATCCGGAGCGGATCCGGCAGGCCCTTCACAATCTGTTGCAGAACGCCATCCACGCCTCGCCACCGGGTGAAGAGGTCCGACTCTCGGTCTCTCCCAATGGACGAAGCATCCGCTTCGTGGTGGAGGACAAGGGAGAAGGGATCCCGCCGGAGCTGGCCGAGCGGATCTTCACCCCGTTTTTCACCACAAAGACCCAGGGCACTGGATTGGGCCTTCCCATCACCCGAAGGATTGTGGAGGGCCACGGGGGGAGGATGCATGTGGAGAGCACCCCGGGGCAGGGGACCCGAATAATCGTTGAGGTCCCCACCGAGCTTGTTCCTGCGCCCGTTGAAGGAAAGGCCCCGAAGCCCATTGATTAGGGATCGGGTCAGATGTCCTTGACCACTTCCTCCCACCCTTGGCCGGCGTCCACCAGGGGCCGGATCTCGGTGACCCGGAAGGTAACGGCGGCCACAATCTGCTTGGCGGTCTTTTGACCGGCCACCTCCGCGATGCGGGAACGGACCTGCTCCAATAGTTCCCCGGAGCGCGAGCATTCCTTCATTTCGAGATAGATCCGAAGCCCCCTCCACCGGGGGAGGGTCTCCCCNGGCTGGACGATGATGAAGACCGCATGAGGGTTCTCCTGNAGGTAATGCAGCGTCCGATTCTCTCCCAGCCCCATCACCACGGTCTCGGGATCCGTCATAAACGGGGAGCCGAAGTGGGCGGCGTTGACCTTTCCCTCCCGATTGGCCGTGGCGAGCACCCCGATGCGGGGCACCTGGTTGAAATAGCGCAGCAGATAGTTTTGCATGGCATATCTCCTTGAACGGGGAGCGAAAAATCACCCGATGTTAAGTGATTCTACCACACGGCCCGAAGGATCCATATGCCGAAGCTTCCAGGGCTTCCCCCCCATGGTCCGCCGGGTGTGATATCCGGGGTGGACAGCTCAAGCGCATGGACCCCCATCGTCCCTTACCCCCTACCCGGATGGATGACCTCTTCCAGCCCTCCTGATCTTTGTCCGCTTTCTCCTTCAGAGACGGTCGGGTCTTCCACGATGGACCATAGGTGTTTTGGAGTTGCCAATGAACCGGGGAAACTAAAAGACAAAGTGCAAATAGTAGGGTCTGCGTTTTGATGGAACCAGCTTTTGGCTCTCCGGAAAGTTTTCAAAGCCCCTCTATGCTCTTTAGTTTTACTTTGACTCTTTACAGTATTCAGTTTTTACTGACAGATATACTGCATTTTCTTGACAAACGACCCTCCGTACGCTATAAAGATTAAAGATTCCCGCCAACCAGTAAGATGCAGTTACGCTGTGAGCAACGGCAACCAGTCGCTGAAGCAGTTCCGCATAATATCCCTTCGCTATGTTATGTTGAGGCCACCTAGCTCGCAGGTTAGGCGAAAAAAGTGAGCATATGATGGCTGGCATTAAGGAGAGCGTATTCCTAGCTGATGTGGCGATAAACTACATCCTGCTTTTTGGGGTTGTGTGGTCTGTCGTGTTCCCTGAAAAAAGAATCTGGCCACCTCCAAAAAAGTGGTCTTGGCAATACTCGACTACATGGGGACTTTTTTACCTTGCTTTCATTTCCAATGCACTGCTGGTAGTGCTTGATTGGAATACATGGGTAATTCCATATGAGATTCGTTTTTTTATTGGTATTCCGATCACAGTGATTGGAGCACTGCTTGTAACGTGGGGCATTGTCACCCTCGGAATAAAAAACACCTATGGGTTGAGAGATGAGCTTATTCTTTGTGGGCCGTATCGCTATACACGAAACCCACAGTATTTAGGAGATATGATTCTTTTCATAGGTATTAGCTTAATCTCGAATTCATTGTATGTTTTGGTAGTCCATCTATTGATGATATTGGTATTCTTATTTACACCATTTGCTGAAGAAACATGGTTGGAAAAACAATATGGTGAGGAATACAGAGATTATAAAAGAATTACTCCGAGGTTTTTGTANCAATTATGGAAAATCGCCTAACAAAGGGATTAAGTCCGACCCTCAAAAGACTACCGCCCTTTTGAGGGCGNCTTATCCCAGTCGTTAGCCGCGCGACCGTAGCCTGGGCTGACTGGGATAGTGAGGAAATGTATGTGCTCGAAAGAAGAGGCGGAAAAACAAGTCTTGGAAGCTGTTCTACGGTATTATGAGCAAACTCGAGGAGTGAAGTATTCTCCTAGAACACGACCAGAGAAAGATCAGTCAGAACCAGGGACATATGACTTCCTCTGCGCGAGTGATTTGCAGGACGAGCCCGAACTGGCAGTGGAGATAACCAGGTTTATGGAAAGCAGTGGTCGCAGGGCCTATGACAAGTCGATCTCAGGAGTCGCACGAGACTTAAGAAGTAGGGTTGATGGCAAACTGCCCGGCACTTTCCACTTGGAAATCGTAGGCCCAACCAAACGCACTGCAATTTCTGGGAGTGGAANGCTGGAAGAGGAGCCACTTCGTTACAAAGACCTAAAGCGCAGGCGCGTCGAGATTGTGAACGAGCTTGAACGAGAGATATTAGAGGCCGTTCGGGATCAAGATATAATGCCCGAGCAACGATGGATGATCCCACAGCCTATAGAATGTGACCTTATCAAAGTTAAAGATCAAGGCAGTTCCTTAGAAGTAGTATGGATGGACTACTACGATCCTGACATGCCACGGAATTTCGGCAGGGGTGGTTTTCAGGCGTACCTGAAACGTTCTCTTGAAAAGATCCTTGTGCATAAGAATGAGCAACTCAGAGAAGCAAAGACCGCAGGGAAGCTTACTGTGTTGGTATTGTCCGTTGAGGTTGATGACCCCCTGGCTCAATTTTATGCCTCAGTAGACAATCTGCGAGCAGTCTTGANTCGCCAATCTAAACAGAGTTGNGGATTCATTGATCTAATTCTCTGGGAGCGAGAGGGGGAAATAGCAGTTGTGGCAAGTAGGTGATATGCTGTCGAAGCAAGTGAGCGGCTAACTCTGCATGCACCCGACCTGCCTAATCTCGGCGCTTTTCGACTGCTCCAAGCCTAAGAAGTCGTCTGGACAGCGACGTTGCCGACGCTAGACCCGCCAGGTGGGTGATGCTGACCGTTAGTGCTATAANAAATGATTGCGATATTTGAAGAATTTGGGAGGCTCCTGGACGAAAGATTCAAACGCGGGGTGGTTACGACAGAAGACTCGGTTCGATATACGTTCTTTGCCGCACTCCTCAAGGCTGGAGTTACCCCACATCAAGTCGTATTGGAATATCCCCATCCNGCAATAGAGGGGGCGAAGATAGATACTTGGCTGCCCTCTTATAAAATAGCATTAGAGTTCAAATATGATCGCGATCTCCCAGGAGGGAAAAATCAACCAAAAACACAGAAGGCTGGTCATATATTCAAAGATATACACCGCCAAGTACTTGTATCGAAGGAAATAGGGGTGCGATCATATTTTGTTTATGTAACAAGCGAGGAAATGGCTGTGTATTTTAGAAACCCCAATAATGGGCATACTGAGTTTTGGGAACTGGAAATTGGGCAAGAGATGGTTATAGATGAGCAATACTTATCCAATAAGCCAAAAACATTCTTGAATACGCTTGGCGGGGTGTTTCAAGCAAAGGTAGTCGGAGTATTCCATCGTACCTTGTCGGGCAGCAATTACTTGCGTACCTATGAGGTAGTGCCTGGGGAGCGCTAACAAGTCGCTCCACCTGACCGCTGTTCCGCTGGCGCTCCACAGCGGCAGGTGAGCTTGGTCGTTGGGCCGTTGAGGACCCCACGGACCGATGAAGCAAAAGGAATCACGTATGAACCGTGTGCTTGCAGCCATTACGTTCTTCATTGTCGTTATGAACTTCCAACCGTGTCTCGGTCAAGACGTGCTAGGCACACAGAAAGTCAATGCTTTGAAAGGACTGCGTAGCATCGCCATTGTAATCCGACCCAACACGCCCCGAGAAGTCGCAACGCTCAAGGAGTGGAGCGACATGATCGAAGTCGGTCTTCATCGCAACGTTCCTGGCCTCGCAGTGTCGGGTACGGAGAAGTCTCCGAATTGGCTTGAGCTTAGCATAGTTACGACCGACGCTGGAGGCCTTATCGAGATATCACTTTATCGCTGGGTCAAGATCCTTGCATCTGGCGAAGAGGTTTTCGCCAAAGTCTGGTGGGATTCTCAAGCTATCTTTGGCGGAGTATCGAAGCAAGCGCTTCAGCAGTCGCTCGACGCTCTCCTGACGAGTTTTGCTGCGGACTATCTCCTCGCTAACCGATAGTCGGCGGGAGGGCTCAAGGGGCATAATCAAAGAGTGGGACATTGAGAGCATTACAAAGGGGCCGACAAACAAGAGGTACGTTGCGGAGATTGAAGAGTTCCTCATCCACTCGGGACTCGCCAAGAGCCCAGATTTGCAGAATGTGAAAGGCACTCAGCGCCCGCAATGGAGTATAAAAGTGTTATTCGGAGCGGTATAGAGAAGCGGAGCGAGACAGAGAAGCAATTCAGCAAACTGTTCGACATACGTGGCTAAGAAGGTTCAACAACAGCTTTGAGAGGGACGTGTGTTACGCTGCCGCTGCACACACGTCCCTCAAGCTGAGCGTTAGCCTGCCATGAATGAATCGATGAATACAATTGTTCTCATCTCATGCGTAAATAAAAAATTGCCTCACAAGGCAAGAGCCAGAGACTTGTACATCAGTCCGCTTTTTCAAATGAATCTAAATTACGCCCAACAGTTCTTGCCTCAGGAAGTGTTTGTCTTATCTGCAAAATATGGATTGGTGCGCTTGGATGAAGAAATTGAGCCGTATGACGTTACGCTCAACAAAATGTCTGCTCGTAAGCGAAGAAATTGGGCTGCTAGGGTGGTGTCGCAACTTCAAGAGCATTGCGATTTAGAAAATGACCATTTTGTGATTCTGGCTGGGCAGAAATATCGGCAATATCTGTTGCCGTATCTGAACTCTTATGAAGTGCCATTGGCGGGTTTGCCTATTGGAAAACAGTTGCAATTCTTGAAGGAGAAAACGGCGCGTGAGTGAGATTTGTCAGCAATTACACGGCCTATTTAGCAGTCTTCCACGTCATCGGTTCCCGTTTGATGAACTGGTTATTCCCCGCAATGGTATCTACGTTCTTTTTGAGAAAGGAGAATATGCACACGGGGTAGACCGGATAGTGAGAGTAGGAACACACACAGGAGAAAATCAATTACCTTCTCGGATGAAACAGCACTTCGTAAACGAGAACAAAGACAGAAGCATCTTTCGGAAGAACATTGGGCGGGCAATGTTGCAAAGAGCAAAAGACCCGTTTTTGGAGCAATGGAACTGGGACTTAACAACGAGAAAGGCAAAGGAGCGTTACTTCCGGTTGCTTAATAAAGAAAAGCAATGGCAGATTGAGAAGGCGGTAACAGAATATATTCAGTGGAATCTTTCATTTGTAGTGTTTGCTGTAGATGGTAGAGAAGAACGATTAAAATGGGAGCGGAAGATTATTTCAACCGTATCACGGTGTGATGAATGCGGTCCTTCTCCTAAGTGGTTGGGGATATGGTCACCAAAAAGTAAGATAAGAGAAAGTGGATTGTGGCAGGAAAATGAACTTTATAAGGAATCTTTGTCTGAGGATGAGTTTGAAACGTTGAAGATGCATCGCCCTAGGGTTTCTTGGACACGTTTTTGGTTTATTACGCTGCGGCCAGGGCGCTGGAGGACCGCTCCTTCCGGATCTCGGGTGGTGTCTTGTTCC
>MTPG01000080.1 GCA_002010915.1 Desulfarculaceae bacterium JdFR-97 | reverse complement strand
TTGGCCTGTGCCGCATGCTCCGCATTCTGACGCGTCACCGATGACATCTCCTCCAACGACGACGACGTCTCCTCCAATGACCCTGCCTGCTCAGAGGCACCTGCAGAGACGCTCTGGCTTGCCTGACTCAACGCGAGCGAGACCGATGAGAGCTCATGAGCGGCCTCTCCCACTTGAGTTACGGCTCGACGCACTCGCTCTCCGAAGCCCTTTGCCGCATACCAAGTGACCGGAGAAGTCAATATCACCGCCACCACGGCGATAAGCAGGAGGAAGAGTAGAGTCTCTCGAAGATATCTCTGAGATTCCGAAAGAGAGTACTCGATGGAGACGGCCACCTTTTTCCCGTCCTGGACTTCCAACGGATACCTTGCAATTAGGATATCCCCGTCTTGAGAAGAAGCTCTCTGATATTGAACCCCGGACAAAGACGTGGTCTTTGCCCCCTTCTTCAGGGAAGCCGCCTCGGGACCCTCTTCCTGCCTGAAAGTCTTTCGCACCTTCCCGTCTAAGCTCTGAGCCCCCGTGAGGAAGAGGACCCGAGTCCCTGTTAACTTCGAAAGGGACCGAACCACCTCCTCGTCCAAAGGCCGCCAGGTCAAAACCAGCCCTCCCTGCACCCGCTCCAACTCGTTGTTTTCGGGGTTGAGACTATCCTTCATCAAGGGGGCCCGGGCTTCGATCCATACCGTCTCCTGAAAGACTCTTCGCATGACACCCTCTTCGGAAGATAGAGGCATAGGATACTTCGAGGAAAACCAAGTATCCCCTCGAATCTCCTTCCAGTCATCCTCTTTTGGACGCTGGCCGAAAGGCACTTCTGCAGAGAGGAACCGCCTCCCTTGGGAGGCCTTCGGAAGCAGGAGCCGCACGGATCGTTCCCCCACCTCGACGGAGCATACCAGATCTCCTTTGGCGTCATAGATGGCCGCGCGACGGATCCCCCCAGCTTGGGCGAATTCACCGAGGGCCTGGGCGAGTTTCACGCGTTCCTGCTCCACCATCTCTTTCATGGTCTCATTGGAATCATCTCCTGCCTTGAACTTCTCGATAAAATCCACCTTGCTTCCGAACTGCCGTTGACTGCCGATCCCATGAGCGGCTCGCTTCAGTTGAACCCCTATACTCTCTATCCGATCCTGAACAATGGAAAAGGCCCGATTCGTCCAACTCTTGGCCTCTTTCATACTGTGCGACTGGAGGAGAAAGGCCACGATCCCCATACAGAGAAGCACCGAGAAAATTACGGAGAGGATTCCGTTTATGACCATGCGGGTTCGAATCGTCATCGTCATGTTGGGACCTCCTCTTGGAGAAACGATGCCCATCCTTAGGCCGGTCTCTCATCCTCTGCGCTTTGTTTCGTATTCGGACGAGCAGAGGAAAAACTTTACTCCGACCCCAGAAAAACCCCATAGACTATGGGACTTTGAGGAAGACGTGGGAGAAGAAAGGGGATCAAGAATGAAGAAGGCGGGAGGCCTCGGCCTCATGGGGGAGGCGTTTTATCAAGGCGTTTAGACATGGATCCGAGTAGGTGAAGGTTAAGACCCTGATTCTCAAGGACGGGGGAAGTCTTCGAAAGCCCCAAAGGCAGCGTCGAAGGGTCTCTTTGTATCCGTTTCTCCGGTAATAAAAGGGGAGATTCACTTCAAAGAAAGAGAGACTATCGGCCACTTTGAGAAGGTCGGAGCGGGGGTCCCCACCGATTTCGTGCCGCATCACGAGCTTCCGGACCTCCGAAATGAGGCCCTGATCCAGCCCGCACTCCTCCAGCAATCGGGCTAGTATCTCGGAGCTGGCATGGGCATGGGCTGTCTTGAAATCCTCATAGCTCTCGTAATGTGAGCGTTGGACTTTCCTTTTGGGAAGGGCCCGCTCCAAATCGTGACCCAAGGCCGCGAGTTGAAGGGCAACATCGGCCTTGGGCTCCAGCTCCAGAATCCACTTAAGGGTGTTCTCCGCATGGAGGGGATCCTCTGGGATCTTGGATTGAGAGACCATCTCCCGGATCCTTTGGAACGCACATGAAATGCCCTTCTGTCGTGCATGAGCGCTTTGGCCCCGGCACTCCGAATGGATCTGGAGATCCCCTGAAAAAGACCCCGATCCAGGAACACTTCCCTTCATGCGAAACGTCGACAGATCACGATCCGACGCAGGGTCTCCATGTTCATTACCACAGCAATGACCCCTAAGACCAAAAAAGGCTGGTTGAACAGGGCGCCGAGAAAAATAAGAAAGAGACGGATATCTCGACCGATGCGGAAGGCACGTCCCTTGGAGAAGAAATCCTTCATCAAGGCGTCATGTTTGTGCGCCGTGTAGCTGACCATGAAGGAGCCGATCAAGGCGAGGAACCCTATTATCAGGGGAAGACCTTTGGCTCCATTCTCTGAGGCGTGCCAAGTCAGGCCCATCAGCAAGAAAGCGTCCGCGTAGCGGTCCAAGACCGCATCAAGCCATCCTCCATACTCGGTTCGCTGAAACTTGAGTCGGGCCACCTCTCCGTCGCACCCGTCCAGGATCGAAGCGGTCTGGGCGATGACCCCCCCTACCAGGAGGGGGAGGTAACCGGGAAAGAAAAAGAGGACCGCGGCCACCATAGAGACCAAAAAGACCCCCACGCTGAGCTGGTTGGGTGTGACGGGCAGACGAGAAAGCCACCGTGAAAGGCGGATGGAGAAAGGCCGATTGAGGTATCGGGCTACGGGCCCGTCTGTGCCTTTGGCGGCCAACCGTTTCAGGAGGACCCGCTCGGCCTTGTCTACGTCCTCGGGGGAATCTATATCCACCCAGAACTGGTCCCCGATGTCGAAGACCCGAACCTTGCCGCGGGCACCAAGGAGTCGAACCGCGTCGGAAAGGGCGATCTCCCCCTCCGTCTCTCGACGAATCTCCTCCAGGGCATCGAAAATGGATGGAGAGCAGAGAAAGATCCCTGTGTCGAAACCATTATAGGGTTCGAGTCCCTTTCCAATATCCCGCACCTGGCCGTCTTCGGTCCAGACTCGCGTCACATCGGTCAGGTCGACGAGCCCGTTGCGGACATTCCTATCCACAGCAAGAACGATCTCCCCATCATTCGGGAGGTACTCTGTAAGACCCTTGAGGATGGACGGTTCCACCAAATGGTCGCCCATTAACAGAAGGAAAGGTTCACGGAGGACCTCCTTGGCTTTGAGGACAGATATCCCGTTGCCCTGTTCCCATTCATCGTTGACAATGTGCGTCAACCGGATCCCACAGCGTCTGGCCAGATCGTCGAGAAAGGGACGGACTACCTCTCCTCGGTAGCCCGTCACCACAAAGAACTCCTCAATGTGGGCTTCAACGGCCGAGCGGATGACCCGCTCGATCAAAGGAACGCCCAAGATGGGGGCGAGGGGTTTACACCTGGCCTTCCGCCACAGCCGGCTTCCTCTCCCTGCGGCGATGATCAGACATTTCATCCGTCCTCTTCCCCCATGTCCCTTCGATAAAGGCCTCCGTCATACTGTATGCAGTGTCGTCGGTGTATTGCCTTGGCGGGTGCTTCATGAAATAGGCGGACGGCCCGTAGAGCACTCCTCCCTCGCCACGGTCCAGGGCCAATTTGCAGCACCGGATGGCATCAATGGCCACGCCTGCAGAATTGGGAGAATCCTCCACCGAGAGACGAAGCTCCAGATTCATGGGGACATCGCCGAAAAGCTTCCCTTCCATCCGGATGAAACAGACTTTGTTGTCCTTTTGCCAAGGGACGTAATCGCTCGGTCCGATGTGGATGTTTTCAGACTCCAGGCGTTCCGCTGTGACAGACTGGACCGCTTCGGTCTTGGATTCCTTCTTGGAACGCAGCCTACTGCGGTTGAGCATGTTGAGGAAATCGGTGTTTCCTCCTGTATTGAGCTGATAGGTCCTCTCCAGTTTGACTCCGCGTTTGCGGAAGAGATCTGTAAGGATACGGTGCGTTATGGTAGCACCCAACTGCGACTTGATGTCATCCCCAATAATAGGGAGGTTCCTCGCCTTAAAGCGCTCTGCCCAAGCGGGATCACTGGCGATAAAGACGGGGATGTTATTCACGAATGCAACTCCCGCCTCCAGGGCACATTCGGCATAAAATCGAGCCGCCTTCTCAGAACCCACGGGGAGATAGTTGAGGAGGACCTCCACACCGGACTCCTTAAGGACCTTGACGACCTCCTCCTTGCTTGGCTCCGCTTTGTCGGCCGGGACAAAGGTGTATTTCTCATCGTAATCGCGCATGTGTTCTGAAAACCCATCCATGATGGGCCCCATACGCACCATCACCCCGGTCTTGGGGATCTCCTTACAGAAGACGGTGGTGCAGTTGGGAGGGGCGAACATGGCCTCGGCCACGTCCCGTCCCACTTTACGCCGGTCAATATCGAAGGCAGCCACCACCTCGATGTCGTAAGGTTTGTACCCCCCGATTTCCCAGTGCATCAGTCCGATGGCGTCATCGGCGTCTTTGTCTCGATAATAGTGAATCCCCTGAATCAATGCACTGGCACAGTTTCCCAACCCTACGATACCGATTCGGATACGATCCATGGTGACTCTCCTCCCACTCGACGGATTGCGTGCGCTGCACGCTTATGTCAAAGCAACCCTCCCCTCACCGGCCGGAAAGATTGACCGAATGCTCTATAATAAAGAAAAACTCCCCTCTTTCGGGGCTTAAGGCNTCCTTCCGCTGGACAGGCCTTCCCTTCCGCCCGCCCCCTCCCCGACCAAAAAATAAATTTTTATCGGCAATTCATAGAGCAAACTTAATATGGGTGTTTCCCCTGGATCTGTCAACCCCCTCCTCCCGCCGCCCCATCCTTGAATCCCATACCAAGCCCTCAAACCATTTGGCCATATCGGACCCCCCAACCAAGAAGCAAATCTCATGGGGGGCTGGCCTGTGCGGCAGTGGGGGAGCCCAAGAGTCGATGGTCCCGAGTCCTTCCTTACGGTATAGAAAGCTTCTTTACACCATAACTGCCATACCCCGCCTCGGCGGGCACCCTTGAGGTCATGAAAACAGCAACCCAGAATTCAGAGAGCAGCACAGGAGGTGACCTGAACGACTTCCAAGATTTTCTCGCAAACCCCGCCGGGGCGGGGCGAAGCGAAACGGCCGTCCCGCGATTTCGCGGGATCTGAGCCCGAAGGGCGAGTTCTGAATTTGCAGTGCAGCGAGGTCCGCCTCAGGCGGACCCGAAAAGAACTTCTCAAAGTGAAGGGCACCTCCTTGAGCTGGCCAGCTATTTTCTACGTAACTTCCCATGTCACGCCTGGGCGTGACACCCTCGATGAATAANAATGCTTGCCCAGATGCGAGGATCTTTGCCTCTATCGGGGAGGGGCGACTTCACCGCCCCCCTTCCAAATAGACCAAATCAACCAGATAGACGAAATGGCCTCCCCTACCCAACCAAGACCAAATAGACGAGATAGACGAGAGACTATTTTCTACGTAAGGAAGGGAACTGAGCCTAGAGGGATCTATCAAGCAAGATCAGGACTCGAGAATCTGAAGCCAGGACCAGGATGTTTCCACATGAACAATTGACATCCCTTCCCACCATTTTATACTCCTTTTCGAACCACAAGGGCCTCTGCCCCCAGGAGAGGAGAGATGTTCGTGCAAGAGACGCCAGAGCTTCGGGAATTTCGGGCTGAGGTGGCCAACTGGCTTAGGGAGAACAAGCCCAGGCCCCCAAAATTTCGTCTGCCCATGTCCTTCCTCGAGGTGGGGACCGATGAACAGTTTCAATACCTTCGCGACTGGCAGCAAAAGCTCTACGAGGCAGGGTACTTGGGGATGGCCTGGCCCCGGGAATACGGCGGCTACGGCAAGCCCCAGATCTACCAGGACATCGCCAACGAGGAGATGGCCAAGGCCCGGGTGCCTTTCGTAATCAATGTGATCGGGCTCTCCTGGGCCGGCCCGGCCGTCCTCCGCATGGGCACCGAAAAACAGAAACGTCGATACATAAAGAAGATATTGACCGCCGAGGAGATCTGGTGCCAGGGGTTCTCCGAGCCGGACTATGGCTCGGACCTGGCCTCGCTGAAGACCACGGCCAGGCGCGAGGGCGATCGATACATCATCAACGGACACAAGATATGGACCACCCTGGCCACGTACGCCAAACACATGATCCTGCTGGCCCGAACCGACCCCGAGGCCCCCAAGTACAGAGGGCTCAGCTTTTTTCTCTGCCCCATGGATCTGCCGGGCATAGAGATCCGGCCCATTACCAAGATGACGGGTGAGCTGGGCTTCAACGAGGTCATCTTCGACGATGTGTCCATCCCTGCCGATACCCTGGTGGGTCAGGAGGGACAGGGCTGGCTCGTGGCTGTGACCACACTGGCTTACGAGCGCGGGGCCATCGGGGGGCAGGCCGGAGGTCACCCGTCTCAGATCCTCACGGCATCAGACGTGGTGGAGCTGGCCCGGGAGGCACGTCGTGACGGCAGGCCCGCCATCGAGGACCCCCTCATCCGGGACGAGTTGGTCAAATTCCTCATCATGGAGAGGACCATAGAACTCAATAGGAAGCGCCTATATATTGAAAAGCTCCTCACCCCGGGCCGCCCTCAGGTCCTCCGCTTCATGAGCAAGCTCTTCCATTCCGAGTACATCCAGGGGCTCAGCGAGCTGGCGGTCAGGATACAGGGGGCCTATGCGGGGCTCTTCGCGGGAGACCCATGCGCCTTGGCGGACGGCATCTGGCAGCGCTCATACATGAACTCGTTCGGCTTCACCATTGGCGGTGGAACCAGCGAGATACAGCGCAACATCCTGGGCGAGCGCATATTGGGCCTTGCCAAGGGATGAACTCCGCTTTTCATGCCCTTACCCCCACCTAAAACTTAAGAGGAGGCGGAAGATGAGTGGGAGCGATCTGTTGATCTCCTACAGCGACGAGCAGGCCATGCTCCATGAGACGGCCACCAATCTGCTGGCAAAGCGCTGCACCTTCGAGGCCTTAAGGCAGTGGATGGAGACACCCGAGGGCTACTCCCAGGAATTATGGCGTGAGACGGCCGAGCTTGGGTGGCTGGGAATAGCCATCCCGGAGGCCTACGGCGGCTACGGGCTGGGGGCACCGGAGTTAGTCTCAGTCATGGAGCCCATGGGGCGCTACCTCTACCCATCTCCCTTCCTGGCCTCCACCTTGGGGGCTCAACTGCTTCTTTGGGCGGGCACCGAGGATCAAAAGAGAAGCTGGCTGCCGGATATCGCCAAGGGTCAGATCCTCATCACAGTCGCCCTCATGGAGGCCGACGGCTCGTGGGAACCCCACCACGTGAAGGACCGGGCGATCCCCCTCGGGGACGGGTACGAGCTAACCGGGACCAAGCACTTCGTCCTCGATGGTCAGAACACGGACCTGCTCATAGCGGCATTCGATCTGCAGGGAGAGCTGTCGTTATTTCTTTTGGAGCCCCACGAGGTCTCCAAGCTCAAGAAGGACCCCGAGAACCTCATCGACCTGAGCAGGCGCAGCTGCAGGATCTGCTTCGATGGATTGAAAGTGCCTGGCTCCGCCCTCATGACCCGCGATGCCCTTCACCCCCTTCGCAAGCTCCACAGGCTGGCCTGGGTGCTCTTGAGCGCGGAGATGGCCGGCGGTGCCGAGGGGGTCTTCCAACTCACCCTGGACTATCTGAAGGTTCGGACCCAGTTCGGAAGGCCCATCGGTGGCTTTCAGGCCCTCAAGCACCCCATCGTCAACATCATGATCGCCATCGAGAATGCCCGCGCCTTGGTTTACCATTCGGCCACGGTATTCGATGGCCCGGAGAAGGAGGCCGAGACCGCAGCCCGAATGGCCAAGGCCCACACCAGCGACACCTACGCCTACGCTGTCAACAGGGCCATCCAATTCCATGGGGCTATAGGCTACACCTGGGAGTGCAACGCCCACCTCTTCTTCCGCAGGGCCCAGTGGGCACAGTATGCCTTCGGCGACGCCATCCATCATCGCCGTCACTTGGCGGAGCTGCTTCTGGATTGACCCTGGGATACGCTGGGGCACACACTCGTCCAGCCAGAAGGCGAACCCTCCATCGGACCCGCTTGCGGCCTGTGCCTTTGGGCTCTCTCCAACTCACTCGGAGATGTAGGGAAGGGGCCAGATCCTAAAATAATCCCGTATCCTCACCCATACCCCCACAAGGCCCTCCGGCTCGAAGATGATGAACAGGATGATGAGCCCACCGAAGATGAACTCCTTGAAGGGGCCCACCTGCATGGTGATGTTGGGGTCGTACACGCGTGCCAGAAAGCTCACGATGAGGTCGAGGATGACGGGGATGAGGGTGATGAAGATCACGCCGAAGATGGTGCCGTTCAGCCTACCCAAACCGCCGATGAGCACCATGGCCAGAAATATGATGGAGTTGAGGAAGATGTAGTCCTCGGGGATGGCGGTCCTTAGAAGCCCCGCATAAAGTGCCCCCGCGAATCCCGCGTAGAATGAGCTTATGGCAAAGGACAGCAGCTTGTATCGAAACACGGAAATGCCGATGATCTCCGCGGAGACGTCGTTGTCACGGATGGCGATGAAGGCCCGGCCTATCTTGGAACGGGTGATGTTCTTGGCCCCCCAAAGCAGCACAGAAGCCAACACGAATGAGAAGATGAAGAAGCCCAGGTTGGTCTCCAGGGAGAGACCGAACAAATCCGGAGTCGGGAGCTCGATGCCCCGGATCCCCCGGGTGAGACTGTCCCAGTGGATGATGGTGTATTCGATGACGAACTGAAAGGCCAGGGTGGCNACCATGAGATAGAAGCCCTTGATTCGCAGGGAGGGTATTCCTACTATGAGGCCGCAAATGGTCGCGACCAACCCGGCCGCTATAACGCTGGGAAAGAAGGGAAATCCCACTTTGGTTATCAATAGGGCCGACGTGTAGGCCCCCACGCCCATGAACGCTGCATGCCCCAAGGACAGAAGCCCCGTAAAGCCGATCAAGATGTTGAGGCCGGTTGCGGAGATGAGGTTCACCAGGATCAGATTCAGGATGAAGTAGTGGTATTCGTTCGCCCCTATGCCAAAGGCAGAGCCCAGGACCATCAGGACCACAAGGGCCAGGAACCCCACAAAGCAGGCCCTCTTGAACCGTGTGCGGAAGATCCGCTCATCCTCACGGTAGTTGGAGATCGAGGTGGATGCGAAGTAGTCATTGTAGATCCTTGACAAGGCGCTCAATAGGAGACCTCCTCTATGGCTACTTTTCCGCGGAATGCGGACACCCGACCGTCCTCGTAGTGGATCCGGATGTCCAGGTCGTGCTCCTTGCGCTCGTTATATAGGTCATCGATAAGGGGTTGGTAGCGCTCGTTGACAAAGCCCCTTCTGACCTTTCTCGTCCTGGTCAGCTCGCCATCGTCTGGGTGGAGTTCCTTCAAGAGGATGGCGAACCGCCGGACCCGGTTGTTTTCGGGAAAACGCTCGCAGAGCTTCCGGATCTCCCCCCGTATCAGTTCGTAGACCTCCGGCCTCTGGGAGAGATCCTGAAAGGTGGTGTAGGAGATGCCCCGCTTCTTGGCCCAATTGCCCACGTTTTCCAGGTCAATGCTGACGATGGCCACCACAAAGGGCTTGTTGTGGCCGCACACCACCGCCTCGCGAATGTAAGGGCTGAACTTCAGGCGGGTCTCGATATCCTGAGGTGCGAACTTGGTGCCGTCCTCCAGGACCATCAGATCCTTGAATCGGTCGAACACGTAAAGATGGCCGTCTTGGTCGAGGTAGCCCGCATCTCCCGTCTTTAGGAAGCCGTGCTCGGTGAATCCCTCCTGCGTTGCCTCCTCGTTATTGTAGTATCCCTGGTGAACGTTCTTACCCCGCACCAGGATCTCGCCGTCCTCCGTGACCCTCACCTCCACCCCCGGGATGGGCACCCCCACGGTCTCGGGCCTCACATCGTCTTCACTGTGGGTCGTTGCGATGCCGGAGCACTCCGTCTGCCCGTAGACCTGACGGAGGTCGACACCCAAGGCCTTGAAGTACTTGAAGACCTCGGGGGCGATGGCACCGCCGCCGGTGACGGCCATCCTGACCCGCCCCAGACCCACCTTGTTCTTAAGGGGTCGAAGGACGAAAAACTCAAAAATGGGATGTAGGAGGCGGTCACGGAGCCTGGGATTTTGGCCCGTCAGCTCGGCCTCTGTCTTTCGCAGGGCCGTCCGGGTGGCCCAGTCGTAGAACCTTCGCTTTATGAAGTCCGCATTGTCCATGGCCGCCTGGATGGTGGAGAGGAGCATCTCCCACGCAGCTGGGGTGCCCCCGAAGTANTAAGGTTGCACCTCCAGGAGGTCCTTGCGGACGGTCTCGGTCTCCTCCGGAAAATTGTACCTTGCACCCACCATGAGGAAACGCGTCACGTTGTAGAGCTGTTCGCCGATCCAGGCCAAAGGCGCCACCGAGAGGAGCTCGTCCCCCCTCCTCATGCGGACCATCTGGCCGTAGTTTCGAGAGGCGTAGATGAGGTTCTCGTAGCTGAGCATGGAGAGCTTGGGCCGGGCCGTGGTGCCCGATGTTGTGAGCATCATGGCCGTCTGGGAGGGGGAGATCTCCTGAGCCCGCCTCCTGAGGAAGTCCGAGTCGCCTGCGCCCCGCTCCCTGCCCATCTCCAGAACCCGCTCGAAACGCTCCAGAAAGGGATATTCCTCATAGTAGTGACTCATACCACGGGAGTCCCATACGATGACCTTTCGAACTCGCTCCCGGATCCGCTCCCATACGGTGAGGACCTTGTCCACCTGCTCCTGGTCCCGCACCACGAGGAAGGCGGCCTCCGAATATATGACCAGATACTCCACCTCCTCGGCCATGCTGTCGGCATAGACCCCTGTCGGGATCCCGCCTGCGGCCATGCAGCCGAACTCCGCGATGATCCACTCCGGCTTGTTGTCCCCGATGATGGCGATCTTTTCTCCCGGTCGGAACCCAAGGGCCTCCACACCCAGCGCGAAGTGGGTCACGTAATCGCGGAACTCCCGCCATGTAATGGGCCTCCAGACGCCGTAGCGTTTTTCTCTGACGGCCACCTCATCTGGCATCTCGTCGGCGTTCTTGACGATGAGGCCGATCAGGGTATCCTCCAACATGACAATCCCATCCGTCCTTGAGTCTTGTCAGCGACCCGCCATGGGTCCTTTACGCTGTCTTCCGAGGTAGGCCTCGATGACAGCCGCGTCCTTCTGGACCTCCTCCGGGGTGCCTTCGGCGATCTTGGTCCCGAAGTTGAGCACACAGACCCGCTCCGAGAGGTCCATCACCGCCGCCAGGTCGTGCTCGATCCATACAATGGTGACACCCAGATCCCTATGGACATCCAGGATGTAGGTGGCGATGTCCTCCTTTTCCTCCACGGCCATCCCTGACATGATCTCGTCCAAGAGGAGAAGTTTGGGCTTGGCCGCCAGAGCCCTGGCCATGTCCACACGTTTGCGCACCCCGAGGGGAAGGGTGGCGACGTACGCGTAACGGTAGCTGGACAGCCCCATAAAATCGATGATCTCCTCCTCGATCTCCTCGCGGTGCCTCATCTCATCTCGAACCACGTTGGGAAGGCGGAAGATGCTTCCCAGGACAGAGGTCTTCATGAGGACGTGCCGACCCAGCTTGATGTTGTCCAAAACCGTCATTCCATGGAAGAGCTCCACCTTTTGAAAGGTCCGTGCGATTCCCAGGGCCGCCACTTGGTGGGGCTTGAGGCCGTTGAGGGGGCTGCCCTCGAAAAGGATCCGACCCCTCTGAGGGCGGTAGTGCATGTTAACGCAGTTGAGCAGGCTGGTCTTTCCTGCCCCATTGGGCCCGATGATGGCGTAGATCTCCCCCCTCTTCACCGAGAGACTCACGTCGTTGAGCACCTTCACCCCCGTGAAGGAGAGGTGCACCCCGTCGATCTCCAGGATCGCATCATTTGAGCCGTTCACAGCCATCTCTTCCTTCTCTTGTAGCGTTTTGCATCCTTGTAGCTCTTTCTCTCCCGCTCCCCGGCCCCCAGGTAGAACTCCCGTACGTCCTCGTTGCGGATGAGTTCCTCAGCCGCGCCGTCGAGCACGATGCGCCCCGTCTCCATGACGTAGCCGCGGTGGCCGATGCTGAGGGCTGCATGGGCGTTTTGCTCCACAAGGAGGATGGTCAGCCCCTCTCGGTTGAGGCCCTCGATGATCCGGAAGAGTTCCTCCGTTATCAGGGGGGCCAGCCCTAGTGAGGGCTCGTCCAGGAGCATGCACTGGGGACGTGTCATGAGACCCATGCCGATGGCCAGCATCTGCTGCTCTCCGCCGGAAGCGTACCCGGCCCTTTTGCCCCTGATGTTCTTCAGGGGCGGAAAGATCTCCAGGACCTGCTCCACGTCCTTCTTGATCTCCCCGTCCCTCCTGGAGAATGCGGCTGCCTCCAGGTTCTCCTCGATGGTCAGGTACTCGAAGACGGGTCGGTCCTCCATGACGTAGGTGATGCGGTGCCTCTTGATGATGTCCATGCTGTCCAGGCCCAGCAGGGAGGTGTCTCCGGAGCGGATGTCGCCCTCAATGATATCCCCGTCGAACACCTTGATGAGCCCGCAGATGGACCTAAGCAGCGTGGTCTTGCCCGCACCGTTTGCTCCGATGAGGACTACCACCTCGCCATCGTCCACCCTGAGCGAGACCCCGTTAAGCACGGAGATCACATCATGGTAGACGACCCTCAGGTTCTCCACAGAGATCATAATTCATACCCTCTCGATGCGGACCGTGCCGAAGAGCCCGTAAGGCCTTATGAACAGGACCAGCAGGAGCAGGATGTAAGGGGCCACCTCCTTGAATCCCACCATCCCGTGGGGCTCGATATAGGCGGCAACCAGCGACTCGCACACCCCCACGATGAGCCCGCCCAGAAGGGCCCCGCCTATGCTGTCCATCCCGCCGATGAGAACCACCGGGATGGCCCTCAGCCCTACGATGCCCGAGCCTGCGGCCAGGGCCCCGAAGTTGGAGATCATGATGCCTGCCACCGCGATGCAGGTGGCACTCAGGGCCCAGATGACCAGCAGGATCAGCCTTGCGTCGATGCCGTAGGCCATGGACCGGGCCTGGCTCTCCGAGACGGCCCGGATGGCCAGACCCCACCGTGTGCGAAAGAGCAACAGGAGCACCAGTCCGAAGGTAGCGAGCGACAGCATCCCGGCCCAAATGGGGTCCGAAAGGAAGATAAGGCTCCCCAGCTCCAGGGTGATGTCAGGCAGGTCCAGNAAGAAGGAGTAGGTGTGGGAGCCGAAGAAGAGCTGAACCGTGGCTCGAAGCAGAAAACCCAGCCCCAATGTGACGATGGTCATGGACATGGGGGACCTGCCCAAAAGGGGCTTGATGGTGAGCCGCTCAACCAGGGCGCCCACGAGGGCCGATGCCGCAAGCCCCAGCGGAAGGGCCACCAGAAAGGGCAGGCGCAGGTCGAAGAACAGCACATAGAAGAGAAACGAGCCGATGACCAGAAACTCGCCGATTGCGAAGTTGAATGCCTCCGAGGCCTTGAAGATCACAACGATTCCCAAGCCCAGAAGCGCATATATCAGCCCCACCAGGACCCCCGAGCCAACGGCCTGAATGAAATCCACCATCTGTCCCTCGCTTTGAGAAGGTCTGCCTCAGGGCGCAGAAGGAAAAAATGCCTGCGCCCGGGCAGATGTTCGACTCTACCACTCTATCTCGTCGGTGTTGATCCAGTCGCTGATGGGATAAACCCCTCCAGTTGGGACCATCCTCCCGCCTACCTTGACCATCTTTACCTTGGCCTTGAAGATACGGAGCATAGGGATCGTGTGGGACTTGTAAGAGAACTTCTTTCCACCGAACATGCCCTTGAAATCCCAGACCATATTGTCCAGGGCCTTTTTCACCCCTTCCCGAGTGAGCTCCCCTGCCTTGTCCGCCCGTTTCAGCACCTCCTGAATGATCAAGGCATAGGTAAGCCCCTCCATGTAAAGGAACATGTCCTTGATGCCGCCGCCCTTGAGCTCCTTTTTGTACTCCTCGGGCCTGTATTTCTTGGCAAACTCATGTGCAAGCTTCACCATGGGGTTGTCCATGGGGGTCTGGGATCTGGGCACCGCATCCGAGAAGGGCCGGGTGGCCACCCCTATGTACCCGTCGAATGCATCCTGACAGACCAGGATTGGGAAGCGACCCGTGGTGTAGTGGGTACCCATGAGCTGGACGCCCTTGAGGATCTTTTTGGCCGTCTTAAAGAAGATGGCCGTGTAGCTGCCGGCCCCCGAGAAGCCGTGATAGATGACATACTGCGCCTTGGCCTTGCGCAGGGCCATGCACTGGCTGGTGGCGTCCGTGGCCGTGTAGGGATATTCGATCTGGGCCACCACATCAACGCCGATCTTCTTGGCGTACTCGATCCCCTCGGGCGGGCCATCGCGTCCCCAGGCAGTGGGGCTGATCACAAAACCAACGCGAGGCCTTCCCTTTCCCTTGTGGTTCTCCTTTATCCACTTGATGAGGACCTTGATCTGGTCGCCATACGTGGCACCCAGGGAGTAGTAGTAGGGGTACTTGGAAGGGCCACCCTCCGGGCCGAAGATCTCCGTGGAGTAGGAACCGTCCAGCCAGGGGATCTTCTCCTCCACGTTGACCTTCTTGATGAGGGGCTTGAGACCGCCGGTGATGTAACCCGTGGCCATAAGGAACTCGTCCCGGCTGAACTCCGAGCAGTAGCGGTTGAAGTTGGCCACCTCCACCGTGGGGTTGTAACGGAAGTCCTCCAGATACCAGTTGATCTTCTTTCCGTTTACACCGCCCCCCTCGGTGTTGACCCAGTTCATCCCGTCGATGTAGCCCCAGCCGAACTCCGGCAACGAGCCCACCGGCCCGCTCATGGGGAACTGGGATAGCACCACGATCTTCTTGGCCATGGTCGGGCCACTCAGCCCGAGCACCATGGCAGCCGCCAGCAATGCCGCAAGAACCGTCTTCGCTTTCATGGCTTCCCTCCTCTTTAGTCAAGGGGTTGATCCTAAGGCCCTCAAGCCCTTTGCGCCGAGATGGCGGATTGCCTTGAGGGCTCGCCCTGCATTCTCCGACCCTGAGGATTTTTGGGGTTGGCTTTCTCCTCAAAACTTTTGCTTTAGGTATCTTGGGCCGCTGGATGCAGTGCCTTTACTTCTTCACCTGGAGCAGGAGCAAGAAGCCTTGGATGATGTCCCTCAGGACGATCCTCGCGGGGTGCAGGAACCGTAGGGTGGCTGTAACCTTATCGAAGATGAAGGTCCCGCTAGCGCTTCGAACCCAAGAGTGAGTCTTCTAGTTAATCCATGGGACCCGTCATGTCAAGCATATTTTTGATATCCTCCGAAAGCCTGGGCGTGGTGCCGGTTTGAAAAATGCGATTTTAACTCAGGNTTTCTGTCTTTTGCTTGCCTGAATTGATCGATTCATGTTTTCTACGACATCAACACATGATTTCCGGCTCAAGTGGGAGGATGTGGACCGCGAACGGGATTTTCATCGACGGTATGCCCTTATAGTAGACNTCTCAAACGGAGTCATCTGTTATTGATTCTGCCAAAAACGACCCGGGACCCCGTCTTCTTCCCGCGCTCGGTGTGGGCCNGCAAGCAATATGTCTCTACAAATCATCGCTTCTGTCTGGGTGCCCTGNAGACCTTTCTGTACCTATAGGCGCACCAAACCGCTCCCAGCCCCACAAGCCCCAGGATGCTATATGCCCAACCCCACACCGGGTAGGATGGAGTCCCTGCCCTGAAAGGGTTTGACCAATCGAGTACGGCACCAAACATCAGAGGTGATACGGCACCCGCCCCGAAGCCCAAAAGCGATCTCAGTCCAAAGGCAGTCCCTAGATAAGAGGGTCGAACCTCCTCCGTTAAGGCTGCTGAAAGTACCGGAGAGTCCCCTAACGCGGAAAAAGCATAAACGAGACCAATACCAATGGCCAGGATCAAGGACCATCTTATAGACCATCCGAATACAAACGAACAGGCCGTGCTGATACCGGAAATGACAAGCAAGATACGAGCTCGTCCGAGGCGGTCTGAGAGGAACCCCATGGTGAACGAGGCAAGCAGACCGGTCATATGAAACCCTGCTGTGATGTAGGAGCCCAATCCGACCGAACTCAGTGCCTCCTTCCCAGTGACAGCTAGGCATGCAGCCAGAAAGGCAGGGGTCCAGGACCACATGCCCTGAAGCTCCCAGTTGTGGCAGGTATATCCCGCAATTAAGAGCATGGCGGGTTTGTTCCTCAGCACCTCTTTTGTGAACCGGTCCCCTTTCAGGCGGGGCTGAACGGGCACATCGGTCCCTGCCACTGTGATCCATGCAAGGATGGCCCCTGCCACGGGNCCCAGGGAGGTTAAGAGAAAAGAAAGCCTGTACCCACCTGCGGGAATGGCGAAACCGCTCAAAAGCAGAGACAGTGCATAGCCGAAGGAGGTGCTGGCGATAAAGGCTCCAGTCGCTGTCCCCCGTCGCTGGACCGGATACCGGCGGGCCAGAATCATCAGGCCTGTGGTATATGTGCCGCCCAATGAGCATCCCACCAGCGTGTAGAGGATAAGCCCGGAGAGATATCCGCGCGCGAACAAGGCGAAGGCAAGAGAGGCCAGCGCCCCCGCCGACATGGAACCCAGGTAGACGGGTTTGGCACCGACCCTGTCCGAAAGGCTGGACAATATCACCAAAGATACCGCATATCCGATCTGGAATCCCGTGACAATCGACCCCGCTTCTGCCCCCGACATATTCCATTCATGTTGCAATACGGGAAGAGCAGCGGCACATGTCATGATGACGATGCCGCAAAGGGCCCTGGCAGAACAGATCCCCGCAAGCCACCAATCAAGCCTCATTGTTCCTTCCCCCGACAAACAGACCAACTATAGTCCTGAATTTTCGCTGCCCGCAAGGGCCGCGGGGAAAGAGAGGTTTGAAAACTCCCCGAAGGACGATAGAACCCATCTATATCACCGGGCTGTGAAGATATCCTCTGGGCTCTGCACTCTGAGAGTTTTCAGGGTACTTTAAGGAGAGATGGCGGATGAAAANATAATGCAAAGATGTAGTCCACAAAGAAGGAGAAACTTCGGAAATAACCTAAATCGAGTTATCCACGCATCGAGGAGAGGCGCAAGGGAGCCAACCTCTATGGCTCTCCGGGCAATCCTTCGAGAAAGGGAGCAATGGCAGGACTAGGGGTGGAAGACTCCGGGCCCCCGAGCGGGGGAGCTCATGGTCCCGGCGGCCTGACCAGCCATGAGCCGACCACTATGCTTTCTGCACTACCTTTTTGGTAAATGTCATGCCCCATCGTTATGGGATACCCTCACCCCTGTGCCTTACACCAGCTCTTCAGTGAGGGAAAGCTGTTTTCCACATAAAACAACCCCTTGACTCCGTTAAGGAAAATCAAGGGGCTATGGCTTTTCTGGTGGTCCCAACGGGACTCGAACCCGTGTCTTCGGCGTGAGAGGCCGATATCCTAGGCCACTAGACGATGGGACCACAGATTCGTCGGAGAGTAAAGACCCGACCCTTATGTATATGGCTGAGGGGCAGGGATTCGAACCCCGACTCGCAGATCCAGAGTCTGCTGTCCTGCCATTAGACGACCCCTCAACAAAACCAGTCTTTATATTCTAAAAGGAAGGCCATGAACCGTCAAGAAAATTCCTCCTTCCGCCCTCCTCACCATCAAAGGCTTTGGTCTCTCAAACCCTCTCCCAAAGGGCGAGGAATTTCTCGCGGCTGATCCGCAAATAATCCCGGTCCGGGGCGAAGATCTCGAGGGTGACAGTCCCGTCGTAGCCGATTCCTTTGAGCTCCTTTAGAATCGGCTCCAGACGAAGGGTTCCCACTCCGAGTGGAAGGTGCTCGTCCCGATCGCCTCGATTGTCGCTTACGTGGATATGAAAGATCCGATCCGGGAACCGACGGATGAAGCTTACAGCACGCTCCCACCCCCCTTGGATGGCAGCATGTCCCACATCGAGGGTCAGCCCCACATGGGGAAATTCCCGTAACAGGGGATCGAATTCCTCCGGGGTCACCATCCATCGGGCTTTGGGAAACATGTTCTCAACACAGACTCGAAGACGACTCCGTCCAGCCTCCAGGAGAATCGTCCTGAGGGAATCAAGAGCTGCCTTACCACTCTCCTCCATCACGTAGGCCCCAAGCCCGAAGACGNCCCCGGGGTGGATCACCACCTTTTCGCATTGGAGAAGGGCGGCGGCGCGCAACCCCTCCACACACTCCAGAATCGAGGCCTCCCGGATTCGTGGTGAGAGGTCCGCCGTAGAGACGAACGCGGGAAGGTGACATATCAACCCCAGCCCGGACCGCTCCAGATTCCTTCGCAGATCCGCTGCGTCCTCCACCACCCCGCCCACCCAAGCCCGAGGAGGATCCATGGCCAACTCCAGGTAATCGAAACCCAAAGCGGCCACGGTCTCGATCTCCTCCGCCAAGGGTCGAACGGGAAAGTTCATGGCGCCGAAACGCATCGGTTCACTCACTCCCGGGAAGGGTGGCGTCCAGGCGTAAGGCCCGGATGGATTCTTCACGGATGAGCCGGGAGACCTCCTTCTTCAACTGCACGAACTCCGGGCTTGACTTGATCTCGAAATCTCTCGGGCGGGGGAGAGGGACGTCCAGTACGGCCTTGATCCTTCCGGGCCGGGCGGTCATGACAAAGATCCTGTCGGACAGGAATATGGCCTCCTCCACGTCATGGGTAACGAAAAGGATCGTCTTGTGAAGCTCCTCCCAGATCTTGAGGAGGAGCTCCTGCATGAGGGCCCGTGTCTGGGTGTCCAATGCCCCGAAGGGCTCGTCCAGAAGCAGGATATTGGGATCGTTGGCCAAGGCCCGTGCAATGGCCACCCGCTGTTTCATCCCTCCGGAGAGACTTTTGGGATAGGCCCGCTCGAAGCCCGAAAGTCCGATCTTCTCTACATAGGAGAGCGCAATGCGTTCCCGGCTTTGCGCTGGGATCCCGGAGAGCTTGAGCCCGAACTGAATGTTGTCCAAGACGGTCAACCATGGAAAGAGAGTATAGCTCTGAAAAACCATCCCCCGATCTTTTCCCGGGCCCTCAATGCGCCTTCCGTCCAGGAGGGCTTCTCCTCCCGTGGGAGGGGTCAGGCCTGCCAGGATACGAAGCAGGGTGGACTTTCCGCAGCCCGACGGACCCAGGATCGTCGCAAATTCTTGGTCCCGGATCTCCATGTTGATGCCGTCCAGGGCGGTCACCTCCACCCCATGAGATCGGAAAGACTTGCGAAGATCGAGGATCTGGAGTCGGATCGTNTTCATACGTTCCATGGGAAGAGTCTCTTGTAAATCCACTTGAACAGGATATCCGTAAGGAGCCCCAGAAACCCTATGGTGATGATGGCGAAGATTATGCTTCCGGTCTGAAGCAGCCTCTGAGCATTGAGAATCCGGTAACCGATTCCCGCTTCACTGGCCACCAGTTCCGCCACGATGATGTAAGTCCAAGCCCAGCCGATGATGATTCTGAGGGTATCGACGATCCCGGGTAGACTGGCCGGAAGCAGCACCCTCCATACCACCTGGGACTTGCTCGCCCCCAGGGTATAGGCGGTCTCCACCATCTCCTGAGGCACACCCTTGGCCACTACCACAACCATGAGCACGAGCTGAAAGAAACTCCCCACAAAGATGATGGCCACCTTCTCCACGTCTCCGATACCCAGCCAAAGGATGAAAAGCGGGATAAAGGCCGAGGCGGGCATATACCGGACGAACCCGATGAGGGGTTCCACCAGGGACTCCACCACACGGAAGGTCCCCATCAGGAGCCCCAGCGGCACTCCGAGCACGGCGGCCAACAGAAACCCAAAGAAGATGCGATAGCTGCTGGCAAAGATATCCAGGAGAAAGTCGAATTCCCGGAACAGGACGATACCTGAGCGAAGCACATTCTGAGGGGAGGGCAGGAAGAAGGGTTTGATGTAGCCAGTCTTGGTAAGCAGCCACCACCCGAGAAGGATCAGAACGAATCCCCCCACTCCCAAACAAAGTTGAAGCCCCCGCGGAACGGGGGCCCTCGGTGTAAAGAGGGACTTCCAATTCATGGCAAGACCTTCTTGCCCTAGGCGTTCTTTGGAGAACGCCGCTCCTTTTGAAGGGCTGCAGCAGCTGCAGCCGGCCTGTTATTGTACGAAGGAGCCGTCGATCACCTCTGCAGGCTCGATGGGTTTGGGGATCTGCTTGGTCTTGAGCCAGAGGTCCACAGCCCTCCGAACTACATCGTAGAGAAGACCCGGCTTGTCCGGAGTCCCGAAGTAGCGGCGATTCTCCTCGGGCCCATAGAAACGCACGTCCTTTAGATAGGAGGCAAAGGCCTCGGGTTTGTCGCCCGTGAATTTGGCCATGATGGCGTTGGCCTCTTGGGGATGGGCCTTGTGAAAGGCCAAGGCCTCATACCAGGCCTCCACGATCTTTTTCACCACGTCCCGATGATCCTTGATGAATTCAGGAGAGAAGGCCAGAGAATCCACGATGACTCCGGGGGTCTTGCTGCTGTCCAGAAGAATATGTCCGTTGCCCTGTTGGGCAGCCTTGGAGAGATGGGGCTGCCATGTGATGGCCGCGTCCACCTTCCCGGCCACGAACGCCGAGGCCGCATCCCCTGCCTTCATGTCGAGCATATGGATGTCCGAGAGGGTCATTCCGTGCTGGGTCAGGACGTAGTTGATCCAGAATAGCGTGGCCCCGCCCTTGTGGCCAGCCACTCTTTTCCCCTTGAGGTCCTTGATGGTCTTGATGGATTTCACGGCAACGATACCGTCCCCTCCGTAGGAATCATCCAGGGCCAGAACCTGCTTGACCGGGATCCCATTGGCCGCGGTGATCACATGGGCGTCGACCGTTGTACACATCCCCTGGAGGCGTCCTGCAGCCAAGGCCGCGCGCCGGTCGGTTACGCTTTCGACGATCTTGACCTCCACGTCCACCCCACGCGCCTTGAAGAACCCTTTCTCCTGGGCCAAGTAGAGAGGAGCGTACCCGATCCAGTTGGACATCCCTATGAGGACCTTCTCCCCCGCAAAGAGGTGAACAGGCAGAAACACCACTGACATCGCAGCGACCAGCAATATCCATCCCATGGTCCGTCTCATCGATCTTTCCTCCTTTCAATGGATGGAAATCACACGGAGAGCTATCCTATCCACAGCCGGCCCACAGTGTCAAGGAGATCGACATCCCTGCGGGGGATCCTCCATCGGCTCGTAGGACATAAAATCAGCACCTCTGGATTCGTACAGCCGTAAACCCGTCCATCCCGTGACGATTCGGAAATGTACGGAAAACGCCTTGGGAATCCACCAAGATCTGTGCAGCAGGAGGAAGGCCTTCCGCGGATTCAAGGAGGCGAAACTGCCGATTCTCCTTCAGGAATGCTTCCACCACACCGAGAGTCTCCTCAGGGGTATGGGTACAGACGGCGAAAAGGAGCACTCCCCCAGGGCGAAGCCTGGGGGCCAAGCTCTCCAGGAGGGCCCTCTGGAGGGCTGCAAGCTCTTTCACATCCTGCGGCCTTCGCCTCCATTTGATATCAGGATGCCGTCGAATTACCCCCAGGCCCGTGCAAGGGGCATCCAGCATGATGCGATCATAGGGCTCGAGGGGAAGCGGAACCGGTCTGCAGAGATCCTCCACCTTCAGGCGAATGCACCGGATCCCCAACCTTCGGACCTCGGACTCCACCAACTGAAGCCTCGAGGGGTGGATGTCCACGGAGAGGATCTCCCCCCTGTCCTTCATGAGCTGGGCAATGTGGGTTCCCTTCCCTCCCGGGGCAGCACAGGCATCCAAGACCCGTTGGCCGGGCTCCACCTGAAGCCAGCGGGAGATCAACTGCGCGGCCTCGTCCTGAACCGAGAAATAGCCCTCCCGAAAGGCCTGCAGGGTATCGATCGGCCTTGGAAGTTCTTGGACCAGGAGCCCATCGGGACTGTAGGAAGTCATGGAGGTCCGAACCCCCTCTTTTTCCAGGAGATGCACCAATTGCTCTGGGGTTATCTTGAGGGAGTTGCATCGCAGAACCAGAGGAGGAGGCTGATTGTTGGCCTCGCAGAGGGCCCGGGTTTCCTCCTCACCCCACTGCTCCAGCCACCGTTCCACCATCCATCGCGGATGGGAGGTCTCTTGGGCGATCCGGTCCTCGGGAGACAGTTCCCGCTCCAGAGAAAGAAGCTCCCGTCCCCGTCTCTGGACCTCACGAAGAACCGCGTTGACCAAACCCCCGGCATGCGGAAGCCCCAAGGAGCGGGCCAACTGAACGGCCTCATGGACCGCCGCGTAGTCGGGGATGCGGTCTAGGAAAAGGAGCTGATAGACGCCCATCCGAAGCAGGACGAGCAGTTTGGGATGTAACCGGCGGAGGGGCCGATGACAGACCCGACTCAGGACGAGGTCCAGGGACTGCTGCCACCTGAGAGTGCCCAAGACCAGTTCCCGGACCAGCCTGCGGTCTTCAGCAGGGAGGAGAGGGCCTCGGCCGAGGCGGGAGTCGAGCAGGAGGTCCGTGTAAGCATCATCCCGATGGGTCCTCCAGAGGATTTCCCATGCCATGCGGCGGGGATCCGCCGACGCCTGACCTCGGACCTCCATGCCCTTCAGGGCCTTCAACGATGGGGCACAACACTCCTCCTCATCATGCCGCCATCCGGAGGAGCCTCTGGATCCGCTTCTCCATGGGAGGATGAGTGCTGAAGAGGCTCATCACCCCTCCTCCGCGAAGCGGATTCACGATGAACATATGGGCCGTTGCCGGGTTAGCCTCCATAGGTATCCGGGAGACGCCCACGTGAAGTTTCTCCAACGCCGATGCGAGGGGCCTCGGATCCCCCACCAATCTGGCACCACCCTCATCCGCCAGATACTCCCGAGATCGGGATATGGCCATCTGGATCAGCATAGCGGCCACGGAGGCGATCATGGAGAAGAGAAAGACGAAAAAGATGTTCGCTGCTCCTCCCCCTTCCTCATCGTCGCCAGTTCCTCCGAAGATGGCGCCCCAGCGGGCCATGGTGGCCAACAGGCTGATGGCGCCCGCCAAGGTGGCCGCAATGGATCCGATGAGAATGTCCCGATTTCGGATATGGGAGAGCTCATGGCCCAGCACTCCCATCAGTTCATCCCGCCCCAAAAGGCGAAGGATCCCTGTGGTGACCGCCACAGCGGCGTGGTTGGGACTCCGGCCTGTGGCAAAGGCATTGGGGGCGTCGTTTTCGATCACATAGACGCGTGGCATGGGAAGCCCCCCCCGCATGGCCAGCTCCCTGACCATGGAGAGCAACTCAGGAGCCTCGGCCTCGCTTACCTCCTTGGCTCTGTACATGGACAGGACGATGCGGTCGCTGAACCAGTAAGCGGCAAAGTTCATGGCCCCTGCGAGGATCAACGCGAAAAGGGCCCCCTGTCTCCCGCCCAATGCCTGTCCCGCCAAGACCAAAAGAACCGTAAGAAGGGTCATCAAAAGGCCCGTCTTTAACGTGTTCATATCGTCCCACCCTCCCAAGTCACCGCAAGTCTTTCTTGCGGATCTACTTTTTCTTCCGTCGTCATATTAAAATTTTACTATAGTCCCTTTAGGGGTCAATCCCTCTAAGGGGTATAATCGAGCCTAAGCCTCATCCGAGCATCGAGCCGGCAATGGACGGATACCCCTGCAAAAAGACAGTGGCCCTCATGGAGGGTCGGCCCTCCAACTGGATCTCCACGAGGGCTAGATAGCCGTCCCCGGTCTGGACCCAAAGATCACCCCCCGAGGCCCGAACCACCTGCCCCGGCTTCCCCAAGGAGGGACCTTCGCGCACCGAGGCTCGATGAACCTTCAGGCGCTTGCCTTCCCAGAAAGTGAAGGCCCCGGGCCAGGGAACAAGGGCCCGCACCCGCCGATGCAGCATCTCCGCGGTCTGCTCCCAGCGGAGCTCGCCATCGCTCTTCTTCAGTCGCGGGGCGTAACTCGCCTCTTCCTCTCGCTGAGGGATGGGTCTGAGAGTACCCTCCTCCAGGCCCTGGAGGGTATCAATGAGGGCTTCCGCCCCAACTCGGGCAAGACGTTCCCCGAGCTCCAGGGCGTCTTCCTCCTCTCCGATGGAGATAGTTCGGGCCATAAGGATGTCCCCCGCATCCAACCGCTCGACCATACGGATCACGGAGACTCCCGTGACGACTTCCCCTTGAAGGAGGGCCCAAGCAATGGGCGCTGCGCCCCTGTACTTGGGCAAAAGCGAGGCATGGACATTGATGCATCCATAGGGGGGGAGGTCCAGGACCTCCCTGGGGAGGATCTTTCCATAGGCCACCACCACCCCGATATCGGGCCTCATCTGTTCCATCTCTTGGAGGAACGCTTCATCCCGTAGGGAGTCGGGGGTCAGGACCGTGAGTCCCGCTTCGTGAGCCAAGGATTTGACTGGGGAGGGGCTCAGCCGCCTCCCACGCCCGCGGGGCCGATCGGGCTGGGTGACTACGGCCGCCACCTGATGGGGACTCTCCACCAAGGCCCGCAACGATGGAACAGCAAACTGCGGGGTCCCGAAGAAGACCACACGAAGGCTCATCCGGCCGCCTGATGTTGCTCTTTCAGTCTCTTTTTCCGGTAGATCTCGCGTTTCAAGCGACTGAGGCGATCTATAATGAGGCGTCCATTGAGGTGATCGATCTCGTGTTGCAGAACGATGGAAAGAAGCCCTTCGGCCTCAATCTGCAAGGGCCTTCCATCGAGATCCAGTCCCGATACCCGAATGCGCTCATAACGGGGCACCTCAACGCTGAGTCCCGGCACACTGAGGCACCCCTCTTCCCAAAGGACCTCGCCCTGACCCTCCTCGATCACGGGATTGACGAGGGCCAAAGGCTCGAGGCCCTCCTGCTGGGAGGAGACATCCAGGACGACGACCCGAAGGAGACGGCCCACTTGGGGGGCGGCCAATCCGANCCCTGGGGCCTCGTACATGGTATCGAACATGTCCTGGATGAGTCTCCGGACCCCAATGTCTACAACTTCCACAGGCTTGGAGATCTTCCTGAGCGAGGGATCCGGATATTTCAGGATGGGAAGAACGCTCACGGCCCTTACCTTGCCATAAAAGACGCTAAGATGTACTATAAATTTCTGCAGGAGGCAAGTCAAGAATCCCTGTGAAAAGGCAGGATTACCTTTGTAAGGAGCCGAAATGAGGGATTCGGTCAAAATCGCCCCCTCACTTCTGGCCGCGGATTTCTCGCGCCTGGCCGAAGAGATTCGGGCATTGGAACGTGCCGGGGCCGATTGGCTCCATGTGGACGTCATGGACGGCCATTTCGTTCCTAATATCACTATCGGCCCTCCGGTCGTTGAGTCCATCCGGAAGGTGACATCCCTCCCCCTGGACGTCCACCTGATGATCCACCGACCGGAGCGGTACGTGGGGGACTTCGTTAGGGCTGGAGCTGACATCCTCTCGGTCCATGTGGAGGCATCTGTGCATCTCCATCGGGCCCTGGAACGCATCAGGGCCCTGGGGGCACGACCGGGGGTTGTCCTGAATCCGGCCACACCCATTCACCACCTGGAACACGTCCTTCATGAAGTGGAGATGATTCTGATCATGACCGTGGACCCTGGATTCGGCGGCCAGAGGTTCATCCCCGGGATGCTCTCCAAGATCCGAGCACTCCGTCGCTGGTTGGACCGGGAGGGGGCCCCTGCAGAACTCGAGGTGGACGGAGGAATCAAGCTAGAGAACATCGCCGATGTGGCCTCTTCGGGCGCCACGGTCTTCGTCTCGGGGTCGGGGATCCTGAAGACCCCGGATTATGCGGCCACCATTTCGGGAATGAGAGAGGAGATCCGCAAGGCCCGGGCAGCAGGCGGAGGATTCCATGAGGCAAAAGGGATATCCCTCCCTGGAGGGGGATAAGATCCTCGATCCCCTTCCGGAATGGGAGGGAGAGGAAAGAGACCCGCGCAGACGGTCCCGAAGTCCGGCACCCCCCGGACCTCGAGGACGAAGGGGGAGTTTCCGAGTGCTGCTCGGATTTCTCCTGGGTCTTGTGCTGGGTTGGGGNCTTCATGCNGTTCTGTGGCAAAGTGCCCCCGGAAGACCGACTGAACAAAAGGGAATTCTGTCGCAGTTAAGGCACCCTGTGGTGGGAATCCGGTTGGAAAGGGCCCCACTGGGAGAGAAGGAGGGCATCTCCCGCCCTGCGGAGGAGTGGGTGGCCCGGCTGGGGGATCGCATCCGCATCCAATACGGGAAAGAGTCTCTCCGTTTCGTCGCACTGGAAGGTCGATCCTCTCCCATAAGCGCACTTCTGGGGCTCTTCCTCCCTGAGCCGCGTCTCTATCTCAATGATAGGCCCCTGGAGCCGGGTGTGGAAATCACCAAACTGATGAAGCCCGAGGAGACCCTGCGATACGAGCTGGTCATCCGCCAGTCTTCCGGGGAAAGGCCTCTGGGCGCGATCTCCGTCCATCTCCAGATGGACGGAAAAAGCTGGCTCGCCCGGGCTCGACTCCTCCTCGATCCCAAGGACAAAAGGCGCTGCCTGGAACAGGCCCTCCAGGCGAATCCGGAAGACACCGACATCCTCCTTGCCTTGGGGCGGCTCCTCCGGGATCAGAAAGACGTCAAAAGTGCCATCGCTTCCTTTGAACGAATTGTGCAGAAGGAGCCCTCCCATGTTGAGGCACGAAAAGCATTGGTGGAGCTCTACTGGAAGAATCAACCAACTAAAGCCCTCAAGACGCTGGAGGCGCTGATCAAACTCGACGCGGAGCATCGAATCGATTACTACAAGCAGGTGGCATTGCTCCAGGAGAGGCTCGGCCTCTCCTCGGCTGAGACCTATCGGAAGATCCTTTCGCTGCGAAAAAACGATCCCGAAGCTACGCAACGAATTCAGCAACAGTATGCCCAACACCTCAACCAGGCCAAACAATGGGAACGGAAGGGTGATCTCAGGAGGGCGATTCGGGCGGCAAAACAGGCCCTGGAGTATCAATCCACTCCGGAAGCCAGGAAATACCTGGCCGGCCTCTACAACAACATCGGCTTCGCCTATGCCAAGGAAGGAAACCTCCGGAGGGCTGTGGCCAACTACCTGGCATCCCTGGAGCTGGATCCGAATCCCGCCACTTATCTCAATTTGGCGCAGGCCTATGCCCGATCGAAAAAGACCTCCAAGGCCATCGACGCCNTGAAACGGGCCCAAGCCCTCTCCCCCAAGGACAGGAACCTGCAAAGGGGCATACTCCTGCTTTGGGCGGAGCTTTTCCTTTCCGAGAAGGAATACGGAAAGGCCGCCGAAAAGTACCGTGCCCTGGCCCGGCTCTTTCCAAAGGATCCGGAGGTCCATCAAGCCCTGGCTGCGGCCTATTGGAAGAAGGGGGACCTGAAGGGAGCCCTCTCCGCCTACAAGAAACTCATCCCTCTTATCTCATCCCGGCCCTCCAAGGAAAGAGCCGAGGTTTGGAAGTCTGTGGGGGATCTTCACCGCCTGCTGGGAGAACGGGGCAAGGACCTCAAAGCCCGCCTGGCCCATTATGACCAAGCCCTCAAGGCCTATGAGAAGGCCATCGACCTAAACGGGAAGGACAAAGAAGCCCAGGAACTCTGGGAGGCCGTGGCCGAAAAGAGGAAGGAACTGAAAATCAAACTCCTCCAGGCCTCTTAACCTTTCTCAGCGGGCCTCGACTCCCCCTCCGAGGCGAATAGACCCTGTTGTTGGAGTCTTCACTCGAGGCGGCGTAATCCTTGGTGAGACCGTCGGATCTCCTATTGCTTCCCTCGCGGGTTCGATCGAGGGCCAAAACACAGAAATTCTCTCTTTCTCTGAGAGATCACCCTTGGAAGGAAGAAAAGAACCGAACACTATCGTCAGGGAGAAGAGATCTCCCGCAAGGTCAAGACGAATCGTCCCCCTTCTCCCAGCTGACCCGGCCCCATGTAGAGATCCTGCTTCACGTCATATGTTCGATTAGGGAAAAGGTCCAGAACGATGCGAAGCCTCCGCTTTGCATGATGGATCCCCCACCGAACCGGCCCGCGAAGAAGCGGAAGGCGCTCCTTTGACAAGCGAGGCTTCCCCACAAGCTCTACAGGCTCGAGATCGATCACCAAGCGGGGGGGCTCCTTCAGGGGGAAGACCTTGGGACGATGGCCTCGATCCATTACCAAGACGATCTGAATCTCCCCTTCTCCGGAGGCGGTGCCATAAACATCCAAGACTCGAATGCATTCCCCCTCAACGTTGGCCCACCCTTGTGCATGAACAGGCCTTTCCGTCCCCCTCACGAGAAAAATCACGAGGAGCCCTGCGAGGATCAGCCACGTGCGTCCCACGAGGGCCGCAGTGCAACCGTCCCCCTTCTCCCTGAAAACAAAGCATCCGCATCTCATCCAGCCTCTCCCGACCTTCTGGGATCTCCGGCTCTCTCCTAATACCCCATGGACCGGCCGATGAGCACCACCGCCACATCCGAGAAGATCGGCCTTCGATGAAGGACCAAGCTGACGTTACAGATCCTCTGGGGGGAATCGCAATCCGTGCATTCCCCTCCCTTGGCACATGGGGTCTTCAACCCCAGGCGATGAGCGTTGACAGGGGCCGCGATTCGACGGATCCTACGATAGGCCTCGTCGAGATTCGACACAAGTTTGTTGATTCCTCCCACGAGGATGACCTTTCTCGGCCCAAAGGCCATGGCCGCCACCCGGTTACCCGACCCGTCCATATTTACGATCTCGCCGGATTCGGTCACGGCGTTGATCCCGCTTAGAAACAGATCACAGGTCAGCTGAGAGCGTCGGACCTTGAGGGCCTCATGGGGGTCTTCCACCTGCCAATGGTCAAAGAGAGTCTTCCCCTGTTCCTGAAGGACCTCGACTACACCCAATTCCCGAACGGTTACCGACCCCCCCACTCCAATGAAAGTCGCATCCCTGGCCTCCTCCAGGACCCACTGTGCTGCCGAGGTAGGAGCGGAAAAGTAGTGCGCACGGAAACCTCGGCCCCGTAGTGCCTTCAGGGTCTTCTGGATACGCTTTTCCTGTAGCCATCGTATGGATTCTTCCATCATTGCCTCCCGCCCGATATGAGTGTACCTCAGGGCACCGTCGAAGGGATGGATCCACCCTTACCTCCGGAGACCTCCTTACCTTTCGGCTGGAGCAGGAATCCTCCTTCCGTCCCAAAGGGATCTCGAGGCCGTAAGTGGATGCTTGGCCGTCACGGAAACAAAGAGGAGAGCCCGATGAACCTGTCCCCGAAGATCCCACCTCCGGGGAAATACTTACACTTCTCCNCTGGATCCAAAAAAGGAAACTCGGAAGCTCAAGAGGAGAGAAAGGATGGTCGGGGAGAGGCGATTTGAACGCCCGACCTCTTGCTCCCGAAGCAAGCGCTCTAACCAGTCTGAGCTACTCCCCGAATCCGGCTTTTCGGCCCAGGTCAGTGGACGGTCTCACCCGGATCCACTTTGGCAAGGATCTCCTCGTATTCGTCCACAAACTTATCCCGGAGCCTCTTGGAGACGTAGATGGGGACATGGAGTCGTGTAGCCAAGGCAATGGCGTCACTGGGGCGACTGTCCACGGCGATCTCCCCTTCAGCCGTCTCGATATAGATCAAGGCATAATAGATGTTCTCCCGCAGGTCCGTGATGACGATGCGGGTCACCTGCCCCTCCAACCTCTCAACCAGAGAGGCCATGAGGTCGTGGGTCAGCGGACGGGGGGTAGGGATCTTTCGCAAGGCGATGGAAATAGCGTTCCCCTCGAATGTGCCCACGAAGATGGGAAGGACCTTTCCGGACGCCTCATCCTTCAAAGCTACACGGAAAAGGGAGGACTCTCCGTCAAAGGTGACCTTATCCACAGAGACGGGAATCAGCTCTTCGTGATCCTTGATCATGGAGACCCAGGCTGACAAAGGCTCAGGTCAAGAATCGTCTTTCCTTTCCCACCCGCTTGCAGGGATTTACCCCCTTGCGAAAAGACTATAGCATAGTCCGGAAATCCGCGTCAACGAGGGTGGAACTCTCGGGGAGATAGGGAGATAGAAGGAATGACCTCGTCGGAGTGGATGGAGTGCCTCTTATTGACCCTGGGAGGCTATCTTCTGGGAGCGATACCGTTTGGGCTCTGGATCTCCGTAGGACTTCGAGGGGTCGACCCCCGTGGCGCGGGGAGCGGAAACATCGGGGCCACTAACGTATACCGAAGCGTCGGCCCCCTACTGGGCCTCCTGACCTTGATCTTGGACATGGGCAAGGGTTGGTTGCCCGCATTGGTGGCTCATCGGGTTTTGGATAATCCTTGGTTGACCACGATAGCTGCCTTGGGGCCTTTCTTCGGTCACCTCTTTCCGGTGTTCAGCCGATTCCGTGGGGGAAAGGGAGTAGCCACGGGAGCCGGTATCTTCCTGGCCCTGGCCCCCGAGTCCCTCCTCGGGGCGGTGGGGACCTTCTTGCTGGGTATCATCTGCACGGGGTATGTCTCTGTGGGGTCCCTTCTAGCGGCTCTCAGTCTCCCCTTCTGGATCGGCCTCATGATGGGCCTCCACCCCTTCGTCCTCCTCTCTTTTGTCCTAGGTGGCACTGTTTTCATGACTCATCGCGAGAACCTCCGAAGGCTTCGGGCAGGAACCGAATGGAAGTGGAGACGGAGGAATCCCGGAAGGAGGGATCAAAGTTGACGTATCCTTTTCACCTCCTTGCGAACCTTCTTCTTGGGTCTTCGAGCAGGACCTCTTTTTCGGGTGCCCAAGCCGGGAGAATCGTCCTCTTCATCGTTATCCCATGAGACTCCCTTCATCTCCTCCAGGAGGGCTGAGGTTAAGCGCTTTTCAAAGTTCTCGCTGGAGATCACCGAAGCCCCCAACCTCCGGCATGAACGGGACAACTCCCCATCGGAAGTGACCACCAGGGCCCCCTCGGGGGCATGGCGAATCATATCTCGAATCAGGTCGTCCGCACTCCTCCCTCCTCTGGAATATATCAATCGAATCCCCTTCTCCCGGCTCATGGATCCACCTCGGGAGGGATCTCCGTCGAAGACCAGAGTAATGGAGAAGCCCCGAATACGTTTGTAGCGTCGAAGGTCCTCCAAGAGAGCCTCCATGGCCATCTCCATGGAATTCCACCCGCCGCCATAGGTCTCGGATCTCCAGAGAAAATTGTAGGCGTCGATAATCAATCTTAGGGCCACTGGGATACTCCTGACACGAAATATACACCCCAACTGTCGGGGCCGCACCCGCCATTTTACCATGGAGTCCTTGAAATGTAAGGGGAAAAAGGAAAGAGACGAACTTGACCAAAACAGGAGAGAGTCGTATGATAATTTATTTCCAGGACAGATGTGACGTGCAGCCATCGATATGAAGGTACTTCTTCCTGGGTGTGGACCCCAAAGAGAAGGGACTCTAATCGGCAGGCTCAAAAGAGTTTTTCTCCCAAATGGGATGGTTGCTTGCCGGGCCGGATAGGATATCTTGAAGATGCCGTTGACCGTAGGATCAGAGCCGTAGTGGTGGTCTCTTCATGCTGACCAAACGGATTATCCCTTGCCTGGACGTGCGCCTCGACGAGACGGGGCGTGCAGTAGTGACCAAAGGGTTCCAATACGACGTCCGGGAGAGCAACGGAAGGGTCAGAAATTTGGGAGACCCGGTGGAGATGGCCCGATACTACGAAGAGGAGGGAGCCGATGAGCTGGTCTTCCTGGATATCACAAGGACGGCCCATGGTCGAAGCCCTCTCCTCGAGATCATCGAACGAGTGTCGGATCAGCTCTTCATGCCGTTGACCATAGGCGGAGGGATCCGATCCCTGAACGACGCCATCCTCTACTTCGAAGCAGGGGCCGACAAGGTCTCCTTGGGGAGCATGGCCGTGGAGATCGTAGAGGCCTACCAAAAGGGCGAAGACCATCCCGACCGAAATATTATCGAAGAGATCGCCAAACGCTACGGATCCCAGGCCTGCGTCATCTCTATTGATCCCCGAAGGCAGTATGTGGATGCGCCGGGGGAGTCGTCCCATCCGACCATCGAGACCTCACAGCCAGGTCCCAACGGAGAACGATACTGCTGGTTTCAGTGCTCGGTGAAAGGGGGGAGGGAGTTCCTGGACATTGATGCGTTGACCCTCGCACGTATCACCACGGAGATGGGCGCTGGGGAGATCCTGTTGAACTCCATCGACCGGGACGGCACTCGATCCGGCTTCGATTTGGAGCTCGTCCGTGCGGTAAGCCGCGCGGTGAAGGTTCCCGTTATCGCATCCAGCGGGGCTGGCCATCCGGAGCATTTCTATCAGGTGTTGACCCAAGCCGGAGCGGACGCCGCCCTGGCAGCCAGCCTTTTCCATTATGGGGAGCTCCGCATCGAGGAAGTCAAGCGTTACCTGCTTTCCAAAGGTGTCCCTGTCCGCCTCTAGCAAGGCGAATTCTCCTCCCTTCCACATCATCTCGGAAGGGATTCGAACACACCTCGATAAGGATGGGAGGAAAAGATGGCCACTATTGAGCAGTTGGAGAGGAAGATTCAGATCCTAAAGCAGCAGTTGAAGGAGAAGATCGAGACCTCGGCCAACCCTTCGGCTGATCGCGCCGTGAGGATGGCCAGGAAAAAGGTCAAACGGGCCCAACGACGTTTGCGGGTGCTGCGGGCCAGGGAATCCAAGAAGGCCTCCTCGGGCTCCCAATCCACAGGTTGACGTGTCCCCCCTCCTCCTCGGCGCCCATCTCTCCATCTCGGGAGGGATTCCACTTGCCCCGCGACGGGCTTCTGAGCTCGGTTGCAATGTCCTGCAGATCTTCACCCGGAACCCGAGCCGATGGTCCGCCAAATCGATTCCTCCTGAACAGGCCCGCGCCTTCAGGGAGGCTGTGCTGGAAGCCGGGATCCGTTGTACTCTGGCCCACGCCCCTTATCTCGTCAATCTGGCCTCCCCCGACCCCAAGATCCGGGGCATGTCGCAACGAATGATCCTGGAGGACCTGGAACGATGCGAATCCTTGGGGATCTCCTTCCTCATCGTGCATCCCGGCTCGCACAAAGGATCCGGGAGTGATGAAGGCATCCATAGAGCGGCCGAATCCCTGGCCCGGGTCTTGGAGAAGGCATCGCCGGTGGCCGTCTCCCTCCTCTTGGAGAACACCGCGGGACAAGGCCACCAAATCGCCTGGAAGGTCCGGGAACTGGTACAAATCCTCCGCTCGGCCGCGTTGGCCCCGCCGCGAGTCGGCCTCTGCCTGGACACGTGTCACGCCTTCGCCGCAGGATACGACCTGAGAAGTCCCAAAGTCTACGCGCGCTGGATCGAGGAGGCCCTTGAACCGTGGGGTTTGGGAGGGATCCAAGCACTCCATCTCAACGACTCGAAGGGAAGACTGGCCAGTCGAATCGACCGACACGAGCATATCGGGGAAGGCTGGCTGGGGCTGGATCCTTTCCGATATCTCCTTGCAGATCCTCGTCTCAAGGATATCCCCAAGATCATCGAAACACCGAAGGAGCGACAGGGGCTCCCATGGGACGCGGTAAATCTTCAGCGGCTTCGGGGATTGGCCGAATTTTGACTTCTTTCTCGCAAGCTTCCTTCCCCAGATCCTTCCTCTCCGTACAAATGAAGACTCTCCTTGCATCCGTCCCGCCCTAACCCGACCCTCAACCATCTCCATGTGCACCGTGGAGGCCTCTTTCTGCCCGAAGCCGCTGGAGACGGACTTTCAGGCGGGCCAGATCTTCGGGGGTAAATCCCTCCCACCGACAAGGCATGAGGGTATTGTTGTGGAACAGAGGTTCCTCCTCCAGTGGGAAGGGACTGCTTCGGACCGCCTCCTCCCATAGAGAGGTTCCGGGAACTGGGGAGTATTCGGCCAGATAGGGCCAGGCACCAGCCTCCAGGACGAACCTCAAGGTCTCTTCCACCTCCCCGATACGCTGCCCCGGAAGCCCCACCATGACGTAGACACCGATCTGCCTCCTCGTAAATCCCGCCCTACGAAGGCATTCCACAGCTTTGAGAAATTCCTCGCGGCTCACTTTGTCTCCCATCCGCCGATGAAAGGAAGGGCTTGAACTCTCCAGGCCCAACCGGAGTGTGACCACCTGGGAGCGGAACAGCAACCTTGCCACTTCCTCCGTGACCATGGCCGCGTGGAGCCCGTTGGGGCAGTGATATCTCGCGTGAACCCCTTTAGATTCCATGCCCTCGAAGATCTCCCTCAAATGAGAGGTCGAATCCACAAGCAGGGCATCGTCGTAGAAAGCCACGTCCGTGGCCTCGGTAGAGGCAAGGGCCCAAACAAGCTCGTGGACCACACGGTCCGCAGAGCGCATTTTGAAGCCTGGAAAAAGGACCCTGGAGGCGCAATATCGACAATTAAAAGGACATCCCTCGGAGGTCTTCACGACAACTGCCCGGCTTTGGGGTAGAAGATCCCAGGCCGGAAGGCCTTCGTCCTCTTCCGCATNCGGCGTTACGGGAAGCACGGAGGAGAGGGCCCGGGCCACAGTCGATAGATCACCTCCGGGGATCACCAAGTCCGCTCCACTATACATGCGTGCATGATCCGGGCAGAGCGTGGCGTAGATCCCTCCCAAAACCACGGGGACGTCCGGAAAGACCCTGCGTAAGAGGGCGATGGTCTCCTGTACCCCCCTATACCAATAAGTCATCCCCGATGTCACCAGGACAACGTCCGGCCTGGATATGCGCTTCAACCTCTCCATGATCACTTCAGGGGGAAGACCGTACCGGCAGAATCGACGTGGGACTCCTTCCAGACACCTGGGCTTGGGAATCGCTTCTCGGAAGAACTTACCCTGACCGAACGTCCTCCTCTTGATCCCCATGCCCACCACGACCGGATGTTCTGGATCGAGGCAATCGATCAACTCCACTTGAAAACCACACCTGCGCAACCAACCCCCAATCCTCAAAAGACCCAGCGGCTTGACCCAAAAATCGTATGCTGCAAAATCGTGTATCCAAGGATGAACAAGAAGAACTTTTGGGAAACCTTCTTTTTTCATATCCAAAGAATCGCTATGATGTTCAAACATCTTCTAACTTTTCCAACAAATCTGCTGATCGAGCTATAATGATTTCTCTTCTTTGTTATGTCTCTTATCTTTTATTTGGATCTTACAAAAGAAACCCTCAATCTTAGAAAGGATCCATCATCCATTGACACGTCTCCCATTTTTCGCTATAAAGGTCTCAAAGCATGAAGTGGTGATCTTTCGTCCAAGGAGCTTAGCCTATGGATTATTACGAGGAAAATCCGGACGGAATAAGGCAAGCGGATCTGGTCGTCGGGATTCCATCGTATAATGAAGCAGCCCTTATCTCCTTTCCGACACTCCAGGCAAGCCTTGGTCTCATGCAGTTCTTTCGCGGGAAGAAGTCGGTCATCATCAATTGCGACAACCATTCTCAGGACGGCACCAAGGAGGCATTCTTCGGAACAGAGACGGAGGTGCCGAAAATATATCTCTCCACACCGGAGGGTGTAAAGGGCAAAGGGAACAACCTGAGGAACCTCTTCAAAAAGGTCTGTGACCTTCAAGCCGAGGCCTGCATCGTCGTCGATGCGGACCTCAAGAGTATCACCCCCCGCTGGATCAAACATCTCGGAGAACCCCTGTTTCAGGATTTCGGCTTTGTCGCGCCTCTCTATGTCAGGCACAAATATGACGGAACCATCACCAACAACATCGCCTATCCCTTGATTCGATCCGTGTTCGGTCGAAGGGTGCGGCAGCCCATCGGCGGGGATTTCGGTTTCTCCGGCAAGTTGGCCAAACTCTATCTTGACCATCCTTTNTGGGATGAAAAGGTGGCTCATTTCGGAATAGATATCTGGATGACCATCACGGCCATCAGCTCCAACATCCCAATCTGTCAGTCCTACATGGGCCGCCCCAAGATCCATAAACCCAAGGACCCGGCCGCCGACCTCGGCCCCATGTTCCGGCAGGTCGTAGGGACGATCTTCTCCATGATGGCAAATCTCGACCGGACCTGGAAGGCCATTCGATGGAGCAAGCCTACGGCTATCTTCGGATTCGGTCTGGGGGAGATAGAACTGCCTCCTCCCGTATCCGTAGACAAAGGGGCCCTATACCGGAAGTTCCATCAAGGGGAGGAGACCTTCTTCCCTCTTTGGGAGGAGATCCTGGAGCCCGAGAATCTCTCAAAGCTCTCTGAGGTCCTGGAAATGTCCCAGGAACCCTTTGACTTCCCCACGGATTTGTGGGCCAAGATCCTCTTCGATTTCGCCATCGCCTACCGGGACCGCGGCCAGCAAGGGGAAGAGATCCTCGACTCCCTGATCCCCCTTTACTATGGGAAAACCTACTCCTTTGTCCTCAAGACGGAAGAGATGTCGGCCCAACAAGCCGAGGAATACATTGAGGATCAATGCGTCGTCTTCGAGGAGGCAAGGCCCTATCTGGACGAGAAGTGGGGGCCAAGCCCCTCATGATCAAAGGAGTCGAACCATGGCGAAAATCCTCATCGTGGACGATGAAGAACACATCCGGATGCTCTACCAAGTCGAACTTCAGGAAGAGGGCTATGAGGTCATAACCGCATCGGACGGCCACCGCCTTCTAGAACGCATTGACAAAGAAAAGCCGGATTTAGTGGTGCTGGACATCAAAATGGCAGGATACAACGGTCTGGATCTCCTTCAGGAGATCCGAAATCGCTATTACAATCTCCCTGTGATCCTATGCTCGGCCTATGACTCCTTCAAGCGGGACATCAAATCCATAGCAGCCGACTTTTATGTAGTGAAATCCTCCGACTTGACCCAACTGAAAAAGACCATCGCAAGGGCCCTCGAAAGCACCGTGCCCCCGGAGGGGGCTTAGGCTTAAAGGATGGGGTTTCAGAAATTGTCCTCACCGCCCACCATCGTCCTTTGACGAATCTCCTACTATAGGGGTCATTTTTCACCCTCCAGGAGGACGAACCTGGATTCAACACACAGTGGTCTTCCCCAAGGTCTCCTTCTGAGCAAGGATTGAGAAGGATTCACTGAAGATGGAGGGGGCGGGGAGGACCGACGCTGAACCAGGAGGTGAAGGGCCCTAGTGGGGCCGCCGACATTAGAGCCGAGGTGCAAAAAAGATGAGGATCGGAGTCATCGGAGCTGGAAGCTGGGGAACTACCTTGGCCCTCTACCTGAATCGTCTCGGGCACGAGGTGACTCTCTGGGCCTACGAGAAAGAGCTCGTGGAGGAAATCCATCGACGGAGGGAGAATTCCCTCTACCTGCCCGGGGTCCACATCGACGAATCCCTCCAGGTGACCGTCGACCTGGAAGAGGCCATCCACGGGAAAAAGGCCGTCCTTTTCGTCGTCCCCTCTCAGTTCTATCGAGGGGTCCTTCGACAGGCCAAACCCTATCTCTCCTTGAATCAAGCGTTCATTTCCGCCACCAAGGGGATCGAGACCGGATCCTTGATGACCATGTCCCAGATAGTCCATCAAGAGATCGGCCGGATCCCCTATGCGGTTCTCTCCGGACCCAGTTTTGCCGAGGAGGTGGTGCAGGGATTCCCCACGGTAGTGACCCTAGCCTCTCAAGACATGGAAATGGCCGGGGCACTTCAGAAGGCATTTGCCTCCGAGGTCTTCAGGATATACGTACACGACGACGTCATCGGGACAGAACTGGGAGGAGCGGTCAAGAACGTCATCGCCATAGCGGTGGGAATCTGTGATGGCCTGGGGTTCGGGCTTAATGCCCGTGCGGCCCTCATCACCCGGGGCCTCTATGAGATGATCAAATTGGGGGTGGTCTTGGGGGCCAATCCCATGACATTTGCTGGTCTCTCTGGTCTGGGAGACTTGATCCTTACATGTACGGGCGACCTGAGTCGAAACCGCACCTTAGGTCTCCAGATCGGCCGAGGAACCTCCCTCGAGGAGGTCACCCGTCAGATGAAAGCCGTGGCAGAAGGGGTGGAGACCACGCGTTCCCTCAAGCGATTGGCCGAACGCCATGGGATCGAGATGCCCATCACGGAACAAGTCTATATGGTACTGTTCGAAAAAAAGGACCCCCGAGAAGCGGTCTCGGAACTGATGACCAGGACTTTAAAGAGGGAGTGGCCCCGGACAGAGGTTTAAACCGGATATTATATTCCAGGATGCCCGAGGATCCTCATATAAATTCCCAAAATCGAGGGAATTTCAAGTCACCTTGTCTCCAGCTTGTAGGGAGGCCCTCTCTTGAGGCCTCTTGTAGGGGATTTTCAGGAGGAAACGGGTATCACCGGGGTGGCTTTGCACCTCGATCTTCGCCCCGTAGGGCCTCATGAGAGTCTCCACCATGTGAAGCCCTAGGCCGGTTCCCATGACCCGCTTATCGGCATCTGCGGACTTCTTGGTGGTAAAGAAAGGAAGGAAGATCTTGTCCATGTTCTCTTGGGGAATCCCGCACCCTGTATCCCGGATCTCGACGACCACGAACCGATCGTCGTAGGACGTCCGGACCGTCAAGCGTTTGACCTCGCTTTCATACATCGCTTCAACGGCGTTTTGAATCAGGTTGAGAAAGGCTTGGGAAAAATCTGAATAGACTCCTTCAACGAGAGGAATATTGGAATCCAATTGAAAATGNTTTTCTATTTGATGTTTAAAATAAAGATCAGCCTCCAAGAAAGTCAGTTCAGTACGCAAAATTTCCGATAAATTAAGAAGTTGCCTCTGATTAGACTGATCCTGCCGGCATTTGTTCATCATATTTTTTACAATTTCCGAAAGTTTATTTACATTTTGAATGATGATTTCTGTATCCTTAATATTTTGATCATACTCTTGAACTATGCCTGTGCTATCGGAGGCGTTCCCGTTCTCGGAGTAGATCAACTGGTCGATCTTCTCCCTCAAGCTCAGGAGCTTCTCCTTGAGCAGTTCCGCCCTTCCCAACACGATGAGAAGAGGGGANCTCAGATTGTGCGCCAGGCCTTGNGCCAGCATTCCCACAGTGGAGAGTTTCGAAAGCTGAACGAGTTGCTCCTGCAGATGATGCTGNTGAGAGGAAAGCTGCTCGCTGGCCTTCTGGATCTGCTCCATCATCCGCAGGGCCTCTCGTTTCTCCCGCATTTCAGCCAGTGCCCTTTCCACCTTCTGTCGGATATCGAAGCTGTCAAAGGGCTTGCTGATATAGTCGAAGGCTCCGAGCTTGATGGCCTCGACGGCCGTNTCGATGGTCCCGTATCCGGTGACCATAATCACCGCCACAAAGGGGTTGTGGGCTTTGATCTTTTTGAGGGCCTCCATCCCGTCCATAACGGGCATCTTGATGTCCATAATCACAAGATCCACATCTTTGGTCTTCACGTACTCGTAGGCCTCTTTTCCGTTGGTCGCAAAGGCCAAATCGTACCAATCCTTCAGGATCATCCGAAGTGATTCCCTGGGCCCGATCTCGTCATCCACAATCAGGACGCGAATCCGTTGCTGATTCATGAACTGCTCCCTCTGAGGAATTTGCCTGAGGCGAGTATCCGCGGGTTCCCTCCTCAGGCCACTCCTTTCTCGGCATAGGGGAGATAGATACGAAAGGATGTTCCTTTACCCACCTGGGTCACCAGCTCGATCTTCCCATTGTGATCCTGAATGATCCTTTGAGCTATGGGCAGACCGAATCCCATCCCCTTGATCTTCGTGGTAAAGAAGGGGGAAAAGACCTCCTGAACATGCTCCTTGGGGATTCCGCATCCGGTGTCTTGAACCGTAATCTGCACATAGGGCCCGCGGTGGACCCCTCTCTGAATGCCCTCCACCTTTTCATTGGCTAGGGCCGTCTTGATCTTGACCTTTCCTCCTTCAGGAATGGCCTCGAGGCTGTTCTCGATCAGATTGGAGATGGCCTCTTGGAGATTGGCCTTGTCCACCATGGCGATCAGGGGCTGATTAGCAAAGCTCTTGATGATCTTGGCCTTCTTCTCGACGATTTTCTTCTCGTGGGCGATGATGGCTTGCTGAATGATCTCGTTGATATCCTGTTCCTCGAATTGGTTCTCGCGTGGCTGCGCGAATTCCATCAGCTTCTGGGTTATGTGATTCAGTCGGTCGATCTCCGAGATAACGATCTCGTAAAAGTTTTTCCGAAAGTCCTCGTCTTGATATTTGTCTGGGAGCAACTGGGCGAAGGTCCGAATGGCAACCAAGGGATTCCGGATCTCCTGTGCAAGGCGATTGGCCAGATTGCTCCAAAAGTTCAATCGTTCCACAGTCTTGATCTTCTTTTCCAGTTCCTTCGCCTCGGTGAGATCACTGAAGACCATAATCGCCCCGAGGACTTCCCCTGTCTCCTCTTTGAGCTGAGAGGTGCTTATGCCCAAGGGAGCCTTGGTCACCGGATTGACCGTCTCGTACCGCTGATAAATGGCCTGCCCTTCCAAAGTCCGGAGGAGAATATCCGCAAACATGGATCCCAAACGTTGAACGGGTTTTCCGTGGACCTCTCTGAACGGAACCTTCAGGATCCTCTCAGCACTTTTGTTGTAAGTGGTAACCCTGCCGAGCCGGTCGATGGCGATGACACCGCTTATGATGTTCTTGAGGATGTTCTCGTTGTATCGCTTCTGAATGGAGATCTCTCGGTAGAGTGAGGAGTTTTCGATGGCAACGGAGAGGTAGTTGGAGATCATAGAGATGAGCTCAAAATCTTCGTCGAAATAGGGCTTGCCCGTGATCTTATTGCCCAGGTTCAAGATTCCGATCAGCTTGCCTTTGGAGAACAGGGGGGCCGAAATCACCGACTGCACCCTTTCCATCTGTTCATAGATAAGGAGGCCGTCACTGGTATAAAGATTTCGAACGGCATCTTCACGCTTTAAAATTTGATTGAAGCGTAAGAACCAGGAAGGGCATCCCGAAGTCATGTCGAAGATGACACTCTTGCAGATAGTCTCATCCAATCCTATGGCTGCTTTTATTACATAACGGGGATGAGAATCGTCCTTCAGCATGATAGAGACTTTGTTGATTCCAAAAATCTCCGCGATCTGCCTGATGGAGTAATCCAGAAGCTTTTCTATATCGGATATGTGGGTCAAGGACTTGAAAAACTCCCGGATGGCATATTGTTGATAATTGAAAGATACGTCTCCCTTTTTTTCAGGATAAGGTTGGATCCCGTCATATTTTCCAAACCCGTTTCCTCCATGGAACCCTCCGTGTGTCTCTTGGATCTTCTTTTCGAGATAATGGATCTTCTGCACCAACTGGTTTCTTTCCAGGGCCCTCTCGACGAGGAAATCCACTTGTTCCTTGTCAAAAGGCTTGATCAGGATATCATCCAAGAGATTGACGGCCTTCTCCGATCGGATCTTGGGGAGATTCCCACTCGAGATGACGATCACGGGTACGGTGATGTTCATGGATCGGATTCTCTCTAGGAGGGACAACCCGCGATAATCCGGAAGATTGGTGTCCAAGAACACAATCTTTATCGGGCTCCGTGCCAAGGCCTCCAGGGCCTCTTCTCCGCTCTGCACACAAATGGTGTTAAAACGATCCCGCAAAATAATCTTTAAGGATTCTTGAATACTTATTTCGCTAGAGGCGATCAAACAAAACTTCATTTTCAATTTCCTTTACGGTCTTCGTCAGAACCAACTCGGGCAAATAGATGCTGATTTCCGTGTATTGATTCAACTCGCTTTCGACCTGGATCTTTCCGAAATGGTCTTGCACAATCTTGTGAGCAATGGAAAGTCCAAGGCCGTGTCCTTTTGGCTTTGTAGTAAAAAAAGGATCGAATACCCGGGGAAGGTCTTTGTTGGAAATTCCTTTCCCATTATCCTTCACCGTAACCTTCAAGAAATGAGGCCCGATCTGAAACCCTTCAGGGGGTTCCTTGGGAAGGAGTATCCCTTTGGAGTCTCCCTCTCGCTCCAGACGGATCTCGATTCTTGGATCATCTCTATCCTCCACCGCCTGAATCGCATTGAGAAGGAGGTTCAAGAGGACCTGTCCGATCTGCTCCTTGTCCCCGTAGCCCATGCATTGTTCTTCACAGGTTGTGACCTGGAGCGACACATTATGGCTGTCTAGCTGGGCCTGGATCAGCTGGATTGTATCCTCAATNACCTTGTTCATAGAATAGATGTGAAAATCCGGCTTTGTGGGTCTGGCAAAATGGAGAAGCTTTTCGACCAGATTGTTGATCCTCTCCACTTCATTGATGGCGATTTTAGTGAAAGAGTTTCGAAACTCCATATCGTCGAATTTCATGGGCAAAAGCTGAGCAAAAGTCTTGAGCGAGACCAAAGGATTCTTGATCTCGTGGGCAACGCCAGCTGCAAGGGTGCCCACCGTGGCTAACCTCTCTGCCCTCTTGACCTCTTCTTCGAGGATCTTGATCCTCGTCAGATCATTGAAAATGATCATGGCCCCCAACTTCTTCCCCGGTCTTTCGAACAGCACGCTCGTGGAGCAGTTCAGGCAGCGGAATTGGCCCTCCGAATCTTTGATCCACACCTCCTGATTGGAAGTCGTCTCCTCGCTTCGCAAGGTCTTCACCAGGAGCTCCGAGACCTCTTTCGGCAGAAGCTTCGCTTTCTTCCCCACCACCTCTCCGCCCAGTCGAAGGATCTCCGAAGCTCTCGGGTTACAGGTGGTAATGGTTAGGTCCGGATCCACGGAGACTACGCCGCTTGCCATCTGGCTGAGCAGCATCTCATTGTAGTTCTTGATCTCCAAAATTTCACTGAAAAGCTTGGCATTCTCGAGAGCAATAACGATCTGATTAGACACCATAAGCAAAAACCGGATATCCTCAGCGGAAAAAACTTCACCGGACCTTTTCCTCCCAAGGCCCAAGAGCCCTGTCAGACGATCCTGAAACCAAAGAGGGATGAGAACCTCCGCTTTCAGCCCAAGAAAGATCTGATCGATACGCTGAAATTCTCCAACCTCGAGCCTCCGCTTTAATTCCTCTCGAATCAGAATCTCCCTAGCATTGGGGACATCTCCATATTCGAAATGTTCCTTGAGTTTTCGAAAATTCATCCTCACCTTTTCGGTTTCATCCGATTGATCCTCCTCCAGGATCACGTCAGGGCCTTGAAACACAATCAAAAAACATCGGTTCAGTCTAAAATCCTCCGATATTTTCCTTACAAGGATTTTGGCCAAGGACCTAAGGTCATTTAACCGGGCCAGTTCTTTCCCTATTTCATTTAATTCGTTCTGATAATTGAACAGATGATGAAAAACATACCTGTCATAGATCTCTTGAAAGAACTTTTTCATAGGACCATATAATAAACAGAGAAAAAGTGAGACCAGAAACGCAAAGGATACATTCGCCAAGAACATATTCTCTGCGCGAATCAACCCGTGCAAATAGAAAGAGGCCAGAAGAATGAGAGTATAAGAAATTGCAATAGAAAGGTAAATCAGAAGCGACCGATACAAAAAACTGATATCCATAAGCCGGTATTTGATAATCGCATAGGCGAAAAACGCAATGGTGATAATCGAGGAGGAGGGGGCGATACCCATGACATATCTGGCGTGGGTTATCATAGGAAGGACGATCAGGGTAAAGGCGGAAATGGCAGAAAGGAGGAAAAATCCCAAAAATACGTATTTGAATTGGAGCTTTTCAAAGGGATCTTTAGTTCTTCGATATCTCGCCACGGCAATCCATGCGGCGCCAACGATGTAGAGAAGCATGAAACCAGCATAAAAGGGGAAAAGCGGCCCTTGGATAGGCCTGAAGGTGTCTCCCATCTTTAATACGCCTTTCTGGATCGCATCGGTAAAGGCGGAAATGAAAAAAAAGATGGGAGGGATATGAAGAGCCACAAGCCATCCCCTCGGCAAGGGAATGGAGTTTCGGCCTGGAAACACACAAAAAAACAACACAAGGAAAAGGACCAGGAAACACGAGACTGCCCAGGCAAGCTTCCCTAGGATTTCGATATACCGGGCATCGGAATGGACTGAAATAAGGAAATTCAAGAAAATCCAGATGGAAATAAAGAGGACAAAAATCCCGAAGATCCGATTCACCAGCTTTTTCGGATTGTTGAAGTAAGCATAGACCCCCAGGGAGAGGTTCCCCACGAAGGCCAAAAACAAGAAAGGAGATGCGGTCATAATCACATCCTATGGATCTTCTTTCAGCTAGAATCTTATTCCGCAAATCTCCTTAGCACCAGTGCCGAATCCGTACCTCCAAGGCCGTGGCTGTTGATCAGGGCATGTTCGATGATGTTCCTTCGGGGGCAGTTAGGGACCACATCGATGTCGCAATCAGGATCCGGATGCTCATAATTGCAAGTGGGAGGGAGATATCCTGTCTCCATGGCAAGAACTGTGGAGATCACCTGCATGGGCCCTGCCGCGGCGAAAGGACTTCCGATGATGGCCTTGATGGAGCTGATGGGTATACGATAGGTATGAGTCCCAAAGACGGACTTGATGGCCAACACTTCCATCTTGTCCGTCATGGGATCAGAGGGCGCATGGGCTGAGATATAGTCGATGTCCCCAGGAGAAAGATGACTTTCGTCTAAAGCCTTTCGCATAACAACTTTAAGTCCCTCCTTCATGAATCGGGGATCCACGCCCACGGCTGTCTCCGCAAAGCCGACCACCTCCGCATAGATCCTAGCTGACCGCGCGCGGGCATGCTCTAAGGACTCCAGCACCAGGAAAGCCGCACCTTCCGCCATGACCCCCCCGTCCCGGTATCGGTCGAAGGGCTTGCAGGCCCTAGAAGGGTTGTCGTTGTTCTTGGACAGCATCCCCGAAGCGCACATGCAGATAAAGGGAACTGGAGACATAAGCCCATCCGCTCCTCCGGCAACGACCACCTGCTGTTTCCGCTCCCTGATCTCCTGATAGGCATATCCGATGCTGTTGACGCCCCCGGTGCAGGAGGTCGTAATCACCCGGGAGGAGTCTCTAAAGCCTAGGGCAAGAGAAAGTTCACTTGCCGTTGCAAAAGGATTCCCTTTGAGAAGGAACAATGCGCTCTCTTTGGATAACTCTGGACGCTGCAGGTTCTTTCGGATCGCCGCCTCCAGGATGTCTATATTGGGAAAACTGATCCCCACGATCACGGATTTAGACGCAAGCCCGGCTTCGTCCTCAATATCCACCCCCGCATCTTCGATGGCTTCTCTAGCGGCCACAAGGGCGAACTTGGTTTGGCGGCTTAAGCTTTGGGCTTGTTCCGGGCTCAAGTAGGAAAGTTCGTGGAAGTCCTTGATCTCTCCGGCAATCCGTGTGGGAAGTTCCGAGACATCGAACAGAGAGACCTCAGAAATGCCCGACTTCCCCTCAATGAGGGATTTCCAAAACTTCCTTTTCCCCGTTCCGCTCGGAGCGATGACTCCTATTCCCGTGATGACTACGCGGGACACTTCCATCCCGACCTCCAAAC
>MTPG01000075.1 GCA_002010915.1 Desulfarculaceae bacterium JdFR-97 | reverse complement strand
TTTTTTAATCTCTCTCTTCTGGAATCAGGACCTCTAACTCGACCCGTTTCAGAATCTCTCCGAAGCGTTCTCCCTTAATACAGTGATCCTTGTAGTGGCGAAGGCACTCACGGAGGATTTCTTCCACAGCCTTGGGCCCATGGATTCCGGGCAGCTCCCGGGCGAGCTGAGGATGACGTCCCAGCTTGCCACCGACCAACACGCGATACCCCCGGCTTTCCTCCTGAAGAGCCCCTGTGGGACAGACCCGGATGCACGCCCCACAAGAGAGGCAGCGGTCCTTGTGGAGGAGGGGACGGCCCTCGCGCACCTCCACAGCCTCCTCTTCGCAGACCTCTTGGCAGGCTCCACATTCGCTGCAGGCCTCGGGATCGGCAACCTTGGGACTCCGTGCGCCCATAAGGCCCACATCCGCGATCTGGGGCCTGGAGCAGGCATTGGGGCAGTCGGCGATGCAGACCCGAAACTCATGGTGGAGTTTAAGGGGCCCCGAAATCCGGTCTTTCAGCCAGTGGCGGATTCGAGATGATTCGAGGATCCGCTCCAAACGGTCTGGCAGATCTCCGTCCTCTTGGTCCGGCAACGCCCTGTTGGGGCATCCCGATGGGCCGAAGCAGGTTTCAATACGGTAGCCTCGAACTTCCTCTTCCATCCTCTCCAGGAAGCGCCTCTGGGCGGCCTTTACATGTTCCAGCGTCACCTCCCCTGCGCCCCTTCGCGCTGCTTCCTCCTCCACTCGTTTTCTCACACGCCTCCTTACAAAGAAAGGGACCCGGGATAGGGCCTCTTGGGCCTCGTTGCTCCATCGCATCTCTCACCTGCTCCTAGAGCGCGTTTTTCCCTCTCTTCCATGGGAGGGTATCGGCCGACTTTGTTTCAGTATAGCTTTTTCTTGGCAGAGAATCCCTTGACTTGGGTCAAGGGCCGCGATATTTCCATTAGACGAAGGTGAATCCATGGAGATCCTGGGGCGTATCGGACGAATTCCCCTCTTCCAAGGCCTCCCGAAGGAGCATATCAAGGCCCTGGCCGGCATTGTGAAGGAGCAGCGATTCGAACGGGGTGAGATCATCTTCTCGGAGGGGGAAGAGGGGACGGGTCTCTTCGTTGTGGACCGGGGCCGCGTCAAGGTCTACAAGCTCTCTCCGGAGGGCAAGGAGCAGACTCTCCATATNTTCGGCCCTGGAGAGCCTTTCGGAGAGGTTCCGGTCTTTGCAGGAGAGCGCTTTCCGGCTCACGCTGAGGCCCTGGAAAAGAGTCGCGTTTTCTTTTTCCCGAGAGATGAATTCGCGGGCCTCATCCAACAGGATCCTTCTTTGGCCCTCAATATGTTGGCGGTGCTGGCGCGTCGGCTTCGGCGGTTCACTGCCATGGTGGAGGACCTCTCCCTAAAGGAGGTGCCCGGTCGCCTGGCTGGGTATCTCCTCTCTTTGAACGAAGACCGAGGCCTCGAGGGGAGGGTGGATTTGCAGATCCGCAAAGGGCAGTTGGCCAGCCTCTTGGGGACCTCTCCCGAGACCCTCTCTCGCATCCTCGCCCGCATGACGCAGGCCGGCCTGATCTCCCTAGACGGCCCCCGGAGCATACGTATCCTGGATGTGGAGGGACTGGAGGAGCTCGCCAGCGGGGAGCGACGCCTTACGTGATGTCGAACCATCCCGTCAAAAGTGACCTGTCAGAGCATCTGGAGACCCTCTATACTCGGTATCATCGAAGGGAGTACGTCCACCCGGACCCTTTGGAGTTCCTTTATGGTTACCCCGAGCCGGGGGACAGGGAGATCGTGGGGATGGTGGCTTCGGCCCTGGCCTATGGGAGAGTGGTCCAGATATTGAAAAGTGTGCGGACTGTTTTGGAGCGAATGGGTCCCTCCCCCCGCTCCTTTGTGATGAGTGCCACCCAAAAGCAGCTGCAGATGGAGTTGCGGGACTTCCGTCACCGCTTCACTTCCGGGGAGGAGATGGCCTCTTTCCTTTATGCGATCCGGGGGGTGTTAGAGCGTTACGGATCCCTTGAGGCATGTATGGCCAGATATTTTCGAGCTCAGGAGGAGACAGTCTTGGGAGCCCTTTGCGGGTTCGCCGAGGAGCTGGCCCAACGAATGGGAAACGGCACCACATCGAGCCTCCTTCCGCTCCCTCAAAGGGGGAGTGCCTGCAAGCGGCTTCACCTCTTTCTCCGGTGGATGGTCCGGAGGGACGAGGTGGATCCCGGAGGGTGGACCGCGTTCCCCCCCTCCGCCCTCATCGTGCCCATGGATACCCACATGTTCCGGATCGGGAGGGCCTTGGGACTGATCAGTAGAGGGCGGGCGGATATCCGGGCTGCTTTGGAGATGACAGACCGCTTCCGACAGATGGTCCCGGAGGACCCCTTGCGTTACGATTTCTGTTTGACCCGTTTGGGGATCCGACGTGATGGGGATCTGAAAGGGTTTCTGGCCCAGTGCACAGAAGAGTGAGGAGGCACGTGAGCCCTCGCAAGGGAGGGGGACCCATACCAAAAGGGCAATCAAGTCCGTTCCCAGAAGATGTTGGGGGACTTTTGGCTTTTCTCGAGGGGGAATCTTCCCTAGCTGACTCCCAAGCGTCCACCTAATAAAATGAAGAAGGAGGTTGCCATGGGCCTTACCGATCTCTATGTCCAGGGGGAGAAGATCCTCCGCGATAGGGAATACGGCTGGATCTTGGACGCCGTGGAGACGGGATTCATACCGGCACATGACCGTAGGATCCTGGATCGGTACACGATTCGCCCCCGATACATTGAGGTCCGGGAGGCGGATACGTCGTGCGAGGTGTTAGGGGTGAAGTTGTCTACCCCGGTAGTCATGTCGGCCATGACCATGCCCATCCCTGCTGTGGTCGAAGACGGCATGATCCAGGTGGCCGAGGGGCTCAAGGAGGCGGGAAGCCTCCTTTGGACCGGGACCCCCATACCCCAGAACCTGGATGAGTTGGTGGCCACAGGGGTGCCGGTGGCGGCCAATGTCAAGCCTTTCCGTGAGCGCCGGAAGATCTTCGAGGCCCTGGAGAAGTTCCAGGCGGCGGGGGTCCACTGGGTGGGGGTGGAGATAGATGCAGGAGAGGGCACCAAGATCCACGACCGCCAAGTAGCCTCGGACTGTGTCCCCTTCACCATGGATGAGCTCGAATCGATCAGAAGGGAGGTGTCCTGCCCCTTGATATTCAAGGGGATCCTCAGCCAGTGGGACGCCCTCCGTGCCTTGGAGGCGGGGGCCGATGCTTTGGTGGTATCTAACCATGGAGCCCATACTCTGGATTACCTACCCCATCCCCTTCAGGTGATGGGGGATATCGTGGAGGTCGTAAGGGGCAAAATTCCCATTATCGTGGACGGTGGTTTTCGACGAGGGAGCGACGTCTTCAAAGGTCTCGCNTTCGGGGCTTCCCTGGTGGGGCTTGGACGTCCGATCCTCTATGGTCTTGCCGCAGCGGGGCGGGAAGGCGTGCGGCAGGTGGTAGTGGAGATCACCGAGGAGCTGAGGAGGATCCTGCACATGACCGGCGCGGCTCGACCCTTTGAAGCCAGACGGGAGATGCTCGTTGAAGATCCCCCATGAGAAGGAGGAGATAATGGCTGGGGGACGGTCAGAGGTCAATATTCTGATGGGAGGAGAGGCGGGACAGGGACTTCAGACCGTGGGAGAGATCCTGGCTCGGGTGTTGGTGAGAAGCGGCTATTCGGTTCACGTGACCCAGACTTATGAGTCGCGGGTCCGCGGTGGTCACAATACCTTTGCGGTGCGCTGCGGGATCCAAACCGTGAGAGCTCCGCGAGAGACCGCCGATCTTCTTGTTGCCCTCAACGAAGAGACCGTGGTCCTCCATCAAAGGGATCTCTCCCCGGAAGGATTTATCCTTGCCGATGCCTCCCTTGCAATGAAGGACGAAAGGGTGATTCCAGTACCCCTCAAAGAGCTTTCCTCCGACAGCTATACCAACACAGCTGCCCTTGGGGCGGCCTGCGCTGTCCTGGGGCTCGAGGAGGAGGTGGCGCAGAGGACCCTCAGGGATCGCCTAGGCGAGGGCCGTCCGAAGGTCCTGGAGTTGAACCAGGAGGCTTTCTCCAAGGCCTATGCGTGGAGCGTTGGGCAACTCGCCTCNCCGCTAAAGTTGGCACCGGCCTTGCGCTCCGAGGGGCGGCTTCTCATGACCGCTCACGAGGCCATAGCCCTTGGTGCAATTTCGGCCGGAGTCAGATTTTGCGCCTTCTATCCTATGAGCCCGTCCACCTCGGTTCCCATGACTATGATTCGCTGGGCGGATGAGATGGGGCTGGTGGTGGAGCAGGCCGAAGATGAGATCGCAGCCGTCAACATGTGCATCGGGGCGTCGTACGCGGGTGCTCCCTCTCTGGTGGCCACCTCCGGGGGAGGGTTTGCCCTGATGACCGAAGGGGTAAGCCTGGCCGGGGTGACGGAGACCCCTCTCGTGGTGGTAGTGGCTCAGCGTCCTGGGCCAGGTACGGGTCTGGCCACCCGGACCGAGCAAGCGGACCTCTGGCTCGTCCTTCACGGAGGCCACGGAGAATTCCCCAAGGCGGTCTTTGCCCCGGGGAGCATAGANGAATGTTTCCACCTGACTCGGAGGGCCGTTGAGTTGGCCGAGCGCTATCAGAGTCCTGTATTCATCCTCACGGACCACTACATGGCCGACTCCTATCGGGACACCGCACCCTTTGCCGTGGAGGAACTCCCTTTCGTCCCGGCCGTAGCGGATCCCTCCGAGCTGGAGGCACCTTATCTTCGCTATCGCATCACAAAGGACGGGCTCTCCCCCAGATTATTGCCCGGCCTTTCGGGGAACCTTGTGGTTGCCGACAGCCACGAACACACCGAGGACGGGCATATGACCGAGGATCTCTCGGTTCGGCCCCGGATGGTCGACAAGCGGATGAGGAAGGAGGACGGACTCCGGGCCGAGGTAATCCCTCCTACGTACGTAGGCGATACGCCCCCGGAGATCCTCATGGTCTGTTGGGGGTCAAGCAGAGGGATCGTGGAGGAGGCGGCCAAGATCCTCGAATCGAAGGGCCGTCGAGTCGCTGCCATGCATTTCTCCCAACTCTGGCCCTTGATCCCCGAGCAGATTCTCCACCGTCTGGAGGCGGCCGAAAGGGTCGTCTCCGTGGAGAGCAATGCTACCGGCCAGCTGGCCGGCCTGATCCGCCGCGAGACGGGCTTCTGTATCGAGGAGCGGATCCTCCGATACGACGGACTTCCTCTGACTCCGGAATACGTGATTCGGGCCCTCGATGCATAAGGGGATTGCGAGGCATCAAGATGAACAGCAGAGTAACCCTGGAGGATTACGGCGAATTTAAGACAGCCTGGTGTCCCGGCTGCGGCAATTTTCCCATCCTGAAGGCCCTCAAGGAGGCCTTGGTCGGCCTTCAGCTTCGGCCGCATGAGGTGCTCCTGGTGTCGGGGATCGGTCAGGCCGCCAAGACCCCCCACTACCTCAACGCCAACGTCTTCAATGGGCTTCACGGTAGGGCGCTGCCCGTGGCCACAGGGGCAAAGCTGGCCAATCCGGGCTTGACGGTCATCGTGGAGAGCGGAGACGGATGCGTCTATGGCGAGGGGGGAAACCATTTCCTGGCTGCCATTCGTAGAAACGTGGACCTGACGCTCCTGGTCCACAACAACCAAGTCTATGGCCTGACCAAGGGGCAGGCCAGCCCCACCTCTCAGGAGGATTTCGTCACCCGAGCTCAACCCCATGGGGTGTTTTCCTCCCCATTTAACCCCGTAGCCGTGGCCGTGGTCATGAAGGCTGGGTTCGTGGGCCGGGCGTTTGCAGGGATGACGGATCTCCTTGTGGGACTCATTCAGGAGGCTGTTTGCCATCGGGGATTCGCTTTGATCGACATCCTGCAGCCCTGCGTTTCCTTCAACAGGGTGAACACCTACGCGTGGTACAAGGAACGATGCGCCCCCGTTCCAGAGACCCACGATCCCACGGATTGGGAGGCGGCCATGCGCTTGGCCATGGAGTGGGGGGATCGGATTCCAGTCGGCCTGATCTATCGGAACGACCGACCTTCTTTTGAAGAGCACATTCCTGTGCTCAAGGATGGTCCCCTGATTGGCCGATCCGTGGACCGTTCCAAGCTGGCCTCTATCATGGAGACCTATGTCTAGGGCCTCGCCCAAAGGACTCGGTCTGGTCGAAGGACATGTATATCATATCAGAGGAGGTAATCGATTCCTATTCGGCTTCCTGGACGAATTCGATAAGGTTTCCGGAAGGGTCCCGGACGAAGAACCGTTCAATACCGTAGAGATCCACCAAGGGCCTGTCCATCTCCACGCCGCAGCCTTCCATATGGGATCGCCAAGATCGCAGATCCTCCACGGAGAGGGCGAAATGAGCCCGAGTGCGGGGCACGGGGGCCTTCCAGGGGATGAGATGAAGGGCCCTTCCATCCCCCAGATCGAACCATCGGATTCCCCTCTCCCTTGCACCGTCAGGGGCTGAAAGCTCCGGAAGTCCGAGTGTTTCCCTGTAGAACCTGACCGCGGCGGCCAGGTCGACCACTGGGACGGCCACATGATGGAGGCCGCGCACCTTCCTTTGCTTTCCTTTCCTCACTTTCCCCTCCTCCGGTAATCTTCAAACTGGACATGCGCTTTTTGGAACGGCCTGGATCTCGGAGCCCAGGTCCCTCCCTGCGGCATGCTGTTTCATGTTGGGTTCCCGCGCGCCCAAAGTTTGCTTGCAGAGACATGGTAGACTTTCCGCCACATAAACGGGCCTTCCCGCGCCTCCGTCAAACCGCTTCAGCTCCTCTGGGTGGAATCTCCTGTCCATATGAATACCTTCCTCTTCAATGGGATGGATGATGTGTGGTCTTCGGTTTCAAGTTCGGGCCCTAGGTGGAGACGGGTCTTTTACGTGGTCCTCCTCCGACAACCGGTCATCCTGTCGAACGTTACCTGCGGCCGTCAGACGCTCTATAGAGCCTGCATACCGGCCCAGATGGGTGCTGGCCGTACGGTAGGCAGACTGGGCCCTTTCAAGCTCCTTCCCCACATCCTCGAAACGCTCTACGAAGAGACCGAAGTGTCGCTGGGCCTTTTGGATCTCCTTCAGAGTCGACTCCACGTTGCGGGCCATTTCATAGTACTGTTGGGCCACAGCCACGGCCCGCAGGGTGACGGCCAGAGTGTTGGGTGAGACGGGAAAGACCTTTCTCCGAGTCAGCTCCGCCCAGAGGGTCACATTGCGGATGGCCTCGAAGTAGAGGGTCTCTGAAGGGAGGAACATGAGGGCCATGTCCATGGTCCCGGCCTCGGGACGGATGTAGCGTTCGATCCGCTGGGCCTCGGCCCTAAGGACTTGGTGAAGAGCCTTGCGGGCCCGTCTCAGGCTCTCGGGGGAGGTCTCTCGGAAGAGGGGGAGGACCCGCTCCCGAGGGAATTTGGAGTCGATGGGCAGTGCCGCACTGGGAAACCGCACCAGGGCATCCACCCTCCCGACACCAGGGATCGTAGCTTGAAGCTCGTAAAGGTGTGCGGGCAGGAAATCAGCCAGGAGTCGTTCAAGGGTGACCTCGCCGAACTCACCCCGAAGGTGAGGAAGTTTCAGGAGGGCGTGGAGTTCGTTGATAGAGGCTCCCACTTCCCCGACCCGTTTGAGTTGGTCCTCCGCGGCCCTGAGATGCTCTTGGACCCGCTCGAAGTGCTTGAACCCCTCGCGAAGATTGGCGTCAAGACGGCTTTGCATCTCCCTGCCCAAGGAAAGGAGGCGGGTGTCGAGCAGTCCCCTTACTTTCTCGAGTCCGCTTCGGGTGGCTTCCTGAAGGGCCTGGAAGCGACTCTCCAACGACCGGACCCCGTCAGTCAGGCCTTCTCGCAGTTCCTTGCGATTCAGGGCAAGGCTTTCCTCCAGACCTCGGTGGATCTCCCGCATCTCTACATTGAGACGTTCTGCCAGTGCCCCTCGAAGTTCCGCTGTGACCCGGGCGATCCGCTCGGAGATATCAGAACCGAGTTTTTGGAGAGCCTCTCCCCGCCTCTCTCGTTCCTCGCGAAGGAGTTCTTCCAGATGCCTCCAGATCCTCCTTTCCATTCCCCGGATGCGGGACATGGACCATACCAGAAGCCCCATCCACACCACCAGAGCGCCGAGGGTCACCAGTGTCCAGCCGTCCTGCACCATGTGCGGCTCCACTTTCTTGTCTTGGATTAGGTGTGGCCTCCGCGCGGGCTNTCCTTTTCCCCCGCGTTGCCATGTCTCAGGGATTATGGTACACGTGAACAGGGTCCCTGACACCTGAGGAGCCGGCCGATGCGCCTTTATAACACCCTCACGCGACGGAAGGAACCCTTCCGGCCCATCAATCCCCCCCGTGTGACCGTCTATACCTGTGGCCCCACGGTCTATCGGGACGTCCATATCGGTAACCTCCGAACCTACCTCATGGCCGACTGGCTCAAGCGTGTGCTCCTTTATCTGGGATACCAGGTCTTTCACGTCAAGAACATCACGGACGTGGGGCACATGCGCCAGGAACTCCTGGAGCAGGGTGAGGACAAGGTGATCGCGGCGGCCCGAGCTGCGGGCAAGACCTCCAAAGAGATCGCCCAATACTATACTCAGCGGTTCCATGAGGATGAGAAGGCGGTGGGGATCCTCCCTGCAGACGTCTACCCGCGTGCCACGGAGCATATCCCCCAATGCATCGATCTCATCGAGAGGATGATCCAAAAGGGGCATGCCTACGAGGCAGGGGGAAACGTCTATTTCGATGTGCAGGGCTTCCCTGAGTATGGAAAGCTCTCGGGAAACCTTCCAGAGGCCCTGCTACGAGGGGTCCGGGTTGAGGTGGACCCATTGAAACGACACCCCGAAGACTTTGCCCTTTGGAAGGCCGCAGAACCCGGCCGAGAGATGAAGTGGCCCAGCCCCTGGGGGGAGGGATTTCCGGGGTGGCACATCGAGTGCTCCGCCATGTCGTTGCACTATCTAGGAGCCCCTTTCGATATTCACACCGGAGGGGTCGATAACATCTTCCCGCATCACGAGGATGAGATTGCTCAGTCGGAATCGGTGGTGGGAGGCCAGGTGGTCCGCTATTGGGTCCACGGCCAACACCTACTTGCCGACGGGCTCAAGATGGCCAAGTCGGCGGGAAATGATTACACCATTCGGGACCTCCAAAATCGGGGTTTTGATCCTATGGCCTTTCGGTATCTCTGTCTTACGGTGCACTACCGTTCCCGCCTCAACTTCACCTTCAATGCCCTGAAGGCCGCCCAACGCGGTCTATCCCATCTGAGACGACATGTGGAAGATCCCGCCTGGAAGGAGATCTCCAGGCCCAAAGGAGAGACGGCCGAAGCCTGGAGGAGCAGATTCCTGGAGGCCATAGCCGATGATCTCTCCTTGCCGCGGGCCTTGGCAAATACCTGGAAGATGGTTCACGATCCTTCTCTGTCCCTTGCGGAGCGGGCGCGGCTCCTGGTGGAGTTCGATGCCGTCTTTGGGCTCGATCTGGAGTCTTGGCCGGAGCGTTCCCGCAGGATCCCGGAGAGAGTTTGGCGTATGGCTGGGGAGAGAGAGGCGTTGAGGGCGGAGCACCATTTCCAGGAAGCCGATGCCCTCAGGGACCAGATGGAGGCCGAGGGGTTTGAAGTGCGTGATCCCGCCAGGGGGCCCACGGTGGTCCTTTGCCGGTCCCGGGTGGAGTGGAAGGGATATCCCAGAGAGATTTCTTCCTCAAAGGAAGTGCCCGTTCTGCTCGGTGAGCCCACCCGCTATCCGGTGACCGTCTCCCTGGTGGCTCACAACAACTGGGCGGATCTCAAGCGATGCTATGAATCCGTCAGGCACCATCAAGGAGATCGCAGGGTGCAAGTGGTCATCGTGGAGGGGGGATCCCGGGACGAGACGCGCCCGATGGTCCTTGGATTGGCCCGGAATGACCCCGATTTGGTGTTATGGCTTGCGGATCACCCACTGGGGGAGGCGGCGTCTCGAAACGTGGCCCTGCGACAGGCCTTGGGCGAGATGGTGGTGCTGTTGGATGTCAACGTGGAGATCACCGGGGATCTCTTCTCTGCCCTGGAACGGACTCTGGAGGATCCGAGGGTGGGGGGCACCGGGGCCCACGGGCTCGTCACGGAGGACTATCAGCAGTTTCACGAGGCACCGGGGCCTGAGGTGCACGCCGTCACCCTTTACTGCTTTGCTGTTCCGAGGAGGATCCTACTCGAGGTGGGATGGATGGACGAACGGTTTCGATTCTATCGCCACCTTGACCTGGATTATTCCTTCCGCATCCGCAGCTTAGGATATCGGATCCTTGTGACCCCAAACCTCCCTCTCCGGTTCCATCCCCATCGGGTGTGGGAAGAGATGGAGGAACACGAAAGGTTTAGAAGAAGCCGTGCCAACTACTACATCTTCTACCGCAGGTGGCATCACCATCGTCATCTCCTCTCGCTTCCATCCTCTTGATGGAGCGCGAACNATAGGAGATACCAGCAATAGGATGTCTCTGTCCTGGAGGGGTCTCCCATGATCGCAGAGCAGACCTTGATTCTACAGTTGCAAAGGGGAGATCCGGATGCCATACAGAGGGTGGTCAGGGACTATGCACCTTCCATCTACCGGCTGGCCTTCGGGATCATTCAGGACTCCATGGAGGCCCAGGACGTCACTCAGGACGTCTTTGTGAGTCTGATCCGTCGAATTGGAGGATTTCAGGAGAAGGCCTCCATAGGGACTTGGATCTATCGCATTGCGGTCAATGCCAGCCTGGATCGGATTCGGGCACGCCAGAGGCGCAAGGAGACCGTCTCCCTGGATGAAGTCATGCCCCGATTTACCTCGGAGGGGAAGCATGCCGAGGAGGTGGTGGACTGGTCGCAGGCTCCTTTGGAGAGACTGCTCAGCCGTGAGGCCCGTCAGAAGATTCGGGAAGCCATGGAACGTCTCCCGGAGGACCTGCGCGTGGCCCTCGTTATGAAGGATGTAGAGGGATTCCACCTCAAGGAGATCGGGGAGATCCTTGGATTGAGTCTCCCCGCCGTCAAATCCCGATTGCATCGGGCCAGACTGGCCCTCCGCGCCCTCCTGACAGCCTATTTCCGGGAGAAGACGAGGAAGGAGGACCATGACCAAGGAAGAAGAAAAGAAAGGAACCCATCGACATAGTTGCGAGGCCCTGGTGGATTTGCTTTGTGACTACCTGGAAGGGGAACTCCCTTTGGATGAAAGAGCCGAAATCGACCGGCATATGGCAGACTGCCCTCCTTGTTTGGCCTTTCTCAATACCTATCAGAAGACGGCCGAGATCTGCAGGGCTCTTCGCCCGGAGGACATCCCTAAAGAAGTTCAGGAACGACTGATTCGCTTTCTCGTCTCACAGGGGAGATAGTCCACTTGGCTTGATGGGACTCCTTGGAGGCCGATCCAGACGAGGCGGACTATCGTCGACCGATCTCTTTCTGGATCGTGATGTGGAGGAAGATCTTCACGATGAGCATCAGGAGCCCCAATGCTGTGGCAAAGTCGGTTGCGAGGATCAGGATGGGTCGATGCAGGGTGGATGCTACGTAAAGGGCAAAGGCCGAGATCAGGCTAAGGATGACCCCTCCCACATAGGGCACCGCAAGGTAAATTTACCCACAGGTGAGCCAGTTGCCTCCTGCTTCAACCTCTTGACTGTAGTTCCCGACGCAAGTGGCCTTTTCCCGGAAGGATGTCCTCCTTGGGACCCTCCCCCTATCCCTCGCCCACATCTACGGCCCCCTTGACGAATCTCTCAATGGCCCCAAAGTAGCGATCTGTCCCCACCCACATGAGATCATTGTGGCCGCCCCTGGGGATGAGGACCAGCTCCTTTCGTGGGGCCGGAGAGGCGGCGTAGAGGGCCTCCCCTTCGGAGGCGGGGATAATCCAGTCCTCCGTACCGTGGAGGATAAGGGTGGGAAGGGTGACCTCCTGGATAGCCACTAGGTTGAACCGGCTCCAGAAACGCACGTACGCCTTGGAGGAGATGGGGGCTCCGATCCTGCGAAGAAGGCCCAGTGTGTCGGCGAAGCCGCTTTCGATGATGAGGCCCTTGAGCCGCCTTTTCTCTCTTCGGGCCACCTGCAGAGCGGGTGCGCTTCCCAAGGATCTCCCCATGACCCAAAGGTGTCCCCGATAGCCCTGAGCCATGAGCCACTGTACGGCTGCCTCGAAGAGGACCACCGAATCCCTCATCATGGCCGTGAGTGTCGGGGAGCCCGTGCTCTTTCCATATCCTCGATAGTCGAAGACAAGCAGACCGATCCCCCTATCCAGGTAGAGNGGCGCGAGCTCGTCGTAATCGCTGGCGATCTCTCCATTTCCGTGGAAGAAAAGGATCACCGGTTCGTCTTTGCCCGCCGGGTAAAATCTGGATCCGATGGTCGCCTCTCCTTCCACGGGGAAGAGATGCTCTTGTACTCGAGGATCATCCGGAGGAGGAAAGGGGTCCCGTCGAGGATGGAAGACAAATGCAAGGATGGAGGAGTGATCCAACTCCGCGAGCCCTTGGAGAAGCTCTTCCGAAAATCCGCCTTCATTCATCTCTTTGAGGACCCCTCTTNGGGCATGGCCTGGACAATGTATCATAGCTCGAGTTCTATGGAAAGGGATCTGACGGATCGGCCCATCCGAAAANGTCCTGCATTGTGCTACAATACCAACATACGACGAACGAAGAGGATGTCAGCGATGCAAGAGATCAAGGTAGGGCTTCCCCCGATGCTTTATTTCCCTTATATTGATGTGGAATCTTCGCTTCTCAGGTCCCTCCTGTGTTGGTTTCAGCATGCAGTGATCCTTCAGCCCATCTTCTCGGCGACTTCCTCCGAGACCGAAGAGGCGGAACGCCTGGGAATGGTTACCGTCTCCCGCCCATTGAGCCTAAATCTTGATACCAAGCAGGCTAGGTCTCTGTTGCGCGAATTCGAGCGTTTGGGGGAGATCTATCAGGATTCGGGTTATCTCGTCTACCTGAGCCGTGGAGGGGCGATGACCTTGGAGGAAGAGCCCGGATATCAACTGGTGAGGAAGATCCGTCAATACGGCAAGGAGTCGGGGGCACACAAGGAAGAGGAGACCCTTCGAGGCCAACTTCTCTTGCAGATGGCCCAGGATTTCGATCGTCAAAGACGGGAGATCCACGAAACCCTGGGCGACCTTCATCAGAAGGAGAGGAATCTCCAATGGTCGCTCGGGGTGGAGAGGGAGGAGGATAATGATTTCTTCCTGGACCTTTCTCCCCTTCCCCACCTGGAGGAAGACGATTTCCTCCTTCCCCAGAGGCTTCGGGCCTGGTTGGAGCTCTANGAAGCCTACGGTCTGAACTCCNCTCCCTATCTCCTAACGGACAACTCTTTGGTGATGGAACAGATCTTGGAGCGGATCCCCTCAGGAGAGGCCCCCGGAGGACCTCCCTCTTACTTGGAGCTCCTCCGGATTCCCCTTCCATACTTTTCCTCTCAGGGCTTGGACAGAGTCCGCCGTATTCGAGAGGCCTTCCAGGGACATCTGCCCTGGCAGATTTTTTCGGAGAAAGTCGGACGTTTTCTCAAGGATGCCCGGAGTTGCCCTTGGAACCCTGAGATGGAACGCGACCTGCTCGCTGCAGGAAGGGCCCTTTCCTCCTACTTCGCGGAGGAAGTCAGGGAAGGTCTCCTGGCAAGGATCCATAGTCTCGGTCTTCTAGAGGGATGGGAGAGTTGGGAAGAGAGGATTTTGACGGTGGTTCTCTTCCCTGGGCGTTCAGAGCGTACTGTGTTGAGGGCTCAGCAAGGTCAAGATGAGGGGAGGAGTGCGGCGATCTTCCACTGGGATGTCGCCACGGTTTCACCCTCGATTCGGCTCTCTGAAGAGGAGCCGACTGAGGACGGTTCTTCCGTTGACTTTCATTGAAGTTGGCCTTAGGATTGCCCGGATTGAGGCGCTCGGGCATGGGCGCTGAAAGGACAAGGGGGGAGGAGGATGGTCGCTCAAAGGAGGCCCTATAAGGATGGAAAACCGGCCATGGTTGCCCTGGAGGATGGAACCGTCTTCCGGGGGAGATCTTTCGGGGCTCACGGTGAGGCCTATGGAGAGGTGGTCTTCAATACCTCCATGACGGGATATCAGGAGATCCTCACGGATCCGTCGTACAAGGGCCAGATCGTGACCATGACCTATCCCCTCATCGGCAACTATGGGGTCAACGAACAGGACGTGGAGTCCTGGAAGCCACATGTGGAGGGCTTCCTGGTGCGGGAATACTCGACGGTCTATAGCAATTGGAGGGCTACCTCCTCCCTCGGGGACTACCTCAAGGACCACGACATCATCGGGGTGGAGGGGGTCGATACTCGAGCTTTGACCAAACACATCCGCGAAGCCGGGGCCATGAAGGCTGTGGTCTCCACGGAGGACCTGGATCCCGAAAGCTTGGTGGAGAAGGCGCGATCCTCCCCAGGGCTTGTGGGACGCGATCTCGTCAAGGAGGTGACCTGTGCGGAGCCCTACCGTTGGGAGGATCTGCGGGGCTCGCTGGGGGAGGAACAGTGGACCTTGGAGAACCAAAAGCTTCGTCCTTTAACGGACGGCACTCCCTATCGGGTGGTTGCCCTGGATTGCGGTATCAAGTACAACATCCTGCGGTTGTTGAGTGCCGCAGGTTGCGATGTGACCGTGCTTCCGGCCCACACCAAGGCCAAGGAGATCCTCTCCTACGATCCGGAAGGGATCTTCCTCTCCAATGGTCCGGGAGATCCGGAAGGGGTCCCCTATGTGGTGGAGACGGTGCGGGAACTGCTGGGGAAGCGGCCCATATTCGGTATCTGTCTCGGGCATCAGATTTTGGGCCTGGCCTTGGGAGGCAGAACGTTCAAATTGAAGTTCGGCCATCGGGGCGGCAACCAGCCAGTCAAGGACCTTCGTACCGGGAAGGTGGATATTACAGCCCAGAACCACGGGTTTTGCGTGGATATGGACAGTCTGGACCCCGTGGAGGTTGAACTCACACATGTTAACCTCAACGATCAGACCCTGGAGGGGCTGCGCCACAAGGGGCTTCCCATCTTTTCGGTCCAATACCACCCCGAAGCATCGCCAGGACCCCATGACGCCACCTACCTCTTTCGATGGTTCACGGACGTGATGGAGCAGAACCGGAAGGGTTAATTCCATAATGGAAGAGCGAGAATCCCTGGAAAGTGTGGATCATGCCAAAGCGCCAAGACATCCGTAAGATCCTCATCATCGGATCGGGCCCCATCGTCATCGGCCAAGCCTGCGAGTTCGACTACTCGGGCACCCAGGCCTGTAAGGCCCTCCGAGAGGAGGGGTATGAGGTGGTGCTGGTCAACAGCAATCCTGCTACTATCATGACCGACCCTGAGATGGCACACCGGACCTATGTGGAGCCCATCATTGCACCTGTGCTGGAACGCGTCATCGAACGGGAGCGCCCGGATGCCCTGCTTCCCACCCTGGGCGGACAGACTGGTCTCAACGTGGCCGTCCAGCTGGCCGAGTCGGGCTTCTTGGATGCACATGGGGTACAGATGATCGGGGCTAATCTTCAGGCCATCCAGAAAGCCGAGAACCGCGAGCTCTTCCGAGAGGCCATGAGCAGGATCGGACTCGACCTGCCCAAAAGCGGCCTGGCGCGTTCCATGGAAGAGGCCCTCCAGGTGGTGGAGAAGATCGGATTTCCGGTCATCATTCGTCCAGCTTTCACCCTTGGGGGGATCGGGGGCGGGGTGGCCTACAACATCGAGGAGTTCAAGGAGAAGGCCCCGCGCGGTCTGGAAGCCAGCATGATTCATCAGATCCTCATCGAGGAATCTGTCATCGGGTGGAAGGAATTCGAGCTGGAGGTGATGCGCGATCTGAAGGATAACGTGGTCATCATCTGCTCCATTGAGAACATGGACCCCATGGGGATCCACACAGGGGACAGCATCACCGTGGCTCCGGCTCAGACCCTGACAGACAGGGAGTACCAGCGGATGCGGGATGCGTCCATCGCCTGTATCCGGGAGATCGGTGTGGAAACGGGGGGTTCAAACATCCAGTTCGCCATCGATCCAGAAACGGGGCGTATGGTCATCATCGAGATGAACCCCAGGGTCTCCCGAAGCTCAGCCCTGGCCTCCAAGGCCACGGGTTTTCCCATTGCAAAAATTGCGGCCAAGCTGGCCGTGGGGTACACTCTGGACGAGTTGGCCAACGACATCACCCGGGAGACCCCTGCCTCCTTTGAGCCCACCATCGACTACGTGGTGGTAAAGATCCCTCGCTTCACTTTCGAGAAGTTCCCAGGGGCCGATCCTACTCTGACCACCTCCATGAAATCCGTGGGTGAGACCATGGCCATCGGCCGTACCTTCAAGGAGGCCTTGCAGAAAGGGCTTCGTTCACTGGAGATCGGTCGGTTGGGACTGGGCGGCGACGGCAGGGACTCCACGATCTGGGCCACCCCCCACCCTCGGGCCCATCATTTAGGAAGCGAGGGGCTCGGCGGCGGTCACCCTTCCGAGGAAGGGCGGCCCAGGGACCGAGAGGAGAAGATGGAGCGGATCCGTCAGCGGCTCCGGGTCCCCAACGCCTTGAGAGTCTTCTTCATTCGGGAGGCCTTTTTGGCTGGAATTGAGCTCGAGGAGATCCACGACCTGACCCACATAGACCCATGGTTCCTCCACCAGATCCGCCAGATCGTGGATAAGGAGCGTTACCTCAGACGAAGGGGACGCTCGCTTCGAAAGGCCGCAGGATCGGAGGGTGTGGGGTTGGAGCTTCTCAAGGAGCGGATCACTCCGGAGGAGCTTCGTGAGGCCAAGGCCTATGGCTTTTCCGATGTGCAACTGGCCCACATGTGGGGGACCGATGAAGAGACGGTCCGACAGTTGCGACTGGCCCTCAATGTGGTTCCTGCGTTCAAGCTTGTGGATACCTGCGCGGCGGAGTTCGAGGCCTACACCCCATACTACTACTCCACCTATGAGATGGAGGACGAAAGCCGTCCTTCCCGTCGTCCCAAGGTAATGATCTTAGGCGGAGGGCCCAACCGCATAGGACAGGGTATCGAGTTCGACTACTGTTGCTGTCACGCCTCCTTTGCTCTGCGGGAGATGGGTTACGAGAGCATCATGGTGAACTCCAATCCGGAGACGGTCAGCACTGATTACGACACCTCGGATCGCCTATATTTCGAGCCCCTGACTCGGGAGGACGTCCTCTCCATCGTGGAGAGGGAGAAGCCCCTGGGCGTCATCGTGCAGTTCGGTGGGCAGACCCCCTTGAACTTGGCCGTTCCCCTTCAGAAAGCCGGAGTGAAGCTCTTGGGAACCTCCTCGGACAGCATAGATCGTGCCGAAGACCGGGAGCGTTTTCAGTCCCTCCTCAAGAAATTGGGGCTTATTCAGCCCGAGAACGGTACCGCCACTTCGGTGGAGGAGGCCAAGAGGGTNGCTTCGGAGATCGGCTATCCAGTGGTGGTACGACCTTCCTTCGTTCTGGGGGGCCGCGCCATGGAGATCGTCTTTAACGAACGGGACCTCGATGCCTTTGTAACCCTGGCATCCGAGGCCTCACCCGACAAACCCATCCTTATCGACAAGTATCTCGAGGATGCCATCGAGATCGACGTGGACGCCGTCTCTGACGGCAAGGATGTGGTCATCGCCGGGATCATGGAGCACGTGGAGGAGGCGGGAATTCATTCGGGCGACAGCGCCTGCGTTCTGCCTCCTATCACTCTGAACCAGCCGGTCTTGGAGGGAATCCGGCGAAACACTTACGCCCTTGCTCGGGAGCTCAGGGTCGTGGGACTTATGAACNTCCAGTATGCGGTAAAGAATGACGTGATNTACGTATTGGAAGTAAACCCCCGGGCCTCCCGAACAGTGCCCTTTGTGAGCAAGGCCACGGGAGTCCCTTGGGCCAAAATTGCCACCAAGGTCATGATGGGGCATCGGCTGCGGGATCTGGGCATCACCGGCGAAGTGGAGCCGGCCCATCTCGCAGTCAAGGAATCGGTCTTTCCCTTCAAGCGTTTTCCCGGAGTAGACACCCTCCTGGGCCCTGAGATGAAATCCACCGGTGAGGTCATGGGGATCGACACCACCTTCGGCATGGCCTTCGCCAAATCCCAACTGGCCGCGGACCTTAAGCTTCCCCTGAAGGGGACCGTCTTTGTCAGCGTCAAGAACAAGGATAAACGGGCCATCCTATATATCGTCAAGCGGCTGGTGGAGTTGGGATTCGATATCGTGGCCACAGAGGGGACGGCCAACGCCCTTATCCGCAATGACATCGAAGTGACCAAGATCCGAAAGGTCTCAGAGGGACGTCCCAACGTGGTCGACCTGATAAAAAACGGGCAGATTCAGCTCATCATCAATACCCCGGCTCCAGGTCGCACCCCGAGGCAGGACGAGGTGGCAATCCGGAGCACGGCGGTGGCCTTCAACATCCCCATCGTGACCACGGTAAGCGGCGCGGCCGCGACGGTCAACGCCATCGAGGCCCTGATTCACAAGAGCATGAACGTGGTGAGCCTCCAGGAGTATCATCGTTCGGTAATGGGAATCGTTCCGTGATGGGAGTGGGCTGAACCCTGGGCCCCCCATGCTCTCCAAATTCCTTACAGCCCTTGCGGCCCCAGCCCGGGCCGCCATGGAGGTCTCTTCCGGCAGGTCAGTGCTGTTGTGGGTATGAGCCTGATGGTCTGTTTCGGCCTGGGAACCCTCCCGGCACTGTTCCTCCTCGGCGGGCTGGTCCAACTGGGATGGATCCGAAGGGGGGCTCATCTATCGGGTGGGGCCCCTCGGAATGCCCCTTCCGGGCCTATATTTTATGGTCAAAGGGATTGCCTTTTGAATGGCCCCATGGTTTCTCCATGGGCCCTAGAGGTTCAGGTCAGTGGCCCGGTAGGGATCATGCTAAGGATCTGAAAGAGAAGTCGTTGAGCGATGCTTCCCAGGATCTGGAAGGCCAGCAGGGCTATAAGAGGGGAGAAATCCAGTCCGCCCAAATGGGGAAGAAACCTGCGGAAAGGGATCAACAAGGGCTCGGAGATCCCATAGATGGTCTGGACCACAGGGTTTCTGGGGTCAGGGCTTACCCAGGAGAGAAGGGCCCCCACGATGAGGACCAGGGAGAAGAAACCCGGAAATGGGAAGAGCCGGATAATGAGCAAGAGCCCCTCCCCCAGACCATGGAGGAGTAGACCGGGGGAAGGAACTCTTCCGAGAATCAATGCGGACAGGGTGGCCGTGGCTAGGATTCCATAGGAGATCCAGAGCACGAGGAACGCGGCCAAGTGGAAGCGGCCTGGGGGGACGCGGAGGTGCCGTAGGACAGTATCCACCGGGAGAAAGGCGCGGGCGAACATGTGGATCATGGGTGTCCCGTATCCCCTTCCAGAGAGGAGCCCCACCACCCACATGACGGCGTAGACCTGAAAGAGGAGCCGAAGAAGCTCGAGGAGGCTTCTGCCCACACCCTCCGAGAAACCCAAAGGAAGGAGGGTCATGTAGATCGCTCCCCGGAGGACCACCAGACATCCTACCCCCAGCAGCACCCCTTGTGTGTGTGTGGCCGTTACATACCGGAAGGGGAGCAGAATAGGATCCGTGACCCGGTAGATCACCCTATAGATAGGGTGGAAATAGGCCTCATTGGGACGAATCAGGAGTCTAAGGAGCATAAGGATGATTAGAAAGTCGAGGATGACCTCGAGAAACTCCATGATCGGATCTCCTGCAATGTCGATTCAATGGAGGCCACCCTACCCCAACTGTTCTGAGAATGCAACCTGTCACGGAAAGGGCAGTCCGAAGCGAATACCACTGGGCCCTCCTCATTATCCCACCTTGTGGCCCGCCTCGGTCAGAGTCCGGACGGCCTTATCCCATTGGTCCTCAGGGACGAAGAGGTAGTCTGTACGGGCACCGGAGAAGGCGAAAACAGGGATCTCCGCCGAGGCCAGGGGACCGCACAAAGAGGCGAGGACCCCGGTGCTCAGGGGATCGAGGGGTCCTTCCACCTCCCATCCTCTCCAACGCGGCCCTTTCCTTTCTGGAACGCGATCTTCGGGAAGAAGGGCGGAGAGGTCCTTCGCGGTCCGGGTCAGGAAGAGAAAGGATGAGGATAGGACCCAAGTCGGTGCCTCCTCCTCTGAGAGCCGGCACAAGATGAAACGCCTTGGGATGGGGATGAGTCTACAGCTTTTTCCTGGACGGCTCGGGCAGGCCTCGGGATCTGGGACTTCCTCTGACAGAGGATTGGTGGGGTCCCCTTCGGCCAGCATGGTGGAGAGGATCCTCCGGTCCCTCGGTCCTGGCACCCGCCCCGNAAGGGTGGCCTCGAGGACCACCTCTCCGTGTTGATTCTCGAAGAGTGCCTTCCCCTCAGCGCGTCCCTGCTCGTCGATGGATGTGATGGTGAATCGACATGTGACCGTCTCCCCGATGAGTACGGCCTTCCGAAAGCGGAAATCCATTCCAGAGGCCAACCAGGCGAGCTGGCCTCCGATCTCGGTTACCATGCTGGCCACCAGAAGTCCGTGGCAGATTCGACCAGGGAGTCCTTTGACCTCGGCGAAACGTGGCTCATAATGGACTGGATTGTAATCACGACTGATGTCTCCGAAGCGGATGACGTCCTCCAGAGAGAAGGTCCGGGTGACCGTGAAGGTGTCTCCGACCCGAAGGCCCTCCGCGGCGCGTCTTCTCATCTCGGACATGGATCTCTCTCCCATCCCTTGGGGGAGACTTTCCTTTTTTGGACTCTGGTTTCGCATTTAAGAGGGGCTGGAGCTCAATGTCAAGGCTCTTGAAACTGGATTGAGTTCTATGGAGGATGTGAGCGCAGGACTTCACGAAGATGGAGGAGGGCTGGCCGGATGAGGAGTCGGGAAACCAGCAGTGGATCGCAGAAGGGAGACAAGGTCCAGGGAGGATGCTGGTCCCTCCATGGAGAGGGCGTAGGTTCGTTGCACCCTCTACCCAGGATCGTGGTGGTGGGAGCGGGTATGGCAGGGCTGGTGGCTGCCCGGATCCTTCACGATACGGGATTTCCCGTGATTGTGGTGGAGGCGAGGGACCGGTTGGGCGGACGGATCTGGACGGACAGCTCTCTGGGGATTCCCGTTGATCTGGGGGCGTCCTGGATCCATGATGCCAGGCGGAATCCCCTGACTCGGTGGTGTCGCAACCTAGGGATCCCCCTTCAATTTTCGCCTTCACAGCGCACCATCTTCTACGAAGAGGGTCGAGGCGATCCCTTGGGCCTTGTGGTTCGAAGATCTTGGAGGGAACTGTTCCGGCCCGCGGCTTCTCTCCTTTGGGCCTATTCCACCGAGGCCCTCCTCCGGAGGTGGGCCCGGAGGCCCCCCCGATCAGTCCTTTCTGCCATGGGAGAGGAGAGGGCCTCCATGGGGCCGCAACAGAGGGATGGGAGGGTGTTGCTCTGGCTCATAGGCATGATCGAGTCGGTTTACGGGGCCCCTATCGACAAGCTGGATCTTCTCGAAATCGATCTTATGGAATTGCATAAGGAAAACGCCGTCCCTTCAGGGGGATTTCACGCTTTGATTCAGGAGGCCTCCGAAGGGCTCGAAATCCGACTGGGGAATGCTGTCCGAAGGATCGTCTATGGGGACAAGGGGGTCCGGTTGGAGACCGAGGAGGGCCTCGTGGAGGGTGATGCTGCTTTGGTGACCCTTCCCTTGGGGGTCCTTAAGTCGGGTGAAGTGGTTTTCGATCCCCCACTGGATCCAGAAAAGCTTGAGGCCATAGACAGGGTGGGCTATGGGAAAGAGGCGGTTTTGAACAAGGTGGCCCTCCGGTTCGATCGCACTTTTTGGCCCGTGCGGACGGAGATGATGGCCAGTTTACCCTCGAACTGGGAGACAATGGGGGTCTTCCGGATCTGGATCGACATGGCGTGGGCTGCCCGAGCGCCGGTCCTGGTGGGATTTACCAGCGGTCGGATCGGGGCTCAATGGGACATTGGAGCCCCGGACCAAACGATCCTCCAGGAGGCCATGAGTGTCCTACGCCGTATGTTTTGGGAAGTTCCTTTAGGGCCCATAGCCTATCGCATCACCCGATGGCTCAAGGACCCTTGGGCCTTGGGAAGTTACTCTTTCCGTTCTATAGAGACTCGACCAGAGGATTTTCAAAGGCTGGCATCTCCCGTGGCCGGGAGACTTTTCTTCGCCGGTGAGGCGACCCATCCTGAAAGATACAGCACCCTGGACGGAGCGCTCCTTTCGGGTGAGCGCGAGGCCCTCCGAATTCACCGCATCTTCTGTTGCTCCCGGGCGAACCTATCCCGTCTACCCTGGAGGGGTTAGGGAAAGGGATCTCCCCGCGGAGCTAGGAGGGGGGCTTACGTCGGCTCCCGGGAGAGGGCCTTCTCCAGGTCCTCCAGGACGATCTCAGCAGCGATGCGGGCCGCAATTCCAGGCAGAAGAGCGCACTTTTCGTACCCGCGTGCCTCCCGGAACGCCCGGAGGTTCTCCTCGCTCGCCCGGGGGTCCATGTACTTGCCGAAGACCACCTTTTCGTGAATCTCGGGACAGAGAATCGTTCCCACTTCCGATTGAAAGCGTGGAAGAAAGACCCTGGCAACAGTCATGGCCCGGCCCGTGGCTTCGTAGTCGGTGATCTCATCCTTTCCGTAATAGAGCCCCAAGAAGAAGAGCGCCCCTGTGACAGCTCCGCAGATCCACCCCGTCATCCCGATCCCTGGAAAGGGCGACAGGCCCTTGATCATTTCGATCCCACCCGCTCCAAATTCCTCCATCAGTGCAAGGGCCGCCCCTTTGGCACAGTTGCGGCTCAAATACTCGTACTGTTCGGCCCTTCTTTGCACCCGATCCAGGATCTCTTCCTTGCGCGCAAGGGTTCCCATGGGATCGAGGGGCCCCTGTGGGAGGCCTTCTTCCAAAAGTCTACGGAATCGATCCTCGATCTGTTGTCGGTTCCAGACCCTTGTCTCCAGTTCGGAGAGTCTCCGCTGCAGCTTCTTCCTCTTTTTTTCCATAGTTGGCCTCCTAGGCATTTCTTCGTTGAACCGGCTCCATCTCTCTCCTTCGTTGGGCAACAAGAATCTCCGAAGGGATTCCCCAGGGCTCGACCACCGAGCAGATCAGCNCCTTCCATCTTCTTTCCTCGAGAAAGGGGCGGAGATGGAGAGGTCGACATCCTCCCACCAGAGACGGACTCAGGCGGTGAATCCGGTCCCACACCTTGGACACAATGCGTGAGATCGGGTTGCGGCCGAAGGTCAGCCCCGCAAGGCAAAGATGTCCCCCCTCCCGAAGCAGGCGGTAGGCTTCTTTCAGGGCGTTGCGAATGGATGTGGGAGGCAGGAGATCCAGCACATAGGTGGAGAGGAAGCAGTCGTAGGTTCCATCCTCAAAGGGGAATCGGAGGGATCCATCCGTGTGGACCAGACGTGCCCTCTCTCCAAATTTTCCAAGACGCTCCTGGGCGATCTTCACCATGGTGGCGCTGAGGTCCACTCCTACGTAGAGAGAATGAGACGGAAGGATCTCCTCGAGAAGCCTTTGGGCCAATGCCCCGGTCCCGCATCCCAATTCGAATACGGCTTCTGCCGAATCAAAACGTCCATGCCGCAGAAGGAGTTCTACAGGAGGGCCCTCATAGAATCGCTGCCAATCCTGCCACCTTCCGACCCGATCGTAGAATCGCTTGGCCTCTTCCGGGCTTAGAAACCTTCGGCTCATGGAGGCAACCCCTTATCGAGCGAGATTCTCTGCGCCTTGGTAAGGCGCTTGGAAGGGGATCCATATGGAGAAAGAACGCCGCGCTCATGAAAGGCCTGATTACAGAAAGCCGGTCCCAAGAGGACCAATGCATCGGGCCATCCCTGNAGAGACGGGAAGGACCCCTCCTGGAACAATATCTCCAGCGTGGGCCTTTGGGTACTGGTATATCATCCTTGGGATCGTCCTTTCCGGCAACCGTCCTTGCAATCCCCTCCACAGTGGGATAAGATCCTCTCGATGCCGGAAGATGGGGGAGCAGCAGCGAGGTCTTTCATGAGACGGGTCGAGCAGATTATGACGCGGAATCCCCGATGGATTTCTCCTGAGGAGCCACTCAGGAGGGCTATGGAACTCATGCGCGATGGGGGGTTTCGTCGGATTCCTGTTTTGGACGAGGGGAGCTTGGTGGGGATCCTTAGCGAGCGAGATCTTCGGATGGCCATGAACAGCCCGGTCGTGGTTCACGAACGCACCCAAGACGATTTCCTCCTGGATTCGGTTCGGGTCGGCTCGTGCATGACTACGGAGGTCATCACTGTAACCCCTGAGGATACTTTACTCCATGCCGCCCGGCTGCTGAAGCATTACAAGATCGGAGGGTTGCCCGTTTTGGACCAAGGGAACCTGGTGGGGATCCTGACGGAATCCGATCTGCTGGCCTATCTGGTTGAGTGTCTTGAGACCGGGGCTTTGCTGTGAGGGGCGAGTGTGGATTCCTCAAGGCTTATCGTCCAGATGTTCCGCGTGGAGAAGATCTACGATGGAGGGATTCCCGCCTTGCGCGACGTGAGCCTGGAGGTGGCGCAAGGAGAGTTCGTCTACCTCACTGGCCCCAGCGGGGCTGGGAAGACGACCCTTTTGAAGCTGATTCTCTGCGCTGAGAGACCCACGAAGGGACAGATTCTGGTGGACCAGCGCAACGTTACCCGTATCCCGAAAAGACAGATTCCTCGTCTTCGGAGACAGATCGGTTTCGTCTTCCAAGATTTCAAACTTCTCAATCATCTGGATGTGTATGAAAACGTGGCCTTCGCCTTGCGGGTCACCGGGGTGCGGGAGGCCGAGGTCCGAAAGCGGGTCCANCATGCCCTCCGTAGCGTCCAGTTGGAGGACAAGATGCACGTTCACCCGTTACGACTCTCGGGTGGAGAGCGACAGCGGGTAGCTATTGCTAGAGCCTTAGTGCATGGACCCAAGCTCGTCCTGGCGGACGAGCCCACCGGAAACCTGGACCCGGATCTTACCCTGGAGATCTTGAACCTCTTTCAGCGGATCAACGCCCTGGGGACCACGGTGGTCTTTGCGACTCATGACCGTTCTCTTATAGAGCGCTTCCCTCGCAGGGTGATCGCTCTGGATCGGGGGAAGGTGGTTCCTTCTTCATGACCCCAGCAATTTTCCTGCCCCTTCCGATGAGATGCTGCGTTTTCTCCTGAAGCAGACCCTTCAGGGGGTCCGACGGAACATCTGGAGCCACATTATAGCCACCCTCACCGTTTCCTTGGCGGTGCTGATCTTCGGGGCCTTCCTCCTGATCCTGTACAATACCGATCAGTTCCTGAAGCGTTGGCAGTCGGAGGTCGAGGTCACCGCTTACCTACGAAAGGGCATTCCACTGTCGCGTCAGAGAGCCCTTGTGGGTGAGATCCTGGCATTGCCGGGTGTGGACAGAGCAGTGCTCACCACGGAGGAGGACGCCCTAAAACAGCTTCGGATGGAGTTGGGGGAGAACAAGTTCATTTTGGAGGGCCTCCAGGAGAACCCCCTCCCTGCTTCTGTGGAGATTACCGTCAAGGAGGACATCGCCCGATCGCCAGCCACCCTTCGCGTCTTGGCCGAACGAATCCAAAGTATGGAAGGAGTGGAGTCGGTCTATTCCGGCCACCAATGGGTGGAGAAGATCGCCCTTCTCAGGCAAGGGGTGGCCTTGGGATCGCTGGTTTTGGGAGGGGCTCTTCTTGTGGCCGTCATCTTCATCATTTCCAACACCATCAAGCTTACGGTCTACTCCCGGGAGGACGAGGTGGAGATCATGCGCTTGGTGGGGGCCACCGATGGTTTCATACGGGCGCCCTTCATCCTGGAGGGTGTGCTCCAGGGTCTTGCGGGAACTCTAGTCGCTATCTCCTTTTTGGCCTTGGGATACGGGCTCCTGGTGCCGCTCTGGGACCGAGGGGTTCGCGGGTTCCTTTTGGGAATGAACCTGTCCTTCTTTCCTTGGAGTTGGATCCTGGCCCTGGTCGCTGGGGGGACGGCCTTGGGGGGGCTGGCGAGCTTCCTGTCGCTGGCGCGTTTTCTGCAAAAATGATACCCTATGGATAGGAATGGTGCTTTTGGGGAAGACACGAGCGGTCCTATGGAAGGAAAGAGGGCTCGCACTGTTCCTGGTGGTGGTCTTTATCTTCCTGGCATCGAAGGGGAGAGGACAGGGCCTTCAGGCCCTGGAGGGAACGGCGAAATCTCTCCGATCCGAGGAGTTGAAGGAGCAGGTTCGAAAGGCCAGGGAGGAACTCAGGGAGATCCTTCGAAGGCAAAAGACCCTGGTAGGCCACCTCGACAACATAGATCGGGCAGTGAACCGGCATCGGAGGGAGATCCTCAGGCTTCAGGCTGAGATCGACTCGGCCAAGCGCAGGCTTCGAAGGACATACGAGGAGCTAGGGAGGCTGGAGAAGGAACGCCGGCTCCTCCTAGAGGGTCTCCGAGACCGCCTGGTGGTCCTCTACAAGGCGCGGAGGCTGGCCTATGCCGGGTTCGTCTTGAGTGCCTCCAGCCTCCAAGATGCCGATAGGCGGTTTCGATATCTGGCCTGCATCATCCGGCAGGACGCCGAGCGATTGAGGTCCCTCCAGGCCCACATGGAGCAGTGGATGGAGGCCCGCAAGGCGCTGGAGGAGCGAAAACGCCGCTTGGTGGCGCTTCAGGTGGAGAAAAACCGCCAGCTGAAGGAGATGGAGGACAAAAGGGAGAGGAAAGAGAGGCTCCTTGCGGCCCTTCGAGATCGAAAGGAATTTCAAGAACAGCTCCTAAAGGACCTTGAGGAGGCCTCCAAGCGTCTCCAGAGTCTGGTGCACTCGCTGAAGGATAAAGGCCCATCCCGACAGTCCGTCTCTCCTTGGGTCGGAAAGGCGGGAAGGTCTTTCGGCGGGAGGAAAGGTCATCTCCCTCGCCCGGTCAACGGCCCCATAAGACGAAAGTTCGGGAAGGAATTCCACCCGCTCCTCAATACCTATACATGGAACCATGGCATTGAGATCGCAGCCCCCGAGGGGACACCCATTCGGGCCGTTCACGGTGGGGAGGTAGTCTTCAGCGGATGGCTCAAGGGATATGGCAATGTGCTGATCATCGACCACGGAGAGGGGTTTTACACCCTCCACGGCCACGCCTCAAGGCTCGTTAAGGGGGTGGGGGAATACGTCCAGGCGGGGGAGGTCATCGGATTCGTGGGGGAAACCGGCTCCTTAACGGGGCCGTCCCTCTACTTTGAGATCCGGAAGATGGGTCGACCCGTCGATCCCTTGGCTTGGTTCGAGAAGGAGAAGAAGACGGCTTCGGGGGGGACCTTGGGACGTTGAGTCCCCCATGGAAAGAAAGGGGGGTATGAGGGTGAAGAGGAGATCATCCATCATCCGTATGGGTTTGCTTTTAGTCTGCGTTTTTTTGTTAGGGGTGCTGGCCAACGGGGCCGGGCTTCGGTGGGTCATGGCCGTGCCCAAGGAGTCCTTCCAGAGATACGAGAAGTTGAAGATCTTCACGGACGTGCTCTCATACGTGGAACACAATTACGTGGAGCCCGTGGATATCGAGAAGCTAATCTACGGAGCCATTCGGGGGATGCTCTCCTCTTTGGATCCTCACTCCTCCTTTATGCCCCCCGATATGTACAAAGAACTCCAGATCGAGACCAAGGGGAGCTTCGAGGGGCTTGGAATCGAGATCACCATCCGCAATGGAGTCCTCACGGTGGTATCACCCATCGACGACACACCTGCTTATCGGGCGGGCATTAAGGCCGGGGACCAGATCATCAAGATCAATGGGGAGCCCACCAAGAACATGACCCTCATGGATGCCATCAAGCGTCTTCGAGGCCCCAAAGGTACGAAGGTGACGATCTCCATCCATCGAGAGGGGTGGACCGAGTTGAAGGACTTCACTATCACACGGGATGTCATCCCCATTGCCAGCGTCAAATATGATGATCTTCCGGACGGCTTTGCCTATATTAGGATCAAGAACTTCCAGGAAAATACCTCGCGGGATCTGGAGAAAGCACTCACGGATTTGGAGAAGCGACTCGGCAAGATCAAGGGTCTGATCCTAGATCTTCGGAACAATCCCGGCGGCCTTCTTCCTCAGGCCATCGAGGTGGCCGACAAGTTCATTGCCGGGGGCATCATCGTCTCCACCAAAGGGCGTATGGACGAGAAGACCTATACGGCTCATCTGGAGGGCACGCGCACGGATTTTCCAATGGTGGTGCTGGTCAACGGGGGAAGCGCAAGCGCGTCCGAGATCGTGGCGGGGGCCCTGCAAGATCACAAACGGGCCCTGATCTTGGGGAGCCCAACCTTCGGCAAGGGTTCTGTGCAGACCATTTACGGTCCACTGGAGGACGGGTCAGGGCTTCGCTTGACCGTAGCCCTCTACTATACCCCCAACGGCACCAGCATTCAGGCCAAGGGGATCACGCCGGATATCTTGGTGGAGGCGGATCAGTGGGAGTACAAGCCTTCCTCCAAACGTATCCTGCGGGAAAAAGATCTCTCCGGCCACTTGGAGGAGCCCGAACCCGAGGAAAAGGAAGGAACAGAGGGCCTAACTGAAGAGCAGGCCAAGGACCTTCAGTTGGTGCGGGCCTTGGAGCTGTTAAAGGGATGGTACGTCTTCCGTAATCTCCAGACCTCGCCTTCACCGGCCGATGCGGTCTCTCCGGGAGGTTCATAAAAGGGCCTCGTCGGGAAGGTGATCCTAGGGGATCCTAAAGAGGGCCTTTTTTCTCTTGCAGGGATGAGTTGATGTGACATCCAAAGGCCGTCAGGGCGGTCGTTTCGGTCCNCCACTCCTCTTGGGACTCGGAGTGGGGGGCTTTGTCCTTATGGTCGTAGGAATACTTGTGGTCCTGTGGAGGTCTCCGCAGGAGAGCCCCTCTCAGAGGGTCTCGGGATCCAGTGATGCTCGACAGGCCGCCCGCTGGACCCAGCACCGCCTGGAGGAGACCTTCGCGCGGCTGGGCATTCCGCCGGAGCGCATCACCACGTTGGATGTGCGGACGCGACAATGGGAAGGCCAACAATGGGAGATGAGGATCCTGCGGATTTCCCTATCCCAGCAGGGGCAGATGGATAGGATCGTTGAAGGTCTGGAGGAACTCGGCCGAGATCCCATGCACCATGTCGGGATCCTGTGGACGGTCAAGGAGGAGGGGTTTCGGGCCGCGGACCTCTGGGTGGATGATTTCTTAACCCATCGGATCCTTATCCAGAGGCGTCCCAAAGAGTTTCGGTCTCTACAGCGTCCTCTAGGGCCGCAATTGGCCCTCATCCTCGATGACCTCGGCAATGTCTACCGTCCCATTAAGGAGGTGCTGGATTGGGGAATCCCCCTCACCCTCTCGGTCTTTCCGAAGAGGCCGTATAGCCGCAGAATCGCTCAGGAAGCCCATCTTCGGGGCTTGGAGGTGATGCTTCATCTCCCCATGGAGCCATGGGGGTTCCCGAAGAAAGACCCTGGCAAAGGGGCCCTTATGCACGGGATGTCCCCCAGGGAAGTGAAGCGCGTACTGGAGGAAGACCTCGGGGATCTCCCCAAGGTCTGTGGTGTCAACAATCACATGGGGTCTCGGTTCACCGAGGATCGCGAGGCTATGCAGGAAGTCCTCCGCGTCTTGAGGGAGCGGGGCCTGTATTTCGTAGATAGTCTGACGACCCCTCGCTCTGTGGGCTACCGGCTGGCTCGAGAGATGGGGGTGCAATCCTATCGCCGCGACGTCTTCCTGGATGTAGTGGCGCAAAAGGAGGCCATCCAGAGACAATTTCAGAAGTTTCTGCATGTGGCCTCCCTTCAGGGGTTTGCCGTGGGTATTGCCCACCCTTATCCCGAGACCCTGCAGTTGCTCCCGGAGCTTTTCCGGAGGTCTTCGCAGGCTGGTTACCGATGGATATCGGTCTCCAAGCTCGATCTCCTCGCAGCACAGGAGGGAAGAGGAAGTTACAAACAGAGACGGCGGGCGGGGTACGGCAGGTGAAAGGTCAGTCCGTGTTGATCGACGCGCACATCCATGTGTTTCCCGAGGAGATACGAAGGGGACGCCGTCGTTTCTGTGAAAGGGACAGGCATTTTGCCGCCATCTACGGAGATCCCAGGGCCCGCATGGCCTCCCCCGAGGAGGTCCTTGGATGTTTGACCGAGGCCGGCATGGATGGGGCCGTGATCCTGGGGTTCCCGTGGGCGGATGTGGAGGTCTGTCGGCTTCACAACGATTTTCTGATGGATGCCTGCCGCAGTTCCCGCGGGAGATTGGTGGGNCTGGGCTGCGTCTCCCCCTTGACCGGGGAGGCGGGGCTTTTGGAGGCGGAGCGGTGNCTGGAGATGGGGCTCCAGGGGATCGGNGAGGTGGCCGTGTATGGTCCGGANGGGCTCCAACTCGGGGGACCCTTCTTCGAGGGACTCGCTTGGCTGCTTGTCCGGCGGGGGCTTCCCCTCCTTCTCCACACTTCCGAATCCGTGGGCCATGCCTACCCCGGGAAGGACCGCACTGATCTGAGAATCCTCTACGACTGGATCACGAATCATCCGGATCTCCATCTCGTGTTGGCGCACTGGGGAGGCGGATTTTTCTTCTATGAGCTGATGCCTGAGGTCCGAAAGGCCTGCCGAAAAGTCTACTACGATACCGCGGCCTCCCCCTTTCTTTACTCCCCTAAGATCTATGCCTTAGCCTTGGAGATCGTTGGTGAAGATCGTATTCTTCTCGGAAGCGACTACCCCCTGATCCATCCTCGACGCTACTTGAAGGAGATCCAGGAACAGAGGATCGACCCGCACAGGATCCGCGGGCTTCTCGGGGAGAATGCTCGCAAGCTCTGGGAGTGGGACACAGGGCTTCAACGTCAATAGGACGGGTTGGCATCTTTCTGAGGGACGACGGTTTCAACGATCCCTCTCCCAAAGGGGGGATCTTGACATGGGTGGGGGGCTGAAGGAAGATACCCGTTGGTTCCTTGGATCGAGGGGGGAGGTCCTTTCGTTCTATCTATAGGGCAGGAGTTGCGCCTGGAGGGGGGAAGACCATGAGCATCATCGTGGAGATTCATGCGAGGGAAATCTTGGATTCGCGGGGCAATCCCACCTTGGAGGTGGAAGTCTTCCTGGAGAGTGGGACCGTGGGCAGGGCGGCCGTGCCCTCGGGGGCCTCTACGGGGGAACACGAGGCCCTGGAGCTTCGCGACGGGGATTCCTCCCGTTACCTGGGCAAAGGGGTCCAAAAGGCTGTGGAGAACGTCACGGGACCCATTGCGGAAGAGATCATCGGATGGGACGCTTTGGATCAGGTAGGGATCGATCAACTCCTGATCCAGTTGGACGGGACCGACAACAAGTCCCATTTGGGGGCCAATGCCATCATGGGTGTCTCCTTGGCCTGTGCCAAGGCAGCGGCCCAATACCTCAATCTGCCCCTCTATCGCTACATCGGAGGTGTAAGGGCCCGTGTGCTTCCCGTCCCCATGATGAACATCCTCAATGGGGGTGCCCATGCGGACAACAATCTGGACATCCAGGAGTTCATGATCGTCCCTGCAGGTGCGGAGAGTTTCCGCGAGGCCCTCCGCATGGGGGCCGAGATCTTCCACCACCTGAAAAAGGTCCTCCAGCGGAAAGGATTTTCCACTGGGGTGGGGGATGAGGGTGGGTTCGCCCCTGACCTCGCCAACCATGAACAGGCCTTGGATCTTATCCTGGAAGCCGCGCAACAAGCTGGATATCGTCCCGGTGAGGAAGTGGCCATTGCCCTGGATGCGGCGGCCAGTTCCTTCTACCGTGAAGGACGCTATGTGCTGGAGGCCGAGGGAGGACGGGCCCTTACAGCTCAAGAGATGGTGGAGATGTACGAAGGCCTGGTCTCCCGCTATCCCATCGTTTCTCTGGAGGACGGCTTGGCGGAGGACGACTGGGAGGGATGGTCCCTTTTGACGGAGCGTTTGGGGAAGCGGATCCAGATCGTTGGAGACGATCTGTTCGTCACCAATACGGATCGCCTGAAAGAGGGGATTGAGAGGGGGGTTGCCAATGCCATCCTTATCAAGGTCAACCAGATCGGGACATTGACCGAGACCCTGGAGGCCATCGATATGGCCCACCGTGCAGGCTATGGGGCCGTCATATCACATCGGTCTGGGGAGACCGAGGATACGACCATCGCCGATCTGGCCGTGGCCACGAGCGTGGGGATGATCAAGACAGGCTCTCTCAGCCGCTCCGAGAGGATCGCCAAGTATAATCAATTGCTGCGCATCGAGGAAGAGCTGGATGAGATCGCCCTTTTTCCAGGAAAGGAATGGCTGAGTCGATGGCGTCCCACTTGATCTCTTGTCGAGAGAGAGCATCTGAGTCATACTAAATTGGTCGACAATGATAAGAGACTTGCGTAGACCACTAGATGAAAACGTCAGGAGCCCTGGGGCCTCAAAGGCTCCTGGGCGAGGAGGAAACATGAGAGAGAAAGTGGAAGAGGCCTTGAAGGAGATCCGACCCTCCCTGCAGAGGGATGGGGGGGATGTGGAGCTGGTGGATGTGGAGGATGGTGTGGTCAAGGTGCGCCTGACAGGGGCCTGCGGCGGCTGTCCCATGTCCCAGATGACCCTCAAGATGGGGATCGAAAGACACCTGAAGGATCGGATCCCAGAGATTCAGTCGGTGGAGTCTGTCTGAAGATGACGGCCCCAGAGAGGGCTCAGGGTCTTTTTATCCAACGCCCCCCTTATTGGGGGGCGTTTCGGCCCAAACCCATCGTATCCGATGGGGGGAGGAGGGAGAGTTCCGTATGACGATGAGTCCTCTCTGTTGGAGAGTGGAAAGATGGAGGGCCACCTCCTGAAGGGGGAACGCCATATGGGGGTGGATCGACTCCACAAGACGTCTAAGAGCGGTTTTTTCGTCTCCGGCCCGGACCTCTCCGTAATTCTCCAGAAGCTCCTCCCGGACAAGCCTTAAAAGAAAGCGCTGTCTGCGCGAGTTCTGAAGCAGACGATTTTCCTCTGGGGTGAGCTCGCCGCGCTGATGGCGGCCCTCCAAATCCTGGAGATAGGTATTGAGGCGGCGACCATAGTCCGCCAGGGCCCGCCTGAGCCGGGGTGGATCTACCTCCGCGGTGGCCGTAATGGGCTTTCCTTGGCCGTAATACCGCCAATCGTGCTTTAGGATCCGAAGGCCCCATTCTTCAGCCCGTTCCCTTACCTCGGTCCCCGGATATGGGGTCAACATGTTTAAGCTGTAGGGGACCTTCAACGACTCAGCGAAGGCCAAAGTCTCCCGAAGGGTCTCGGGCGTCTCACCGGGAAGAGCCAGGATGAAGGAGGCGAGGACCTCGATGCCGGCCTCGCGCGTCATCTCCACGGCCTTTCGGGTCTGCTCCGGGGTGATGCCCTTTCGGATCCTCCTTAGGATCGCTGGACTGCCGCTTTCGACTCCGAAGAGGATACGCTGACACCCAGCCCTTTTCATCCATCCCAGAAGCTCCCGATCCACGGTATCCACTCTCGAGTAAGCCCGCCAGCGAATGGACAGTCCTCGGCGAAGGATCTCACGGCATACGGCTACCGCTCGTTCTTTATGAAGGGTGAACAAGTCGTCTTCCACCCGCACGGTCCCAAACCCCATCAGCGCCAAGGCCTCCATCTCGTCTACCACAGAACTGGGCGACCGGAGGCGCGCCTTGGCCCCAATCATCCGGCGTCCCACACAGAACACACATCGGTGCGGACACCCCCTGGAGGTGATGACAGCGGCTCCGTCACCGAATGCCAGATATTTGGCTAGGGGAAGGAGATGCCACGCGGGTCTAGGAAGGGTGGACAGGTCCTCCTGGAAAGGCCTGTCCGGATTTTTCCGGATCCTTCCCGATGGATCCCGCCAAGTCAGGCCCATGATTTCCCGGGGATCACCTCCCCTCTCCAGACTGTGGGCCAGTTCCGAAGCTGTCACCTCCCCCTCGCCTCGGACCACGGCGTCCACCCAGGGATTATGCCGCAGGACTTCATGGTCATCGAAGCTCACATGAGGCCCCCCTAAAATGAGATAAGCATGGGGCAGAAGCCTCCGGATAGACCGCAGGATGCTGAGGGCCTTGTGGAGATTCATGGTGAATGCCGTGGCTCCGACCATCTGGGGGCGAAACTCCTGAAGGATGGGGCGCAGATGACGTACAGGGGCCCGGTTGAGCTGGAGGTCCACCAGCCGTACATGGTGTCCGTCTTGTTCGAGCCGTGCCGCCACGTAGAGAAGTCCCAGGGGCATGGTAAGCCCCTCGCAGACGGGGTACGGTGGATTGATGAGGAGGATTCTCATGAGGCTCTGCGTTAGGGGGCTTCCCCTATTTGATGCCACCCGAGGGATCTCCAGGGAATCCCTTGGGTCTTCGGGACAGGAGGGTCATGGAATCCATGTATCCTCCGAGCATGATGCGGAACCCGAACCGCTCGAAAAAAGGACGATTCTTCTCCTCAAAGAGGACGTTCACCCCTCGGGGGTTCCATCTTTGACAGGCATCCAAGGCGATCTCCATCAGACGGGTCCCCACCCCTCGGCGTTGGACCTGCGGATGGACGCATACATCGTGGATCAGGAGATCTCCGTGTGGGCTTCCCACTACCTGAAGGAAGCCCACGAGCCTGCCGTCCAGCCTTGCGCTTACGGAAAAGACGTTCTCATCCAGGAGCCTCTCATAATCACCTTCCACCGGCCAGCCCACGGAACGTCGCAGCGAGGCCAGCTCTTCCGGACTGACCGGAAGATCGATGCCAAAGACTATCTCGTTGCAGCGGTCGGTCCTTTGTAGAGGGTTCACGATGTCTCCCACAGTACATCCCCCCAGGGTGTCTTCTCTCGAGGCCTGCTGCAGAAAGCGTGATATTCCTTGCGCGACTCCCCTACGAGAATCCCGTCGCCATGTCCAGGCAGCAGATGGACATGGTCGGGCAAGGGGTAGATTTTTGTCTCCAGGCTGCGAATGATCTGTCGAAAGTCCTCTGGACTCCAAGTCTTTCCCGGACCACCAGGGAAGACGGTGTCGCCGCAGAAACAAAGATGGGGACTGAGCAGAAAGCAGACGCTACCGGGGGTGTGGCCCGGTGTATAGAGGACCTCAAGCATTCTTTTCCCCACAGGGATCCTTTGCCCGTCCTCGAAGAACACTTCTGCCAGAAGGCTCGAGGCGCCCGGTTCCTTGGGGTGAACGGCCAAAGGTGCCGAAGTATGCTTTCGGAGGTCTTCCAAGGCCTGGATGTGGTCCGGATGGGCGTGGGTGAGATAGATTCCCTCCAAGCGGTCTGAACCCACTTCCTGAAGGATCGCCTCGGCCTCTGCCGCCGCGTCGATGAGGAGGCAGCGCTGTTGCCCGAGGAGCCTCAGCAGATAGACATTGTTGTCGAAGGGGCCGACTCGAAGCCGGAGGACTTCCAGGTCCTCGTGCTTGAAAATCCGGTCGCGTTCCATGTCCTCCTCTCCACTAAATGCGCGATATTATAATGAGAGCTCAGGGCCCAAACAAAGGTGTGACAATTGTCCTCCACCAGCTTTCAAAGTCCCTTTCCGTCTACAGTAAAGCCACAGGAAGGGCAACGGCCGGATCGAATCCGGTTCTCCAGGATCCGAAACCCGAATCGGGCGATGAGTCGTTCCCCGCAAGACGGGCATCGGGTGTTCTCTCCCTCTTCACCGGGGACGTTTCCACTGTAGACGTATCGAAGCCCTGCCTTCAGGCCGATCTCTCTGGCCTTCTGGAGGGTACGGACCGGTGTTGGGGGACGATCGGTCAAGCGATAATTGGGGTGGAAGGCCGTTACATGCCAAGGTATCTCGGGACCCAGGTCGACCAGGAAGCGGGCGATGTCGTGCAGTTGCTCAGTATCGTCGTTGAGTCCGGGGATGATCAAAGTGGTTACTTCCACCCATACACCCAGCTCCTTCATCTTTCGGATGGAGGCCTTCACGGGCTCCAGCCGTGCCCCACAGATCCGTTTGTAGAAGTCCTCGGAGGCCGCCTTGAGGTCCACATTGGCGGCGTCCAAATAGGGATGAAAGGCCTCCAAGGCCTCTTCGGTCATATATCCGTTGGTTACGAAGACGTTCAACATTCCTTCCCTGTGGGCGAGTCTGGCCACGTCCAAGGCGAACTCGAAGTAGATGGTGGGTTCGGTGTAGGTATAGGAGATGCTCCGGCATCCGGTCTTTCTGGCCGCAAGGACCACCTCCTCTGGGGAACGCTCTCTCCCTATGATTCGTCCTTCATCTCGAGGCATTTGGGAGATCTCGTGATTTTGGCAATGGAGGCAGTGGAAGTTGCACCCACAAGTGGCGATGGAGTAGGAATGGCTTCCGGGCTCCACGTGAAAGAGGGGTTTCTTCTCTATGGGATCGACGTTTTCAGCGATCAGACGTCCGTAAACCTCTGTATAGAGTACGCCTCCTCGGTGGATCCGCACCCGGCAAACCCCTCGCTTTCCTTCCTCGATGAGGCAACGATGGTTGCAGAGACGACACCGGATCTTGCCCTCGTCCCGTCGCTCATAGAGCATGGCCTCTTTCATGGGACGATTCCTCCCTGAAGGTGGCGATGGTTGGTGACGTTTCCGGACGGCTGGGGTCCCAGCGGTTTCCCGGAGAACCTCCCCAGGGCGCCTGGATGGGCCTCGGGGTGGCTCTTTCCCAGAACTCGGCTGTGGAGGGGGTGCAGCCGGGCCTGATGGGTATAGACCATATCCACCCGCATGCCCAGGAAAGCCCCAAAGGGGTTTCTGCGATACGGGATCCACCGGTGGAGCCAGGCATCCCAACTATGGAACTTCAGGGGAAGCCAGATCACGCTTCCCCAGAACATAGGGCAAGGCCCCAATAGACTTTGGACCATGTATCGGAGCTCCCAGATAGAGAAGCAGCGCGCGTGTCTGTAGAGAGTCCCCTTGAGGAGCCCCTCCGCTTTAGCATGGATTCCCTGAGCTGAAAAGCGGTTTAAGACACCGACGAATACGGCCTCTTTGGCCACCCGGAAGGCCTCGGCCAAGGCCCTGTAGGGCTTCTGGCAGAACTCCAGGGTGGCGATCAGGGTCACCAGGTCGAAGGCGTTGTCATCGAAGGGAAGATCCTCGGCCACACCCACCCTCAGTTCGGCCCGATGCCCCAGCTTGTCCCGGGCCACATCCAGCATGGGTTCCGAAGGGTCGATGCCCGTCACATCGAGTCCGTGTTGCTGGAAAAGCAGCAGGTGGTTGCCCGTTCCGCATCCCACATCCAAAAGGCATTGCCCAGGCCGGGGCCGCAACAATTCCAAGATCAGCCGATTCTCCACTCGCTCGGCGTGGCGTCCAGCGGGTGAGAGATACCATCGATCATATTGTTCCGCCACCCGTTGGTCGAAGAGGTCCTCCATTAAGAGCCCTCCGGAGCTGGCTCAAGGGGAAAATTTCGGTCTTCCATCCATTTTAGCCTGAATTCCTTCGATAACGAAAGCTCATGGCTGCAAGATAGGCCGGGAGTGACTAAGGCTGACCTGTCCGCCCCTTGACAAAAGGGAGGTCAAGATCTATAATTCATAGCGCAGGGATAGGATTTGGATGTGGGATCTGGCAGGAGACCGGCTCGGAGAAAGGGTCGGTTTATTTTGTCAAAGGGAGGAGAGGTGTCATGTACTCCGAAATCGTCATGGAACATTTTCAGAATCCTCGCAACGTGGGAGAGATGGAAAACCCGGACGGGGTGGGAGAAGTAGGCAATCCGGTTTGCGGAGACATGATGAAGTTCTTTATCAAGGTGAAAGACGACGTCATCGAGGACGTGAAATTTCTCACCTTCGGTTGCGGTGCGGCCATTGCTGTAAGCAGCATGGTCAGCGAGATGGCCAAGGGGAAGACCTTGGACGAAGCCCTCAAGATCACAAGGGACCAAGTGGCCGAAAAGCTGGGCGGGCTGCCCAAGAACAAGATGCATTGCTCGAACTTAGGGGCCGATGCCTTGCATCGGGCCATTTACGACTACAAACACAGGAAGTACGGAACTCCCCTCCCCGATTACAAGGACCATGACCACGAGGAGGAAGAGGCCCACAGACTGGTCCATTGCCCCTATTGCGACGTGGAGAATCCGGGAGATCACAAATATTGTAAGGCCTGCGGGAAGCGCCTCTAAGAGAGGCCCTCAGGGGCGGTCCCATGGAGAACCCGTTCCGCAGCTCTGACGTTGTTGCAGAGGCCTTCCCGGACCGAATGGAGATCCCACAGGATCGGAGGTCGCCTCTCTCCTCGAAAGGGAGGAGATCTCGAAGGGGTGAGCCATGCGTCTCTCCAAGAAGGCCCAATACGGAACCCGGGCCATGTTGGAGCTGGCCCTTAATTACGGTCAGGGCTATGTGTCCCTTTCTAGAATCGCTCGGGAGCAGGGGATCTCTCTCAAATATCTGGAACAGCTCATTCGACCCCTGAAACGGGCTGGGATCGTGGAGAGCATGCGGGGTGCAGCCGGGGGCTACCGACTGAGCCGACCACCCTCCATGATCCGGGTTGGGGAGATCATTCGTGCCCTGGAGGAACCCATGAATCCCGTGGAGTGCCTGGATGACTCTCAGCGATGCGATCGCTCTTCCAAGTGCCGTGCCCGGGACATCTGGGCCTATCTCTCCTCGTCCATACAACGGACCCTCGACAGCATCACTCTCCAAGAGATCATCGATAAAAAACCCTCGATTCTCGAGTAGGTCTTGAATCGTCGGCTATTCCGCGCCACACGGAATTCCAAGATGAAGAAAATTTCATCCATATCCCAAGGAAGGTGTGTTAAGATCGTTCCCCTGGAGGGATTCCCCTTAGGGATCCGGAGAAGCCCGTCCACGGAACGGAAGGATGAAGGTATTGATCGTGGAAGACGACCCCAATGTGTGTCGTTTCCTCAAGAAGGGCTTCCAGGAGGTGGGCTGGACCGTGGAGGCGGCCACGGAGGGGACTGATGCCCTGGAGCAGATTCTGGGGCTCGACTTCGACGTCGTGGTCCTCGACCTGATGCTTCCGGGCCTGCACGGCCTGGAAGTCCTTCGTAAGATAAGAGAGGAAGGATGCACCACACCGGTGATTGTCCTTACAGCCATGGATGATACCGAAGATGTGGTTCATGGGCTTAACTTGGGAGCGGACGACTACATGGTTAAACCCTTCTCCTTCAATGAGCTGATGGCCAGAATCCGCGCGGTATTCCGGAGGGGAAAGGGCTTCATGCCATCGGTGCTGAAGGTGGGGGACTTGGTCCTGGATCCCATCCGCCGTCGGGTTAGCCGTTCCGGAAGGCTCATCGAGTTGACCCCCAAAGAGTTCCGCCTCCTCGAGTACTTTATGAGGCACCCCGGCCAGATTCTCACCCGGATGATGATCCTGGACGAGGTGTGGGGATATCAGTTCGACACCATGACGAACTTGGTGGACGTCCATGTGTACAAGCTTCGAAACAAAGTGGATAGGGGGTTCTCCCGCCCTCTGATCAAGACCGTCAAAGGCGTGGGCTATGTCTTGGAGGCCTGATCTGTCCTTCCTAAGGAGGACGGACGTCCGGCTCACATGTTGGTATTCCCTGTCCCTGCTGGTCATCCTGGCCCTAATCTGCGGGTTCTTTGCCTATCGCCTCTACCACGACATGATCAAGCAGGTGGACGCCCTCTTGAGGGACGAGGTAAAGGAGGTCGAGGGGTTTCTCCGGCAGGAAGACTCCGGGGTTGTAACCGTAAAGTGGTTCATCCGGACCCAGTTGGACCAAAGAGAACACTTTCGTCTCCGACTCCGGGTCATTGAAATCCGCGAGGGTGGGGTCCATGAACTTGGAGAGCCCTCTCACTCCGGCCCTTTCTTCCTCGATGCGTCGCTCCTCGAGAAGCTGCGCAGGGGCAGGCCCCTCTTTCACACGATCCCCGCACGAATTCCATATCGCCAGCTTAGTCTCCTGCTCTCTTCCCCAAGCGGAGGTTCCCATCTGGTCCAGATCAGCACTCGCCTCGACCTGATCCGAAACGCCCTCATCAACCTTTTCAAGAACTTACTGGTATTGGTCCCCGCCGTGGTGCTCCTCTGCGCCATGGGAGGGTGGCTGATGGCGAGAAAGGCCCTCTGGCCCATTCATCGGATCGCCACCACGGCAGAGAGGATCTCCGCCCGGAACCTCAAGGAACGTCTTCCCAGCCCTAACACCGGAGATGATATGGACCACCTCATCCGGACCATCAACCGCATGCTGGACCGGATCGAGAGGTCCTTCGAGGAGATTCAGAGGTTTTCCGCCGACGTGGCCCATGAACTCCGCACCCCTCTCTGCGCCATGCGTGGAGAAGCTGAGGTGCTGCTCTCGCGACCACGCCCCGCCGAGGAGTACCGCACCGCCCTGGAGAGCTTCATGGAGCAACTGGAGCGGCTCACCCATTTGATCAACAGTCTCCTTCTTTTGGCTCGGTTCGAGGCCAACCCCCGCCTGGAACGCTCGGAGTCCGTCCCCCTTGCCCCCCTGCTTCAGGATCTCGGGGAGTTCTTCGGGGTGTTGGCCCAGGACAAGGGGATCCGCTTCGATATGAGCTCCAGGGACGATCCCGTGGTCCGAGGGGATCCCGGCCGCCTTCAGCAAGTCTTCACCAACTTGCTGGACAATGCCATCAAGTACACCCCTTCTGGCGGAGAGGTGACAGTGGACCTCAGGAAGAGCCCTCCCTGGGGAGAGGTGGAGATCCGAAATACCGGGGACGGGATCTCGCCAGAGGACCTCCCCCGTCTCTTCGATCGGTTCTATCGGGCGGAGAAGTCTCGATCCCGACGCACTGGAGGGGCGGGTTTGGGGCTGAATATCGCCCGGAAGATCGTGGAGATGCACGAAGGCCGGATCCATATCCATAGCTTCCCCGGAAAGGCGGTCTCGGTGACCGTCCGGATCCCCCTGTCCCATTCCNCCCCCCCCGCCTCAATATGAACATATCTTAATCCCCCGTTCATCTCGCCTTCATCATTATGGGGTAGCCTCCCTCATATTCGCATGGAGGGAGGAATAAGGGATGGAGGCGAAGCATGTTCGGTCCAAGCAGGCCCTCGATCTGCCCCCGTGTGACCTGGCCGTGGTACTTCCCACCCTCAATGAAAGGGACAACCTGCCCCCCCTTTTGTGGCACCTCCACAGGGCACTTCTTTGGGAGGGCCTCACCTGGAAGGCCGTCATCGTAGACGATGGATCCTCGGACGGCACCCCTCAAGAGGCCCTTCGCCTTTCCCGACGCTACCCACTGGCCCTCTTGACCCGAAATGGTCGTCGCGGCCTCTCGTCAGCCATCCTGGAAGGGATCCGCTCCGCCCCCTCCGATCTTGTGGTGGTGATGGACGCGGACGGAAGCCACCCCCCGGAGGCCATCCCACGACTCCTCCAGCCTCTGTTGGAGGGGAAGGCCGATGTGGTAGTGGGATCCCGCTATATGGGCGGCACGCGTCTTGAGGGACTGAGCCGAGGGCGAAGATGGGCATCGCGTCTCGCCACATCCCTTGCAAGGCGCCTCACCTCGATCCACGATCCTCTGTCGGGCTTTTTCGCCCTTCGGCGGGACCGAATCCTTTGGAAGGACCTTCAGCCCAAGGGGTTCAAGCTCCTTTGGGAACTGCTCGTCCGCAATCCTCACCTACGCGTTAGGGAAGTCCCTACGGATTTCCTCCCCAGAAAATATGGAAAGAGTAAGATGCGGCCCGGGGTCGTCTCGGCGTTCCTCTTGCAGTGGGCGGCCCTTTCCCTCCACGAGATCTTCCGCAGCCATAGGCAGTTCCTCCGGTTTTGCGTGGTAGGCCTCGTGGGATTCGGGGTGGACGTTCTGGCCTTTCAAGCCCTCCTCCGTGGATTCTCCCTCCCTCCCCTGCAGGCCCAGGGACTGTCCTTCTGGATTGCGGCCACCCACAACTTCCTTTGGAATCGGAAGGTGACCTTCCCGAATTCAGATCATCTACCGGCGCGTGTCGGGTATATCCGGTTTCTTCTCCTGGGGTTGATCTCCCTCTCCTTCAGGACAGCGTTGATCTCCTATCTCATGAACATGGCGGGGCTCGGTGTCTCATGGGCTTTGCTCTTCGGAGTCCTTGCCTCGGTTCTCATGAATTTCACCGGAAGCAAGTGGTGGGCCCTGGGAAGGCCTCTCAGAGACGTGCCGTTTCTGGTCCCTCTGCGAGAGACCATGGTGTGGGGATGCATTGCTGTCCTCTTTCTCTGGCGGCTCCTCTATGCCGGTCTCCTCCAGCTCCTCCCCGAAGAGGCCTATTACTGGAATTATGCCGTTCATCCCTCTCTGAGCTATTTCGACCATCCCCCCATGGTGGCCTGGATCATATGGGTTGGAACGCGGGTCCTCGGGAATACGGAGATCGGTGTGCGGATTGGTTTTCTTTTGTTGGGTCTAGGTACCTCTTGGCTCCTCTATCGATTGGGGACGCTTTGGTTCTCCAAGCAGGTAGGACTGGCCTCCGCCTTGGCCGCGCAAATCCTTCCCCTGACATTCGGAGAGGGGATGCTCGCCTTTCCCGACGGGCCTTTGTTCTTCTTCGAGCTCCTTACAGCCTATGGGGTAACGAAGGCCTTGTTCGAGTGCAAAGGGAGTTGGTGGTTTTTCTCCGGAGCGGCCCTGGGCCTGGCTCTCCTTTCCAAATATACGGCCCTGCTCCTCGTTCCTTCATGTCTCCTTATTCTTTTGGGTCGCCCCGAGTGGCGGCGATGGTTTCTCAGACCGGAGCCTTATATAGGGCTGCTCGTTGCCTTGGTGTTTTTTTCGCCGGTGCTCCTGTGGAATGCCCATCATGACTGGGCATCGTTCCGCTTTCAATTCGCCTACCGCCTTGCACGTCACGATTACAATCCCTTGACCAATTTTATTCGTTTTTGGGCCAGTCAGATGGCGCTCCAGACCCCTTTTCTCTTTTTGGCCATGATGGCGGGTCTTCTCTTCTCCATGCGCAACTGGCGATCGAGCAACCCGAGCTGGGCCCTCGCTTCTGGGTTCTCCCTTCCCTGCATAGGGGCCTTCGCCCTGTATGGACTCCGATCCTGGGTCAAGATCAACTGGCCCGCCCCGGCCTACCTCTTTCTCCTTCTGCCCGCCATGGCCCTCTATGTAGGACATCCTCAAGACGGTTACCGCTTTTCCCTCCCTTCATGGCTTGTGGCCGGAATCCGGGCCACCCCCTATTTCCTCTTATTTATGGTCGCCATGACTTTTTATCACCTGACGGTGGGGCTCCCCGGGGCCCCGGCACCAGCCCGAGCCGTTATCTGGAAGGAGTTGAGCGCAAGTGCCCTTCAAATGCAGAGGTCCCTTTCGGAGATTCGAGGCAAGTCCCCCTTTTTCTTGGGCATGGACAAATACTCCCTGGCAAGCGAATTGGCCTTTTACACCCAGCAACCCCAAAGGACCTTCTCCCAAGACGTGGTGGGGGCCGATGGGCTGGGATATGCCTATTGGACGAACCCCAGCAGTCTGAGCGGACAGGATGCCGTGGCGGTGGTTCAAGCCCGCAAGAGAGACAAGATCCGACTTCTCCTCAAACGCTTCCGCAAAGTGGGCCCGCTTCAACCCGTGGAGATCTCCTGGGGAGGAAGGACCTTGGGGTCCTTCTTGCTGGTGCCCGCCATGGGCTACCTCCCTGAACCTCACAAAGAGAACTCGAAACACCATAAAGGACGGGCCGAGCCCAGAGGGAGGAACAAGTGAGCGGAGATCAATGGAGGCACGTGCCCCGATGGATGTGGGTCCTGGGTATCTGCTGGATGGTCCTGTGGGGGGTGGGGATGCTGATCAAGGGGGTCTTTGCCCGCAAGGCACCCAGTCCCGTGGAGATGCCGGCCAACCTGGGAAACCACCCCTGGATTCTCCAGCGCCTTGAACGCCTGTCTTCCGACAGCCCCCTGACTTTTGCCGTTGTGGGAGACACGAAGTCCTTCGGGACGTTCGAGTCCATATTGAGGAGGCTTCAGGCTATGAATCTGGATTTCATCGTGAATTTGGGAGATTTCGTCCACCGGCCCACGCCGGAGGACCACCAGCACTTCATCCATGAGATGTCCAAGGAGTTGAAACCCCAAGGCCCTCCCATGCTTCTGATCCCCGGAAATCACGATGTGGATCCCTCGACGTTTCCCATCAGCGCCTTCGAGGACCACTACGGCCCCTCTCGTTTTGCATTCCAGTGCGCAGGGAACCTCTTCATCGGCCTCAACAACGCCGTCCCCAAGAGGAAGGGGGGCTTCGACAACTTCCACTTCCTCGAGAACGTGCTGAAGAGCCGGAGGGAATCTGTGAAAAGGGTCTTCGTACTGGCGCATAAGCCCCTCATCTATCCGGGCCGAAAGGCTCGTTCCGGGAAAACCAACCGTTGGATGAAACTCTTCCGCAGATACAAAGTGGACTACGTTGTGGCAAGCCATCTGCACCGATACAGTCGGAGCCGCGTGGGAAACACCGTGTTGTTAATCTCAGGCGGCGGCGGAGGCACCTTGGATCGTGAGGCCCCGGGAGCATTCCACCACGCGGTGATACTCCGGATACATGGTGACACAGTCCAAGAAGATATTCTGGCCTTTCCCTCACGTTCCAAGTGGACTGAAAGGCTGGAGTATTTTGCACGGGAAAAGCGTATCCCTTTGAGCCCATGGAGTCCTAAGGAGAAGGACGGCATCCAAAGAAATGCATTTCTGCCGGGTTCATAGACCCGGACGCAGACATCCATATATGGAACCCTTCAGGGTCGCGGTTTTCAGACAGAATCCATTGGCCAACCAAGAGGAGAAGGGCTCCGTGAGGAGTCCAAATAGAGAAGGAGCCACCCCGGAGACACACAAAATGGAGGAAGAAGATGGCATCTCGGGCTTCTAAAAGAAGAAAACCTGGGGGCCGATTTTTAACCGTCACTCTATATTTGTTCTTGCTTTTTTGGGCTGGTTCTCTTTTGTTTCAAAAGGAGGCAGCGGCTGCAAGTCCCTGCAAGAAGGCCTCAGAGGCCACGTTTAACGCCTGTAAGCATTCTGTGCGTGACGACTATTGGTCGGCCATGGCTCGTTGCAATAACACCATCGATCCGTTGGAGAGAAAGAACTGTAAAAAACAGGCAGCCGAAGAACGGAAATCCGGTCTCGAAGATTGCAGGGACCAATTCAAGGCCAGAAAGGAGCTATGTCGGGATCTGGGTGGGGATGCATATCAACCAGTCATCGACCCTGCTGATTTTCCCACAAGCACAACCGTTGACAATCCTTATTTCCCGCTTGTCCCTGGAACCACTTACCGATATATCGCGACCACCGATGAAGGGACCGAGGAGATCGTGGTGACTGTGACCAACGAGACCAAGGAAATCATGGGGGTTACCTGTGTGGTAGTGAGGGATACCGTCACTGTGGATGGGGAGCTGGTGGAGGACACCTTCGACTGGTATGCCCAGGACAAATACGGCAATGTCTGGTACTTCGGAGAGGAGTCCAAGCAATACGAAGACGGAGACCTGGTAAGTCTGGAGGGCTCTTGGAAGGCCGGGGTGGATGGTGCGCAACCGGGCATCATTATGGAGGCGGATCCCGTTGTAGGAGACCTCTATCGGCAGGAGTTCGCTCCCGGAGAGGCCGAGGACATGGGTGAGGTGTTGGCATTGGGAGAGACCGTGACGGTCCCCGCAGGGACATTTACCGATTGTCTGAAGACCAAGGATTTCACACCCATGGAACCCGAGGTCGTGGAACATAAGTACTATGCTCCAGGGGTGGGAGTAGTCAAAGAGGTTATGGTCGAAGGGGGAACGGATATCGTAGAGCTTATGGAGATCGTAGGACCGTAGCCAGGTGGGTGGAGCAATGCGGGGGTGGTTCCCCTCCATCGCCTGGATGGGGTGGATCCTTCCTCCTCGTCGAGTCCTTCGGGCGTATAACAACAGAGGTCTTTTGACCTGGGAAAGCTGCTTTGTGGCCGTGGGCCAGCATATTCTTTGGAGGTGATGGGATGCGTAGGACTCTTTGGGTGGTTTTCTGTGGCCTTTTTCTTGCGGTGGGCTGGATAGCTCGGGCCAAGGCGGCCGAGGTTAGGCACGTGGTCTTCTTTCCGTTTCGAGTGAATTCATCGGATAACATTTCGTATCTTAGTCGTGGTCTTTTGGACATGTTGGTGAGTCGGGTGGTGCGTGGGGGAGGAATAGAGGTAGTGGGTAGTGGTGAGGTGTTATCGTTGGTGGGTGGTGTTGGTGGAGTGATGGGGGTATCGAGGGTA